>NZ_LDTB01000007.1 GCF_001476895.1 Sphingomonas endophytica | reverse complement strand
GTGCTCACCTGGTGCTTGTCCAATCTCTTCGTCGGCAGCGTCAGATGGTGTTAAGGTACAACCTACAATGTCAAAGAACCATCCACAAACAAACCGGACAATCGATCAATCCCGCTATCTCTAGCGAAAGACCGCTGTCCGTCCATGTGGCGACCGCTGCAACCGCTCCTGAAAAGAGCAACGCCGCTGCGGTGAACAGCCCTCTACGGGCCCATGACAGAACCGTCAAATACTTTTTGCAATTTTATGTCGTCGGGATCGGAACCCCGCAGAAATCCGCCGTTTTTCCGCATCTGCCTGCGGCCAGTCACGAGCGGGCGGGGCGAATCACGTCTGCTGAATATAATCACGCATTGCTGCCGCATCGGCTTCGATGCGGTCGATGCGGTATTTGACGAGGTCGCCGATCGACACGATCCCGATCAGTGCACCGCCCTCCACCACCGGCAAATGGCGGATGCGGCGATGGGTCATCAGTGACAGGGCCGCGAGGACCGAGTCGTCGCGCGTGACCGTCAGCGGTTCGCGGGTCATCAGGTCGCCGATCGCCGTCGCGAGCAGCTGCGCGGCATCACCATCGGCCAACAGGCGGACGACGTCGCGTTCGGAGAAGATCCCCCGCACCACCACCCCGTCCACGACCGGCACAGCGCCGATGCGATGTTCGGCCAGCAGCGCGATCGCGTCGCGCAGCGGCGTATCGGGGGCGATCGCGATCGTGTCGGCACCCTTGCGACCGAGAATGGCGGCGATGGTCATGGTCCTCTCCCTGGCGATGCGATCGTTGTCGCGGGAAGAGCATCCCATATCCACGCGCAAAGACAAGCCGCGGAAGCGACGACGGCCGGCGTTCGCGAACGAACGCCGGCCGTCAGATGAGCCGTTGAGAGACGCGCCGGTTACTCGGCGGCCGCGATCTCGGTCGAGGCGGCGCGGACCCGACGGCGGCGCGGCTTGGGCGCCTCCTCTCCGGCCGGTGCCTCCGGCTCGGCAGCGGTACCGAGCGCGGGAGGCAGGCGATCGGCATCGAACGCGGGAGCGTCGGCCTGCACCGCTTCCTCGCGCGGCTTGCGGGTACGGCGACGACGAGTGCCCGCCTCTTCCTCACCCTGCGCCGCTGCTACGGGAGCATCCCGATCCTCGGGCACCGGCGCGACCGGCGCCTCGGCGACCGGCGCGGCGCGCTCGGGACGCTGACGGTCGTCGCGCTGACGTTCCCCGCGCGGACGTTCCTCACGGGAACGATCGTCACGCTGGCGATCGTCACGCTGGCGATCGTCACGGGCACGGTTCTCGCGGAAACGCTCCTGACGCTGCGGCTGCTCGACCTCGCTCATGCGCGATTGATCGTCGGCCCGGATCGGCTCGCCCTCGTCACCGAAATCATCGGCGTCGTCGAACTGGTCGAAATCGTCGCGCTGGCGACGCATCGGCTGCTGATCGTCGCTGCGGCCGCGCTGATCGGCGAGGACGCGGAAATAATGATCCGCGAACTGCAGGTAATATTCGGTGTTGACCCGATCGCCCGCCATCTGCGCGTCGCGCGCCATGTTCTTGTACTTTTCGAGCAGTTGCGCGGCATTGCCACGCGCGCGGCTGTCGATCCGGTTGCCGCTGTCACGCTGCCCATGGCCGCCGCCGCCACCCTGACGCTGCGGGCCACCACCACGGCCGCGACGGCGACCGTTCTGACGGTTGTTGATCAAATCACTGTCCTCGTCCTGGAACCAAAACCGGCATTCGCTCCCGATGCACGGGTTGCAATCGTTCCCCGGCGCCACGACGACGTTCGTGTCGTGGGCCTGCCATGACCGCCGGACCGCAGCGGTTGATGACGAAGGGAGGGCAGGCGCGCCATCCAACGCATGTCGGTGAGTTCGCGAGCCCCTGCGCCGTCTCTAGACGCACGGCAGGCGTTCTCAAAGCGAAATATTGGTGCGTAGGCGCGCAAAATCAACCCGTGACCACCAGACAGCGGTCGCGATCACCCAGATCGCGGCGGATGCTGACCGATAGCCCCCGATCGAGGAACAAGGCTGCGGCGGATCGCCCCTGATCCGCGCCGATCTCCACACAGGCCACGCCCCCGGGCGCGAGCAACGGCGGAAGCTGGCGCGCGATGCGGTGATAGTCGTCGAGACCGTCCGCACCGGCAAAGAGCGCGGCTGCGGGTTCGTATGCCGCCACCTCCTCGGGAAGCGCGGCGCCGGCCTCGACATAGGGCGGATTGGTGAGGATGAGGTCGTAGGTAGCGGTGATCCCGTCCGCCCAGTCGCCGCGCGCCAAGCGCGCGCGGGCGGCGAGGCCAAGCGCCTCGGCATTGCGACGGGCATAGCCGAGCGCGGTGTCGGAGGCGTCGACCCCCTCCCCGTGTGCGTCGGGCCATTGGTCGAGCGCCGCGAGCAACAGCGTGCCGGGGCCGGTGCCGAGGTCGAGGATCCGGCGCGGGCCCTGGGTGCCCTTGAAATGATCGACGGCGGCGTCGAGCAAGGTCTCACTGTCGGCGCGCGGGACGAGGACGCCGGGACCGACGTGCAGGTCGATCGTCCAGAAGGCGCGCGTACCGGTGATATAGGCGACCGGTTCGTGCGCGGCCCGGCGCGCGGCGAGGGCGGCGAACCCGTCCGGAACGGGGTGATCGTCGAGGGTGAGGAGCAGGCGCTCACGGGTGATGTTCAGCGCGTGGGCGAGCAACAGCTCGGCGTCGAGGCGCGCGGTTGGCGAGAAGGCGAAGCGCCGGGCGGCGTCGCGGAGGGCCTCGCGGGGGGTCATGCCCGCACCGCGAATGTTGTGAATGTTGAGGTGGTGACGGGGTGACTCAACATTCCGGTCGCACGCGACAAGCGGCGTGACGTGGCGGCGATTGCTGCCACAAGGCCTTGTTTTGCTTGACTCTGGGTTCCGGCGTTCGCCGGAACACGGGAGAGCGGGGCGCGCGCGAATGTTGCGAATGTTGAGACGGTAGCGCGGTGACTCAACATTCGGGCGGGGGTGTGGGGTCCGCCTCCCCCCGTCATTGCGAGCGCAGCGAAGCAATCCAGGGCTGTTGCCCGGACGCTCTGGATTGCTTCGCTGCGCTCGCAATGACGGGGGGGCATAGGGTCCACTTTGGAAGAGACGAATGGGATAATAGCGTGTGATGGGGCGTGTAGGACAGCGCCGCGGCAAAGCCGCGTCGTCGGTCGGGGCGATGCCCCGCCCGCCGAGCTTGGCCGAGTCCTGTCGCAAGCAGCGACAGGCCAGCCTGCGCTACGCCTCGATCGTCGCCAGCCGCTCGGCCTCATCCTCCGCGATCAACGCGCCGATCAGTTCGTCCATCTCCCCCGCCAGAATCTCCGGCAGGCGATGGAGCGTCAGGTTGATGCGGTGGTCGGTCACGCGCCCCTGCGGGAAATTGTAGGTGCGGATGCGTTCCGACCGGTCGCCCGAGCCGACCATCGCGCGACGCGTGCCCGATCGCTCCGCCGCCAGCCGCTCGCGCTCCGCCTCGTAGAGCCGGGTCCGCAGCACCTTGAGCGCCTTGGCCTTGTTCTTGTGCTGCGACTTCTCGTCCTGCTGGATCACGACCAGCCCGGTCGGCAAGTGGGTGATCCGCACCGCCGAGTCGGTGGTGTTGACCGACTGCCCGCCGGGGCCGGACGAGCGATAGACGTCGATCCGCAGATCCTTCGCCTCGTCGATCTGGACGTCGACGTCCTCGGCCTCGGGCAGCACCGCG
The DNA here is from genome assembly GCF_001476895.1 of Sphingomonas endophytica. Lineage (GTDB taxonomy): Bacteria > Pseudomonadota > Alphaproteobacteria > Sphingomonadales > Sphingomonadaceae > Sphingomonas > Sphingomonas endophytica_A. The sequence continues at coordinate 82,610 of NZ_LDTB01000007.1, read as the reverse complement.
ACGGTCGCGGCGGAGGTATGGATGCGCCCGCCGCTTTCGGTCACGGGCACGCGCTGGACGCGGTGGACGCCGGATTCGAACTTGAGCCTGGCGAACACGCCGCTGCCGGTGACGCTGGCCACGACCTCCTTGTAGCCGCCCGCGTCGCTGTCCGAGGCGGAGATCAACTCGACGCGCCAGCCCTGCGATTCCGCATAACGCTGGTACATGCGGAACAGGTCGCCCGCGAACAGCGCCGCCTCGTCGCCGCCGGTCCCGGCCCGCACCTCGAGCATCGCCGAGCGTTGATCGGCGGCGTCGCGCGGGAGCAATGCCAGCGCCAGCTTGCGATCGGCGGCGTCGAGCGCGGCGCGGTTGTCGCGCAACTCCTCCTCGGCCAGCGCGCGCAGTTCGGCGTCGGTGTCGGCGGCCATGTACGCGAGGCTCTCGGCCTCCTGCCGCAGGCGGCGGACCTCGGTCGCGGCCTGCGCCACGGGTTCGAGCTCGGCATATTCCTTCGACACCGCGACGAAGCGGTCGCCGTCGAGATTGCCGGTCGCCATCTGCGCGGCCAGTTCGTCGCGGCGCGCCTCGATCTGGCGGATGCGGTCGATCGAGATGGTGGTCATGCGGGAAGCCGCACCACCGCATCAATCTGCCCTGCCCTCGCGACATCCCACGAGCGCTCGACTTGGAGGACCTGAGAGAGAGCGTTCAGTATGGCTTCAACGTGAGCGTCGCCAAGTTCGTGCTCTTGATTGGCTCGAACAGAGATGCCGGCGGCATCCCCATTTGGAAACTGATCGCACCCAACGATCACGCGTCCGCCGGACTTCGCCTTTGCAGCTTCCTCAAAGCGCTTTTTCGCCTTGCCTCGAAAACCGATATCAACGCTGAAGCCCAGCCTACGAAGGGTCGCGGAAATGCGGATGGCCATCTGCTCGGCCGATGGCGTTTCTGGGATCACTGAGATAGCTGGTCTTTCGACATGCGGCTCCTCGAGCAGCATCGCCAGCCGCTCGACCCCTGCCGCCCAGCCGACGCCCGCCGTCGCCGGTCCGCCGAGGCTTTCGACCAGCCCGTCGTAGCGCCCGCCTGCCAGCACGGTGCCCTGCGCGCCGAGCCGGTCGGTGACGAACTCGAACGCGGTGTGGCGGTAATAGTCGAGGCCGCGCACCAGCCGCTCGTTGCGCTGGAAGGCGACGCCCGCTGCCTGCAACCCCTTCTGCACGCTGTCGAAGAAGGCGCCCGCCTCGGCGCTCATATAGGCGTCGATGCCGGGGGCGGCGTCGGCGATCGGGCGGTCGCGCGGGTCCTTGCTGTCGAGGATGCGCAGCGGGTTCTTGTCGAGGCGCGTCAGGCTGTCCTCGCTCAACTCGCCGCGATGCGCCTCGAAATGGGCCACCAGCGCGTCGCGCCACGCGTCGCGGGTCGCGGCATCGCCGAGCGTGTTGAGTTGCAGCGTCACGCCCTCGGCCACGCCCAGTTCGTGCAGCAACTGATCGGCGAGCGTGAGCAGTTCGACGTCGGCTGCCGGTTCGGGCGCGCCGATTATCTCGGCGTCGATCTGGTGGAACTGGCGATAGCGACCCTTTTGCGGGCGTTCGTAGCGGAACACCGCGCCGCTGGTCGTCAGCTTCAGCGGCGCGAACTGCTGCCAGCCGTTGGTGATGTAGGCGCGCGCGATTCCCGCCGTGAATTCGGGGCGCAGCGTCAGCAGGTCGTCGCCCTTGTCGGGAAAGGTGTACATCTCCTTCGACACGACATCGGTCGTCTCGCCGATCGAGCGCGCGAAGACCTGCGTATCCTCGAACACCGGCACCTCGACGCGTTCGAAGCAATAGAGCCGCCGCACGCGCTCGAACGTGTCGAGGACGTGCGCGAAGCGGCGCTGTTCGTCGCGGAAGATGTCCTGCGTGCCACGCACGCGCTGCGGTGTCGGAATACGGGCCATATAGGCGCGTGCATCTAGTCGCGGCCAGCCCCAAGCGCTAGCGCCTGTTCGCATGAGCGATCGACCGCGATGGTGGGGATTGGGACAGCGCGTCGCGCCGCCGCGCTTCGTGCTGTTCGCGGTCGTGGCGGCGGGTGCGGTCGCGGCGCTGGTGCCGTGGCTGGGCGCGGCGCGCGGGGTGATGGCGGGGTTCGATATCGCCGCGATCGTGTTCCTGCTGAGCGTCGTCGCGTTGTTCGGGCATGACACGCCGCAGCAGATGCGCGCGGCGTCGGCAGCGAACGACGCCAATCGCGGGCTGCTGCTGGCGGTCGCGGCGGTGGTGGTGCTGGTGATCCTGGCGACGGTCGACAGCGAATTGCGCGGGCGGGAGGACGGACAGGCCCGATTGCTGGTGATCGTGACGCTGGCGCTGGCGTGGCTGTTCCTCAACATGGTCTATGCGCTGCATTATGCGCATCTGTTCTACATGCCCGGCGACGCGGGCAAGGATCGCGGCGGGATCGGCTTTCCGGACACGGAGGCGCCCGATTACTGGGACTTCCTCTATTTCAGCTACACGCTGGGCATGACGTTCCAGACCTCCGACGTGACGATCGGGTCGGCGGCGGCGCGGCGCGTGGCGCTGGGGCAATGCCTGGCCGGGTTCGTGTTCAACCTCGGCGTGATCGCGTTCAGCATCAACGTGCTGGGGGCGAGTTAGGCAAAGGGGCTGGACGCCGGGGCGAGCGGCTGGTTAGTCACGACAGTCACCCTGCCTTATCGGAGCCCCGATGATCCGTCGTATCGCGTTCGCCGCTCTTCTCGCCTCCGCCAGCCTCTCCCCTACCCTCGCGCAAGTCCCGGCGGGCAACAGCGCGCCACAGCCGGTGCCGATCGTCGACACGATCCCCGCCCCCCGCGACGTGCGCTTTCCCGGTACGATCCGGCTGAACGTCGATGCCAGCCAGACCGAACAGGGCATCTTCCGCGTGCAGGAGACGATCCCGGTGCCGCAGGCGGGGCATATGGTGCTGCTGTTCCCGAAATGGCTGCCGGGCGCGCATAGCCCGCGCGGCGAGATCGAGAAGCTGGCCGGGCTGATCATCACCGGCAATGGCAAGCGGATCGAATGGACGCGCGACACGGTCGACGTCTTCGCCTTCCACATCGACGTGCCCGCCGGAGTGAAGTCCATCGAGGCGAACTTCCAGTTCCTGTCGGCGACGCAAGGCAATCAGGGGCGGATCGCGATGACGCCGACGATGATCTCGCTCCAGCCCAATTCGGTCAGCCTGTATCCGGCCGGGTATTTCACGAGGGCGATCCCGATCCAGATGACGGTGAAGTATCCCGACGGCTGGACCGCGGCGGGGGCGATCCCGGCGAAGAAGACGGGCGCGACCTACAACTACGACACGACCAATTACGAGATCCTGGTCGATTCGCCGGTGCTGGCGGGCAAGTACGGGAAGGTCTGGCCGCTGAGCCCCCGCGTCAACCTGAACGTCTTCGCCGACGATCCCGCCGAGCTGAACGCGACGCCGGAGCAGATCGCGGCACATGCGCGGCTGGTCGATCAGGCGGTCAAGACGTTCGGCGCGCAGCATTACGACAAATACGAATTCCTTCTGTCGATCACCGACCAGCTCGGCGGAATCGGGCTGGAGCATCACCGGTCGAGCGAGAATGGCGTGACGCCGGGATACTTCACGAAGTGGAACGACGGGCCGGGCCGCCGCAACCTGTTGCCGCATGAATTCACGCATAGCTGGGACGGGAAGTTCCGGCGCGGGGCGGAGCTGTGGACGCCCGACTATCGCACCCCGATGCGCGATTCGTCCTTGTGGGTGTATGAGGGGCAGACGCAGTTCTGGGGCTATGTGCTGCAGGCGCGCTCGGGACTGGTCAGCAAGCAGGACACGCTGGACCAGTACGCCGCGATCATGGCGTTGTACGACAGCCAGCCCGCGCGACAGTGGCGCGCGCTGATCGACACCACCAACGACCCGATCATCTCGTCGCGCAAGCCGAAGGGCTGGACCAGCTGGCAGCGCAGCGAGGATTATTACAACGAGGGGCTGCTGGTCTGGATGGACGTCGATTCGCTGCTGCGCGAGAAATCGGGCGGGACGAAGTCGATCGACGATTTCGCAAAGGCCTTTTTCGGAATCCGCGACGGCGACTGGGGCGAGGTGACGTACACGTTCGACGATGTCGCCAGGACGCTGAACGGCATCGTGCCATGGGATTGGGCGGGCTATCTCAACCGTCGCCTCACAGAACACGCCGAGGGCGCGCCGATCGAGGGCTTCGCGCGCAACGGCTACAGACTGATCTACAAGGACACGCCGACGCCGTCGTTCAAGGCGGCGGAAACCGCATCCAAGTCGACCAACCTGACCTATTCGGGCGGATTGACCCTGGGCGGCGATGGCGAGGTGACCGGCGTGACCTGGGACAGCGCGGCGTTCAAGGCCGGGCTGGCGATCGGCGACCAGATCGTCGCGGTGGACAACCAGGCGTATAGCGCCGAGCGGCTGAAGGCGGCGATCACCGCGGCCAAGGATAGCCGGACCCCGATCCCGCTGACAGTCAAGCAGGGCGAACGCTACCGCAGCGTCGCACTCGACTATCATAATGGCTTGCGTTACCCGGCACTTCAGAAGGTCGGCACCGGCGACAGCGGTCTCGACCGGCTTCTTGCGCCCCGCTGACGCGGGGCGTTCGCACCTCCAGAGGGGAAGAGAATGCGTATCGACCTGATCCCGGTGGGCAAGAGCCCGCCCGACGACCTGAACGTGGTGATCGAGGTGCCGACCGGCGGCGAGCCGGTGAAGTACGAGTTCGACAAGGCGTCGGGCGCGCTGTTCGTCGACCGCATCCTGCACACGCCGATGCGCTATCCGGCGAACTACGGCTTCGTGCCGCACACGCTGTCGCCGGACGGCGATCCGCTCGACGCGCTGGTCGTCGCACGCTCGCCGTTCATCCCCGGCTGCGTCGTGCGCGCGCGCCCGATCGCGGTGCTGAACCTGGAAGACGAGGCCGGCGGCGACGAGAAGCTGGTCTGCGTGCCGGTCGACTCGACCTTCCCCTATTACACCAACGTCGGCGAGAAGGACGATCTGCCCGAGATCGTGTTCGCGCAGATCGAACACTTCTTCACCCACTACAAGGACCTGGAGAAGAAGAAGTGGGTGCGGATCGGCACCTGGGGCGATCGCGAGGAAGCGCGCCGCATCGTGATGGAAGCGATCGAGCGCTACGAAGCCGCCAAGGCCGAGGGCGAAGAGCCGCACGACCACGACGTGCCGGGCCGCGCGTAAATCATGATGAGGCCCTCTTCCTTCGGGAAGAGGGCTTTTTCTTTGCCGGCGCGCGCCGCCCGGCCGCGACGCCCAGCAGCGCCCATTCCCGCGCCGCCTCCGCATCGTCGTAGCAATCCTCCGGCGCGCGGCGATAGTTCATCGACGCGATCGTCCCGTCGCCGCGCTCATGGGTGAAGCGCGCGCAGCCCGCCGCGTCCCAGGTCGCGTCGCTCTCGGCATCGCCCTTGAACCACAAACCGCCGTCGCCGCCGACGATCGCGAATACCGTGCCGTCGAGGTAGAGCGTCGCGCCGCCCATCATCCGCCGGTGCGTGACGACACCTTCCGCCGCCAGCGCCTCGGCGATCCAGTCGATCAACCCGTGGTCGAGCGCCATCACTCGCTCTCCCCTTTGCATGATGACGTCGAGCGATTCCGTCATTGCGAGCGGAGCGAAGCAATCCAGGGCGTCCTGGTCCGGGACTGGATTGCTTCGCTCCGCTCGCAATGACGGGGTGAGTCAATCGCACACCATCTCGTTCTAATGACCGGCCGTCAGCTTCAGCCCGGCGATACAGCCGACCGCGCCGAGGATCAGCAGCAGCCGCAGCGGCGTCGCCACCTCTCCGTAGAACAGGATGCCGGTCAGGACGGTGCCGAGCGCACCGATCCCGGTCCAGACCGCATAGGCGGTTCCCATCGGGATGCTGCGCGCAGCGACCTCCAGCAGCAGCATCGACAGCGACACCGAGGCGAGGAAGCCGAGCGTCCAGCCGACATGCCGGAAGCCGTCGGCGTTGCGCAGGCAGGTGGTGAACCCGATCTCGAACAGGCCACCGGCGATCAGCCACAACCACGCCATCAGCCGCGCCCCGCGAGAAGGCGGAGCGCATCGCCATCGACGCGCTGCACGGTCCATTCGTCCTGCGCGATCGCTCCCTTGGCGCGGTAGAAATCGATCGCCGGGGTATTCCAGTCGAGCACCCACCATTCGAAGCGCGCATAGCCGCGATCGACCGCGATCCCGGCGAGTGACTGCAACAGTGCCGCGCCCGCGCCCTGCCCGCGTGCCGCGGGCGCGATATAGAGGTCGTCGAGCCAGATGCCGCGCTTGCCGGTCCAGGTGGAGAAGGTGAGATAGAAGATCGCGAAGCCGACCGCGCGACCGTCGAGATCGGCGATCAGCCCCTCGGCCGCGGGATGCGCACCGAACAGCGCGTCGTGGAGCATCGGCTCGGTGGCCTCTACCGCGTCGGGTTGTTTCTCGAAGGTGGCGAGGTCGCGAATGAAGCCGAGCATCGTCGGGACGTCGGCGGGGGTCGCGGGGCGGATCGTGACGGTCATGGGAAGCGGTGTACCGGGTTCGGTGCCGGCACCCAACGGCCATTCCCGCAACGGCGGGAATCCAGAACCTCTGACGTTTCGACCCTTGCGAGGACCTGCGCGTCTGGATTCCCGCCTTCGCGGGAATGACGGAATTGGCGGGGTCAGGCCGCGCCTTCGAGTGCGCCTTGTGGCACCGCGCGGCGACGGGCGGCGTAGAGGCAGGCGGCGACGATCACCCCTGCCCCCAGCAGCGTCGTCGGCGCGACCGCCTCGCCGAAGAACAGCCAGCCCAGCACCGCCGCATAGACGAACGACGTATATTCGGTCGTCGCGAGGAACCCCGCCTCGGCGTGGGCATAGGCCCAGCCGAGCAGGAACAGCGAGCCCGCTGCCAGCGCGGCGGCGACCGCGATCTTCCACCACGCCTCGGGCGGGGGCAGCACGGCGAGCCATGGCGCGGCGCATAGCAGCAGTGTCGCCGTCACCGCCGACTGCACGAACGCGATCTCGCGCGGGGCGGCGGCCTGACTCTGGAGCCGCGCGACGATCAGATTGCCGGCATAGAGGATCGCCGACAGCAGGATCGCGCCCGCGCCCCACAATGCCTCCGGCCCCAGCGCCATCCGCGCCTGCCCGGCGAGGATCACCGCCACCCCCACGAGGGCGGCGATCGAGGCACCGACCACGCGCGCCCCGACGCGCTCGCCCAGCAACCACGCGCCGAGCAGCAGCGCCAGCAGCGGCGCGATGTAGGTGAGCGCGATCGCCTGCGCCATCGGCACGCGGCCCAGACCCCAGAAGAACAGCAGCGCCATCGCGGTGGTGAGGCTGCCGCGCGCGACATGCAGCCGGAGCGCCCGCGCGCCGATCCGCCGCCCGCCGCCGGCGCGCCACGCGACCCCGCCGATGACGGTCGACAGCATCGTGCGCCAGAGCAGCGCGTTATAGACGCCGATCGCGATCACCAGCGACTTCATGAAGGCGTCCATGATCGAGAACAGCCCGATCCCGCCCGCCGCCACGGCGAGCGCCAGCGCGGGGGAGAGGTGGCGGGGGGTGGTCACCGGATGAGGCGGATGTCGGCGTCGCCATCGAACGCCTGCCACGCGCGATCAGCCGTCACAATCGTCGCGCCCTGCATGTTGCCGAGTGCCAGACAGGCGCGGTCGGCGAAGGACAGCCGCCACGCCTGCGCGCGCGCGTGAAGCGTCGCGCTGACCAGCGCCTGCTCCGCATCGAAGGGAATGACGATCACCTCGAGACGCCGGACGCTATCCAGCACCGCCGTCGCGTCGATGCCGCGCCGCGTGCATTTATGGAGCACCTCGTCGAGATTGACTGCCGACAGCAAGGCGCCACGGACCAGTGGCAGCACGGCCTCACCACCCGGCTCGTCGAACAGGAGCGCCAGCAGAGCGGAAGCGTCGATGACGATGGTCATGCCGCAGAGGCGGCATCGGCGGCGTCGCTTTCGCGCTTCTGCTCTTCACGTCGCCCGGCCAGCAATTCATCGACGATACCGCGGGCCGGATCGCGGAAGGGGCGAAAGATGTCCTGCACTTCGCGAACGATCTGCGCGTGTGTCTTGAGCACCATCGCGCCAGAGGCGTCCCGGTCGATGATGACCGAATCGCCGTCCTTGATGCCGAGTTCGCGTCGTAGATCCGCCGGTATGACGATCTTGCCGCCGGCAATCACTTTCGCATGGTAGGTCATGTCAGGCCCTCCAGGACCTGACATATAGCACAGGACCTATGCCGCGACCAGCTTCGCCGCCGCGTCGGCCGCCTCGATCTCGGCGGCCTTCGCCTCGACCAGCTTGACGATATGGTCGATCATGTCGGCGTCCTGGACATGGTGGTCGGTGACGCCCGACAGATAGACCATGTGCTTGCCGTTGCCGCCGCCGGTAATGCCGATGTCGGTTTCGCGCGCCTCGCCGGGGCCGTTGACGACGCAGCCGAGCACCGACAGGCTCATCGGGGTGCGGATGTGCTGGAGCCGTTCCTCCAGTGCCTGCACGGTGCGGATGACGTCGAAGCCCTGCCGCGCGCAGCTCGGGCAGCTCACCACGCGCACGCCGCGATTGCGGATGCCGAGCGCCTTCAGGATCTCGAAGCCGACGCGGACTTCCTCTTCCGGCTCTGCCGACAGCGAGACGCGGATCGTGTCGCCGATACCGAACCAGAGCAGCGAGCCGAGCCCGATCGACGATTTCACCGTGCCGCCGATCAGCCCGCCCGCCTCGGTGATGCCCAGATGCAGCGGGCAGTCGGTCGCCTCGGCCAGCCCCTGATAGGCGGCGACCGCGAGGAAGACGTCCGACGCCTTCACCGCGACCTTATATTCGTGGAAATCGTGGTCCTGGAGCAGCTTGATATGGTCGAGCGCGGATTCGACCAATGCCTCGGGGCACGGCTCGCCGTATTTTTCGAGCAGGTCCTTTTCCAGCGACCCGGCGTTGACCCCGATGCGGATCGCGCAGCCGTTCGCCTTGGCGGCGCGCACCACCTCCGCGACGCGCTCGGACGAGCCGATGTTGCCGGGATTGATGCGCAGGCACGCCGCGCCCGCGTCCGCTGCCTCCAGCGCGCGCTTGTAGTGGAAGTGGATGTCGGCGACGATCGGCACCTTCGCCGCGCGGACGATCTGGCCGAGCGCGGCGGTGGAGGCGACGTCGGGGCAGCTGACGCGGATGATGTCGGCGCCGGCCTCCTCGCAGCGGCGGATCTGGTCGATCGTCGCGGCGGCATCCTCGGTCGGGGTGTTGGTCATCGTCTGCACGGTGACGGGGGCATCCCCACCGACGGGGACGTTGCCGACCATGATCTGGCGGCTGGGACGACGCGCGATATCGCGCCACGGACGGATCGACATGCCCGCCCCTATACGCCTCCCGCGTGGCAGTTCAAAGTCGCGAGAACGTGCGCATTTTGCTAGGCGGCGGCGGATGCAGCGTCATTACGGCCTGGACTGGCTTCGCATCGGGGCGTTCGCGATCCTGATCCTCTATCATGTCGGCATGGTGTTCGTGCCATGGGATTTCCACGCCAAGCTGCCCGGCGCGTGGTGGGTGGCGGTGCCGATGATGGCGTCGAACCCGTGGCGGCTGTCGCTGCTGTTCGTCGTGTCGGGCTATGCCAGCCGCGCGCTGCTGACCCGCAACAAGGTGCCATGGCGGTTCGCGCGGCAGCGCTCGCTCCGGCTGCTGGTGCCGCTGATCTTCGGCATCGTCGTGATCGTGCCGGTCCAGCCCTGGGTCGAGCTGTCCGAGAAGTACGGCTATGCTGCGGGGTTCGGGCACTTCTGGATGCACGATTATTTCCGGTTCGCGGTCGTGGGCCCATTGTTCCTGCCGGCCTGGAACCATCTGTGGTTCGTCGCCTATCTCTGGGTCTACACGCTGGCGCTGGCGCTGGGGGCGGCGGTGCTGCCGGGCGTGGCGACGCGCGCGCTGCAGGCCGGGTTCGCGTGGATGATGCGCGGGCCCGCGCTGCTGATGGTGCCGATCGCCTGGCTGGTGCTGGTCAACTTCGCGCTGTTTCCGGGCGGGCGCGAGACGCACGCGCTGGCGGACGACTGGGTGGCGCATTTCAGCTATTTTCCCGCCTTCCTGTTCGGCTTCGCGCTGGCGTGCGCGCCGCATACGCTGGCGGCGCTGGTCGCGCGGTGGAAGGCGTCGGCGGCGATCGCGGTCGCCGCCTATCTGCTCGTCGCCGGGATCGAGATCCGCTGGCCGGGCAGCACGATGCCGCACCCCTGGGGGATCGTCTTCTCGCTGGCGCGGGCGGTGGAGGGGTGGACGGCGGTGGCGGCGCTGATCGGCTATGCCGATGGCCACTGGAACCGCGACCACCGCTGGCGACCGATGCTGACCGAAGCGGTGTTCCCTTTCTACCTGATCCACCAGTCGCTGATCGTGCTGATCGCCTTCTGGCTGCGGCCGCTGGCGCTGCCGGGCTGGGCGAACTTCGCGCTGCTGGTGGTGGCGACGGTCGCGGGCTGCTGGGGCTTCTACCTCGGCGGTCGCGCGATCGGGCCGCTGCGACCACTGATCGGGCTGCGGCGGCACGCCTCGCGCCGCACGCATGTCGATCCGCGACCGGCGCTGATGTGATACCCCGCTACTGCCCGAAGGTCGTCGCGCGGTAGAGCAGGGTGATCGCCACGCGGCGGTTGCGCGGGTCCATGGGATTGTCGGCGATCATCGGCTCGCGGTCGGCGACGCCCTCGATCCGGTTGAAGTGCGATTCGGGGATGCCGGCCAGCGCCATCCGCCGCCGCGTCGCCTCCGCACGGCCCGACGAGAGCATCCAGTTGTTCATCGCGCGCGGATCGCCATAGCCCAGGCTGTCGGTATGGCCGCGGATCATGATCGGATTGGGCATCTCCCTGATCCCGTCCGACACCATTCCGATCAGTTCGGACGCATCGCTGGCCAGCGCCGTCGTGCCGACCGCGAACATCGAATAATCGGCATCGTCGACCAGATCGATCCGCATCCCGTCCTGCGTCATCGTGAAGCGGATATGCTTGGCCAGCTTCGCCAGCGCGCGATTGGCGGCGATGCGGGTCATCACCTCCTCGCGCAGCCGCTTGAAGTTCTTGGCATCCTCCTTGGCGATCTCCGCCGAGCTGCGCAGCGAGCCCTTCTGGCCGAAGCCCTTGGCCTCACCGACGGGCCGGTCGGTGACGAGCGCCAGCGCGTGCAGATCGGACGTGCCCGCCTTCGGGCCGATCTTCTCCTTCGATGTCAGCGATTCGCCGCCGCCGATGCCCTGACCACCGATACCGACGCGCTTCTTGTCGATCAGCGTCGGCGCGAAATAGTCCGCGATACCCTTGCGCTGCTTCTCGGTGGTGGCGCCCAGCAGCCAGAGCAGCAGGAAGAACGCCATCATCGCGGTCACGAAATCGGCATAGGCGACCTTCCACGCGCCGCCGTGGTGCCCGCCGCCGACGACCGTGATCTTCTTGACGATGACGATCTTGGGCGGCTCGTTCTTGCCGTGCGGTGCCTTGGCCATCGCGTTTACTTACCGCGCAGGCCGTCGAAGACCTCGGCGAAGCCGGGCTGGTTCTTGTGATCGATCCCCGAGCGTGCCGCCTCGATCACCAGCGGCTGCGGATGGCCGTGCAGCGAGGCGATGATGATCTGCTTTACCACATGATAGATCGCGCCGTCCGCCGCCACGACCTGCTTCAGCCGGCCCGCGAACGGATTGACGATGCCATAGGCCAGCAACACGCCCATGAACGTGCCGACCAGCGCCGAGCCGATCATGCCGCCCAGCACCGATGGCGGCTTGTCGATCGAGCCCATCGTCTTCACGATGCCGAGCACCGCCGCGACGATGCCGAGCGCGGGCAGCGCGTCGGCGAGGCTCTGGAGCGTATGCTCCGGCCCCTCGACCTCGTGGTGGTGGGTCTTGATCGCATTGTCCATGACTTCCTCGACCGCGTGAACGTCGAGCGTGCCCGAGGACACGACGACCAGCCGCAGCGTGTCGGCGATCAGGTTGACGAGCGTATGGTCCTTCAGCAGCTTGGGATATTCGGCGAACACCGCCGAGGACTTGGGATCCTCGACATGCGGCTCCAGCGCGATCGGTCCTTCCATCCGCAGCATCTTCATCAGCTTGCTGACCAGGAAGATGACGTCGAGATAATCCTGCTTCTTGTACTTCGGGCCCTTGAACACCTTGCCGATGCCGCCGCCCATCGCCTTCAGCTCACCCATCGAGTTGCCGATGATGAGCGCGCCCGCCGCCGCGCCGCCGATGATGAGCATCTCGTGCGGGATCGCCTCGAACACGGGCTCCAGGTTGCCGCCGGTGATGGCGAATCCGCCGAACACCATACCGAGCAGGACGACGAGGCCGATGGCCGCAAACATGCGTGTTTCCCCAATTCGCTGACGGGACGATTCTCGAGGCCCGTGGTTAACCCGGCAGCGGTGGAGAAGTGGTTACCGTTGCGGCGTTTATCGTGACGGCGCGACGCGATACCGCGCCACATGCGACGACGCCCGCCCGGGTGCGACCCGGACGGCGCGGCATGCGGCGAGGGAGAGAGATCAGCGCAGGTAGCTGAACAGCGAAAGCTGCGACAATTTGGAGAAGCTGGACTGCGTCGCGTTCAGGATCGTCATCGTCTTGGCGAATTCGGCGGCGGCGCTGGTGAGGTCGGTGTCCTCCAGCGACGAGCGCAGCTCCTCACGATCGGCCGAGATGTTCTCCTGCAACGTCTGCTGCAGTTCGACCCGCGCGGCGCGCGCGCCGACCGAGGACTGAACGATCGACACCTGATCGGTCGCGGTGTTCACCTTGTCGAGCACGTTGCGCGCCGATTCGCCGGTCGTGTCGCCCGCCTGGAGCGACGCGGCGAGCTGGCTGAGGATGGACAGCGTGTCGCCCGCCGGACTCTGGAAAACGCGCGCGGCGGTTTCGGTCGGCTGGATCGACATGTTGTCGGCGATCGGCACCTCCGACAGCGATGGCGCGGTATTGTAGGTGAAGGTGCCGTCCGCGTTCTTCGTGATCGCCGGCGTGCCCGACGCGCTGCCGAACAGGGCGCGGCCATTCGAATCGCTGACGTTGCCGAGACCGATCAGCGTGTCGACGACCGCCTTCAGCTCGTCGCCGATCACCTGCCGATCCTGGACGCTGAGCGAGCCGTTGCCGGCGCGCACCGTCAGCTCGGTCGCGCGCTGCATCTGGGTCACGATCGAATCGAGCGTCGTATCGGCCTGCGACAGCATCGACGCCGACATGTTCATGTTCGACGTGTACGCGGCGGCATCGATATTCTTGCGATCGAATTCGGCGAGCTGCTGCCCGACCGCGACATCCTCCGACGGCGAAGTCATCTTCTTGCCGGTCGCGATCTGCGTCTGGAGCTTGGCCGCGATCGCCATCAGCGTGCCCATCCGGGACGCGGACCGATCGAACATGAGGCTGCTGGAGATCTGCATCGCGCTTACCTGATCTCGAGGATCGACTGGAAGGTTTCCTTGGCGACCTGGATGACGCGGCTCGACGCCTGATAGGCCTGCTGAAACTTCAGCAGGTCGACCGCCTCGTTATCCAGATTGACGCCGGTGAGTTCGGAGCGCGTGGTGATCGCACCGTCGCGGATCGTCGTCTGCGCCTCGGCCACCAGCCGCCGCTGCTTCAGCGTCGCCGCATTGTCGGTGACCAGCCCCTGCACGCGGCTTTCGAAGCCCATCGCGGTTCGCTGGCCGGCCAGCGCGGCAAGGTTCGTCGCGTCGCGCGAGCCGCCGGCGCGCGCCGCCGCCGCGATCTTGTCGCCGTTCGTCAGCTTGACCGTGAAGCTGGTTGGGTCGGTCGCGCTCGACTGGAAGAAGTCGGTGCCCGCGACGCCCTTCAGGTCGTCGCCCTGCGCCTGGAGCGTGTTGACGGTCTCGGTCAGATCCTTGGCGACCCGCCCGAGCGCGTCGCGATTCGAAGCGATGCGCTGTGCGCCCTCCACCATCCCGGCCAGCGTCCCGCCGTCCGGGGCGAACAGCGTCGGATTGCCGGTCGGCGGGCGTACCGCCACCGCGACATTGTTGCCGGTGCGGCCATAGGCCACCTCGCTGGCGTCGCGCGGATCGACCAGCACCGGGCCATTGGGTCCGCCGGCCCGGACGGTGGCGCGGCCATAATCGTCGATCTTCACGTCGACGTCGGTCAGCGCGCTCATCTGCTGCAACAGGTCGTCGCGCTGGTCCATCAACCCGGCCATCGCCGATGTGCCGGGCGCGGTACGCACCAGCCCCTGATTGACCTTCAGCACCGCCTGGTTGAGCCGCGTCAGCTCGGCGGCGGCCTGTCCGGCCTGACCGTCCAGCTCGGCGGCGGCATCGTCCAGCGCGCGCGCGGTAACGCCGAAGGCATCGGCGACCGACGAACCCGCGCTCAGCATCCCGGCACGCAGGGCGGCGGATGTGGGATCGGCCTGCAACGCCGTGCCGGCCGCGAAGAAACTGGTCAGTCGCGAGGACAATTGCCCGCTGCCCAGCGCGGTCTCGATCCGCTCCAGCCACACCGACCCCGCCTCGGTCCGCGACAGGTCCGACGCGGCGGTGCGCAGCGACTGATCCGCATAGGCATTGCCGGAGCGCAGGATGTTGAACGCCGAGGAGCCCATGCCGTTGGGCGATGACGTATTGTAGCCGGTGCCGCCGCTGATCTCGCGGATGCTGGGCGTGCGCCGCACATAGGACGCGTTGCCGGCATTGGCGATGTTCTCCGACGTCGTCGTCAGCGCCGTCTGATACGTGCGCACGCCCGAAGCGCCGATGGAGAGCAGATCAGCCATGCGGACAGGGTGGCACGAGTCGGGTTAAAATCGGGTTTAAGGCGTGCGAGTCGCCGGACTCGCGCGGCCGTCAAGGCTTTGTCGTTGGCGTGTTTTGCGCCGCGGAGGCCGGCTCCGATCCCAGCTCCGGCTGCGCCTGCGCCAGGAACTTGCTCATCGCCGCGCCGATGCCGAGCGGGGTGTGTTCCGCCATCTGCTGCACGACCTTCTGGTCGCTCATGTCGCGGAACGTCTCCATCGCCTTGCTGTCGATCAGCGGATCGGCGAGCTTGGCCTGGCGCATCGATTTCAGCATCATGCCGGTGAACACGGCCTCGAACTGCTGCGCCGCCTTGTCGAGGTTCGCGCGCGTCGCGGCGCGCGACAGGCCGGTGTCCAGCCCGGTGGCGCCGCTGATCGGTCCGACCGCGTCCATTACAGCACCACCAGTTCGGCCTTGAGCGCGCCGGCTTCCTTCAGCGCCTCCAGGATCGCGACCAGATCGGCCGGCGACGCGCCGATCGCGTTCACCGCCTTGACGACATCGGCCAGCTTCGGCCCGGGCGACAGCAGGAACATCGGCTTCTTCTCCTCGCTGACCTGCACGTTGGAGCGGTTCTCCAGCGCGGTCTGGCCCTGGCTGAACGGCGCGGGCTGGCTGACGCGCTGACTCTCGTCGATCCGCACCGTCAGCTTGCCGTGGGTGACGGCGGCGGGCGCGAGCCGGACCGCGGAGTTGATGACGACCGTGCCGGTGCGCGCGTTGACGATCACCTTCGCCGAGGGCTCGGCGGTCGAGGCGTCGAGATTCTCGATCTCGCTCATCAGCGTCGCGCGCACGTCGGCGCCGACCGGCGCGCGCACCGCGACCGACACCGCGTCGATCGCCTGCGCGGTGCCGAAGCCGAGCTTGCGGTTGATCGCCGCCGCGACGTTCTGCGCGGTGGTGAAGTCGGCGCGGGCGAGATTGTAGGTCAGGAACGGCGAATCGGCGAAGCCGGTCGCGACCGCGCGCTCGACGGTCGCGCCCTCCGGGATGCGCCCGGTGGAGGGGATGTTGACGACGATCTTCGATCCGTCCGCGCCCTCCGCGCCCAGCCCGCCGACCGCCAGATTGCCCTGCGCCATCGCATAGACCTGTCCATCGGCGCCCAGCAGCGGGGTGAGCACCAGCGCGCCGCCGCGCAAGCTCTTGGCCTTGCCCATCGACGCCACGGTGATGTCGATCTTCTGCCCCGGCTTGGCGAAGGGCGGCAGGTCGGCGGTGATCAGCACGACCGCGGCGTTCTTCAGCCCCGGATTGGCGCCGGCGGGCAGTTGTAGCCCGAAGCGCGACGCGACCGCCTTCACCGACTGCACGGTATATTCGAGATTGTCGTCGCCGGTGCCCGGCAGGCCGACGACCACGCCATAGCCGGTGAGCTGGTTGGAGCGGATGCCCTGAAACCCGCCGAGATCCTTGATCCGGTCGGCGTGCGCCGGCGCGGCGGCCGGAATCGACGCCAGCAGCGCCAGCAGCGCGATGAAGAGCGTGCGCAGCATCAGAACGGGCTCACCACCTGGAAGAAGCGGGACAGCCAGCCCTGACGGCTGGCGCGGGCGACGTCGCCCTTGCCGGTATAGGCGATCTGCGCATCGGCGACGCGGGTCGATTCGACACGATTGTCGCGATCGATGTCGGCGCTGCGCACGATGCCCTTGATCTGGACGAATTCGTCGCCGCGGTTCAGCGTCACGCGCTTCTGCCCGCGCACCAGCATCGTGCCGTTCGGATAGACCTCCGCGACCGTCACCGACACCTCGCCCGACAGCGAATTGGCCTGATCGGCGCTGCCCGTGCCGTTGAAGCCGCGATTGCCGCTGGCGCCGACGTCGGTGCTGCGGAGCAGACCGCCGAGCGGCCCCGTCGACGGCGGGACCAGCCCGAACTGCCCCTTGGAATCGATCTTCGATGTCGAGGACTTGGACGCGGCGGTGCGTTCGGTCAGCACGATCGTCAGCGGATCGCCGACGCGGCGCGCGCGCCACCCCTCGTACAGCGCGGCATAGCCGTCCGCCGCCTGGAAGATCGAACCGTTGGCGACCGGCGCGACCGGCGTGGGGGCCGACGGCGCGACGCGCACGGCGGTGAAATCCTCGGCGGGTTTGCGCTTCAGCACCTTGCCGAAGATGCTGGCGTGCGCGGGCGCCGGCACCAGCGCCGCGGCGGCCAGCGCGCCCAGCAGCGCGCCGATGCCGGTACGAAGGCGGCGGGGCAGCGGAGCGACGGCGGGAGAAGGGAACGATTCGATCATGATCCGACTCATGACATGTTCTGGTTAACGTATTTCAACATGTCGTCGGTGGCGGAGATCATCTTGGAATTGACCTCATAGGCGCGCTGCGTCTCGATCATGTCGACCAGTTCCTCGACGACGTTGACGTTGCTGGCCTCCAGCGACCCCTGCCGCACCTTGCCGCGCCCGTCGTCGCCCGGCACGCCCATGTTGGCCGCGCCGCTCGACGTCGTCTCGGTCAGGTAATTGTCGCCGGCCGATTGCAGCCCGGCGGGATTCGGGAAACTGGCGATCTGGATCTGGCCCAGGTTCTGCGATCCGGTCTGCCCCGGAATCTCGGCCGAGACGGTGCCGTCGGTGCCGATCGTGATCTGCGTCGCATTGGGCGGGATCGTGATGCCGGGCATCACCTGATAGCCCTGGCTGGTGATCAGCAACCCCTCCGGCGAGCGCGAGAAATTGCCGGCGCGGGTGTAGCCCAACTGACCGCCGGGCAATTGCACCTGGAAATAGCCGCCGCCGTCGAGCGCCAGGTCCAGGCTGTTGCCGGTCTGGTTCATCGACCCCTGCGTCTCGGTGCGCGACGTGCCCTGCACGCGCACGCCGGTGCCGAGATTCAGCCCGGTGGCATATTTGCTCTCCGACGTCGATTGCGCGCCCGGCGCGGTGACGACCTGATAGGACAGGGTCTCGAACGCGGCGCGATCGCGCTTGAAGCCGGTGGTGGCGACGTTGGCGAGGTTGTTCGAGATGACGCGCATCCGCGTGTCCTGGGCATCCAGCCCGGTACGCGCGATGTGCATGGCGGCGGTGGTCATCGGCTATTCCTTCCCTCAGCCCGGCAGGCGCATCACCGATGCGCTCGATTCGTCCATGGACTTGGCCTCCTTCAACAGGTTGGCCTGCACTTCGTAGCTGCGCTGGTTCTCGATCATGTCGACCAGCGCCTGGGTCATGTTGACGTTGGAGCCTTCCAGCGCGCCGCTGGTGATCGATGCGTTGAGATCGGCGGGCATCACGCCGCCGCCGCGCACGCGCATCAGATTGTCGAGCCCCTTGACCGTGTCGCTGCCCTTGCTCGACACGATCTTCAGCGTGTCGACGACCTGCGTCTGTCCGGTCTTGTCGCCCTGGGGCACGATCGAGATCGCGCCGTCCGAACCGATCGAGATCGAATCGTAAGGTGGCAGCGTGACCGGCCCGCCCTGCCCCATGACGAGGAAGCCGTCGCCGGTCTGAAGCGCGCCCGAGGCGGAAACCGACAGGTCGCCGCGCCGGGTGTACGCCTCAGACCCGTCGGAGGCCTGCACCGCCAGCCATTTGTCGGCATCGCCCATCGCCACGTCGAGCGAGCGCCCGGTCTGCTGGATGACACCCGGCGCGCGATCGGCGTCGCGCACCTCTTCCGACGTCGGCTGGCGCGCCGACAATTGCTGCGATCCATCGGACAGGATGATGCGGTCGAACACCACGCGATCGGCCCGGAAGCCGGTGGTGGAGGCGTTCGCCATGTTGTTGGCGATCGCGGCCTGCGACTGCATGTGCGCGCGCAGGCCCGTCGCCGCGGTATAGACCAGCTTGTCCACTTACATCCTCTCCGACGGAGCCGAACCGACGCCGGTCAGGCGCGGATGTTGAAGATCGACTGCGACACCTGCGTCGCGGTATCGAGCGCCTTCGAGTTCGCCTGGAAGTTGCGCTGCGCCGCGATCAGGTTGACCAGCTCCTCGGTGATGTCGACGTTTGACCCTTCGAGCTGACCCGACTTCAGGCTGCCGAAGCCCTCGGCGGCGGCGAAGCCGAGCGTCGCCTTCCCCGAGATACCCGTCGCCTGCCAATAGTTGCTGCCCGCCTGCCGCAGGCCGGTCGGCGCGGAGAACTTCGCGATCGCCACCTTGCCCAGCGGCACGATGTCCGAGTTGGAATAGCTGGCCTTGATGATGCCGGCGTCGTCGACGGTGATACCGACGAGCTGGCCGACCGCGACGCCGTCCTGCACGCGGTTGCTGACCGCCGCCGCCGCCGCGGTCTGCGTCGAGCCGGTCAGGTCGAGCTTGATCGCCTGTTGCGCCGCGCCCGAGGCCGGGATGAACGGCTTGAACTGGATCGCGGTGGGAGCGACCAGCGCACCGGTCGTGTCGTAGGTCTGCGTGATCGGGCCCGGGGCGGCGGCGCCGTCCGGGGTCAGCATCGTTTCACCGACGTAGGTGAAGACCTGCCAAGTGCCGGTGTTGGGCTTCGCGTTGCCGTTGGCATCCTTTGCATTCGGGTCGCCTTCCGCGGTCCGCACGTAATAGCTGGTCATCGTCATCGGATTGCCGTTCGCGTCATAGACGCGGGTCGCGACCGAGTTGTTGTACGTGGTGGTGTCGGTGCGCTTGAACTTGGTCGCATCCTTGACGGTCGCGGTCGAGGGGATCTGCACCTTGGTCGCGACGTTCTCGGTCTTCTTGGGCGAGCCGCTGGTCGGCTGGATCTGCAGGTTGGTCAGCGATTTGTCGCCGGTCGCGGTGACGTTGCCGTCGTTGTCGACCGGATAGACCATCAGATAGCTGCCCTGCGCATCGATCACGTTGCGACTGTCGTCGACCGTGAACGCGCCGGTGCGGGTGTAGTTGATCTGATCCGACAGGCCGGTCGACTTCACGACGAAGAAGCCCTCACCCAGGATCTGCATATCGAGCGCGCTCTTGGTCTGGTTCGACGAACCGTCCGAGAACTGCTGAACCGTGCCCTTCACCGACACGCCCGAGCCGACCATCTTGCGCGGATCGGTCGAGACGTTCGACGAGATGACGTCGGCGAACGCGGTCCGGCTCTTCTTGAACCCGTTGGTGGAGACGTTGGCCAGGTTGTGGCTGATGACCGACATGTCGGTCTGCATGGCCTGGAGGCCCGAAAGCGAGGTGAAGAAGGACATGGGGTGTGCTCCTGGGGGTAATCGAGTGAAAAGGGGGGATCAGGCGACCTTGCGGACCGCGGCGGGATCGACCTTGCCGAGGCCGGTGACGTTCAGGACCGGCTCGCTGCCCGCCGACAGGCTGACGGTTTCGACCGGCGCCCAGACCAGCGGCTTGGCCTCGACGATCGTGCTGCCGTTCGCGGCCTCGACGGTGACGGTATAGGGGCCGTTCTCGACCTTGTTGCCCTCGCCGTCCTTGCCGTCCCACGTGAAGTCGACGGTGCCGGCCTCCTGCTTGCCGAGCTGGATATCCTTGACCGTCAGGCCGTTCTTGTCGGTGATCGTGACGCTGACGTCGGTGGCCGAATTGGCCAGCTCCACGCCGCCCATGATCCCGCCGCTGGTCCGCTCATAGGCGGTCTTGCCCTCGGTCAGGACGGTGCGGCCGACGAAGCTCATCGCCTCGCTGGACGTGGTGGTGCCCAGGCGGTTGGCGATGCCGGCCAGCGTGCTGCTCATCTCGCTGATCCCGGCGACCTGCGAGAAGGTCGCCATCTGCGCGACCATCTGCGTATTGTCCTGCGGGTTGAACGGATCCTGATACTGGAGCTGCGCGGTCATCAGGCGCACGAAGTCCTTCTGACCCAGCGTCGACTTGCCGGTGGTGGCGGTGGCGTTCGTCTTCGGTTGCGCCTGCGCGACGCCGGCGGCGGCGTAGATCGCGTCCTGCGCGGCCTTGTCGGTGGCGGAAATGGCGGTGCTCATGCTCAGCGACCCATTTTGAGAGTGTCGAGGATCAGCGTCTTGGCGGTCTGCATCACCTCGACGTTGTTCTGGTAGCTGCGCGCGGTCTCCATCATGTCGACCAGCTCGCGCGATTCATCGACCGCCGCGTCGAAGACGTTGCCGTCCTTGTCGGCCAGCGGATGATTGGGATCGTAGCGCTTGGTGGGCTTCTCGCCGGCGGTGACGATCTGCTGCACGTCGACCGTCGACAGGCCGGTGGCCTGGTCGAAGCTGGTGCGGAACACCGGCTTCATCGTCTTGTAGGCGGCGTCCTCGCTGCCCGCGACCCCGCCGGCGTTGGCGAGGTTCGAGGCGGTCGTGTTCATGCGCGTCAGCTGCGCCGACATCGCGCGCCCCGCGACCTGGAAGATCGACATCGACGGGTTCGACATGCCTTATTCTCCCTTCAGCGCGCGGGTGAGCGTGCCGATGCGGCCGTTCAGGAACGCCAGCGTCGTCTGATACTGGACGGCGTTCTCGGCGAAGGCGGTCTGCTCGGTCGTCAGCTCGACGGTGTTGCCGTCCATCGACGGGTTGGTCGGTACGCGATACTTTACCGCCCCCCCCAGATCGGCGCCGACGCCGCCCGGCTGCCCCTCGACCGCGCTCAGCGCGGCCTTGAAGTCGATGTCGCGCGCCTTGAAGTTGGGCGTGGAGGCATTGGCGATGTTCGACGCCAGCACGCCCATGCGTTGCGCACGCACCTCCAGCGCGGCGGCATGAACTCCGAACAATCCCTCGGCCATCGGCCTCGCCTCCTCCATGCGCGACCATCGCGCCCAAGCATGTCCGACCATCAGCAAGGGGCGTGCCAAATACGTCGCAGAGCGATGCGGCGCGTGTGGGACGGGGCAACCGGCAAGCGCTTGCCGCTTGCCGGCAAGGCGGGTTGCCGCCACACCGGTTGCCGGTGCGGACCGACGGCGCGCGAGTCACTTGGCCCGCGCCTTGCAGTCAGAGGGGCATGACACCCGCGATCTTCCTCGACCCCATCGCACTGGCGATCGTGCTGGGCGGTACGATCCTGGCGACGACCCTGCGCACGCCGGTGCGCGATCTGGGCAGCGCGTTGCTGGCGCTGCGCGTCCTGCCGCGCCGCCGCTTCCGGGCCGATGCGCGGCTGGAGCAGATCACCGCGCTGGCACGGATCGCGCAACGCCACGGCGTGCACGCGCTGGACCGCAGCGTGATCCGCGACGCCGATGTGGCGGGCGCCATCGCGCTGATCGTCGATGGCGCGCAGGCAGCGGCCGTGGTCGAGGCGCTCGACGCGGCGCGCCGGCGCCGCGCCGAGCGCCACCGGATCGTCATCGAATGCTGGACCGGCATGGCCGAGACCGCCCCGGCGATGGGGATGATCGGCACGCTGATCGGGCTGGTGGCGATGTTCACGCGGATGAGCGACCCGCAGGCGATCGGCGCCGCGATGGCGGTGGCGTTGCTGGCCACCTTGTATGGCGCGCTGCTCGCCAATCTGGTCGCGATGCCGGTCGCGGCCCGCCTGCGCGTCGCCGCACGCGCCGAGGCGGCCGGACGCGCGCAGCTGGTCGCCCCGCTCGCCGAACTGGCGGAGCGCGAGGCGCCGCGTCCTCGCACACGCGTGCCGGACACGGAGCCGCCGCCGATGACGGTCGTGCCCGCGCGCGAGGCCGCGGCATGAGCGACGACGAGCTGCTGGACGTCCAGCCCTCGCGCCCGGTGTGGCTGATCACGCTGGCCGATCTCGCGCTGTTGCTGGTCGGCTTCTTCGTGTTGTTGCAGGCGAACCAGACTCTGAGCCCGCACGAACTGGCGCGCGGCATCGCGGAAGGCTTCGGCGTGGAACCCGCGCCCGCCGCGATGCCGGTCGCCAGCCACGGGATCGCCGGCTTCGCGCCGGGCAGCGCGGCGCTGCCGCAGCCGACCGCCATGCTCGTCGGCTGGGCGCGGGGCGAATTGCGCGATCCGCGCGTGCGCCTGACCGTCACGGGCGCGACCGACGGCAGCGCGCAGGATGTCGATCCGGCCACGCGCAGCGCCACCATGCTGGCCGCCGATCGCGCGCGCGCGGTCGCCGCCGCCCTGACGGCGGGCGGCATCCCAGACAACCGCCTGATCCTTTCCACGACCCCGGCGCACGGGCCCCGGTCGGTCGTCGTCACGCTCGCCTTCGCGGGCGAAACCCAGGGAACCCGACCATGATCGCCTTGCTTGCCGCCGCCGCGGCGCTCAGCTTCCAGGATACCGCCGCGCTCGACCGCGCGGTCGCCGCCTTCACCACGCGTCCGATCGGCAGCGAGGGCGGCGCGCGCGCGCCGGTCGATCCGCGCCTGCGGCTCGCCACCTGCTCGATGGTCGCGCTGTCATGGCGCACCGACGCGCACGATGCGGTCGTCGTCGCGTGCGCCGAGCCGGCATGGCGGGTGTTCGTGCCGGTGATCGCGCCGCCACGCGCCGCCGGCGCCACCCCGGCGATCGCGCGATCGGGTGGCCCCACCGCGTCGTCGCCGCGCGCCGAGCCGGTGATCCGGCGCGGCGATCCGGTGACGATCGAGGCCGGGGCGGACGGCTTTGCGATCACGCGCGACGGCGTGGCGATGGCCGATGCCGCGCCGGGCGCGCGGGTGATGGTCCGCGTCGGCGACGACAATCGCCCGGTGCAGGCGGTGGCGGTCGATGCCGGTCGCGCGACGCTGCCCGGCTGGCCGGAATAAAAAGTGCTAAAGCCACCCTCCATGCGGTCGTTTCTGCCGGTGTCAGCGGAAAGCCACAGGTGTGGACATGGTGGAATCGATAGGATCATCAACGGTCAGGGCGGGCTTGGCGCCCGTCTCGACCGTACAACGCAGCAGCGCGGCCACGCCGGTCGCCGAGGTCGCGCCGACCGCGAAGGCGGCGCCGGCCGACGCGACGCAGGCGCCGGGCGCGATGGCCAGCGCCATGGCGGCCGAGCCGCCGGTGAATGCCGACCGCGTGCAGCAGATCAAGACCGCGCTGGCGAACGGCACCTTCCCGCTGTCGCCATCGACGATCGCCGACCAGTTCATCGCGCTGCGCTACGACTGGGTGAGCCGCAATGAACAGGCGTGACGCGCTGATCCGCGTGATCGACCTGCTCCATGCGGAGATCGCCGCGCTGAAAAGCAACGACATGAACGCGCTGGAGCGTGCGACCGCCCACAAGCTGAGCGTGATCGAGGAGCTGCGTCAGCTGGGTGACGGCCCCGCGACGCCGGAACTGCGCGGGCTGGTGGAGGAGGCGGATCGCCTCAACGACACCTGCCGCATCTACGTGAACCTGATGGCGGCAAATGTTCGCCGCCGCCTGCAACTTCTTTCCGGTCAACCCGGCAACGCCTATGGCCGCGGGGGCGCCGCCTACGCCTGACGCCCCCCGCCACCGCTGACACCGAAAGCGCCCCGGCCCCACCGCCGGGGCGTTTTGGCGTTTGGGGGAAACCACTTGACGCCCGGCCGCCGTCACCACCGCGATGGCGGGAAGTCAGACGCCCAGGTGCTCGCAACGGCCGCGACGGCAGAGGTTCTGGGTGCCCGCGTGCGCGGGAGTGACGGCAAGGGCTGGGTCCACGTCTGGCACGCGTCTTGCTCTTAACACCGGCATGACGGTTTCCGCGATCACCTCTGCCAGTCAGCGCGTCACGTCGGCGATCCAGCGCGCCGCCGAGCGTACCGGCATCGACTTCGACTATCTGATGGGTCAGGCGAAGCTGGAGAGCGGGCTGAAGGCCAATGCGCGTTCCGGCACCTCGTCGGCGAGCGGCCTGTACCAGTTCCTCGAGCAGAGCTGGCTGGGCGTGGTCAAGCAGCACGGCGGCGAGCATGGCCTCGGCTGGGCCGCCGACAGCATCCAGAAATCGGGCGGCCGCTATGTCGTCAGCGGCGGCAACCGCCAGGCGATCCTGGGCTTGCGCAACAACCCGGAAGTCGCCGCGCTGATGGCCGCCGAACACGCCAGCGACAACAAGGGCGCGATTGAGGCCGCGACCGGGCGCGAGGCGACCGGCACCGACCTGTACATGGCGCACTTCCTGGGCATCGGCGGTGCGCGCACCTTCCTGACCGCGATGAAGGCCAACCCGGATCGCAGCGCGGCGTCGCTGTTCCCGACCGCCGCGCGCGCCAACCGCAGCGTCTTCTACGAGCGCGACGGGTCCGCGCGTTCGCTCTCGGACGTCTATCAGCGCTTCGCCAGCAAGCTGGGCGACGGCGGTGACGCCGCCGCGACCGCCAACGCCAACAACCAGTGGCAATTCGCTGCGCAGGCACTGGCGATGGGCGAGGACGCGACGGTCGTGACCGGCACCGGGCAGAGCGCCAGCGACGCGCTGGACTGGGCGACATCGACGCTGGGCCGGATCAGCAGCGCGCGCGGCGCGGCGGCCGGCAGCCTGTTGCGCCCGTCACCGGATAATGCCCGGCTCGCCTATATGATGCTGGCCGGCATGGGGGGCGGTGCGCGATGAAGATCCTCGCCGCCGTGCGGCAGGGCGCACTGCCCGCCGCGATCCTGCTGCTGGTCGTGCTGATGGTCGTGCCGATCCCGGCCTTCATGCTCGACGTGTTCTTCATCATGAACATCACGATCAGCCTGGCCGTGCTGATGGTCGCGCTGAACGCCGAGAAGCCGCTCGATTTCTCGTCCTTCCCGACCGTGCTGCTGTTCGCGACGCTGTTCCGGCTCGGCCTGAACGTCGCCTCCACGCGCATCGTGCTGGTCCACGGCCATACCGGCTCGGCGGCGGCGGGGCATGTCATCGAGGCGTTCGGATCGTTCGTGATCGGCGGCGACTATGTCGTCGGCCTGTTCGTGTTCGCGATCATCGTCATCATCAACCTGATCGTCGTCACCAAGGGCGCGGGCCGCGTGTCCGAAGTGTCGGCGCGCTTCACCCTCGACGCCCTGCCCGGCAAGCAGATGGCGATCGACGCCGACCTGAACGCCGGGCTGATAACGCCGGATGAAGCCAAGAAGCGCCGCGTCGACGTCGCGACCGAGGCCGAATTCTACGGCTCGATGGACGGCTCGTCGAAGTTCGTGAAGGGCGACGCGGTCGCCGGCCTGCTGATCCTGGCCGCCAATATCGTCGGCGGGTTGATCCTGGGCCCCGTCAGCCACGGCCTGACGATCGCCAAGGCCGCGCAGACCTATACCATGCTCGCCATCGGCGACGCGCTGGTCGCGCAGGTGCCCGCGCTGCTGCTGTCGATCGCCGCCGCCGCCATCGTCACCCGCGTGAAGTCCGAGAAGGATCTCGCCGGCCAGATCGGCAGCCAGTTCGGCTCGGCGCGCACCTGGACGCCGGTCGCGGTCATCCTGACGCTGCTGGGCGTGCTGCCGGGGATGCCGCATTTCGTCATCCTGCCGCTCGCCGCCGCCGCCGGCTTCGCCGCGTGGAAGCTGCACCAGATCGCCAAGCGCCCGGTCCCCGTGCCCCCGGCCGCGCCGGTCGAGGCGCCCGACCCCTCCAAGATCGGCTGGGACGAGGTGAGCGAGACGATGATGGTCAACCTCGACATCGGCTACGGGCTGGTCCCGCTGGTCGACGAGCGGCGCGGCGCGCCGCTGATGGGCCGCATCACCGGCGTCCGCCGCCAGCTGTCCAAGGAACTGGGCTTCGTCGTGCCGCAGGTGCGCGTCCGCGACGACATCAACCTGCCGCCCTACATCTATCGCGTCATGCTGGGCGGCGTGTGCATCGGCGAGGACCAGGTATCTCCCGACGAGATGCTGGCGCTCGACACCGGCCAGGCCTTCGGCGAACTGATCGGCAAGAAGGCCAAGGATCCGACCTTCGGGCTGGATGCCACCTGGATCGCGACCGGCGATGCCGATGTCGCGACCGGCCAGGGCTATCTGGTCGTCGATTCGGGGACCGTCATCGCCACGCACCTGAACCATGCGTTGGGCGCCAATGCCGGCGACCTGCTGGGCGCGGACGAGGTGCAGTCGCTGCTCGACGAGCTCAAGGAGCGCGCGCCGCATCTGGTCGCGGCGCTTGCGCCGCTGCCGCTTACCGCGCTGGCCACCGTGCTGCGCGGGCTGCTGAGCGAGGGCATCCAGCTGCGCGAGTTCCGCCGCATCGCCGCCGCGATCGCCAATGCCGCGCAGCGCACGCTGGACCCGCTGGAGATCATCGAGCTGATCCGCCCCGATCTGGGCGCGCTGATCATCGCCAAGCTGGCCGGCGTGCGCGAGCCGCTGCGCGTGATGACGCTGGAGGGCGGGCTGGAGCAATTGCTCGGCCAGGCCGCGCGCAACGAGCCCGGCCGCCACGTCATCGAACCCGAACTCGGCCGTCGCATCGTCGACGCGCTGCAAGCCGCGGCCCAGCCGCTCATCGCGGAAGCGAAGCCGTTCGCGCTGGTCGTCCAGCCCGCGATCCGCGTCGCGATCCGCAAACTCATCCGCACCGTTCTACCGGATACGCCCGTCATGAGCTTCTTTGAGGTCCCCGAGGACAAGGCCGTCGAGGTCGTCGCGATCATCGGCGGTCACGCCCAGCAGCAGGCGCTGGCGGCATGAGCGCCGAGCCGATGCCCGGCGCTTTCGCCGCCGCCCCCGCGCTGGACGGCGCGCCGCTTACCTACAAGCCGCGCCCGCGCGCGCGCGACGAGAATGCGATGGTGCGCGAGCATCTGCCGCTCGTCCGCCGGCTGGCCTGGCACGTCCATGGCAGCGTCTCGACCGCGATCGAGGTCGAGGATCTGGTGCAGGTCGGGCTGGTCGCGCTGGTCGAGGCGGTCGCCGCTTTCGAGGATCGCGGCACCGCGACGCTGAAACAATATCTGGTCACGCGCCTGCGCGGCGCGATGATCGACGAGCTGCGCCGCCACGCCGCGATGACGCGCGGCGCCATCCGGCGGAAGCGCGAGTACAGCCGCGCCGTCAACCAGATGTCGCACGAACTGGGCCGAGCGCCGACCGAGCGCGAACTGGCCGCGCGGCTGGACGTGACGCCGGAGAAGCTGCGCACCGAATATGCCGGCGCCGAAGCGGTGAAATACGAACCGATCGATGAGGTCTATGCCGACGACCAGCCGTGGTTCGCCAGCGACACGCCCGATGCGTTCGAGCAACTGTCCGAGAACCAGACCCGCGAGCGGCTGATCGCCGCGATCGCCGGCCTGCCGGAGCGCGAGCAGCTCGTGATCCAGCTCTATCACGTCGAGGAACTGAACCTGGAGGAGATCGGCCAGGTGCTGGGCATCGGCGCGGCGCGCGTCTGCCAGATCAAGAGCGCGGCGCATGCGAAGTTGAAGAAGGCGATGACGCGCCGCTGACACGAGCGTCGTCGTCCGGCTTCCGACCGGCCCGGCTGTCCACCAGCCGGGCCGGTTTTTTTGTGCCTGTCGCGCGGGTTGGCGCGTTGGTCGCGCGGACAGGAGAAGGAGCCAAGGCGATGACCGAACCCCGCAGCCACCCCGCGCTGAGCGAGGAACAACGCGATCCCGACGCAGGCCATGACGATGTCGAGCAGGTGCCGGCCGGGGAGCCGGAGGATAACCCGGACGATCTGACGGTGTCGGGGGAGGCGTGAGATGAGGTGGCGGTCGTTGTGGATGCGACCGCCGCTTCGCAGTCACGGCCGGCCCAAACGCCGTCGCCCCTGCGCGGGCAGGGGCCGATGTCAGTTGCCTCTCACGCCAAGCAGACTCGAATGGCGAGGCGCCTGTGTCGGGCGGGATGTCCTGACGATGCAGACATGGGCCCCTGCCTGCGCAGGGGCGACGATCGGGCCGACGCGCAGCATTTGTAGCGGACGGACACGGGTAGATAGTCTCCGTCCTTGCGAGCCGCGCGAAGCAATCAAGGACGTCCTGGTCAGGCACCGGATTGCTTCGCTACTCTCGCCGGGACGGCCGGGAAGGTAACGTACCGTCCCGTGCCGGCACGACGACAGGACAGCAAAACCCCCGCCAGCTTGTCGCTGACGGGGGTTTTCTTGTCCGGCACCGGCCCCGCTCTGGTCGGGGGCGAGAGGCCGGTGGTCGGCTGCCGGACTTAGCCGAGCAGCTTCATCACGCCCTGCTGCGACTGGTTGGCCTGCGCCAGCATCGCGGTCGAGGCCTGGCCGAGGATCTGCGCCTTGGCGAGCGCGGTCGTCTCGGTCGAGAAGTCCGCGTCCTCGATCCGGCTCTTGGCGTCCGACAAGTTGGTCGCGGTCGTGGTCAGGTTGTTGACGGTCGATTCCAGCCGGTTCTGCGCCGCACCCATCGTGCCGCGAGCGGCCGAGACCTTGTCCAGCGCGCTGTCGATCACCGACATGGCGGCCGATGCGCCGGTCTGGGTCGAAATCGAGATCGCCGACGTGCTGCCAGCGGTCAGACCCGAGGCGGTCAGCCCCGCAGCAGTGCCCGCAACCGTGATGCCGCTACCATTCTGCGATTCCAGCGTAACGTTGCCGCGTGTCACCACCGCCGTCGTCGCGAACGTGACCGTGCCGCCCTTGATATCCGTTCCGTTTGCCAGCATGCTGTTGGTGTCGGTCACCGAGATGTTGCCGCCATCCGACGACGTCAGGACCAGCTTGCCAGTGTCGCTGACAGACGCGGCGATGGTGCTGCTCGAACCGAGCGTCGAGTTGATCTTGGCGGCGACCGCATTCACGTCCTTCTCCGCGGCCGTCAGAACGACGGCGGTGCTGCCGATCGTGAGCGAATTGCCGGCGGTAAAGCTGGTAATATTCGCTTCGACCTTATTCTTCGCCGTGGCGACGACGCCGGAGTTCGTGGTCACGCCGTTGATGGCAGTCGCAACGTCCTTGGCGTCGGCAGTGGCAGCGGCACCGACGTTCTGCCCGTTGATCGTGATCCCGTTCGCGGCCAGGGCGGTAGCACCCGCAACAGCGTTGTTGCCCACCTGCGCCGTCAGACCCAGCGTCGAGGCGCGCGTGTCGGTCAGCGCCATGCTGATGTTCTGGTCGGCGTTGATCCCGGTCTGCAGCTTGACGGAGCTCTTGCTGCCGTCGAGCAGGTTGTTGCCGTTGAACGAGGTCGTCTTGGCGACATTGTTGATCTCGGCGGTCAGCTGGGTCATTTCCGACTGAAGCGCGGTGCGGTCCGTATCCTGCAGCGTGCCGTTGGCCGACTGGGTCGCCAGTTCCTTCATGCGGGTCAGCATGTTGGTGACTTCGCCCATCGCGCCTTCGGCGGTCTGCGCCAGGCTGATGCCGTCGTTGGCGTTGCGGACCGCCATCGCCATGCTCTTGGTCTGGCTGGTCATGCGGTTGGCGATCGACAGGCCGGCGGCGTCGTCCTTCGCCGAGTTGATGCGCTTGCCGGTCGACAGGCGCTCCATCGAGGTCGACAGCGAGCGGTTCGCCTGGACCGAAGCGTTGGTGGCGCGCATTGCCGAGGTGTTGGTGTTGATCACGGTCATGGGATAAAACTCCATCTACCGGCCCGTCCCGCCGCCCCCGAATGAGCAGGTGGCCGTGCCGTCACCGCTTCAAACGACAGCCCGCGCCGGAGCTTTAGCGCTTTTCGCAAGCGCTTTTTCGACCAGCCCGCCGCCCGCCCCGTCCCATACGTACACACACGCCACGCGCGCGCGTGCCCTCACGCGCCCGGAAAATACCTGCCGGCAAGGCGGCAATTATACCGCGCGTTAACCACTCACGCCGCATCACAGCGTCACTGATTCGAGGGAATTTTCTCGCCATGCGTTCGATCGTGCCGACCAAAATCGTGGAGCAAGCGCATCTGACGCTCGTCTCCTCGTTGCGCGCGCAGGGCTTCGCGGTGCAGCCGGCGACAAGCCGTCCGCAGCCGAACGTCTCCTACCTGGTCGCCGAGGGCGAGCAGGTGCCCGCCCCCGCGCGCACGCTGATCCTCGGCAACGAAGGACGGCAGGTCATCCCGCACCGCGACGGCCAGCCGGCGCGCATCGCTTATGGCCATGAGGACGCGACGGTCGGCAACGCCTTCGCCCGCGCGCTGGTCGGCGGGCCGGAACTGCCGACCGCCGCCGATCCCGAGTCGCTGGCGCTGCTGGCGCTGGCCGAGCGGGTCGCGCAGGCCGACATCACCGTGCTGATCAACGGTCCGACCGGCACCGGCAAGGAAGTGCTGGCGCGCACGATCCACCTGAACTCCGCGCGTCGCGATGGCCCGTTCGTCGCGATCAACTGCGCCGCGCTGCCCGAATCGATGCTGGAGGCGATGCTGTTCGGCCACCAGAAGGGCGCGTTCACCGGCGCGTCGTCGGGGGGCGAGGGCTTCTTCCGCGCCGCGAACGGCGGCACGTTGCTGCTCGACGAGATCGCGGAGATGCCGCTGAACCTCCAGGCCAAGCTGCTGCGCGTGCTGCAGGAGCGCGAGGTGGTGCCGATCGGCGCGACCATGCCGCAGCCGGTCGACGTGCGCGTCGTCGCCTGCGCCAACCGCGATTTGCAGGCCGAGGTGGCCGCCGGGCGGTTCCGCGCCGACCTCTACTATCGCCTGTCGGTCTTCCCGCTGTCGACCCGCGCGCTGGCCGACCGGCCGCAGGACATTCCGGCGCTGGCCGCGACGATGATCCTGCGCCACGCCGGCAACCGTCCGACCGTGCCGTGGCCGAGCGACGCGGCGATCGCCGCGCTGGTCGCGCACGACTGGCCGGGCAATGTCCGCGAGCTGGAGAATGTGATCCAGCGCGCGCTGCTGTTCGCGGGCGGCGACACGATCGAGGCGTGCCACATCGTCTTCGACCGCCCCGCCGCACCGCGCGGCGCGCCGGTCGCGGAAGAGGCGACGCTGGGGCAGGTCGTGCAATTCTCCGAATTCGCCGCGATCCGCGAGACCCTGGCCGCGTGTGGCGGCAGCCGGATCGAGACCGCGAAGCGGCTGGGCATTTCCGAGCGGACCTTGCGCTATCGCCTCGCCAAGGCACGCGAACAGGGTGACGACCTCGTCGGCGGCGCCGCGACGCGGAGCGCCTCGGCATGAGTGCGATCGGAGGGGTCGGCGGCGTCGACCGGGTGATGGCGCTGCGTGCGCAGATCCTGGAGCGCAACGCCGCATTGAACCGCGTCAGCGGCAGCGCCGCGGCCGCCCCGGCCCCGGTGACGGGCGGCGCGACCAACGCCGCCAGCTTCTCCGACACGATGCAGTCGGCGATCGCCAAGGTGAACGAGGGCCAGCAGAAGGCCTCGGCGCTGTCGGAACAATATGAACGCGGCGAAACCGTCGACATCGCCAAGGTGATGCTGGCGCGCCAGGAAGCGTCGGTCGGCTTCGAGGCGACGCTGCAGGTCCGCAACAAGATCCTGTCCGCGTACAAGGACATCATGAGCATGCCGGTCTGATATGAGCAACGCTCTCGCCCCCGCCACGCCGCAGAACCCCGCGCCGGTCACGATCGTGCCGGAGAAGTTCGCCAATCCGCTGCGCCAGATCCAGGGCGTCATGGCACAACCGGCCGTGCGTCGCGCCGGCCCGATGGCGTTGATGGTCGGCCTGATCGGCGCCGCCGGTCTCGCCTGGTCAGCGCTGTCGACCCCGCCGCAGAAGACCTTGTTCGCCGGGCTGCCCGATTCGGACAAGGCGGCGGTCACCACCGCGCTCAGCGCCGCGAACATCCCCAGCCATATCGACGATTCGGCGGGTACGCTGACCGTCAACGAGGAGGATTACAGCAAGGCGCGGCTGCTGCTGGCGGGTCAGGGCCTGCCGAAGGCGGCGCCGGGCGGCTATGCGATCCTCGACGAACTGCCGATGGGCGTCAGCCGCGCGGTCGAGGGCGAGCGGTTGCGCCAGGCGCGCGAGACCGAACTGGCGCGCTCGATCCAGGAGATCGACGCGGTCGCCGAGGCGCGCGTCCATCTCGCGATGCCAGAGACCAGCGTGTTCGTGCGCGACAATGCGTCGCCCTCCGCATCGGTGGTCATCAAGCTGCAGGGCGGCCGGTCGCTGTCGGAGGCGCAGGTACGCTCGATCGTGAATCTCGTCGCGTCCTCGGTGCCGGGGCTGAAGCCCGATGCCGTGACCGTCGTCGACCAGATGGGCGGGCTGCTCACGAAGACCGGCGACGGGCCGGAAAGCGCCAACGACAAGCGCATCGAATTCCAGCGGCAGGTGGAGGACAAATACCGTCAGCAGCTGATCCAGCTGCTGACGCCGTTGGTCGGCGCGGGCAATTTCAGCGCCGAGGTACAGGCCGACGTCAATCTGGACGAGACCAGCGCGACGCGCGAAAGCTATGACAAGGAAGGCCGCCTGCGCGCCGAGACCGGCAACTGGACCGGCAACATGGCAAGCGGCGCCCCGCCCGCCGGCATCCCCGGCGCGCTGAGCAATACGCCGCCGCCCGCCTCGCAGCTTTCCACGCCGCAGCCGGCGACGGGCGCACCGGGCACGCCCAATGCACAGCCCACCCCCGGTGGCCCCGCGCCCGACGCGGCCAAGCAGTCGGACGCGTTCCAGCGCGCCTATGACCTGAACAAGGAAGTGTCGGTGACGCGCGCCGCGCCGGGCAACATCAAGCGGCTGTCGGTCGCGGTGCTGCTGCGCGACCCCGACAAGGGCAAGCGGACCGCGATGGAGATCCAGCAGATCAACGATCTGGTGAAGAGCGCGGTCGGCTTCGATCAGGCGCGCAACGACAACGTCACCGTCATCAGCCGCAAGTTCGCCGACAGCGCGGTCGATCCCGCCGCCGCGCCCAAGTGGTACGACAACGCGCTGGTGCCGATGCTGGCGCGCAACCTGACCGCGGTGCTGATCGCGCTGCTGGTGCTGCTGCTGGGCGTGCGTCCGATCGCCAAGGCGCTGATGAAGAAGCGCGAGGACGCCATCGCCCCCGCCGCCGCGCTGCCGAACGGCGCGACGCCGGGGGCGGCGTCGGGCGACGGCTCCCCCGCCGGTGACGGGCAGTCGGTGGCGGACGGCGCGGAGGGCACCGATCAGATCGAGGTCGCCGCACCGGTCAGCCTGGACCAGATCGAAACCAGCCGCAGCTATGAGGAGCGGATCGACGCGGTGCGTGGCTTCACCCGCGACAATCCGGCGCGTGCGGCGCTCGCGGTACGCGACATGATCGCGGTCGCGCCGGAAGAGCCCAAGCCGTGACCGCCGCCCCGCGCACCTTCACCGGCGTCGAGCGCGCCGCGGTGCTGATGATGCTGGTCGGCGAGGACGAGGCCGCCGCGATCCTGCAGAAGCTGGATCCGGAAGAGGTCCGCAAGCTGGGCACCGCGATGTTCGCCGTCGCCGACGTCAGCGAGGAAGAGGTCGGGCTGGTGCTCGACGATTTCGTCGGCAAGGCGCGCGAGCGGACCGGCATCACCTTCAACCCCGCCCCGCATGTCGAGGCGGTGATGACACGTGCGCTCGGCCGCGAGAAGGCGGAAAGCGTGCTGGCGCAGATCACCCCGGCCGAAGCGGTGTGCGAGATCGACCTGCTCGACTGGCTCGACGCCAGCGAAATCGCGGCGATGCTCGACAAGGAGCATCCGCAGATCGCGGCGGTAATGATCGCCAACCTCGATCCGTCGGTCGGCAGCCAGGTGCTGGAACTGCTGCCCGAACTGGTGCAGCCCGACATCCTTCACCGCATCGCCCGGCTGGGCCCGATCACCCCCGACGCGGTCGATGCGCTGCGCATGCTGATCGCCAGCCGCAGCGGCGGGGCCGGTGGCGGTGGCGGCACATCCGCCGCGCTCCACCTGGGCGGCGCGCGCGAGGCGGCGAAGATCCTGCAGGGTGCGCGCAAGTCGGTCGAACAGCGCGTCATGCCCAAACTGCTGAAGATGGATCGCGATATCGCGCGGCAGATCGAGGAGGCGATGTTCGTCTTCGACAACCTGCTGGAACTGGACGACAAGGGGCTGAGCACACTCATCCGCAACGTCGACGGCGACACGCTGGGTCGCGCGCTGAAGGGCGTGGACGAGGCCGCGCGGAACCGCATCCTCGGCTGCATGTCGGCACGTGCGGCGGCGGGCATCCGCGACGACATGGAGGCACGCGGGCCGATGAAGCTGAGCGAAGTGCTGGAATCGCAGAAGGCGATCATCCAGATCGCGCGCAACCTGGCCAAGGACGGCACGATCACCCTGGGGGCGGGCGACGACGATTATGTCTGAGGTGGATTTCGTCATCGGCCTGCCGGCGCGCGCGGACGCGGCGGCGGTCCAGCATTCGCGCACGCGGCCCGATGCGTCGGCGGGCTTCACCCCCGCCGATCTGATCGCGCGGATCGAACAGGCGTTCGGCGCCCGCTCTCCTGCACCGGGGTCGGAGCCGACGCCGGGAGCGGCGCAGGCGACGACCGCCGAGGCGGACGGCGGCATGCCGCGGCACTTCTCGCCGGCCGATCGCGACGCCGATCCGACCGCCGGATGGGACATGATGGATGCCGATGCGCCGATCCCGGCATGTGTCGAGCAGGTCGAGGCCGCGCGGATCGCCGGCTATCACGAGGGCCTGGCCGACGCGGCGATCGCCGCCGATGCCGTCGTCGCGCAGGAGCGCGCGCTGCTGGAGCAGATCGCGGCGGCGATGAAGGCGGGCGGCGCGATCGATCGCGCGGCGCTGGCCGAGGCGCTGCGCCGCACGGTGACGATGCTGGTCACGCAGATGGTCGGCGACATCGGCGTGTCCGCGCCGTTGCTGGCCGCGCGCGTCGAGGCGGCGACCGACCTGCTGGCCGATGCCAGCGAGTCGGCGATACTGCGCGTCCATCCGGACGACGTGCCGCTGCTGGAGGGACGCTTGCCGTCGACGATCTTCCCGGTCGGTGACGAACAGGTCGCGCGCGGCAGCTTCGTGATGGAAGCCGCCTCGACCATCGTCGAGGACGGCCCGGCGATGTGGCTGGATCAATTGTCGGTCGCGATCGAGCGCGCGGCGGTCCCGGCGTGCTGAACCGGTTCGCAAGCGATTATCTGGACACGCTGGCACTGTCGGGAACGCGGCCAAAGGCGCGCGTTTCCGGCCGGCTGTCATCCTATGACGGGCTGCTGATGGAGGCGGTCGGGCTGTCGCTGCCGGTCGGTACGGTCTGCCGGATCGGTGCCGAGGGCGGCGGGCAGGTGGAGGCCGAGGTGATCGGGTTCCGCAACGGCCGCACGCTGATGATGAACCTCGGTGGCCCCGCCGCGCTGCTCCCCAACGCGCCGGTGCGCCCGCTTGGGCCTCCGGGCGAGGCGGAGGTCGGCGCGGCGATGCTGGGCCGAGTCGTCGACGGCGCCGGCCAGCCGATCGACGGGCTGGGGCCGATCCGTGGTGCGGGGCGCTGGCCGCTCGCCGGACATATGCAGTCGCCGCTCGATCGTGGCCGCGTGCTGCAGCCGATGGATGTCGGGGTGCGTGCGATCAACGGGCTGCTGACCGTCGGCCAGGGCCAGCGCGTCGGCATCATGGCCGGGTCGGGCGTCGGCAAGTCGGTGCTGCTGGGCATGATGGTGCGCGCGGCGCAGGCCGATGTCGTCGTCATCGGGCTGATCGGCGAGCGCAGCCGCGAGGTCGCCGACTTTCTGGAGACCAAGGTCGCCGGCGAGGCACGCGCGCGCTCGGTCGTGGTCGCGGTGCCCGCCAACCATTCGCCGGTGCTGCGCATCCGCGGCGCGCTACGCGCCACCGCCATTGCCGAGGCGTTCCGCGCGGAGGGCAAGAGCGTGCTGCTCATCATCGATTCGCTGACCCGCGTCGCGCACGCCGGGCGCGAGATCGGACTGGCGCTGGGCGAACCCGCCTCGGCGCGCGGCTATCCGCCTTCCGCCATCGCGATGCTCCCCAACCTGCTGGAGCGTGCCGGGTCGGACGTGAACACCGGCGGGTCGATCACCGGCATCTATACCGTGCTGGCGGACGGCGACGACGGCAACGATCCGGTCGTCGATTCGGCGCGCTCGATCCTCGACGGGCATATCGTGCTCAGCCGCCAGATGGCCGAGCGCGCGGTCTATCCCGCGATCGACGTGTCCAAATCGATCAGCCGCGTCATGAACGATATCGTCCCCATCGAGCATCAGCAGGCGGCGCGTTCGCTGCGCCGGCATCTGGCGACCTATGAGGAGAATCGCGACCTGGTGCTGATGGGCGCCTATCGCGCCGGCAGCGACCCGGCGATCGACAATGCCATCGCCTATCAGCCCGCGATCATGGAATTCATCCGTCAGGACACGTATCAGAACGTGCCGCTGGAGGATGCCGCGATGGAGCTGACCGGCGTGTTCGGCGATGCCTGACGCCAAACGGCTGAAGCGCCTGCACCGCGTCCGCACGCTCCAGGTCGGGCTGGCGCGTGCCGAAGAGGCCCGCACGCAGGCGCAGCTCAGCAGCGAAACCCAGCTGGCGCAGCGCATCGCGCAGCTCGCCGACGCCGTGACCCCCGCGCCCGCCACCACGGCGGGCGCGGTGCAGATGGCGGCGATGGCGCATTTCCGCGATCGGCTGCACCGCTCCGCCGAGGCGGCGGCGAACCGCGTTCGCATGGCCGAGCAACAGGTCGAGCGCAGCGCCGAGGCGACGCGCGGCGCGCGGCGCGATGAAAGCGCGGTCGAAAAGCTGCTCGACCGTCGCCGCGCGGAGGATCTGCGCGCGGAGATGAAGGCGCTGGAAGACGCGCCGCACCACAAGAAGCGCTAAACGGCACGGCCCTTGCATCGTGGCGGATGAACCCCGATGACGAAAGCGGCCTGACCCTTGACCACGATCGCAAGCCTCTTGTTGACGACGGCCCCGGGCGCGATGCTGCCGGGCACCGCGCCCGCGACGCCGGGAATCGCGACCGCCACCGGCGATTTCCTGAAGCTGGTGCTGCCCGGCTGCGGCGACGGCATCGCGGCCGGCGCCGCGACCGTCGGCACCGGCGCGGCGGGATCATCGGTCGGCATCGGGCGGCAGGATCTTGCCGGCTCCGGCACCGGGCTGCCGCTGGCCGACATGGATGTGTCGAACGGCGAGGCGGCGCTGACATGGCTGGCCGAGGCGACCGGGGTAGAGGTTCCCCCCGCGCCTGTCGCCACGCCACTGCCGGTCGTCGATCGTCCGGTCCCGCAGCCCCGCGTCGCGCCGCTGCCGATCGATATCAAGACGAAGCCGGCGGTCGGCGACATGCTGCCGATCCGTCTGCAAGCGCGCATCGCGCCGCCCGAGGTGCCGGTCGCGCTGCCGGTCGGTGACACCTCGGTCGCCACCGACACGCCCGACGCCGATACCGGCGCGACGGCACGTGACGAGATGCCGGTCTCCGACCCGGCGGCCGTCCCCGTGCCGGCCCCGTCGCTCCCGCCCGCGATCCTCGCGACGCAACCGGCGGTCACGGTAGCCCCCTCCACCGGCCATAATGCCGATGTCGCGACAGAGCATGCGACGGCGGAGATCACGTCGTCGCGTCCAGCGGCATCGACGAAGCCGGTCGGCCCGCTGGTCACCTCGGTCGAAGCGCCCACGACCGAGGCGACGCCCGCCGCTACCGATACGCCCCCCCCGCCCGTGCCGGTCCGTCCGTCCGCCATCGAGGTTGATCCGGTCGCGGATCGCCCGACTCCATCCGCCGCCCCGGCGACGCCGGTCAGCGACGAAGCGCTCGTTCCCGCCGCGCCGCGCGAACGGTCGGACGCGCCCGCCCCCGCGCCCGCGCCCGCGCCTGCGCCCGTGCCAACGCCGATCGCGGATCGGGCGGCCCCGCCGATGGTCGGGCGTTCCGTGCGGCCGGGTGCAGAGGCGCCACGGCCGCGCGTGCCGATGCAAGCCGCGGGCGCCTCCGTCGAACCGGCGGCACCCGCGCCCGTCCCCGTCGTGACGGCGACCACCGCTGCCGCAAGCAGCCGCCGCGTGGTCAACGCCGCGCCGCCGTTGACGCTCACCAGCGACACGGCGACCACCGTCGTACAGACGCTTTCGGCCTCGGCGATCAGCGATACGCCGCCGCCGCCGATATCCCAGCCAGAAGTGACCGTCGCGCCGACCGGCGGCGCGACCACGGCGACCGCCGACAGCATGTCCGTCGTCACCCCGGCGACACCACCGACCGCCGCGCCGGAGACCCCAACCGCCGCACAGGTGCCGTCCGCCGTCACCCCCGTCGCCATCGAAACGACCATCACGCCGTTGAATAGCCGCGTCTCCACGCCGGACGAGCGCGCATCGGTCGCCACGCCTGCGGTTGCCGCTGTCGGCGTGACGTCGCCGACCGACATCACGCCTGCCGTCAGTCCGCCGGTGGCCAGGGTCGCGTCCGACCCGATCGCTCCGGCACGCTCGCGTTCCGGCACGATGCCCGCGCCTGCGTCGAGCACGCCTGCCGCCGTCGCGCCGCGCGCCCCGTCCGCCGTCCCGGCGCCCGTCATCGCGAGTGTCGCGACGGCGCGGCTCGATGCGCCGCTGAACACATCCGCCGCGGCAACGGCACCGACCAGTGTCAGTGCCAGCGTCGCTTCCCCGGCGTCGGCGACCGTCGTGACCACCGCCACCCCCGTGACGCCGGACACCGTGGCGATCGAGCGCGACGTGTCGCAACCCGCCGCGACGACGGTGGCGCCGGTCGCCGCACGCGCTCCCGCCGAGCCGCCCGCGCCCGTGATCGCCTCGGCCGCGCGTACCTTCGCAGAGGCGATCCACCGCGCGGTCAGCGCGGACGATCGTGCGCGGCCCGCCGATCCGACCGCCCCGGTCGCGCAGCCGCAGGCCACCGGCGCGATCTCCGCCGCCGCCGTCGCGGCGACCGGGCAGGCGCAACAGCAGACGCTCGACATGCGCCAGCCGCATTGGCCGACCGCGATGATCCAGCATATCGAGAAGCTGCGCGACATGGCGGACGCGAACGACATGCGCATTCGTGTCGTCCCAGATGCGCTGGGCGCGATCGACGTCGCGCTGCGGCGCGAGGGCGATATCGTGCAGGTACAACTGACCGCCGAACAGCCGCAGACGCGCGCCTTGCTCGCCGAAGCACAGCCGCGGCTGACCGAAATGGCCGAGGCACGCGGGCTGAAGCTCCAGCATACCGGCGGCAACGGCACCGGCGCCAACATGGCCGGGCAACAGGGCGACCGCCCGCAGCAACAGCCGCAGCAGCGCGCCGCGCCGATCCCCACCGCCCCGCCCGCCGCGCGCCGCGCGACCGCCGAGGCCGACCAAGACACCGAACAGCGACTCGCTTGATTGAGGAAGACGAACGATGAGTGACGCTCCCGCCGCAGCGGCGACCGATGCCGCGCCCAAGAAAAAGGGCAAGATGAAGATGATCCTGATCGGCGTGGTCGGCGCCGTCGTCCTGCTGGGCGGCGGCGTCGGCGCCGGTCTGTACGCCGCCGGCGCGACCGGCGGCGGCAAAAGCGAGGAACATGCTCCCAAGGAGGACCCGGACAAGCCCAAGCTGGTGCCCAAGAGCGAGCAGAAGAAGGCCGGTGAAGGTGGCGAGGGCGGCGAAGGCGGCCATGGCGGCGGCGAGGCCAGCGCCGAGGGCGGCCATGGCGAAGGCGGCGAGGGCGGTGGCGAATCGAAAGGTGAGCCGACCCCCGAGGGCCATGGTGGCGAACCCTATGCATCGAACTATTTCGCGATGGAGAAGGAGTTCACCTCCAACCTTCAGGATTCGGTGCATTTCGTTCAGGTCGGCATCGCCGTGTCGACGCCCTATGACGAAAAGGTCATCAACAATCTGAAATCCAACGATATTGCCATTCGCTCGGCGATCCTGCTGGCACTGGGCGACACACCGGAGGACCAGGTGTTCACCGGGACCGGCAAGCAGCAGCTCCAGAAACGGCTCGTCGCGACGATCAACCAGGTTCTCCGCGAAAAGGAGGGGTTTGGCGGCATCAGTAACGTCTACTTTACCAATTTCGTGGTTCAGTGAACGGGCATGGTTAACACGCCCGACTCCTCTGATGCCGGATTCGACACCGGTACGCCGATCGGCGCCGCCGCTGCGTTCGGCGGAGGATCGGGCGCGCCCGCGAAACTGCATCCGTTCGGCGATCTCCATACGCTTCAGCATCTGTCGGCGCGCGCGGCGCGCGGCGTGCGTCAGGCGTTCGAGGGCTATTGGCGGACGGAGACGCGGGTGTGGGCGGAGCCGCTGGAAGTGCTCCGCCTCGCGGATTATCGCGCCGCGCGCGGTGACAAGCTGACCGCCTGGGTGCCGCTGTCGATGGACGGGCGCGCGATACTCTGCGTTCTGGACAGCCAGTTCGTCGCCGAGGTCATCGATCTGTTCTTCGGCGGCAGCGGCGACGTCTCGCCGACGCTGGCGCTGGAATTCACCCCGGCGTCCGACGTGCTGGTCGCGCGGATCGCCGCGGGCATGGCGCGCGCGCTGGAAACCGCCTGGGAACCGCTGGCGCGCGCGCGCTTCACCGCCGAGCGGTGCGAACTGGGATCGAGCATGGTGCCCGGTGTCGAAAATGACGAGGTGGTGATCGCCACCCGTTTCGCGATCGCGCGCGGCACGGTGAAGCCGGCGTTCGTCGACATCCTGTACCCGGTCGCCTCACTGAAGCCGCACACGGTCGCGCTGACCGGCAAGGTCGTGGCCAAGCCCGCCGAGGTCGATGCCGAATGGCGCACGCAGCTGACGCGCGCCGCGATGGGGGTACGCTTCCCGGTGCGCTCGGTGCTCGCCGAGCCGACCATCCCGCTGTCGCGGCTGATGGAGCTGAAGGAAGGCGACATCATCCCGATCAGTTTCGGCCCGGACGTGCCGGTGGTGATCGGCGGCGTCCCGCTCGGGCTGGGCACCGTCGGCACCTCCAACGGCCGCGCGGCCATCCGCATCTCCAAGTTTGAAGGACCCCTGCAATGAACGACATGTCGGGCGGCTTTGCGATCGACGCCGCCGTCGCCGCCAATCTGCGGCTGCTCCAGGGGGTCGACGTCAAGCTGACGGTC
Source organism: Sphingomonas endophytica (assembly GCF_001476895.1). Lineage (GTDB taxonomy): Bacteria > Pseudomonadota > Alphaproteobacteria > Sphingomonadales > Sphingomonadaceae > Sphingomonas > Sphingomonas endophytica_A. Next base: position 40,979 of record NZ_LDTB01000007.1, on the reverse strand, counting down.
GAGATCGGTTCGACCACGCTGTCGCTGCGCGAGCTGCTGGCGCTGGGCGAATCGAGCGTGATCGAACTGGACCGCAAGGCGGGCGAGCTGCTCGACGTGCTGGTCAACGGCACGTTGATCGGGCGCGGCGAGGTGGTGACGGTGGGCGAGCGCTACGGCGTGAAGATGACCGAGCTGGTCTCCCCGGAAAAGCGCGGCTGAGGACGATAACCGGCGATGATGTGGACCTATATCCTGAAGCTGGTCATCATGCTCCCGCTGGTGTGCGGGCTGATGATCGGCTGCCTGTACCTCTGGCGGCGGCTGGAGGCACGGATGCCCGGCAAGCCGACGACGCGCGCGATCGCGGTGCGTGAGACGATGATGATCTCGCCGGGCGTCAAGCTGGCGGTGGTCGATTTCGAGGGGCGTCGCCTGCTGGTATCGGTCAATCGTGCGGGCGTGTCGCTGATCGACAAGTACGACGTGCGCGTTCCCGTGGAGACCGGCCAGTGAGCGTCACCGCGATCCGCACCGGCACACTGATCCGCCCGCGCCGCGCCGCAGCGGGCAAGCGCGCGCACCTGATCCTTGCGCTGCTCGCCATCATCGTCGCGCTGTGCGTCGCGATGCCGGCGCTGGCGCAGAACTTTCCCGCGCCCTCGCAGCCGCCGGTGCCGGGCGCGCCCGCCGCGCCCGCGCCGGGCGTCGGCGACGCGGTCGACCGCGCGCTGGGTCAGCTGTCGCGCGGCGATGCCGGCGCCCAGCCGGGTAATGGGCCGGGCAACGGTTCGCTGTCGCTGTCGCTGCAGGTGCTCATCATCATGGGCCTGCTCACGGTGCTGCCGGGCATCGTGCTGATGATGACCAGCTTCACCCGGATCATCATCGTCCTGTCGATCCTGCGCCAGGCGATGGGCCTGCAACAGACACCGCCCAATCAGGTGCTGATCGGGCTGTCCATGTTCCTCAGCTTCTTCATCATGGCCCCCGCGATCAACCAGATCAACACGACGGCGATCCAGCCTTATTCCGAGGGGCGCATCGGCGGCACGCAATTGATCCAGACCGCCGCGTTGCCGCTGCACGCCTTCATGGCCAAGCAGACCCGGATCAAGGACGTGACGATGTTCGCCGACATGGCGAAGTCCGGCCCCTATGCCTCGCCGAAGGACATTCCCTATTCGGTGCTGCTGCCGGCGTTCGTCACCTCTGAACTGAAGACCGCGTTCCAGATCGGCTTCCTGCTGTTCCTGCCGTTCATCGTCATCGACCTGGTGGTGGCGACGGTGCTGATGGCGCTGGGCATGGCGATGCTCAGTCCGACGATCATCTCGCTGCCGTTCAAGCTCTTGCTGTTCGTGCTGGTCGACGGCTGGGCGCTGACGATGGGCAGTCTGGCGAACTCGTTCGCCACATAAATCATCGTCAGTCCCGCGAAGGCGGGAATCCGGAACCTCTGACGTCCCGCCCTGCACCGAAACCCCCGCGTCTGGACTCCCGCCTTCGCGGGAATGACGACAACAGAAGTCAGCGCCCATGCAACCGCTTGTCGATGCCGATTATTTCCTGACCGTCGCCAACCAGACCATGTGGGTACTGGCGCTGGCCTCCGCACCGATCCTGATTCCCGCGCTGCTGTCGGGGCTGATCCTCGGCATGGTACAGGCCGCGACGTCGATCAACGAACAGACGCTCAGCTTCGTGCCGAAACTGATCGTGGTCGCGGTGTCGATCATGGTGTTCGGCGCGATGATCCTCGGCTTGCTCAGCGACTTCACGACCGAGATCTTCGCGCGCATCCCCGACCTGGTTCGATAACCTTGCCCCGCGCCCTCCCCTTCATCCCGGCGCCGGCGCGATGCTAGGATTCGGTCTCGCCATCGAGCCACAGCTCTGGGCGCTGCTGTTCGTGATGGTGCGGATCGGCGCGATGTTCATCGTCGCGCCGGTGTTCGGCAACGTCTCGGTGCCGCTGCCGGTGCGCGTTACGCTGTCGGGGGCGGTCGGCATCCTGGTGCTGGGGTCGATGACCATCCAGCCGCCGCCGACCGTCTTCGCCCTGTCCACCTTCGTCGCGATCGCGGCCGAGGCGCTGGTCGGGCTGGCGATCGGCTTCATCGTCCAGATCGCCTTCGCCGCGCCGCTGGTCGCCGGCGAGCTGATCGGCGGATCGATGGGGATCGGCTTCGCCAACATGATCGACCCCAATTCCGGGCGATCCAGCCCCGCCGTGGGCCAGTTCCTGTCGATCCTGCTGACCTTGCTGTTCCTGTCGCTGGACGGACATCTCGTCCTCGTCGACATGGTGATGAAGAGCTATACCGCGCTGCCGCCGGGTGCGGCGTGGATGGCGGCGGGGCAGTTGCGCGATATCGCGCTGTTCGGCGGCTATGCGTTCATGGCCGGGCTGCTGCTGGCGCTGCCGGTCGGCTTCCTGCTGCTCTGCCTCAACTTGGTCATGGGAATGCTGTCGCGTTCCGCGCCGTCGCTCAACCTGTTCTCGGTCGGCATGCCCGCCAGCCTGGCGGTGGGGGTGATCAGCCTTGCGATCGCACTGCCCGCGATGGGCGATTACATGCAGGTGATCGTCCGTGAGGGGCTGGCCGCCGCGCGGAGCCTGGTGCTCGGCTGATGTCGGAGGGCGGCGACAAGACAGAAGCCCCAACCCAGAAGCGTCGTGACGACGCCAGGAAGAAGGGTGACGTCCTCAAGAGCCGCGACCTGGCCACCGCGCTGGTGGTGCTGGCGGGTATCTCGTGGTTGATGTTCTTCGGTCCGATGCTGCTGACCGCGTGCCGCGAGGTGATGGCGGCCAGCTTCAACTTCGGGCGCGCCGATGTGGAGGATTTCCAGCCGTGGCGGCCGCTGGTGCAGGCCGGGTGGAGGCTGGCCGCGCCCGTCGGCACGCTGTTCGCGATCACGATCGGCGCGGCGGTCGTCAGCCAGGCGGGGCTCGGCAGCCTCAGCTTCAACGCCTCGCTGCTGGCGCCCAAGGCGTCGCGGATCAACCCCGGTTCGGGGATCAAGCGCGTCATCGGGATGCAGGGCTGGATCGAGCTCGCCAAGTCGCTGCTGAAGGTCGTGCTGCTGGGCGCGATCGGCGCATGGATGCTCTGGCAGACCGCACATTTCAGCTTCGGGCTGGCGTCGTCCAACCTGCCGGTCGCGCTGGCCGGGCTGGGATCGACGCTGACGCACGTGCTGCTGGTGATGGCGATGGGGCTGCTGGCGATCGCGCTGATCGACGTGCCGGCGCAGATCATGCAGCTGCTGCGCAAGCTGCGCATGACCAAGCAGGAAGTGAAGGACGAGCACAAGGAAAGCGAAGGCAACCCCGAGATGAAGGGGCACATGCGCATGAAGCAGCGCGAGCTGCTGTCGGGCGGGATGCAGAAGGCGCTGGATTCCGCGCATGTCGTGCTGACCAATCCGACGCACTTCGCGGTCGCGCTGCGCTACGATCGCGGACGCGACCAGGTGCCGGTCGTGGTCGCCAAGGGGCGCGGCGCGATGGCGCTGGCGATCCGCGCGGCGGCGAAGGATCGCGCGCTGCCGGTGCTCGAATATCCGGCGCTGGCGCGCGCGGTCTACTACACCAGCCGCGAGGGGCAGGAGATCCGCGACGATCTGTATCTCGCCGTCGCGACGGTGCTGGCCTTCGTGTTCGGGCTGAATGCCGCCGCGGGCGGATCGCAACCGCCGATCGAGGTACCGCCGACCGCACGCTTCGACGAAAATGGCGTCCAACCATCATAAAGAATCGCCGCGCGCGGCCGTTTAGGAGAGCATCATGGCGACGATCAGCAGCATGAGCAGCAGCTCCACGGCCTCGACGACGAAAACGTCGACGACGTCGTCGACCACGACCGGCGGCAAGACCGGCACCGCATCGGTCACGAAGGGAGCCGCGGACTCGATCCTGACCTCGCTGGGAACGGGTTCGGGCGTCGACACCGAGGCGCTGGTCTCCGGCCTGGTCGAGGCGCAGTTCGCCTCCAAGCGCGCGCAGCTTACCGGCAAGACCGAGAAGCTGACCGCGCAGATCTCCGGCGCGGCGATGCTCAAGAATTTCGTCAGCGACTTCGCCAAGGCGGTCAATACGCTGGTGACGGGCGGCTCGCTCGCCACCCAGCCGAACGTCAGCGATCCGAAAGTCGCCAGCGCGACCGCGATTACCGGGTCGGCGATGAACGCCACCGCCGCGACGACGGTATCCGTCACCCGGGTAGCCACCGCGCAGACGGTGACCAGCAGCAAGCTGGCCGCGACCACGCAGTTTGGCACCGGCACGTTGACGCTGAAGATCGGCACCGGGACGTTCGACGCGAACGGCAAGATGACCGATCTGGCGGTCGGCAAGGCCGCCGACGGCACCGCCCTGTCGTTCGATATCGCGATCACGGCCGGCGCCAACGACACACCCGCCGGGATCGCCGCGGCGATCAACGCGAAGAACACCGGGGTCACCGCCTCGGTCATCACCGATGCCGATGGCAGCAGCTTCCTGTCGATCAAGGGTGCGAGCGGCACCACCCAGGCCTTTTCACTGACCGGCAGCGGCGGTTCGCTCGACAAGCTCAGCGTCGGCAAGGACGCCACCACGACCTCGGCGATGGCGATCGGCACCCAGTCCGGCAACGCGAAGCTGTCGGTCGATGGCGTGGCGGTCGAGCGGTCGAGCAACCAGATCGACGATCTGGTGCCCGGCGTGAAGCTGGCGCTGACCGGCACCGGCACGATGACGATCACCGGCACGCGGCCCGACGATGCGCTGAGCAATGCGGTCAAGGATTTCACCGAAACCTTCAACCAGCTGCTGACCAGCGTGAAGGAACAGACCAACGCGATCGACGGTCCGTTGCGCGCCGATACGGCGGCGAAGCAATTGCTGCGCAACCTGCAGGGCTTCGCCAGCAAGGTGCTGATCCCCAATGCCGCGCCCGGCACGCCGTCGTCGCTGGCCGGAATCGGCGTCACGACCGACAAGACGACCGGTCAGCTCGTCGTCGACGATGCCGCGCTGGCCAAGGCGATCAAGACCACACCCGACGCGATCCAGGAAATGTTCAAGCCGACCAGCTTTGGCGCGACCGGCCTGAACGCCGCGATGCAGTCGCTGAAACTGTCGTCGGGCAGTTCGCTCTACGGCCTGACCGCGACCGACAAGCGGCTACGCGACGCGCAGGACGACGTGACCAAGCAGAGCGCGAAGGTCGAGCAGCAGGCGACCGCCTTTTCCACGCGCCTGACGCAGCAATTTGCGAGCATGAACTCGCGCGTGTCCGCCTATAAGTTGAGGCAGTCCTTCATGAAGCAGCAGATCGACGGCTGGTACAAGTCGAGCTGATCGGAGCGGATGACAGATCATGGCCTATGCCTCTCCCCTGCTGCGCGATCCTGCGCGCACCTATCGCGAGATCGACCTTGCCGGCCGCACCGCCGCGGCCGACGGCCCGGCGCTGGTGCAATTGCTTTACGAGGAGCTGACGCAGGCGCTGCGCGTCGCGGCCTGGGCGGCCGATCACAAGCAGTTCGCGACCCGCAGCGAGCGCGTGACCCGCGCGACCGCGATCCTGTTCGCGCTGGAGGCGAACCTCGATTTCGAGAAGGGCGGCGACGTCTCGCGAATCCTGGCGCGCTTCTATACCGGCTGTCGGAAGCAGGTTATCGAGGCCAGCCTCGGCACCGAGGGCGCCCGGTTCCGCGCCGTCGCCGCCGAGCTGGAGGAAATTGCGGGCGCATGGCGGCAGGCGCGCGCGGCGTAGGGCATCGACCCGGCCCACCGCCGCCGATCCGTCATTCCCACCTTCGCGAAACCGCGGCGAAGGTCGCTCCGCCGACTTCACGCCCCCCGCCGTCACCCCGTACTGGTTCCGGGTCCATGCTTCCGCACGAGCATCGGCTTGCGCGTTCGCGGCACCATGGATGCCGGGCCAAGTCCGACATGACGAACGGGCTTTGGCAAGGTCGCGCACGCGCGGGCATGTTGGTGGTCGTGCGGGGGAGGAACGAGGCGGACTACCCCCGGAACCAGTGCCGACGGGCGAACCAGATGACGATCCCCGCCGCGATCAGCGCGCATGCGCCCGCGATCGCGTCGAACGCCCATGGTGCCTCGGCGTAGGGCAATCCCTTCACGTTCATCCCGTACAGGCCGGTCAGGAACGTCAGCGGCAGGAACACCATCGCGACCATCGCGATCACCAGGCTGCGCTGGTCGAGCTGTTCGGCGCGCAGATCGGTCAGCGCCTCGTGCATCAACGCGGCGCGTTCGCGGATCGCCTCCACTTCCTCGGCCATACGCGCGGCGCTGTCGGCGGCGGCGGCCAGATGCGCGCGATCGTCCTCCGCCAGCCAGTCGCCCGGCAGCGCCGCCAGCCGTTCCAGCGCCACCCGCTGCGGGCTGAGGAAACGCCGATAGGTGATCGCCTCCGCCCGGACGCGCGTGACGATGCGGCGCAGTTCGAACACGCGATCGGCCCGCAGCCCCTGTTCGCAATCGTCGAGCCGGTCGCCGAGGTCGGCGACGACCGGGTCCAGATCCGTCGTGATCGCGGCGGCGAAGGCGGCGATCAGGTCGCCGGGATCGCGCAACTCGCCCGCCGTCATCTGCTCGACGACCGTGTCGAGCGCGACCAGCCGCTTGCGCGAGACGGTGATGACGCGCCCCTTCGTCGCCCAGATGCGGATCGAGGCGAGCATATCCGTCGAATCGAGCTCCTCCTCGGTACGCCCGCGCATGTTGACGAACGCGCCCTGCCCGATCTTTTCCGCGCGCGGCCGGGTCTCGGCGGCGGTCAGCGCATCGACGGTGAACGGCGAGAGTTTCGCATCGTCCCGCAGCCACGCCTGCGCCTTGGCCGTGTTGGTCGCCAGATGCACCCACAGGAACGGCGCGTCCTGCGTCAGCGCCGCGCCGATCGGCAGTTGGCGCACGCCGCCGTCGGCGGCGCGGCACCAGGCGGTGCCGCTCATCGCGTCATCGCCACGTCGACGGTCAACCCCTCGCCGGCGGGCGGCGGCGCATCGGTCCGCTCACGCGCCGCATCCGCGCGCGCGCGGTCGAGGATCGCGCCCGGCACATCGGCGCGGTGCGTCACCCGGTCCGCCGCCGCCAGCCAGCGCGCCTGCTTCAGCGTCAGGTCGTCGGGATCGGGCGAGGTCAGTCGCAGCGTGACCACCCCGCCTGTCGCGCGCGCGTCCAGCACCGCCTGCGCCGCGTCGCGCCCGTCATAGTCGGACAGCGGATCGAGCGCCCCGCCCGGCGTCAGCGCCGCGCCGATGGCGCGCCGCCGCGCCGCGCCATCGGGCAGCGCCGCGCGCAACCCGCCGCGCGCGGCATGAAGCGCCTCGGCCAGCCGCCCCAGCGAGGCGGGCAGCACCGCCTCCAGCCGCTGCCGCAGCGCCGCCGCCAGCCCCGCCGACACGCCGCCGGTACCGATCGCGACGAGAACCGGCGCGCGATCGACGATCGCGGGCAGCGTGAAGTCGCACAATTCGGGCCGGTCGACCGCGTTGACCAGCACCCCGCGCGCCTTCAGCCGCGCGACCGCCGCATCGTCGTCGGCAACGATCGCCAACCGCGCGTGCGGGTCGTCCTCACCGACGACTTCCGCCCCGGCGCGCTCCAGCAACCGCCGCTTCGGCTCGGCCGCCTCGCCGTCGCCGACCAGGATCACCGGGCGGCCCTGCAACCGGACGAACAGCGGCAGGCTGTGCAGGGTCATGCCGTCTTCCCATTCTTCACCGTCCCCCGCCCCATAACCGTCACCCCGGCGCAGCCCGGGGTCCAGTTGGGGGACCGTGCCGCATCACACGAGCCGCCCGCCACTGGCCCCCGGCCTCCGCCGGGGTGACAATTGTCAGTATGGGTAGAAGCCACGCCGCACCCTACAACCACTCCGGCACGCGCTCCGCCGCGAGGATCGTCTCCGCCGCGATACGGTCGGCGACCACGGCATAGCGATCGCCATCCACCAGCACCTCGGGCACCAGCGCGCGGCTGTTGTAGGTCGATGCCATCGTCGCGCCATAGGCGCCCGCCGTGCGCAGCACCGCCAGATCGCCGCCCTTCACCGCGTCCATCTCGCGCGCCATCGCGAAGGTATCGCCGGTCTCGCACACCGGGCCGGCGACGTTCGCCGTCATCCGTTCGCCCCTCGGGACCACCGCATCGACATCGTGCCATGCGTCGTACAGCGCCGGACGCGCCAGATCGTTCATCGCCGCATCGACGATCACATAGGGATGCACGACGCCGGGCTTCACCCAGATCACGCGCGTCAGCAGCACGCCGGCATTGCCCGCGATCACGCGCCCCGGCTCGAACATCAGCTGGACGTCCCAGCCCTTCGTCACCCGCTCCACCATCGCGCCATATTCGGCCGGGGTGCGCGGATCGTCGCCCGCCTTGTAGCGGACGCCGAGGCCGCCGCCGAGATCGACGCGCGCTACCTGATGGCCCGCCGCGCGCAGCTCGTCGACCAGCGCCTTGACCCGCCGGTATGCCGCCTCCAGCGGGGCGAGATCGAACAGCTGGCTGCCGATATGAATCGCCACGCCCTGCATCGACAGGCCCGGCAGTGCCGACAGCCGTGCGTACATCGCAGGGGCCTGATCGATCGACACCCCGAACTTGTTCTCCTTGCGCCCGGTCGAGATCTTGGCATGGGTGCCGGCATCGACGTCCGGGTTGACGCGCAGCACCGCGCGCGCGGCCAGCCCGCGTTCGTGCGCCAGCTGCGCCAGCACGACGCCCTCTTCCTCCAGTTCCAGGTTGAATTGCCCGATCCCGGCCTCCAGCCCGCGCAGCAACTCGGCGCGGGTCTTGCCGACGCCGGAGAAGACGATCCCGCTCGCCGGGATGCCCGCCGCCAGCGCGCGCGCCATCTCGCCGCCCGACACCACGTCGGCACCATAGCCCTCGGCGGCGACGACGCGCAGCACGGCCAGGTTCGGATTGGCCTTGATCGCATAGGCCAGATGCACGTCGGGCACTCCCGACAGCGCGTCGCGAAACGCACGCGCCTGCGCGCGGAACGCCGCGGCGGAATAGACATAGACGGGGGTGCCGACCTCATCGGCGATCCGCGTCAGCGGCACGTCCTCACACCAGAGGGCACCGTCGCGATAGTGGAAATGGTCCATGCAAGCTCATCGAAATCAGAGGGTCAGCGCGGTGGCAGGTCGAACGGGTCGTTGGGCCGCTCCTGCGAGGATTTGAGCACCTCGCCGGTCCGCTGCGGCCGCGCCTGCACCGATGGGGTCAGCAGGTCCGGGACGGTCGGCGTCTGCACCGCGCCATAAGGCGCGACGGGCATCGCCTGTCCCGGCGCCGGTTTGAGCCCCTGCGTCGATCCGCACGCGGACAGCGCCAGCCCGAACAGCAGGACCAGCCCCCTCACCCGCGCGCCGCCCGGATCGCGGCGCGGACATTGTCCGGCGCGGTGCCGCCGAAGCTCCGCCGGCTCGCCACCGACGCGTCGACCGACAGCACGCCATAGACGGCATCGGTGATCCGCGCGTCGATCGCCTGCAGGTCGGCGAGCGGCACCTTGTCCAGCGTGCACGCCAGCGCCTCCGCGCGTGCCACCGCGCGCCCGGTGATGTGATGCGCCTCGCGGAACGGCACGTCCGCCTCGCGCACCAGCCAGTCGGCCAGATCGGTGGCGGTCGCGAAACCGCTTTCGGCGAGGGCGCGCATCCGGTCGGTGCGGAACGTCGCGCTTTCGATCATGCCGGTCATCGCCGCGATCGAGATCGCCAGCAGATCGTGGCACTCGAACACCGGCGGCTTGTCGTCCTGCATGTCCTTGGAATAGGCCAGCGGCAGCCCCTTCATCGTCACCATCAGGCTGACGAGGCAGCCGGAGATGCGCCCGGCGTGACCGCGCACCAGCTCGGCGGCGTCGGGGTTGCGCTTCTGCGGCATGATCGAGCTGCCGGTCGACCATTGGTCGCTGAGCGACACGAAGCCGAACGGCTGCGACGCCCACAGCACGAATTCCTCGGCCAGCCGGCTGAGGTGGAGCGAGCATTGCACCGCCGCCATCAGGTAATCGAGCGCGAAGTCGCGGTCGCTGACCGAATCGAGGCTGTTGCGGGTCGGCCCGTCGAAGCCGAGCGCGGCGGCGGTCGCATGGCGGTCGATCGGGAAGCCGGTTCCCGCCAGCGCCGCCGCGCCCAGCGGGCAGAGGTTGCCGCGCGCACGATTGTCGCGAAAGCGGCTGACGTCGCGCGACACCATCTCGTGATAGGCCATCAGGTGATGGCCGAGCGTCACCGGCTGCGCCGATTGCAGGTGGGTGAAGCCGGGCATCACGCTGTCGGCATGTTCCTCCGCGCGCGCCAGCAACGCGGCGTCGAGCGCGTCGAGCGCGGCCAGCACCTGATCGGTGGCGTCGCGCACCCACAGGCGGAAGTCGGTCGCGACCTGATCGTTGCGGCTGCGCGCGGTATGGAGCCGCCCGGCGGCGGGACCGATCGCGGCGGACAGCCGCGCCTCGGTCAGCATATGGATGTCCTCCATCGCCAGATCGTCGGGCACGCCGTCGGCGGCATAGCCGGCCGCAACCTGCTCCAGCCCGTCGCGAATCGCGGCGGCGTCATCGGCGGACACGATGCCCCGTTCGCCCAGCATCGTGACATGCGCGCGGCTGCCGGCGACGTCCTGTCGCCACATCCGCTTGTCGAAGGGGATGGAGGCGTTTATCTCGCGCATCACCGCGGCGGGCCCTTCGGCAAACCGCCCGCCCCACATCTGGTTGGAACCGCTCATGGCATCCCGCGTCGCGATCGTCTGTCTCCTCGGCACCGCGCTGGGCCTCGCGGCGTGCGATAAGCCGTCACCGGGCAACGGGCAAGTCGAGGTCGCGGGCAGCAGCGACGAAGCGACCGGCGCCGCGACCGCGCCGGCGGCGGGCAAGGTCGATCGCAGCCACAAGGGCGAGGCGCCGCCGGTCGCGCCGTTCAAGGGGCCGGACGGATCGGCGACGACGCTCGCCTCGCTAGGCGGCAAGCCGCTGCTGGTGAACCTGTGGGCGACATGGTGCGCGCCGTGCGTGAAGGAGATGCCGACGCTCAACGCCGCAGCCGCATCGCTCGACGGCAAGGTGTCGGTCGTGGCGGTCAGCCAGGACATGGACGAGGCGAAGGCGCTGGCGTTCCTCGAAAAGGGCCAGTTTTCCGCGCTGACGCCCTATCTCGATCCGAAGCTGGGGCTGAGCACCGCCTATGGGGCCAATTTGCCGATGACGATCCTCTACGACGCCGGCGGGCATGAGCTCTGGCGCGTGACCGGCGACATGGACTGGACGGGCGCGGAAGCGAAGAAGCTGCTGGCGGAAGCGGTGTAGGGCTGCCGGCGTCCTTCGTCATTTCCGCCGCCCCCCGTCATTCCCGCGCAGGCGGGAATCCAGAACCTCTGACGTCCACGGCTCTGGCGAAAACCTGTGCGTCTGGATTCCCGCCTTCGCGGGAATGACGAAAGTGAAACCAATGTACCGCTCGCCCACTTCCTCCACCTCCGGCGCGCTCCTCGCGGTCGTCGTAGCGAACACCGCGCTGGCGTTCGGGCCGTTGTTCGTACGGATGGCCGACACCGGGCCGGTCGCCGCCGCCTTCTGGCGGATGGCGCTGGCGGTGCCGGTCCTCGCCGTGGCGGCCGTCACGATGCGTCGCCAAACCGGCGGGGGCGAGCCGCGCGGGCGCATCTGGCTGTTCGTCGCGCTGGCCGGGATCGCCTTCGCCGCCGATCTGGGCACGTGGCACCTCGGCATCATCCACACCACGATGGCCAACGCCACACTCCTCGGCAATTCCGCGACCTTCCTCTTCCCGCTCTGGGGCTTTCTGGTCGCGCGTGCCTGGCCGACGCGAATGCAGGGCGTCGCGCTGCTGCTCGCCGCGCTCGGTGCCGGGCTGCTGATGGGGCGGTCGTACCAGCTCGATCCGCGTCACCTGACGGGCGACCTGCTGTGCGTGCTCGCGGGCGTGCTCTACGCGGGCTATTTCATCCTGATGGCCGACGTGCGCCGCGCGCTCGCGCCATGGCCGGCGCTCGCGCTGTCGTCGCTGGCCGCCTTGCTGCCGCTCATCGGCTTCGCGATGCTGCTGGGGGAGCGGATCGTGCCGCAGCAGTGGACGCCGCTGATCGCGCTGGCGCTGGTCTGCCAGATCCTCGGACAGGGCTGCATGATCTATGCGCTGGGCCGGCTGCCGCCGCTGGTGATCGGGCTGGCGCTGCTGATCCAGCCGGCGGTGGCGGCGACGATCGGCTGGGTGCATTTCGGCGAGGCGCTCGCCGCGCCCGATTTCGTGGGGATCGCGATGATCGCCGCGGCATTGGTGCTGGTGCGCGACACGCGGCGCAATGCTACGGAGGCGCCACCCGCCAACCCGGTGCCGGAGGAAACGCGATGACCGACGACCTGACGCTCGACGAGGTGCGCGCCCGGCTCGCCCCGGCGATCGCCGCCAATGCCGCCTTCGACGGATGGAGCGACGCCGCGCGCGATCTCGCCGCCGAACAGGAGGGCGTGGACCCGGACGTGGCGCGCGTCGCCTTCGCCGAGGGGCCGGTCGCGATGATCGATGCATGGTTCGCGCATGTCGATGCCGAGATGGCCCGCGCGCTGCCGCCCGAGGCGCTGGCCGCGATGAAGATCCGCCAGCGGATAACCGCCCTGGTCGAGGCGCGGCTGGCGACGCTCGCCCCGGAACGCGAGGCGCTGCGCCGCGCGCGCGCGGTCCTCGCGCTGCCGGTCAACGTCGTCCATGCCGCACGACTGGGGTGGCGCAGCGTCGATGCCATGTGGCGGATGGCGGGCGATACCGCGACCGATTACAACCATTATACCAAGCGCACGATGCTGCTGGCGGTCTATGCCGCGACCACCACCGTGTTCCTGGACGACGACAGCGAGGGACAGGCCGACACGCACGCGTTTTTGGCGCGCCGGATCGACGGAATCATGCGCTTCGAGAAGGCCAAGGCGCAGTTCACGCGACGGACGAACCGCCGGCCCAGCCTGAGCCGCTTCGTGGGCAGGTTGCGCTATCCGGTGGTGTGAGAGGCCGTCCGTCATGCGAGCGTAGCGAAGCAACGACGAGAGACGACGACGACCGGCCTCGTTACCGTCGCCCATTCGCTTATTGATAATCAATCTCACCGTCGGTATACGGGCCTCGTGACCATCAGCCTCGAAACCCTGCCGCGGCATCAGGCCGCCGTCGTCGACGCCATCGACTGGACGCGACTCGCCACGCCCGAGGCGCGGCGGTTGCGTGAGCTGGGGTTCGATACCGGGGTGCCGGTACAGGTGCTGCACCGCGCGCGGATCGGCGGCGGGCCGGTCGCCTGCCGGATCGGACGGATGACCGTCGCGCTGCGGCGTGCGGTCGCGGGCGCGATCCGCGTTTCCGTCGAGCCGCTGGCCGCCGAGTGATCGTCCGGCCGTCGTCACGCTGATGGACATGCCCCCGCTGGTTGCGATGGTCGGCAACCCCAATGCCGGCAAGAGCGCGTTGTTCAACGCGCTGACGGGAGCACGGCAGAAGGTCGGCAATTATCCCGGCGTCACCGTCGAACGTCATTCGGGCCGCCTCGCGCTCGACGACGGGCGCCCGGTCGAACTGGTCGACCTGCCCGGCGCGTACAGCCTCGAACCCTCGTCGCCAGACGAGCGCGTGACGCGCGACGTGCTGCTCGGCGCGCAGGCCGGGGAACGCCGCCCGGACGCCTTGGTCGTGGTCGTCGACGCCGCCAACCTCGACAATCATTTGCGCTTCGCGATGCAATTGATCGCGCTCGGACTGCCGGTGGTGGTCGCGCTCAACATGATCGATCTCGCCGAGCGCGACGGGCTGGTCCTCGATCCCGCCGTGCTGGCGCGTGAACTGGGCGTGCCGGTGATCCCGACCGTTGCGGTGCGGCGGCGCGGGATCGACGTGCTGCGCGCCACGCTGACCGACGTCGTCGGGACCGGGCGCGCCGCGATCGGCGCCGTGACGCTGCCGGACGAGGATATCGCCGTTCTGCAACGCCGCGCCCGCGCGCTGTCGCGGGCGGCGACGGTCAGCGAGACGCCGACGCGCCGCTGGCACCATGCACTCGACAGCGTCGCGCTGCATCCCGTGTTCGGGCCGATCCTGCTGGTCGGGTTGCTGTTCGTGATGTTCCAGGCGGTGTTCAGCTGGTCGGAGGCGCCGGTCGGCTGGATCGAGGACGGCTTCGCCGCGCTTGACGCCGCGGTCGAGGGGGCGATGGCGCCCGGCTTCCTGCGCTCGCTGCTGACCGACGGCGTGATCGCCGGCGTCGGCGCGGTCGTCGTGTTCCTGCCGCTGATCCTGATCCTGTTCCTGTTCATCCTCGTGCTGGAGGCGTCGGGCTATATGGTCCGCGCCGCCTTCCTGTTGGACCGGTTGATGGCGGGCGTCGGCCTGTCGGGACGCGCGTTCATCCCGCTCCTGTCCAGCTTCGCCTGCGCCGTGCCCGGAATCATGGCGACGCGGACGATCGATGACGAGAAGGACCGGCTGACCACGATCCTGATCGCGCCGCTGATGACCTGTTCGGCGCGGCTGCCGGTCTATACGATCATCATCGGCGCCTTCATCCCGGCGCGACAGGTGCTGCCGTTCGTGGGGCTGCAGGGGCTGGTGCTGCTCGGCCTGTACCTGATGGGGATCATCGGCGCGTTCGTCGCCGCGCTGCTGCTGCGCCGCACCGTGACGAAGGGCGAATCCTCGGGCTTCATGATGGAGATGCCCAAATACCAGCTCCCGCGCCTGCACGATGTCGTGATCGGGCTGTGGAGCCGCGCGCTGATCTTCCTGAAGCGCGCCGGCACGACGATCGCGCTGACCACGGTCGTGCTCTGGGCGCTGCTGAGCTTCCCCAAGGCGCCCCCGGGGCAAAGCCAGGTCGAATATTCGGTCGCGGGGCGGATCGCCAGCGGGCTGGAGGTCGTGGTGCGGCCGATCGGTTTCAATCACGATATCGCGCTGGCGCTGATCCCGGCGATGGCCGCGCGCGAGGTGGCGGTGGCGGCGATCGGCACCGCTTATGCGATCGACGATACCGAGGATGCGTCGGGCGCCAAGAGCCTGGTCGATCACCTGCGCGGGCGCTGGTCGCTGCCGACCGCGCTGGCCTTCCTGATGTGGTTCGTGTTCGCGCCGCAATGCATCAGCACGATCGCCGTGACCCGGCGCGAGACGAACGGCTGGCGATGGCCGCTGTTCATGCTCGGCTACCTTTTCGTGACCGCTTATGTCATGGCGGGGATCACATTCTGGCTGGCGACGTTTGCCGGCCTCTAAGAGGATCTCATGGCAGGCAGCGTCAACAAGGTCATTCTCGTCGGCAACCTCGGGCGCGATCCCGAGTCGCGCTCGTTCCAGAACGGCGGCAAGGTGGTGAACCTGCGGATCGCCACGTCCGAATCGTGGAAGGACCGCAACACCGGCGAGAAGAAGGAAAAGACCGAATGGCATTCGGTCGCGATCTTCAACGAAGGTCTGGCGAACGTCGCCGAGCGGTTCCTGCGCAAGGGCAGCAAGGTCTATGTCGAGGGCCAGCTCCAGACGCGCAAGTGGCAGGACCAGAACGGGCAGGACCGTTACTCGACCGAGGTCGTGCTGCAGGGTTTCAACTCGGTACTGACGATGCTCGACGGGCCGGGCGGCGGCAATGGCGGCGGCAATGGCGGTGGCGGTGGCGGCGGTCGTGACGACTTCGGCGGCGGCGACGATTTCGGCGGCGGCAGCGGCGGTGGCTATGGCGGCGGCTCGCGTGGCGGCGGCGGTGGCGGCGCGCGCGGCGGCGGTGCGCCGTCCGGAGGCGCGTCGCGCGGCGGCGGCAATTACGGTGGCGGCTTCGCGGACGACCTCGACGACGACGTGCCGTTCTAAATGCCGCGCACCAACCCTTCTCCGCTGATCTGCGCCGACGCGCTCGACGAGGCGAAGCGATCGCAGGCGCTTGCCGCCTACGATATCCAGTCGCTGCACGGCGCGGCGGCGCTGCGGCAGATCACCGATTTCGCCGCGCGGCTCTGCGGCGTGCCGTCCGGGATCGTCAGCATCCTGGACACCGATCACCAGACGTTTCTGGCGCGCACCGGCGTGCCCGAGGGGCCGGAGCCGGCGCGCGAACATTCGTTCTGCGGCCATACGATGTGGGGCGACGGCCTGACGATCGTCACCGACGCCAGCACCGATCCGCGCTTCCGGAACAATCCGCTCGTCACCGGCGAGATGCACCTGCGCTTCTACGCCGGCGCGCCGCTGGTGTCGGACGACGGCTTCCCGATGGGCTCGCTCTGCGTGCTCGACACCGTCCCGCATCCGGAGGGGCTGACACCGCTCCAGCAGGAGGGGCTGACGGTGCTGGCGGCCAACGTGCTGGCGCGGCTGCGCGATTCGCGCGACGGCGCGGCCCGGCGCGCCTCGGTGCGACAGGCGCGCGCGAATGCCGAGGATAGCGAGACGCGCTTTCGCACGCTGGCGGACACCATGCCGCAGATGGTGTGGTCGACGCTGCCCGATGGCTATCACGATTATTACAATGCGCGCTGGTACGACTACACCGGCATGCCGGAGGGATCGACCGATGGCGAGGCATGGAACGGCATGTTCCATGTCGAGGATCAGGAACGCGCCTGGACGGCATGGCGACATTCGCTGGCGACCGGCGAACCCTATGAGATCGAATACCGGCTGCGCCACCATGACGGGCACTATCGCTGGGTGCTGGGGCGCGCGTTGCCGATCCGCGACGGCGACGGGCGGATCACGCGCTGGTTCGGCACCTGCACCGACATCCACGAACACAAATTGGCGATGGAGGAGCGCGAGGTCGTCAGCCAGGAACTGAGCCACCGTATCAAGAACATCTTCTCGGTCGTGGCCGGGCTGGTCCATCTGACCGGCCGCACGCATCCGGAAGTCGCAGGGCTGCTCGGCGAGTTGCGCCAGCGCATCACCGCGCTGGGTCGCGCGCATGACTTCGTGCGCCCGCACAGCGACCAGTCGCGTCCGCAACTCCGGCAGGACAGCCTGCAGGGCCTGCTGGAAGATCTGTTCATCCCCTATCAGTCCCGCGCCGGCGATCGCTTCCGGATCGCGGGTGCCGACTTCGCGGTGGACGATCGCGCCGCGACGCCGCTGGCGTTGATCTTCCACGAACTGGCGACCAACGCGAGCAAATATGGCGCGCTGTCGACCGCGCAGGGTATGGTCGAGCTGACGATCACCGACGTCGGCGACGATGTGGTGCTGCGCTGGTGCGAACGCGGCGGGCCCCCACTCGACGGGACGCCGGGCGAACATGGCTTCGGTTCGCAGCTGATCGAAATGAGCGCCGCGCGTCAGCTGGGCGGGCAGGTGACGCGCGAATGGCCGCGCGACGGACTGGAAGTGACGGTAACGATCCCGCGCGGCGCGTTCAGCCGATCGGTTGCCACCTGACGAAATCGTCGCTGCCGGGCCCGGTGGCCGTATCCTGAGCGGCGGTCTGCGCCGCAGCCAGGATCGCCTCCTCGTTGAACGGCTTGCGGACATAGCCGAGCGCGGTGTCGCGATTGGTGATCTGCCCGGGATTGGCGGTGACGAACACGACGCGCACGCCATGGTCGCGCGCGATCCGCTCCGCGATGTCGGGCCCGGTGGGGCCGTCGCGCAGATTGACGTCGACGAACGCGAAGCGACAGCCGGGTGCCGCTTCCAGCGCGGTCTGCGCGTCGGCGGCGATGGCGGCGACCGTATAGCCGGCATCCTCCAGGATCCGCTCCAGATCCAGCGCCACGAAAATCTCGTCTTCTACAATCAGCGCGGTCTTGCTCATCATCGATCCCGATTCCCCGCGATCTTAACCGGGATCAACGTGGCTTGTTCCGTCGCAGCAGAAATACGGCATGTTCCGCCATCATATTCGCCGCCGCGCCGCCGGTGCGCTTGTCCCCCGACAGGAACCACGCCCCGTCCACCGTCACCGCGCGCTCGGCCAGATGTGCGCGAAAATCGTCGATCGTCAGATGGTGGATGTTGGGCGTGTCGTACCAGCGCTCGGGCAACAGCCGCGTCACCGGCATCCGCCCGCCCCACAGCAGCGACAGCCGCACGCGCCAATGCGCGAAATTGGGAAAGCTGACGAAGGCGTGCCTCCCGATCCGCAGCAGTTCGTCCAGCACCCGGTCGGGCGCGCGCGCGGTCTGCAACGTCTGGCTGAGGATCGCATAGTCGAAACTGCCATCGGGATATCCCGCCAGATCGGTATCCGCGTCACCCTGGATCACCGACAGGCCGCGCCCGACCGCCGCGGCGACATTGGCGGGGTCGATTTCCAGCCCGCGCGCATCGACGCCACATTCGTCGCGCAACGCCGCCATCAGTTCGCCGTCGCCGCACCCGACATCCAGCACCCGCGCCCCGCGCGGCACATGCGCGGCGATGATCGCCAGATCGGGGCGCAGGCTCATCGTCCGGTTCCCAGAAAACCGCTGACCACCCGGTCCAGTTCGGGCGATTCCAGGAGGAAGGCGTCATGCCCGTACGGGCTGGACAGTTCGACAAAGCTCGCCGCCGCGCCGCCCGCCATCAGCGCATGGACCACGGCCCGCGACTCGCTGGTGGGATACAGCCAGTCGGTGTCGAAGCTGACGAGGCAGAAACGCGTCGCCGTCCCCCGGAACGCATTGGCGAGCAGCCCGCCATGCTCCTCGGCGAGATCGAAATAATCGAGCGCGCGGGTGATGTAGAGATAGCTGTTGGCGTCGAAGCGGTCGGTGAACGCCAGTCCCTGGTGCCGCAGATAGCTTTCGACCTGGAAATCGGCGTCGAACCCGAACGACTTCTGTTCGCGCGCCTGAAGCCGCCGCCCGAACTTCTCGGTCAGCCCCGCTTCCGACAGATAGGTGATGTGCGCCGCCATCCGCGCCACCGCCAGCCCCGCCGCGGGCGGATCGCCGTCGTAATAATCGCCGCCGCGCCAGTTCGGGTCGGCCATCACCGCCTGCCGCCCGACCTCGTGAAAGGCGATGTTCTGCGCCGAATGTCGCGCGGTGGAGGCGATCATCAGGCACGCCGCGACCCGCTCCGGGAAGGTCGCCGCCCAGCTCAGCGCCTGCATACCGCCCATCGACCCGCCGACCACCGCCGCCAGTTGCCCGACGCCCAGGTGATCCAGCAGCAACGCCTGCGCGCGTACCATGTCGCGGATCGTGATGACCGGGAAGGACATGCCATAGGGCCGCCCCGTCACCGGATCGATGCTGGCCGGCCCCGACGAGCCCATGCACGATCCGAGCACGTTGGCGCAGATCACGAAGAAGCGATCGGTGTCGATCGGCTTGCCCGGCCCGACCATCCGTTGCCACCAGCCCGGCTTCCCGGTGCGCGGGTGCGCGCTGGCCACATGCTGGTCCCCGGTCAGCGCATGGCAGACCAGCATCGCATTGCCACCGCCGGGCGCCAGCGAGCCATAGGTTTCATAGGCGATCTCGACCGGCGCGAGCAGCGCGCCACCATCGAGCCTGAGCGGCCCCGGCAGCACGACGCGCCGCGACAGGCCGAACCGCTGGTCGAGCGAGGAAGGCGTGGTCAGCATCGAGCGACCGTCTCTACGCGCGCGCGGGGCGCGGTGTCGAGATGGCGACGAACCGGGCGCGCACCGGATGAGCGGACAGGTTGACGCAGGTTTACGGATTCCGCGCGCGCGTTGACCAATCGGTAAGATGTCGTGCCTAGCTCCGCGACGACGGCGTGCGGCGTGGAGGCGAAGATGGGAATATTGGATTCACTCGCCGGCTTCATCGACAACGAAGGGCTCGCAGAGGCGTTTGCCGTGAAGCCCGACGATCCCGCCAAGCTGCGCCGGCCCGTGGTGGACGGCATCCGCCGCACGCGCGAACAATATGCGGAGCGCAACATCGGCACCGCCAGAGCGGCCGGCCGGTGGTGGCAGGTCCAGAACGGTGTCGTCGCCTTCACCGTCAAGCTGACCGGCGGCACGTTGCCGCTCAGCGGCTCGACCACCAATCACATCCCCGAGGCGATGTTCGCGGCCTTCCTCGACAAGTTCGAGCAGGCGGTGACCGCGGGCGAGCTCGATGCGGCGCTCAAGGCGTTTCAGGAGGACCGGGCCAAGGCGCCGAACGCCGGCAACGCCCCCCGGAGCAAGTCGCACGGCGGCGGCGAGCGCCACCCCAGCAACGACCGTGAGGATTGGGACAGCCTCACCTGGGCGCAACGCCAGAAGGTCAACGCGCTGTACCGCGAGGGCCGGAACCCGGATGGCAGCAGGATCGCCGAGGTGGGCTACAAGCCCGACGCCGCGTTCTGAACGGCCGGTCCGCCGGGAGCGGGCGGCGCCGCGCGCGGGCCCTTCCCCCGCGCCCCCGCCCGCGCTACCCGCATCGGCCATGAGCAACGCCCCCGTTCCCAAGTCCTGGATCATGGACATTGCCCCGTACGTTCCGGGGCGCTCGACCACCGATGACGGCCGGAAGGTCGCCAAGCTGTCCTCCAACGAGAATCCGCTCGGCACCTCGCCCGCCGCACGCGCGGCCTTCGCCTCGGCCGCCGATTCGCTCGAGCGCTATCCCGATGCCAGCGGCGCGATCGTGCGCGAGGCGATCGCGGCGCGCTTCGATCTCGATCCGGCGCGGATCATCTACGGCAACGGCTCGGATGAGATCCTGCATCTGGCCGCCGGCGCGTTCGCGGGGCCGGGGGACGAGGTGATCTTCGTCCGCTACGGCTTCGCGGTCTATGAAATCGCGACGCGCCGGGTCGGTGCGACGCCGGTGATCGCGCCCGATCGCGATTACGCCACCGATGTCGACGCGATTCTGGCGTGCGTCACCGATCGGACGCGCATCGTCTATGTCGCCAATCCCAACAACCCGACCGGCACCTTCGCCCCCGCCGCCGAAATCGCGCGACTGCACGCCGCGCTGCCGGGCAACGTGCTGCTGGTACTCGATCAGGCCTATGCCGAATATCTTGCCGACCGTGACGACGACGGCGGGATGGAACTGGCGAAGACCGCCAGCAACGTGCTGGTGACGCGGACCTTCTCGAAGATCCACGGCCTCGCTGCCGAGCGGATCGGCTGGGGCTATGCCCATGCCGATATCGTCCAGGCGCTGCACCGCATCCGCCTGCCCTTCAACATCACGATCGGCGGGCAGCGCGCCGCGGTCGCCGCGGTGGAGGACCGCGCGTTCGTCGAGCACACCCGCGCCCACAATGCCGAGTGGCGCGCGTGGTTCGCCGCGGAGATCGCCAGGCTCGGCAATGCCGGGCTGCGCGCGATCCCCAGCGAGGCGAACTTCGTGCTGGTGGTGTTCGAGGGCGCGCTGACCGCCGAGGTCGCCTACAAAGGGCTGATGGATGCGGGCTATATCGTCCGCTGGCTGCCGGGTCAGGGGCTGGCGCAGGGCCTGCGCATCACGATCGGCACCGAGGAGGAGACGCGCGGCGTCGCCGCCGCCTTGCGCGATCTGGTCGAACGCGGCTGATGCTGCCGTTCGCGCGCGTCTCGATCATCGGGCTCGGCCTGATCGGCTCGTCGATCGCCCGCGCGGTGCGGCAATATATGCCGACCGTGCGGCTCAGCGGCCATGACGCCAGCGCGCAGGTGCGCGAAACCGCGCGCCGCATCGACCTGCTCGACGACGTGGCGGACCATGCCGGGGCCGCCGTCATCGACGCCGATCTGGTGATCCTGTGCGTGCCGGTCGGCGCGATGGGCGCGGTCGCGGCGGAAATCGCCGCCGACCTGCCCGCCGATGCGATCGTCAGCGACGTGGGAAGCTGCAAGACCTCGGTCGCGCAGGCGCTGGGCGGCGTGCTGCCGCCCGGACGCGTCGTCCCCGCGCATCCGGTCGCGGGCACCGAGCAGAGCGGGCCGGAGGCGGGGTTCGCGACCCTCTTCCAGCGCCGCTGGTGCATCGTCACGCCGCTCGCCGACAGCGACGAGGCGGCGGTGGTGCGCGTCGAGGAATTCTGGCGCCGGATCGGCGCCGACGTCGAGCGGATGGCGCCCGACCATCACGATCTGGTGCTGGCCGTGACCAGCCACCTGCCGCACCTGATCGCCTATACGATCGTCGGCACGGCGGACGATCTGGAGCAGGTGACGCAGTCGGAGGTCATCAAGTTCTCGGCCGGCGGCTTCCGCGATTTCACCCGCATCGCCGCGTCGGACCCGGTGATGTGGCGCGACGTCTTCCTGTCGAACAAGGAGGCGGTGCTGGAGATGCTGCAACGCTTCAGCGAGGATCTCAGCCAGTTGCAGCGCGCGATCCGCTGGGGCGACGGCGACGCGCTCTACGATCGCTTCGCGAAGACGCGCGCGATCCGCCGCTCGATCGTCGATCAGGGACAGGACGACGCCGCCGCCGACTTCGGGCGACGGCACGACTGACACGCGGCGACTAGACGCGGTCGAGATACGCCTGGTGCATCGGCAGCCCGCGCACCGCGCCGGCGACGTTGCCGGCCAGCTGCGCCAGCGTCTGCTCCAGCCGCCCCGGCGGCATCATCCGCGCCAGCCGGTTATGCGCGACCGGTGTGATCCCCTGCCCCAGCATCACCTGCACCCATGAGGTGACGGTGAACAGCTCGTCGCTGGCCTGGAACGCCTGCGCGCTCTCGCGGAACAGCGCGATCCGCGTCGCCAGCGAATCGGGCAGCGGCATGTCGCGCATCCGCCGCCAGAACGGCTCGTCGCGCTGGTTGAGCGTATAGTGCAGGATGATGAAGTCGCGCACGCCCTCGATCTCGCGCCGCGCCATGTCGTTGAAGCGCGCCGCCGCCGCCGCGCTGACGCCGTCGAAGGGGAACAGCTGCAACAGCCGCGTCAGCGCGATCATGATGAGGTGGATGCTGGTCGATTCCAGCGGCTCGACGAACCCGCTGGCGAGACTGAGTGCCACGCAATTGCGTTCCCACGCCTTTTCGCGCCGACCGGTGCGGAATCGGATGACGCGCGGCTCGATCAGCGTCTCGCCGGTCACGCTGTCCAGCAGCCGCGCCCGCGCCGCATCGTCGGACAGATAGTCGCTGGCATAGACGATGCCGTTGCCGACGCGATGCTGGAGCGGGATGCGCCATTGCCACCCCGCCTCATGCGCGATCGCGCGGGTATAGGGGACTGCCGGCCCGGTCGCGGCCGTCTGCACCGCGATCGCGCGATCGGTAGGCAGCCAGTCGCGCCAGTCCTCGTACCCGACGCCCAGCGCCTCGCCGATCAACAGCGCGCGAAAGCCGGTGCAATCCAGGAACAGGTCGCCCGCGATCCGCGCACCGTCCTCCATCACCAGCGCGGCGATGTCGCCGCTCTCCGCATCACGCTCGACCCGTGCGATCCTGCCCTCGACGCGGGTCAGCCCGTCCGCCTCACACCGTTCGCGCAGGTAGCGGGCATAGCGCGCCGCGTCGAAATGATAGGCGTGGTTCAGGTCCGCCTGCGGCCGCCCGGCGAATCGCCCCTCGCGCGCCGCCTCATGCTCGACGCAATAGCTGCCGATGCCGTGCGGCAGCCCCTGCGCGCGCGCTTCCAGCCAGAAATGGTGGAAATCCGCCATCCATGTCGAATTGCCGAGCGTGCCGAAGGAGTGGATGTAGCGCTCTTCCGGGCGGGTCCAGCCCTCGAACGAAATGCCCAGCTTGAAGCTGGCGCCGGTCGCGCGGACGAACTCGCGCTCGTCGATCCCGATCAGCGCGTGGAAGGCGCGGACGGTGGGGATCGTCGACTCGCCGACGCCGACCGTCCCGATCTCCTCGGATTCGACCAGCGTCACCTCGACCATCGCGCCGATCTGCTTGGTCAGGATCGCCGCCGCCAGCCAGCCGGCGGTGCCCCCGCCCGCGATCACCACCCGTCGCACGCCCGTCATCGGTTCAGCTTCCTCAACAGCTCTGCGCGCAACCGCCGCGCGCCGGTTTCGTCCAGCGGCGCGAGCTTGCCCTGCGTCGCCGGCGGCAGATGCGCGGCCGGACGGAGCGCATCGCCGAACACGTAATAGTCGAACAGCGCCCGCCACGCCTGCTTCTCCGCCGCCGGGCGGTCGCGCAGGCTCAGCATCGCGTGGAGCAGCGTGTTCATCGGCGTGTCCATGAACGCCGCTGCGTCGTTCCACCAGTAATTGACCAGCACGTTAAAGGCATCGAGCGCCTCGACATGATGCCACCACAGCGCCGGATAGACGACCGCATCGCCCGGCCCCAGCTCGGCGACCTGCGCCGCCGCCACGGCATCCGCGAAGCCGGGGAAACGATCGAGGTCGGGCGCGCGGAAATCGACCATCGACACCACCTGCCCGCCCGGCGTCGGTTCCAGCGGGCCGGGATAGAGGTTCGCGACCTGATCGGGCGGGAACAGCGTGAACCGCCGCCGCCCGACCGCGCAGACCGCGATGTTGTTCGACATGTCGTAATGCGCCTGCGCGGTCGTGCGCGTGCCGATCCAGATGCTGCGCAACGCGCGCGGCAGGTCGGCGCGCGACAACGGGTTGGCGTCGGTAAATCCGGGAAAGAACTGGTCGAGATCGGTCGAGCCGACATAGAAGCTCGGCGCATCCGCACCGTCCAGCGATGCCAGCATCCGCGCGAGATAGTTGTCGAGCGCGACCCGCTCGGCCTCGAAATCGAGCCGCGTCAGCGTTTCGTCGTAGAAGTATCGCCCGCCCAGTTCGGCGCGCGCGGTATAGCCGGTCGCGGGACGCCCGTTGTAGAAGCCGCGCAGATAGGCGGCGGCCGCCTCCGGACCTGCGCGCCCGGCGACGACCAGGGGCCAGTCCGCGGCCAGCCCGCGCACCACGACCGGCTGCCCCCCGCCGACCAGCGCGGCGAGGTCGCCCGCCTCGCGCACGTCGATCTCGCGCGCCCTGACGTCGGTGATGCTCACCGCGCCAGCGCCCGTGTCTTCAACTCGATCAGCCGGTCGACATTGCCCAGCGACGCCGCCGCCATCGTCGCGGCGCGCAGCAGGCCGTTGGCATGCAGTCGCTCCAGCACCGGCCCCGAAAGCGCGGCGAGCGCCGCCTGATCGACCGCCAGCACGTCGGCGATCTCGTAACCGCCCGCATCGCCCAGATCGATGCGCAGCGTCACCGCGCGCAGCAACCCCGCCGCCTCGAGATCGGCATGGATCGCCCGCGCGGTCTGCGCTCCGTCGTGCAGCACGCGCAACGCGGTCGTCGCCTGCGTCAGGTACGGCGCCTCGCCACCATGGTCGAGGAACACCGGCACGCCGTCCGGTGCCCCGATCCGCGTATCGTCCATGTCGACGTGGATCGTCTCCACACCATCCTCGACGACCAGCGCGAACGGTCCGCGCCGCTGGATCGCGGGCACATAGCGCGTCGTCCAGCCATGATCGTCGAGGAAGAGATTCTCGCCCGCGTCGAACCCCAGCAGCACGAAGGCGAGGATGCCGCCATCGACGCGCCGGAACACGATCGGAAACTCGCGCTGCGCCTCCTCGAACTCGGTCGGCATGACCGGCAGCAGGTTGGCGCGATCACCCCATTCCGCGCCGGCATGGATCGCCACAGTCAGATCGTAATGGTCGACATTGTCGAGCGGAACGCGGTTCATGTGGCTCTTCTTCCAAATGCAAAGGGCCACCGCAAGCGATGGCCCTCCGCGTCGTCGTGTCTGATGCCGGGGCTCAGAACTTGTAGCGCGCGCCCAGCAGGATGCGCGGCTTCAGCTCCTGCGCGAAGACCAGGTTGCGCTCGGTACGGCCATAGGTCCGCACGCTCTCGCTGGTCAGGTTGATCCCTTCCAGCGTAACCGCAATCTGTTCGTTCACGTCATAGCTGATGTTGACGTCCAGCGTGCCGAACGGTGCCACGAACAACGGGTTGCGGTTGCCGCCCTGGTTGGTCGCGGCGAGATACTTGTCGCGCCAGTTGTACGCGACGCGCGCCGAGATGCCGTTCTTGTCGTAGATCGCCGTCGCATTCGCGCTGTTGCCCAGACCGGTCAGCGCGAAGATGTTGACCGTCGGGTCCGCATAGGGATCGACGTTCACGTCGCCGCTGACCTTCGTGAACGACCCGGCGAAGCCGAAGCCGGTGTTCCCGAAGAAGTTCGTCCACGCCAGTTCGAAGCCGTGGATCTTGCCCTCGCGGTTGTTGATCGGCTGCGACACGGAGAAGTTGAACAGCGGATCGCTGGCGTTGGCCGACACGTCGACCTGCGACAGGATCTGGTCGACGAACGTCTGCTGCAGCCCCGAACCCGCCACGTAATTGGCGTTGAACTGCTGCGTCGCGGCAGCCTGGTTGCCGTTGTTCTGCACCAGCAGCGCCGTGTACGTGAACAGGTTCACGTCGCTGAGGTCATAGCCGCTCGACCGCAGGAACGCGGCGGCGGTGCCGGAGCGCGACCCGGCCGCGCCCGAGCTGGGATCGCGCAGACCGAACAGGTTCTGGTTGATGACGCCGGTGCCCAGGAAGTTGGCGACGCGCTTGTCGAAGAAGCCGACCGACACGAAGCTCGACGGCTTGTAATACCATTCCAGCGACACGTCGAAGTTGTCTGACAGCAGCGGCAGCAGCCCGGCGTTGCCCGTGCTGCCGGTCGGGATGCCGCCCAGCGCGGTCGGACGACCCGGTGCCCCCGCCGAGGCGGTGGCGAACAAATTGCCGTAATCCGGGCGGGCGAGCGTGCGGCTGAACGACACGCGCGCCTTCACGTTCGTGATCGGCTCGATGCTGAAGTCGACCGACGGCAGCAGGTTCTCGTAATTGCCACGCTGGCGGATCGCGGTGAACACGCCGCTGGCGTCGCCGCGGAAGTCGTTGTCGGCGGTCCAGACGATGTTGTTGTAGGTCTGCACCGCATCCGACTGGACGCGCGTCTGTTCGTAGCGGGCGCCGATCACCAGGTTGGCGGGCCGCCCCGCGACCTCGCCGTTCCAGGTGAACTGGCCGTACACCGCCCAGATCTTCTCGCGCACCGTGTCGTCGGCCGGTGCCGACGGCTGCGGCGGCGCGCCCAGCCCGGTGTAATACGGGCTCAGCACGTTGTAGAGGTCGATCGCATTGCCGCGGAACGCGATCAGCGACGAGCCGCTGGAGGCCGGGTTGAAGTGATCGAACTTGCAGGTCAGGCAATATTGCTGGACCAGGTTCGGCGCGAGCTGCTGGATGATGCCCGGATTCTGCAGGCCCCAGTCACCCAGCGTCTGCTGCGTCTGGGTCTGCGTCGAATGCATCTTCGAGTCGGTGTAGGCGGCACCGGCGTCGAAGCGGCTGCCGCCGCCCAGATCCCAGCCCAGGCGCGCCTGGATCTGGTCGATGCGCTGCGTCTGGCGCGAGATGATCGTGCGCGCCGGTGCGGCACCCAGATCACCGATGTCGAGCACGCCGTTGCAATTACCCTTCGGCGTCGCGCTGGCGTTCGCCCGGTAGCAATCGTTGATCGTCTGCGCCTGCTGCGGGAAGCCGGTGCTGAAGTCGAGCGAATGGCCCTGGATCACCGGCGCGCCCAGCGCGACGGTGGTCGCGGTGGTGCCGTTGCGGTTGTCCGGCGACGAGGTCGAGACCGAATGGTGGCCATCGACGGTCAGCGTCAGGTTGGAGGCGAACTCCCACTTGGCGTTCAGGCCGACCGAGCCGAGGCGCGCCTTGGTTGCGGCCATCTGCTGCTCGAAGCCTTCGTCCTTCGGACTGGTCGGCAGATAGTCGCGCAGGAAAATCGCGGTCGCCATGTTCGGGTTGTCGTCGAACCGGACTTCGCTGAACGGGCGGTTGAACCAGTTCGTCTGCTCGCTGCGCTGCTCGCGCAGTCGGTTCTGCGCGAACAGGCTGTCGACCGTGAATTCGAGCGTGTCGGTCGGGCGGAATTGCAGCACGCCCTGGAAGTTGATGCGCTCGCGACGGTTTTCGGAGAACTGGTAGCGGCTGTCGTTCGGGATCAGCACATAGGGTGCCGTCGGGCGCGTGCCGTCGATCTTGGTGGTCGAGTTGATGAACGTGCCGGGGTTGAAGAAGTCCGCGGTCTTGATGACGTTCCAGTAGTTCGGGTTCGACTGCGCCGATGCCGAGTAACGCAGCTGGTAGCTGCCGAACACCGCCGCGCCGAACGTGTCGTCGTCGTTGCGATAGTTGAGCAGGCCCGACACTTCCGGCGTCACGCGGTGCTTGTCGCCGACCGCCTTCTCGACCGAGGTATCGTACAGCGCCTTGGCGCCGATCGATCCGCTGACCCCGCTCTCGCGCGCGCTCAGCGGCTTGCGGGTGTCGATGTTGATCGTCGCGCCGATACCGCCGGTCGGCACCGAGGCGCGGCCGGTCTTGTAGACCTCCAGCGCGCTGACGCCTTCCGAGGCGATGTTCTGGAAGTCGAACGAACGGCCGGCACCGCGCGCGAACAGGTTGCCGCCGCTGGTGTCGATGTTGGTCGCCGGCAGCTGGCGGCCGTTGATCGTGACGAGGTTGAAGCCGCCCGAGAAGCCGCGCACCGCGACCTGCGAGCCTTCGCCGTTCACGCGGTTGATCGACACGCCGGTGATGCGCTGGAGCGATTCGGCGAGGTTGGTGTCGGGGAACTTGCCGATATCCTCCGCGCTGATCGCATCGACGACGCCCGGCGAGTCGCGCTTGATCGCGATCGCGCGATCGAGGCTGGCACGGACGCCGGTGACGACGATGTCGTCGGCACCCGTCGCGTCACCTTGCGGAGCGGTGGCGTCGGCCGGCTGGGCGTTGGTCGGGCTCTCGGCGGCGGTGTTACCGCCGGTCTGCGCCACGGCGAGTCCCGGCACGGTCGCGGCGATCGCCAGCGCCCACACCGACGACGAACGACCGAGCGCGCCGAGAAGTTGGCTTCCCTTCATATACCCCTCCCATGTGCGGCATTGTCGCCGCGTTCCTATTTGTTGATATCGCTATCAAAGCCGTTGGGAGTGTCAATCGGCGTTGCGCGGCTTTGCCCGGCATATCTGACTTTTTGTTCAGCCGCGCATTCATTGTTGCGGAAATATCACAGCTGTTTTTATGAATGCCCCGGCGTTTCATCCTTGTCTAAACACTGTAAAAGCAACAACATATTGTCTGATTGTATACGGTGGGAACGGCAGTGAAGGCTATTGGTGCATTGCGGAGCCGCCACCTGATGACGCCGGGCGTGCTGGGGCTCGCGGCATTGGCGGGGGTCGCCTCCGCGCAGGTGTGGCGCTCCGATCGCGGCGACGGCACCTACGCCAACCCGCCCCTCAACGCCGATTATCCTGATCCCGACATCATCCGCGTCGGCCGGGACTTCTATTTCGCCAGCACGACCTTCGCCAATGCGCCGGGCCTCACGCTGCTGCATTCGCGCGATCTGGTGAACTGGGATATCGTATCGCACCTGATCCCGCGCCTCGACGGCAGCGCGACCTTCGACCTTCAGGACGGCGGGTCGTATCGTCACGGCATCTACGCCCCCAGCCTGCGCTATCGCGACGGCACCTTCTATGTCGCGGTCACGCCGGTCGGGCAGAACACGCGCATCTATCGCGCGCGCGATCCGAAGGGGCCGTGGACCCATGTCGCGCTCGACCGTCAGGCCTTCGATCCGGCGCTGTTCTTCGACGACGACGGCGCGGTCTATCTCGCCACCTCGATCGGCAGCGACGGGACGATCACGCTCCACACGCTCGACCATGACGTGACGCGGATCACCGCCTCGCGCGTGATCTACTACAACAAGGGGGCCGAGGGATCGAAGCTGCTGAAGCGCAACGGCTATTATTATCTGTTCAACGCGCTTCCCGGCAAACTGGCGCTCAGCGTGTCGCGCGCCCGCGCGCTGGACGGCCCGTGGGAAACGCGCGCGCAGATCGACGACACCACCGGCGGCCATCAGGGCGCGCTGGTCGATCTGCCGGACGGGGGCTGGTACGGCTTCGTGATGCGCGATTCCGGCGCGATCGGGCGCGTGACCAACATCAGCCCGGTCTTCTGGCGTGACGACTGGCCCGTGTGGGGCACGCCGGATGCGCCCGGCCGGGTGCCGGATCGCGCGCGCAAGCCGATCCAGGGGCAGCGCTTCGCCGAACCGCCGTCCAGCGACGATTTCGCCGCGCCGACGCTGGGGCGGCAGTGGCAGTGGAACCACAATCCGCTCGATCGCTTGTGGTCGCTCACCGAACGCCCCGGCTTCCTGCGCCTCCACGCCGCGCCGGGCGCGCACTTCTGGTGGGCGCGCAACACATTGGTGCAGAAGGGGCAAGCCCCGCGCGCACGCGGCGAGGCGCTGGTCGACACGCGCGGGCTGCGTCCCGGCGACGTCTGCGGCCTCGGCACGCTCGGCAAGTACAGTGCGCAGCTTTCGGTCGTCGGTCGGGCGGACGGCACGCGCGCGCTGACGATGCGCGTCACCGAGGATCGCACCGACGGCCCGCATGTCGAGGTACGCGTACCGGCGCAGCGCGTCGCCTCGCCGCGCCTGTGGCTGCGCACCGACATGGACTTTCCCGCGAAGGTCGCGCGCCTGTCCTACAGCGAGGACGGTCGCCGCTTCACCGCGCTGGGCGGCACCGTGCCGCTGATGTTCGACTGGCGCACCGGCACCTTCCAGGGCGTGCAGTTCGCCTTGTCCTGCTACAATCCCGCCGGCACGGGCGGCTGGCTGGACGTGGACCGCTTCACGCTGTCGACGCCGCCTCAGTGATCGTGATGGTCGTGCCCGTGCACGTGGCGTAGCGCCTCCAGCACGTCGTCGGTGCGCGCCGGATCGCCGATCGCCAGCACATGGCCGGCGCTATCGGCGGTCAGCGGATCGCCGTCCCAGTCGCACATCCGCCCGCCCGCGCCCTCGACGATCGGGGCCAGCGCGGCGAAGTCATAGAGCTTCAGCCCGGATTCGCAGACGATGTCGAGGTGCCCGCTCGCCAGCAGCCCGTAATTGTAGCAATCGCCGCCATAGACCGGCCCCTGTCGCGGTACGCCGCCGCTCGCCGCCGTCACCAGCGCCATGAAATGCGGCACGTCACCGTCGTCGAACAGATGCGGGCTGGTCGTCGCGATGATCGCGCCCTCCAGCGCCGCGCAGCCACGCGTCCGCACGGGCGCGTCGTTCAGCAGCGTGGGTCGCCCCGCGACGCCCAGCCAGCGTTCGCGCTGCACCGGCTGGTCGATGATGCCCAGCACCGGCCAGCCGTCCTCGACCAGCGCGATCAGCGTCCCGAAGATCGCGCGGCCGGCGGTGAAGCTGCGCGTCCCGTCGATCGGGTCGAGCACCCAGGTGCGCCCGGTCACGCCGTCCTTGACGCCGTGCTCCTCGCCGACCACGCCGTCGCCGGGGCATTCGGCGTCCAGCAGCCGCCGCATCGCCTCCTCCGCCTCGCGATCGGCGCGCGTGACGGGCGAGCGGTCCTCCTTCATCTCCAGCCCGGCGGGGCGGCGGAAATACGGGCGGATCACGTCGCCCGCGGCATCGGCGAGGCGGCGGGCGAGGGCGATGTCGGCGGGTCGGACGGGCATGACGCCTGCCTAT
This sequence comes from Sphingomonas endophytica, assembly GCF_001476895.1. Classification (GTDB taxonomy): domain Bacteria; phylum Pseudomonadota; class Alphaproteobacteria; order Sphingomonadales; family Sphingomonadaceae; genus Sphingomonas; species Sphingomonas endophytica_A. The sequence continues at coordinate 9,497 of NZ_LDTB01000007.1, read as the reverse complement.
CGCCTGCGATGCGGCTGCGCTAGAAGGCTTTCCATGTCGACCGCGATCGCCATCCTGTTGTCCGCGCTGGCGATGAGCGTCATCGTCGGGGTGCGCTATCTCGCCGCCAGCGGCGGCTTCGCGCTCGCCACCCGGATCCGCCACCGGGGCCTCTACACCGGGCTCGATCCGCAGATCCGCCGCGAGATCGCGTGGAGCCTCGCCTCCGCGTTCATCTACGGCGTCCCCGCCGGGGTGGTGGCATGGGGGTGGCAGAATCGCGGCTGGACGCGCATCTATACCGATGTCCACGCCTATCCGCTCTGGTATCTGCCGGTGTCGGTGCTGGCCTATCTGGTCCTGCACGACACCTGGTTCTACTGGACGCATCGCTGGATGCATCGCCCGCGCGTGTTCCGGCTGGCCCATGCCGTCCACCACGCCAGCCGCCCGCCCACCGCCTGGGCCGCGATGGCGTTCCATCCGATCGAGGCGCTGACCGGCGCTGTGGCCATTCCGCTACTGGTCTTCGCGATTCCCATTCATGTCGGCGCACTGGGCTTGGTGCTGACGACCATGACGATTATGGGCGTCACCAACCACATGGGCTGGGAAATGTTCCCGCGCTTCATGTGGGGGGGGAAGTTGGGGGGCTGGCTGATCACCGCCAGCCATCATCAGCGGCACCACGAACGGTACGGATGTAACTATGGCCTCTATTTCCGCTTCTGGGACCGGTTGTGCGGCACCGACGACGGGCTCGGCGATTTCGCGCGGGTCCACGCCAAGGTGGCCCGGCCGCAAGCGGGTGGCCGCGGCGCTCCTGGCGCTGCCGCTGATCGGCGCCGCGCCGGTGGGGTCGCTGGACGTCGACATCTCGAAGCTCCGCTCGGCCAGGGGGCTGATCCGGCTCTGCCTGACCGCTGATCCCGACAATTTCCCGAACTGCGTCGATGATCGTCATGCCGTGACGCGTTCGGTCCCCGCGACGCAGCACGGCATCCGCTTCGCCGCCCTGCCGCGCGGCGATTATGCGGTGGCGGTGATCCACGACGAGAACGGCAACAAGAAGCTGGATACGTTCGCGGGCATTCCCAGGGAAGGCTTCGGCTTCTCGCGCAACCCGGTGATCCGCTTCGGCCCGCCGCGCTTCGCCGCCGCCCGCTTCACGTTACAAAGTGATGCCGAAGAGCAACAGATCCGGATGCGCTACATCCTGTAGCGCGCCACAACGGAGCCAAATTCCCCCGCGTCGGTTGGACGCGCACAACAAAGGGGAATTTACGTGAACGTCAACCGTAACGCCGTCCGCCCGCTCCTGGTCGCCGCGCTGGCCTGTCTGGCCGCGCCGGCGCTGGCGCAGAGCGCGTCGGTGCCCGCCGAACCCAATGCGACGCCCGATCCGGCACTGGTCGGCGACACCGTTACCGTCGCGGTCGCGGCGGCCTATCTGCCCGATTACGAAGGTTCGAACGACTATCGCTTCGTCCCCGGCCCGGCGGCGATCGGATCGTTCCGCAACTTCTCCTTCCAGTTGATCGGCAACCGCGCCTCGATCGATCTGATCCCCAACCCCGGCGGCCCGCGCTGGGACGTGCAGGCCGGACCGATCGGCGTCGTCAACTTCAACCGCAACAACAACAATGCGATTGACGATCGCCGCATCCGCGCGCTCGGCGAACGCGACATCGCGGTCGAACTGGGCGGCTATGTCGGGCTGGGCAAGACCGGGGTCATCACCAGCCCCTATGACAAACTGTCCGCCTCGCTCAGCTATCGCCACGACGTGTCGGGCGTCCACCGCAGCGGCATCTGGACCCCGTCGGTCAACTACTTCACCCCGCTCAGCCTGAAGGCCGGCGTCGGCCTCTTCGCCTCCGCCGAGCGCGTCGAACGCGGCTTCGCGCGCACCTATTTCGACGTCGATGCCGCGCAATCGCTGGCGAGCGGCCTGCCGCAATTCCGCACGCGCGGCGGGTGGAAACACTGGACCGCGGGGCTTGCGGGGACCTACGCGCTGACCGGCAATCTGCTGAAAGGCTGGAAGGCGATCGGCGGCGTCACCTACAAGAAGATGCTGAACGACTTCGGCGATACGCCGGTGGTGTCGGTGGCCGGCTCACGCAGCCAGTGGCTGGCGGCGATCGGCGTGGGATATACGTTCTAGTCGCCGGGCGGCCCGGCGCACGCTGCGCCGGGCCTCGCCCGAGCCTGGCCGACGAGGCCCCGACCCGACCGACGACGCGGCTTCGCCGCAGCGCCCCGAGCCTTCCGAAGCGCCCCCACTCACCGCCCCCGGGGACGCCGGGGAGGTGAGCGCGGCATGGCGCGTCGAATCTCTTTCAGCCCTTCCCGCGACGACCGATGGACCGCGACCGACGCGGTCCTCCCCGATCGCCCGTCCTTCGCCTCACCCGCCCGTCGCCCCGGCGCAGGCCGGGGTCCAGCGCGCCGGACGAGCAGCAGCCGTCGCTCGTGCGGGCCATCCGCCCCGGCGTGCGCCGCAGTGACGACCGCGTGAGGCCAACAATCTCACCCCGCCGCGATCACCCCCGCCGCCACCACCGGCCCGGTCGGCGCGCCGGTCGGCGAGCCGCCCTCCGGCTCGACCGATACCGCCAACGTCACGCCGCTCCTCAGCAACGCTCGCGCCGCCGCCGGCACCGTCACCCGCGACGTGCCGTCCGCTGCCAGCAGTCCCAGCGACACCGGCGCGCGCCCCTCGGCGATCGCCCACAGCTCGGCGCTGCGCCGCGCCGGCACGCCCGCGCCCGGCGAGACGCGCACCACGCCCGCCTCCGGCTCGATCGCGACCGCCAGCGCGCCGCGCCCCTCCGCCTGCTGCCCGTCCGTCACCGCCAGCGCCGCCAGCAGCGCCGGGCGCTCGCCGACGGCGGGCGCGGGCGCCGGCGCCGGCGCGCTCGTATGGAACGGCCCCGCCACCAGCGCGACGATCGCAGCCGCCAGCGCGACCGCCGCCAGTCCGGCCGCGCGCGCCCAGCCGCGCCGCGTCGCGCCCGGCAGCGGCGTGTCGATCGCGGCCATGATGCGCGGCTCCAGCGCGGGCGGCGGCGCTTCCTCCGGCCACCCATGCGCCAGCGGCATCAGCCACGCCTGCCAATGCGCCACCTCGGCCGCGAACGCGCGGTCCGACAGCATCCGCGCGCGCGCCGCCGCCTGCTCGGCATCGTCCAGCAGCCCCAGCACCAGTTCGGCGGCCAGTGCGCGATCGTCAGGCGTCATCGGACAGGCACCCCCGCAACCGGATCAGCGCGCGCCGCACGATGCTCTTCATCGTCCCCAGCGGCACCGCCTCGCGCATCGCCAGCTCGGCATAGGTCACGCCGTCGAAGAAGGCGGTGCGGATCGCGCTGCGCTGCCGCGCCTCCAGTTGCTCCAGGCAATGGCCGACGCGCGCGGTGGCATCGGCATCCAGCATCGCCGCCTCCGCATCGGGCGACGGATCGGCGACTTCGGGCAATACCGCGTCCGAGGTCACCGGCGCGCGTCCCTGCGCCCGCCGCCAGTCGAGCGCACGGTTGCGCGCGATCGTCGCCAGCCAGGTGATCGGGCTCGCCCGGCCCGGCTCATACGCGCCGGCGCGTCGCCAGACCTGGACATAGACTTCCTGCAACACATCCTCCGCCGCCTGCCGTTCGCCGCAGATACGCAGGCAGATGCCAAACAGCTTCGCGGAGGTCAGCCGGTACAGCCGCTGAAACGCGGCACGATCCTCGGCCCCGGTTTCGACCAGCGCATGGGTCAGGATACGGCGCCGTTCCGCCAGCTCCGTTGCGGACGCGCTCAACGACGGCACGGCCAAAGAAATTTGCTCGACGCGCGCATCCTTCTTCTTCCCTCGCCGTATCTAGCTGGCCTACGGACCGGATATGCCAGCCGGACGGCGGACAGACAAACGATTAGGGAAGAGCATGCCATGACGGATAGCGAGCAGTTGATCGAAACGCTCGACGCGCGTGTGCGTCGCCGCGATTCACGTCGCGCCTTCTTCACCGGCGTCCTGGGCGCGGCGGCTGGCGCGACCGCGCTGTCCGGCAAGGCGGTGGCGCAGACCACGCCGACCCCCACCCCCAGCCCGACGGCGACCGCGGTCTTTACCGAGGCCGACGTGCTGAACTTCGCGCTGAACCTCGAATATCTCGAGGCGAACTATTATGCCTTCGCCGTCACCGGCTCCGGGCTGGCCAGCGCCGACATCAGCGGCGCGGTCGGCACCGCCGGCGCCGCGACCGGCGGGCGCGCCGTCGCCTTCAAGGATCCGCTCGTCGCCGCCTATGCGAAGGAAATCTATCAGGACGAGCTGGCGCACGTCCGCTTCCTGCGCGCGCAGTTCACCGACACGACGCGGCTGGCGCAGCCGAGGATCGACCTGGGCACCAGCCCGACCGGCGCGTTCAGCACCGCGGCGCAGGCCGCCGGGCTGGTCGGTGCCGGCGTGAGCTTCGATCCCTATGCCAGTGACGAGGCGTTCCTGCTGGGCGCCTATCTGTTCGAGGATGTCGGCGTCACCGCCTACAAGGGCGCGGCCCCGGCGCTCCTCAACAACAAGCTCTATCTGGAGGCGGCGGCCGGCATTCTGGCGGTGGAGGCGTATCACGCCGCGATCGTCCGTTCGACCCTGTACCGCAAGGGCATCGCCACCCCGTCGCTGCAACTGATCGAGGCGACCACCGCCATCTCCAAGGCGCGCGACACGCTGGACGGCAAGCCGACCGAGGATCTGGTGCGCGGCATCGGCCCGGTCGACGATCAGGGCCTCGCCACCACCACCACCAGCGACGGTACGGTATCGAACATCGTGCCGCTGAACGTGAACGGCATCGCGTTCAGCCGCTCGCCGGGGCAGGTGCTCAACATCGTCTATCTCAACGCGGCGGCGACCAGTTCGGGCGGGTTCTTCCCGGCCGGCGTCAACGGCAACATCAAGACGAGCGCGGCGTCCGCCTGACGCGGGCGGGATCGCCCGCCCTCCCCCGCCTTCGTCCATACCGCCCGCACAAGGGAATGATGCCATGATCAAGGATTCCGTTTTCGCCGCGCTCGAAATGGCGAACCACCGCCGCGAGGAGCGCCGTCGCTTCCTGAAGCTCGCCGGGGCCGGCACCGCCGCTGTCGGCGGCCTGGCGCTGCTGTCCGCCTGCGGCAGCGACAACAACAATTCGACCAGCCCCTCGCCCACCCCCAGTCCGACGCCCACGCCGACCGGCAGCGTCTCGACCGACGTCGCGATCCTGCAGCTCGCGCTGAACCTCGAATATCTGGAGGCGCAATTCTACTCCTGGGCGGCGTTCGGCCGTCCGCTGCCCGATGCCAGCCTGACGGGCAGCGTCGGCACGCGCGGCGCCGTCACCGGCGGCAAGCAGGTGCAATTCTCCGACCCGATCATCGCCAGCTATGCGCGCGAGATCGCGGCGGACGAGATCGCGCACGTCAACGCGCTGCGCGCCGTCATCACCAGTGTGAATTCGGCCGCGGTCATCAACCAGCCCGCGATCAACATCGACGGCGGAGCGAACGGCGCGTTCACCACCGCGGCGCGCGCGGCGGGGCTGATCGGGCAGAACGACACGTTCGACCCCTATGCCAATGACGACAGCTTCCTGCTCGCCGCTTTCCTGTTCGAGGATGTCGGGGTCAGCGCGTACAAGGGCGCGTCGCCGCTGATCAGCAGCGCGATCTATCTGGAGGCGGCGGCCGGCATCCTGGCGGCGGAGGCCTATCACGCCGGGTTGATCCGCACCGAGCTGTACCGTCGCGGCACCACCGCGCGCGTCGCCGCCAACAAGATCTCGGATGCCCGCGACTCGCTCGACGGATCGACCGACCTCGACATCGGGATCAGCGCCAACGCCGATGGCTCGGGCGACGCGAAGATCGTCAACGCCGACTCCAACGGCATCGCGTTCAGCCGCAACAGCGGGCAGGTCCACAATATCGTGTACCTGAAAACCGGCGCGACGATCGGCGGCGGCTTCTTCCCGGCCGGCACCAACAACTCGCTGGAGGCGCTGCGTACCGGCGTCGCGGTCTGACCGCACCCCGGTGAACAGCCCGGGCCGCGCGTCGTCACCGGCGCGCGGCCCTTTTTCGTTGGTACTCGCCCGCGAGCGGCCTATACTGCCGCCTTCCCCGGGGGACCGCCGATGCCGCGGTTGAGAGGAGGGTAGGGCGCCCATGAAAGTATCACTTTCATGGGACCCGAGGCAGCCCTCGACCCGCTGAACCTGATCCGGCTGACACCGGCGTAGGGAGTGGATGCGGCGTCCCCGGACACACCGTCTTCGCTCCCGGACCACGAGGAGAAGACGCATGGCAGACATTCCCGCCCGCACCGAAATCGGCGTGACGACCGGCCCGATCCGCGGCAGCCGCAAGATCCACGTCGGCCCGCTGAACGTCGCGATGCGCGCGATCGATCTCGATCCGTCGTCCGGGGAGCCGCCGCTCAACGTCTACGACACCTCCGGCCCCTACACCGATCCCGCCGCCTGGATCGATATCGGCGCTGGCCTGCCCGCGCTGCGCCGCGACTGGATCATGGCGCGCGGCGATGTCGAGGCGTATGACGCGCGCGAAATCCGCCCCGAGGACAATGGCCAGCTCGGCCCCGACCGCTCCGGCGGGGTGCAGCCCTTCCCGAACGTCAACCGCCGTCCCTTGCGCGCGAAAGCGGGCGCGAACGTCAGCCAGATGCATTATGCCCGGCGCGGCATCATCACTCCCGAGATGGAATATGTCGCCACCCGCGAAAATCTCGGGCGCGAGATGCTCAAGGAATATGTCCGCGACGGCGAGAGCTTCGGCGCGGCGATCCCCGATTACGTGACGCCGGAGTTCGTCCGCGACGAAGTCGCACGCGGCCGCGCGATCATCCCCAACAACATCAACCACCCCGAATCCGAGCCGATGGCGATCGGCCGCAACTTCCTGGTCAAGATCAACGCCAATATCGGCAACAGCGCGGTCGCGTCGAACGTCGCGGCGGAGGTCGACAAGCTCGTCTGGTCGATCCGCTGGGGCGCGGACACGGTCATGGACCTGTCCACGGGCCGCAACATCCACGACACCCGCGAATGGATCATCCGCAACTCGCCGGTGCCGATCGGCACCGTGCCGATCTATCAGGCGCTGGAGAAGGTCGGCGGCATCGCCGAGGAGCTGACGTGGGAGATCTTCCGCGACACGCTGATCGAACAGGCCGAACAGGGCGTCGATTACTTCACGATCCACGCCGGGGTCCGGCTGCCCTACGTGCCGCTCACCGCGAAGCGCGTGACCGGTATCGTCTCGCGCGGCGGCAGCATCATGGCGAAATGGTGCCTGGCGCATCACAAGGAATCGTTCCTCTACGAACGCTTCGACGAGATCACCGAGATCATGAAGGCGTATGACATCGCCTATTCGCTGGGCGACGGCCTGCGCCCCGGCGCGATCGCCGACGCCAATGACGAGGCGCAGTTCGCCGAGCTCTACACGCTGGGCGAGCTGACCAAGCGCGCCTGGGAGCAGGACGTGCAGGTGATGATCGAGGGGCCGGGCCACGTGCCCATGCACAAGATCAAGCAGAACATGGAGAAGCAGCTGGAGGCGTGCGGCGAGGCGCCCTTCTACACGCTCGGGCCGCTCACCACCGACATCGCGCCGGGTTACGACCATATCACCAGCGGGATCGGCGCAGCGATGATCGGTTGGTACGGCACGGCGATGCTCTGCTACGTCACGCCCAAGGAGCATCTGGGCCTGCCCGACCGCGACGACGTGAAGGTCGGCGTCGTCACCTACAAACTGGCCGCCCACGCCGCCGACCTCGCCAAGGGCCACCCCGCCGCCAAGCTGCGCGACGACGCGCTGAGCCGCGCGCGCTTCGAGTTCCGCTGGCGCGACCAGTTCAACCTGTCGCTCGACCCCGACACGGCGGAATCCTACCACGACCAGACGTTGCCGGCGGAAGGCGCCAAGACCGCGCACTTCTGCTCGATGTGCGGGCCTAAGTTTTGCTCGATGAAGATCACGCAGGAAGTGCGCGACTTCGCGGCGAAGCAGAATGCGCCGGTGGAGACGTTCGTGGCCGTCGGGGATGCGGAAGCCGGGATGGCGGAGATGAGCGAGAAGTTCCGCGAGAAGGGCGGGGAGGTGTACCTGCCGGCGGAGTGACCTTCGAGTCGCCGAATCGGCGATGCCCCCCCTAAAGGCTTGACAAAGTCAAGCCTATTCATATAGTGCAGTCACTCCCCCGAGGCTAAGCCTTCCACCCACGGTGAAAGGAGCCGCGTCCTAGCGGTGATCTAAGTGATCTAACCTCGGGGGATGCCATCAGCGCAACCGCCTGTGCCAAACGGTATACTTACCGTTCATGCTAGTATCACGCGTTAAATCTTTCAGCCCAGCGCGGCGCATGATATGCCTTGCCAAATCTAGCTTTGCAGGCGACGCATCTTTTTTTTCGTAGTGCTTATTTACTCCATAGGCGAGCGATCCAAGTAATAGATCTACTAGCTGAAGTAAGGGCGTCTTAGAAGAATCTCGAAATTGGCATCTTCTGAATGGCCAGTTGCGCCCGTCGCTATTTTTGTGTCGGCCGTGATTTAATATGTTTCTCAAGTCTTCAGGCTTTTGGTTAGTGTCCCGAAAATCTGGGTAGAGATGAAACAAACCAGTTTTTTGCAATCTGGCACACTTGGTCGCCAAGTTGTAAAGCTCCTTGTTAAACCCTATCTCCCTAGATCCTTCATTAAATTTATGGTGATTTAGCTGGGTTGTATCGACAACAAGGCTGTGAAATTTTGCTTCGTGGAGGCAGGCGTGGTCGAAAAACTGATCGGCATACCTTTTATACGCCGTTAGTTTGGCGCTTGAGACCTTCCCCCACTTCATCTCGCCATGCGGCAACTCTGGGAGGCGGGCAGATTGAAGGCACTCGTCAGCACTTGTCACCTTCGAAGTGGGAATGATGATAGCTCCAAGCACCAAGTATCGATTCTTCGTTTGGCTACTTTCGTCGACGTAAATGTCCCAGTAATCTTCTGCCACCAACACCTCGATAGGCTAAGCACCGATTCCACGATCCAAGCCTAATTTTTATGAGAATTTAAGCTAAATCAAGTCGCTTGATCTCCGGACCGCCTTGCAAGCTCGACCGCTCATCACTCGGACGGAATCGCGCTTCCTACAAAATTTTCGCCACTGGGCGAGCGCCACCCGCACAAATTCTCTCAATCTCCGCCCACTCACTCGCCGAGATCAGCACCGCTCCCTCAGCCCGATCCCGCGTAATCGCCAAGGGCGCGCGGTCGGCAACGACCTTGTCGATCATCGCCTCCAAGTTCCTACGAGCCTCGGCATAGCTGACAGCGTGCATGGTCACGAAGGTGCACCGCCCCCGTCGCCACGTCAAACGCCCCTGTCCTACATCCTCCAACATATGCCTTCATCGCAGGCATGACCGACCAAACGCCCCCCGCCGCCGAAGCGGCCTCCCCCTGTCTCTTATACCAATC
>NZ_LDTB01000069.1 GCF_001476895.1 Sphingomonas endophytica | reverse complement strand
GGTGATCGCGCTGGGGCGGGAGATCACTCCGCTCAGGCTGCCGTTCGAGACGTTCGATTATGCCGCAGATCATGCGGCGATCACGACTCAGGTCGACGACGCGACGTGGCGTTGTGCGCTGACCGACTATCGCTGCACGCGCGTCGAGACGCCGCAGAAGCGTCCGCGCGGGTTCGAGGTGGTGCGTGACCTGTCGGTGCCCGCGCTCAATGTGCCGCATCGTTCGCCCGACGGGACGCTGGAGGCGCTGGTCGTCGACGACAATCTGGTCGTGCGCGGCGTCGGTGGCGGCGCGGAAAAGTGGCGCAGTCAGGACGGCAGCGCGGGCGACTTCTACGATCCCGAGACGATCGCCTGGTCGCCCGACAGCCGCCATGTCGCGCTGTATCGCGTCCGGCCGGGCTATCGGCGGATGGTGACGCGCGTCGTCTCGTCGCCGAAGGGGCAGGTGCAGCCGCAGGTGGTGCAGCAACTCTATCCCAAGCCCGGCGATGCGATCGATCGGGAGCAGCCGGTGTTGTTCGATGCCGTGACCGGGCGGCATGTGGATGTGGCGACAGCGGAGGTCGCGAACCCTTGGCTGCTGGGCGATATCGAGTGGCGCAAGGACGGGCGCAGCTTTGCGTTCGATTACATGCGGCGCGGGTTTCAGCAGGCGAAGGTGGTCGCGGTGGACGCCGCGACCGGCACGGCGCATGCGGCGGTCAACGAGGAGACCAAGACCTTCGTGTTCGGCGAGCGCCGCTTCGCGCATGACGTGAAGGGCGAGGGACGCGAGTTGATCTGGGCGTCGGAGCGCGACGGCTGGCGGCATTTGTATCTGGTCGATGCCGCGACCGGGCGCGTGAAGCGGCAGATCACCAAAGGCAAATGGGTGGTGCGCGATATCGCGCGCGTCGATGACGACCAGCGCCGCATCTGGTTCTCGGCGGGCGGGGTGACGCCGGGCGAGGACCCGTACCACAAGCATTGGTTTCGCGTGGATTTTGACGGCAGCCACCTGACGCGGCTGACCAATGGCGATGAGACGCACGAGGCGCGCTTCTCGCCCGATGGCACGCGCTTCGTCGATGTGCATTCGCGTACCGACGTGCCGGAAGTGGCCGATCTGCGCGATGCCGGGGACGGCCATGTGATCGCGACGCTGGAGCGCGGCGACGTCAGCGCGCTGACCGCCGCCGGATACAGCCCGCCGCAGCCGTTCGTCGCCAAGGGGCGGGACGGCACGACCGATATCTACGGGCTGGTGGTGCGCCCGCGCGATTTCGATCCGGCAAAGAAATATGCGGTGATCGAGAACATCTACGCCGGCCCGCACGATAGTTTCGTGCCGAAGGGATATTGGCCGTTCGGCGCCTTTTCGGGCGGCGACAAGGCGATGGGGATGCAGCAGATCGCGGATCTGGGCTTCATCGTCGTGATGATCGACGGCATGGGGACAGCCAATCGGTCGAAGGCGTTTCATGACGTCGCGTGGAAGAACCTGGCCGATAGCGGCTTCCCGGACCGGATCGCTTGGATCAGGGCGCTGGCGGCGACCGATCCGGCAGTCGATCTGTCCCGCATCGGCATCTATGGCGGGTCGGCCGGCGGGCAGAGCACGCTGAACGCGCTGCTGTTCCACCCCGATTTCTACAAAGCCGGCGTGGCGTTCGCGGGCTGTTTCGACAACCGCATGGACAAGATCGACTGGAACGAACAATGGCTCGGCTGGCCGGTCGACCAGAGCTATCTCGACGCATCGGGCGTCGTCCATGCGGGCCAATTGCAGGGCCGGTTGCTGTTGGTGGTCGGCGAGCAGGATTCCAATGTCGATCCCGCCTCGACGATGCAGGTCGTCGACGCGCTGGTCCGCGCCGACAAGGATTTCGAGTTGCTGGTCATCCCGAACGGCGAGCATTCGGCCGGGCGGTCGAGCACGCCCGTCACCTATGGGCAGCGGCGCGAATATGACTTCTTTCGGCGCACGCTGGGCGGGCCGCGCTGATCATCCCGGCGCGGGTGGGGCGGCGAGGCCGCGGAGCCGCCTGCGCAGGAATGACGATTATGCGGTTACCGACACCAAAGCATCGATGGCGGCCTGCAGAATGTGCGCCGCCGCATGGTTGTCGATCCGCTCGGCGCGCTTGGCGCGGCTGAAATCCTGCTCGATCAGCGCGCGTTCGGCGGCGACGGTCGACCAGCGTTCGTCCCACAACAGGATCGGCAGGCCGGTGTCACGGCAGTTGCGGGCGAAGGCACGGGTCGACTGGCTGCGCGGGCTCTCGCTGCCGTCGAGGTTGAGGGGCAGCCCGACGACCCAGCCGCGCACCTGCTGCGCCTGCGACAGCGCCACCAGCGCCGCCTTGTCGGCGGTGAACTTGCCGCGCCGGATCAGTTGCGCGGGGCTGGCGAAGCTCCATTCGGCATCGCACAGAGCGGTGCCGACCGTCTTGGTCCCGACGTCGAGCCCCAGCAGCCGCCCGCCCTCCGGCAACAGCGCTCGGAACGCGCGCGCATTGTCGACGATCATGCCGCCAGCCGCCGCACCGCATCGGCGCGGACGTTCGCCCAGAACAGGCTGTAGTCGTACACGTGGTAATTGTTGCCGGGCAGCGCGTAGGGCCCGACATCGGGCGGCGACCCGATCAGCAGGAAACCGCGCGCGTCGCAGCGTGCGCCGATGCGCTTGGCTTCGATCCGCGCATCGCTGAGCGCAGCATCGGGGAACAGCGTCCCCAGATTGGCGCTCGCGGGCGCGGCGGCGTTCGGGGTGCCGGTCAGCGGGTTGGTGCACAGCATCGCATTGCGGCGCCGGGACTTGCCGTCGAACCCGGTCGAGCGGTCGTAATTGTCGAGGATCAGCGACGGGTCGGCCGGCTCCGCGAACGATTGCCACGACAGGACGCAGCCGCGCTGCTCGGGGCGCTCGCATGCCGGAAGCCCGAGCGCGGGCAGGTCGTTCGCCACCGACACCGGCCAGCCGACGACATAGGCCGCGACGATGCGCGTCGCGAGCGGGGTGCCCGCGACACGATCCTTCAGCAGATGCGTCAGGTGCAGCGCGCCCTGGCTGTGCCCCGCGAGGATGATGGGGCGGGTCGGCCCGGCCTCGGCGAGGAACGCGTCGAACGCGGCGAGGATATCGCCGTATGCCAGCGCCAGCGCCTGTTCGGCGGCGCGCTGATCGGTCAGGAACGCCCCGAACGTCGCCTGCCGGTAACGTGGCGCCCAGATCTCGCCCGCCTCGTTGAACGCGCTCGCCTGCCCGCGCAGGAACAAGGCGGCGCGGTTGTTGGCCTCCTCGTCGTTCAACGGCGCGTTCCAGTGCGCGCGGTTGAGGTAGGAGGTCGGGTGGATGAAGAACACGGCCGCGCCGCCGGCCGTCTTGCGCGGGGAATAGCCGGCCGGAGTCCACAGCGCCGGATTGCCGCGCAGCGCCGGGCGCGCCAGCCACATGGTGTCGGGAGCGTAATCGGCGGCGGTCAGCCGCTGCTGGTCGCGGAACGACTCGCCCGGCACCATCGCCATCCGCATCATGCCGACACCCCAGAGCCGGTAGGCGAAAGCTGCCGCGGTCGCCAACACGATCAGCGCGACGACGACGTAGAGGAATTTGCGGGCCAAATCTGCGTCACCATTGTGCGGTGCAGCAAAATCGCTGCGTTAGCAACCGCAAAGCTGGTGCCCGATCGTTTCGGGTCATGCAACCGCAGCGTCAGGCATGTTGCACAATCGTGCTCGCGGATGGTAGCGGCGGGGCATGTCCGTTGACACCGCAACCGTAAGGCGCATCGCCGGCCTCGCCCGCATCGCCATCACCGACGAGGAAGCCGCCCGGCTCGCGCCCGAGCTGGGCAATATCCTCGATTTCATCGAACAGCTGGGCGAGGTCGATACCGCCGGCATCGCGCCGATGACTGCGGTCATCCCCAACCATCTGCGGCTGCGCGACGACGTCGTCACCGACGGCGGGATCCGTGATCGCGTGCTGGCGAACGCCCCGCAGGCCGAACATGGCTTCTTCACTGTGCCCAAGGTGATCGAATAATGACCGAGCTCACCGATCTGGGCATCGCCGCGATCCGCAACGGCGTGCGCGACGGCGATTTTTCCGCGCGGGAGGTGGCCGAGGCGTTCAACGCCGCCGTCGCCGCCGCGAAGCCGCTCAACGCCTTCCTCGTCGAAACCCCCGACCACGCGCTGGCCGCCGCCGACGCCGCCGACACGGCGCGCGCGGCGGGCGAAACGCTCAAGCCGATGGCCGGCGTACCGATCGGGATGAAGGACCTGTTCTGCACGAAGGGCGTCGCGACCACCGCGTCGAGCCACATCCTCGAAGGCTTCACGCCCGAGTATGAATCGACCGTCTCGCAGAATCTCTGGAACGCGGGCGCGGGCATGTTGGGCAAGCTCAACATGGATCAGTTCGCGATGGGATCGTCGAACGAAACCAGCTATTTCGGCAACGTCGTCAGCCCGTGGCGGCGCAGCGACGGCGGCAATGCCGATCTCGCCCCCGGCGGCTCGTCGGGCGGCTCGTCGGCGGCGGTCGCCGCGCGCATCGCGCCGGGTGCGACCGGCACCGACACCGGCGGCTCGATCCGCCAGCCCGCTGCGTTCGTCGGCATCTCGGGCATCAAGCCGACCTACGGTCGCTGCTCGCGCTGGGGCACGATCGCCTTCGCCTCGTCGCTCGACCAGGCCGGGCCGATGGCGCGCGACGTGCGCGACTGCGCGATCATGCTGGAGGCCATGGCGGGCTTCGATGCGAAGGACGCCACGTCGCTCGACCTGCCCGTCCCGCAGTGGGAGGCGCAGCTCAACGCCTCGCTCAAGGGCAAGCGCGTCGGTATCCCCAAGGAATATCGCGTCGACGGCATGCCCACCGAGATCGAGGCGCTCTGGCAGCAGGGGATCGCGTGGCTGAAGGATGCGGGCGCGGAGATCGTCGACGTCTCGCTGCCGCACACCAAATACGCGCTCCCGGCCTATTACATCATCGCGCCTGCCGAGGCGTCGTCGAACCTCGCGCGCTATGACGGCGTGCGCTACGGGCTGCGCGATCTGCCGGACGGCGCGAACCTCCAAGAGATGTACGCCAAGACCCGTGCGGAGGGTTTCGGGGACGAGGTGAAGCGCCGTATCCTGATCGGCACCTATGTGCTGTCGGCGGGCTTCTACGATGCGTATTACACGCAGGCGCAGAAGGTCCGCACGCTGATCGCGCGCGATTTCCAGCGGGCGTGGGAGGCGTGCGACGTGCTGCTCACCCCGACCGCGCCCTCGGCGGCGTTCGCGCTGGACGAGAAGTCGGCCGATCCGCTGGCGATGTACCTCAACGACGTGTTCACCGTGCCGTCCAGCCTTGCCGGGCTGCCGGCTATGAGCGTGCCGGGCGGGCTGGACGCGGCCGGGCTGCCGCTGGGGTTGCAGATCATCGGCAAGCCGCTCGACGAACAGGGCGTGCTCAACGCCGCGCTGGCGATCGAGGAACGCGCGGGCTTCACGGCGCGGCCGGGCAAGTGGTGGTAGACACCAGACCGTGCTGGTGTTACCCCGGTAACACTGGAGGCTGGCGATGAACGCACCGCTCGACAAACGCACCCGGACCAACATGACGAGCAAGGGGCAGGTGCTGATCCCCAAGGACGTGCGCGACCTGATCGGGCTGATCCCCGGTCAGCCGGTGGATGTCGGCGTCAACGACCGCGGCGAAGCTGTAGTGGTTCCCGGCGCGCGCGCGATCGAAACGCCGCAGGCCCGCCGCGCGCGGCTGATGCACGCGCTCGCCGAGCTGCGGCGCGACCCGCTGTTCCATCGGCCCTCCGGCGAGATGATGCGCGACATTCGTGGCGACGAGCCGCTGCCGTGATCTTCCTCGACACCAACATCATCATCGACCTGTTCGGTGACGATGACGACGCGGCGG
Organism: Sphingomonas endophytica; assembly: GCF_001476895.1. Classification (GTDB taxonomy): domain Bacteria; phylum Pseudomonadota; class Alphaproteobacteria; order Sphingomonadales; family Sphingomonadaceae; genus Sphingomonas; species Sphingomonas endophytica_A. The sequence goes on along the minus strand of NZ_LDTB01000069.1, from coordinate 1,858 downwards.
TGGAATGGTCGATCGCGCGCTATGGCGATGCGGTCGCCGCCGGCGCGGTGGTCTGTAACCAGATCGTGCTGGCCGAACTCGCCGGCCATGCGCCCGGCGTTTCCGCCTTGCGGCAGCGGCTCGACCGGCTGGAAATCGACGTGCTGGACTTCGCCGACGATGCGGCGTTCCGCGCCGGCGCGGCGTTTCGCGACTATCGCGATCGTGGCGGGCCGCGCACCTCGATCCTGAGCGACTTTCTTATCGCCGGCCATGCGGTGGCGCTCGGCGCGGCGTTGCTGACCCGTGATCGCCGGCTGGCGCGCTACTTCCCCGACCTCAACCTCATCACACCCGAGACCGATCATGGCTGACGCAACCACTTCGTTCCGCATCAAGGGCGCCACCGGCGATTGGGAGGTCGTGATCGGCCTCGAGGTCCATGCGCAGGTGACGTCGAACGCCAAATTGTTCTCCGGCGCGGCGACCGCGTTCGGGGCCGAGCCCAACACGCAGGTGTCGCTGGTCGACGCCGCGATGCCGGGGATGCTGCCGGTGCCGAACCGCGAATGCATCCGCCAGGCGGTGCGTACCGGCATGGCGATCGACGCGCAGATCAACAAATGGTCGCGGTTCGATCGCAAGAACTATTTCTACGCCGATCTGCCCCAGGGCTATCAGATCTCGCAGCTCTACCACCCGCTGGTGGGCGAGGGCGCCATCGAGATCGAGGCCGATGGCTATACCAAGACGATCGGGGTCGAGCGCATCCACGTCGAACAGGACGCGGGCAAGCTGATGCACGACCAGCATCCGACCCGTTCCTATGTCGACCTCAACCGCTCGGGCGTCGCGCTGATGGAGATCGTCAGCTGCCCGGACATGCGCTCGCCGGCCGAGGCGGGGGCGTATCTCACCAAGCTGCGTTCGATCCTGCGCTATGTCGGGTCGTGCGACGGCAACATGGACCAGGGCTCGATGCGCGCCGACGTCAATGTCAGCGTGCGCAAGCCGGGCGAGGAGTTCGGCACGCGGACCGAGACGAAGAACGTCAATTCGATCCGCTTCGTGATGGCCGCGATCGAGCATGAGGCGGGGCGGCAGGTCGACGTGCTCGAATCCGGCGGCACGATCGTGCAGGAAACGCGGCTCTTCAATCCCGACACCGGCACGACGCGGTCGATGCGGTCGAAGGAAGATGCGCACGATTATCGCTACTTCCCCGATCCCGACCTGCTGCCGCTGGAGCTGGACGACGCTTTCCTGGCCGAATGTCTGGCGTCGCTGCCGGAACTGCCCGATACGAAGCGCAAGCGTTACGAGGCGGCGGGGATCACGCCGTACAATGCCGCGGTGCTGACCGCCGAGGTCGAAAGCGCGCGCTGGTTCGATGCGCTGCTGGAGGCGGGCGCGAAGCCGGTCGCGGCGGCGAATTGGGTGACCAGCGAGCTGTTCGGCGCGCTCAACCGGCTGGGCAAGAGCATCGGCGACAGCCCGGTGACGCCGGGGCAGGCCGCCGAGCTGCTGGCGCTGGTCGCCGACGGGACGCTGAGCGGCAGCCTGGCCAAGCAGGTGTTCGAGGCGATGCTGGAAACCGGCGACGCGCCGGGCAAGATCGTCGAGGAGCGCGGGTTGAAGCAGACCAGCGACACCGGCGCGATCGAGGCGGTGATCGCGGAGGTGCTGGCGAAGAACCCCGGGCAGCTCGAACAATATCGCGGCGGGAAGGTCGCGCTGTTCGGCTTCTTCGTCGGTCAGACGATGAAGGCGATGGGCGGCAAGGCCAATCCGGGCGTGGTCAACGATTTGCTGAAGAAGGCGCTCGGTTGATCGCCTTGACGAGGAGGCGGGTGGGGTGTCTCGTGTCACCCCACCCGCC
>NZ_LDTB01000068.1 GCF_001476895.1 Sphingomonas endophytica | reverse complement strand
GTTCCTCAGCCGCCGCGCCGAGATGCGCGAGACCGAGGCGATCGGCGCGGCGGCTGAGGAACTGGCGGAGCGGACGATGCGTGTCCTGCGGATCGCCTTCCTGTCCTCCGCCGCGCTGGAGTTCTTCGCGGCGCTGTCGGTCGCCTTGGTCGCGGTCTATTGCGGCTTTTCACTGCTCGGCCTGTTGCCCTTTGCGGCCCCCGAGACGCTGACCCTGGCGCGGGCCTTCTTCGTGCTGGCCCTGGCGCCCGAATTCTACGCGCCTATGCGCCGCCTTGCCGCAGCCTATCATGACAAACAGTGCGCCGATACGGCCGCCGATACGCTGATGCCGCTGGTCGAGCCGGTGCGGGCGGTTCCCGTCGTGGCGGCGGCCCCCCTGAGCTTGCGCGATGTGACGATCCATTATCCCGGCTGCTACACGCCCGCCGTCTCGGGCCTGTCCTTCTGTGTCGAGGCGGGCGAGACGGTGGCGCTGCTGGGTCCGTCGGGCAGCGGCAAGACCAGCGTGCTGCATCTGCTGCTGGGTCTCGCGCCGCTGTCGGCGGGAACGGTCGAGGCGGGCGGTGTACCGCTCACTTCGCTGGCGGGGCAGGCGAGCTGGGTGGGGCAGCATCCCCTGCTGGTCGCGGGCACGATCCGCGAGAACCTGTTGCTGGCCTACACCCATGCGGATGACCTGGCGGTCCGGCGCGTGGTCGCGGCGGCGGGGCTGGGCCGGATGCTCGCATCCCGACGCGGCGGGCTGGACGCGCCGCTGGATGCGCGGGGGAGCGGGTTGTCGGGGGGCGAGCGACGGCGGATCGCGCTGGCCCGCGCGCTTCTCAACCCCGCCCCGTTCCTGCTGCTCGACGAGCCGACCGCGCATCTCGACGCCGGTGCCGAAACCAGGCTGATCGCGACCATCGCCCGCGCGGCGCGGGGGCGTACGACGCTGATCGCCACCCACAGCCCTGCGCTTGCCGCCATCGCGACGCGGGTCATTCATCTGGGACCTGCCGCATGACCTTGCGCACGCTGATCGCCGCCGAACGTCGCAAGGAGCGCCGCCGTTTGCGACAGGCGGGAGCGTGCGCCGCGCTGGTCGCTGCTGCCTCGGTGCTGCTGCTGTCGCTGTCGGGCTGGTTCCTGGCCGCCGCAGCCTTGGCGGGCGGGGCAGGGATCGTCGCGGCGCAGGCGTTCAATTACATGCTGCCCTCCGCCGCGATCCGCTTGCTGGCGATCGTGCGGACCGGCGCGCGTTATGGCGAGCGGTTGGCGAGCCATGGCGCGGCATTCGGGGCACTCGCCCGGCTGCGCCCCGCGCTCTATCGCGCGATCACCGCCGCGCCGCCCTCGGTCGCGCTGGCGCTTGGGCGGGGCGAGGCGACGGCGCGGCTGATCGGCGATGTCGATGCGGTGGAATGGCGCTTCGTCCGTCTGTCGGGGCCGTGGGGTGCCGTGGCGGCGTTGGCATCGGGGGCGGTGTTGACGCTGCTCGGCGGATGGCTGACGATGGGGGCGGCACTGGCCTGTGCCGGGGGAATATGGGCTCTGGCGCGTTATGGGGCGGGTCGGTTGGAGCAGCCCGGCCGCGCGGTGCAACAGGCGACCGGTGCCTTGCGCGAGGAAGTGGCGATGCTCGGCAGCGCGGCGGCGGAGTTGCGTTGCTTCGCGCTGGAGGATTGGGCGACAGCGCGTGTCGCGGCGGCGGGCGATCGCCTGTCCGAAGCGCAGGTCAGGCAGGCGGCGGTCGCCGCGTGGTTCGAGGCGTTGCACGCGAGCGGCGTGGCCGTGGCGGCGGCCTTGGCCCTGACGTTTTCATCCGGCGCCGGCGCACCGATCGCCGCGCTCGCGGCGCTGGCGGCGGCGATGACCGTCGATGGCATCGCCCCGATCCTGCGGGCGTTGACCGAGAGCGGACGGCTTCGCGAGGCGGAGGCACGGCTCGACGCGGTGTTCGATGCGGTGGAGGACGCGCCCTCCGCCATCGGATCGCGCGGCCCGTCGATCCTCATCATCGATGGCGAGCGGTTCATGCCGGGCAGCCGGATCGCGCTGACCGGACCATCGGGCTGCGGCAAGACGACATTGGTCGAAGGCTTGCTGGGGCTGCGTCCCCTACAGCCGGGCCGGATCGGGATCGATGGTCGGGATGCCGCTGATCTCGCGCCCGCGACCCTGCGCGCGATCTTTGCCTGGGCGCCGCAGGATGCCGCGCTGATGGCGAGCACGGTTCGCGACAATCTGCGGATCGCCGAGCCTCACGCGAGCGAGGATCGGCTGTGGCAGGCGCTGGGCGATGCAGCGTTGGAGGCGGTCGTGCGGGCCTTGCCCGACGGGCTCGACACATGGCTGGGCGATGATGGAGCGCGGCTGTCGGGTGGCGAGCGGCGGCGGCTGTCGCTGGCCCGCGCCTATCTGGGCGATGCGCCCTGGTTGTTGCTCGATGAACCGGGCGAGGGACTGGACGCCGATGTCGCGGCCGAGGTCGCCGGCCGCCTGGATGCGCGCCTCCGGCGGACGGGGCAGGGAATGATCCTGGTCAGCCATCGCCCCGTGCTCACCGTGCTGTGCGAGCGGCAATGGGCGGTGGATGAAGCGTCCCGCCGATCCGCCGCCTGACCTAGCCCGCGATGATGGCCAGGCGTGTCCTGTCGATCAGGCGCACGCCGCGCAGGCCGGATAGCGCGATCAGACCGTCCTGCTGGAATGCGGTCATGTGACGGCTGACGGTCTCGACCACCAAGCCCAGTGCCTCCGCCATCGCGCCACGCGACAGGGGCAGGCGGAACATGTCTTCACCGTCCGCCGCGCACCGCCGCGCCATGTCGAGCAGCAGCGCGGCGACCTGTGCGTCGGCCCGCGCGCGCGCCAGCATCGGCATCCAGCGCCGCACCTCGCCCAGCGTCGCCAGCGTCCGGCGCAGCAGTAATCGCCCGGCGGCCGGGTGGCGGACCAGCATCTCCTCCAGCGCCCGGCGCGGATAAACGCACAGATCGGCCTCGCTCAGCGCCGCGATGGTGTCGGCGGAGCGATCGGCGAAGAGCGTGCCGACGAAATCGCCGGGATAGAGCAGGCCGACGATCTGGATGCCGCCGTCCGCCTCCACGCGAGACACTTTCAGGACGCCCGAAATGAGATTGGCGCAACTGCTTGCCCGATCGCCGAACCAGCCGAAAGCCTGCCCGGCGCGCAACCGACGGCGGCGCCCGATCTGATGGAGCGCGGCGAGGGCCGTCTCGTCCAGGCCGTCGCATAAGGCCATATCCCGCGCGGCACAGGCGGCACATCGCAGCGGCAGGTCAGACGGCATGGCTGAACCGCATATCTTCCTCGTTGCGCCAGGCGTCGAAGGCGGCCGCGATGCTGCGGGCATAGGGCAGGGCGTCGGCCGCCAGCCGCAGGCGCGCGCCGTCCCAGGCGACCAAACCCACCTGCTCGAAGCGGTGAAGGCGTCCGCGAATGGCGCCCCGTTCGGGCAGGCCGTCGAGATTGGCGACGCCGTGGCACAGCAAAGCCGCGATGGCCTGGCCTCGGCGCTGGTCCAGCGGACTGCGATGGATGCCGCGTGTGGTTGCAAACCGACCCGCACCGATCGCCTGATGCCATGCGCCCGCACTCTTGGCGTTCTGGAGCAGCCGGTCGGGAAATGCGCTGATCGCGCTGGCCCCCAGTCCAATCACGATGTCGGCGGGGTCGTCGGTGAAGCCCTGGAAATTGCGGTGCAACGTTCCGTTCGCCGCTGCCCGCGCCAGCGGATCATGTGCTTGTGCGAAGTGATCGAAGCCGACCGCCCGGTAGGTGCAGCGGCCATCGAACTCTTCACCGTAGGTCCGGCGCAGATCACACTCATGGATGTCTTTGAGCGCGATCTGGCCGATCTCGCCAAGTCGTGGGCCGCCAACGACCCCGAACAGCAGGCACCAGTAGAGTTCATCCTGATAGACGTGCGGCCCCGGCTTCGCGCGTGCCGCATCACCCTTGCCCGCACAGCCGGTGAACAGCGGCGAGTCGAACAACGTCTGCATCATCGCCGAGGTAAACGGCAGGCGCGGCCGCTTCTGGCCCTTGCGCGTCTTGGAATAGCCAGCAATCTCGATGTCGGCGGCGACGTTAACGCCCTGGCCGAGATCGGACTGGATTTTGCCGAGGATCGAGCTGATCGCGCCGACATCCTTTTTGACCGACCCCGGCGCCAGCCGGTCGGGTGCGGGCTGGTTGCGGTCGCCAGCTTCCCACTCGCGGCGCGCTTTCCGCGCTGCGTCGATAACCGAGCGTAAGGTCCGCCCCGACGCGACCACGCGTGCCAGTTCGGTCTGCGGCGGTATGTCGGAAACGAGATTGCGGAATTCGATGACTTGGTCGCGGGTTATGTCGCCCACCACCACGTCGCCGAATAACGCGACAAAGCGCGCGACTGCTCGCTTCGCTTCGGTGATCGCTGAAGCACCGGGGCGGCGCTGCTCCTGCCAGTAGCGGCACGCCTCCGTCAGCGGCATGGCGAGCAGACCGTTGTGGCGACCAGGCGTCGGGGCGGCAGCTTTCGCCGGAAGGGAGGGCAGGGTGATGGGCTGCGGAGCGTTTGTCTGCGCGAACGGGATCATGGCCGCGTGAATATTGGACGGCCAGCAATCGAACCGATGCTCGGCAAGCTTGCGCAGATAGGCTTCGGCGACAGCATCATACACGTTGTCGGGCTCGAGATTAAGGCGCGGCTCGATCGACCGCATGTAACTCACCACGAACCAGATCGGCCGGAATATGCGTCGACGCAGCAGGATCGTTGCCAATTCCTGATAGACCAGCCCGTCGGCGATGCCGCGCCCTTCGAGGATCTCAGCGCGGAGCCTAAATACGTCGCGTTCGCGCTCGGCGTCGATTGATGGCACCACATCAATGATGGTCGCAGGTTCATGGACGGGTATGTCGCCCCACCATTGCGGCTGGCCGGCTTCCTCGCCGCCGGCCCATGAATCGCACACGAAGGTGGCGAGCAGATTTAGCTGCTGGCCAACGGCTGCATCCATCGATCCGCGCGCGACTGCGAGTCCGGTAAAGGCCCGATCGAGCAACCCCAGCGCTTCGACTTCCGCGCGACGACCGTTAGAGGCGCGCAACTCGCGGATGAGTGCCTTGTGCCGGGCGATCAGCATACCGCGCTTCTCCGCGGCCAGCAGCGGGTCCGTAGTGCCCAAGCTTTCCGTCCATGCGGTCTTGCCGACCATCGCTCGGAGGTCGGCCGGTACGACCATGCGGAACTGCTCGTTCTTCGATTTCTTACGCCTGACGGAATGCGACATCCGACGCCCCATATGTAGCACCCTTTTGTAGCACTGGGCGCCTAACGAAGCGTTGATTTTGCTGGAATTCCGCCGATCTCCGCTACTTAGCTGGGAGATGGTGACCCCTACGGGAGGCGTCATTAAGAAAAATTAGGCTTACCTACTAAACGCTTAGCCGTGCCGAAATTGCGACTTTGTACCACCTGTGTACCTCTATCGTAGAGACAACATACGGCACGCTGATTTCGTTTTGCAAGCGGCGTTGGGCGGGTGACGGCAAGCTTGCATTCATGGCGCTCGGCGTCTGGTCGTTCCCCGCGCGCCTGAAAGGCTGCGTCGCGCCGGTCCCGCTCGTCGAGCGGCGCGGTGACTTCGCGGGCACCCAGGTCCGCAACGTCATCGCGCCCGCGCTGGGGCGCGCCGTCATCCTGTTCAGCAACGACGCCTCGGCCGAGTTCGGCGAGGTCTGGCAGGGCAAGGGCCTGACCTTCGACCTGTTGTCTGCCGCTTTTTGTCCCGCCGCCGCCTGAAAGGTACTGACATGACCCCAACCGCCTGTCGCACGCTCCTTGTCGCCGTGCTCGGCGCGATCGCGCTTCCCGCTCTTGCTCAACAGAGGAACGAGCTTGCCGGGGAGTGGACAGTCGATCTCCGCCCGACGCCGCAGGCCCCGGCCTATCACAAGCCCATGACGATCGCCGTGGCAGCGGACGGGACGCTGACCGGCGCGTTCTACGAGCATCCGATCGACCTCGGCCGGGCCGGCGCGACCAACGGCCGCCCCTGTTTCTCCTTCCGCACCCAGGACGCGTCCGGTCCCTATCAGACCTCGAGCTGCCTCGTCGGCGACCATATCGAGGGGCAAACCTGGTCCGAAGGGCGACGCTTCGTCCTGACGTGGCAGGCGACCCGCACCCGCAAATAGTGAGAAGGCTCAGCCGAACAGCCAGGTGCCGAGCAGCCGGTGGAAGGGAAAGGTGAAGAAGCCGGCGACGAGCAGCGCGCCAATCACCATGCCGTGGACGGCGCGCCGATGCCGGGCAACGTTGTGGTGGCGCGCCGTCCACCAAATGAGCGGCACCTGCACCAGCGTCCACAGCGACAGAAGGTGGATGACGCTGAACCGCCCCGTCCCCGATACATGGATGAACAGCGAGGTGATCGCCGTCGCCAGCATCGCCGCGATCCAGACCTTGCCGATCGTCCGGTGACGCCGATCCCCGCGCACCCGCAGGAGCATGACCGGCGTCAGCGCGGTCGCGACGAGGATCGTCGCTAGGTGGACCCAGATCAGGGGCGGCACCAAGTGCCATTGCGCGTGGCCGCGGACGATCGCGACCACGGCCGCGGCGAACAGCACGACTGCGCCGATCGACAGCACCCGGTCGATCCGCTGGGGTCGAGCGACCGGGGCGCGTCCCGAAACGGCGTGAGCCACCGACGCCATCACCGTTGTCCAGCCTCGACCGGCCCCGCCGCGCGGTTTCCGAGCCGGGTCAGGATCAGGAGGACGAACGGCGTCACCACGATCATCGCGACCAGCCCGGCCGCCGGCGACACCATACCCGCCGCGAACCCGGCGCCGGCGATCACGATCGGGGACCACATCGAGCGACGTAGCTGACGGGCGTCTTCTGCCGCCTCCGGATCGTCCCGGGATAGGTGACGCATGGCGACCTTGATGACCCGCACGTTGGCGAGGCCTACGACTAGCAGGCAGGCGGTGTAGAAGCCGATCGCGACCCGCAGCAGCGAATAGTCGCTCAACACCGCGGTCGGGAACGGCATGAAGGCAATCGCCATCAGCAGCAGCAGGTTGGCGCGCACGAGCGCCGGATCGGCCGCGTCGATCATCGCCATCAAACGGTGGTGCCCGGTCCAGAAGCGCCCGATTACCAGAAAGCTGATGATGAAGCCGATGTAGTTCGGCAGCAGGTCCACCAGCGCCTGCGCCAGCGAGCGATCGATCGCTGCGTGCAGCTCGGGCAGGCGGACCTCAATCACCAGCAGCGTCATGGCGATAGCGAACACCGCATCCGAGAAGAAGGTCAGCCGTTCGAGCTTCGTGTGTTCGCGATCATTTATCATCGTCACCCCCGATCCGGCATCTTCGCGCCTCGCTCTCGCGGAGGCAATGCTAAGTACGTGACGATCGAGGCAGAAGCGTCTTTCTCCCCTCACTACTCGCAGATGAGTTGTGAGAAGCCCTCCGCTCCCGTTATTCGATGGTGTTTTGAGAATGAAAACCATGTCCGGCCATGTCACGATCGGTCCGTAGCCGAAGGTTGCCCCGCACGCATTCAGCAGCGAGGCGGTCCCTCTTATCCCCACCAGAGCAGCCAACGCCAAAGGCGCGCCAAGGCAATTCACCTTCCGCTTCGTCTGACCAGTGAAGGCGGCGACAAATTATCGCGTGCCAGGCCTTGCCGGATGAACGGGAGTTACCATGCCGATGCGTCTTTGGGTCTTTGCCGCCATGGGATCGCTGGTGTGCCTTGGCGTGCCGGCGCTCATCCTGAGCAGCGCCGAGGCGTTCGGGCAGATGACAGATGGCAACGCCGCGCCCGGTATCTGCGTCCGCGCCGGCGGGGTGGGCATCGTGGTCAACGGCGGGAGTTACTGTCGCCTGCGGGACGGGCGCCTTATCGATCAGCGACTGCTGTTTCGTCGTCGCCACGGGCGTGCGGTCATGCCCAATCCTGCCAGTGCCTATTGCGAGGAAAACGGGGGGTGGATCGAAACGGTGAACGGTCCCGGTGGCCAGACGGGCTATTGCCATTTGCCAAACGGGGCCGTCGTCGAGGAACGGACATTGTTCCGTGGCCGCTGAGGTCGCAAACGTCGCCGGCGCGACGGCGGCTGTCGGCCCCGGATATCGGCAGACGATCTCCTCGCGCCCGGGCAAGCTGAACCCGAACGGTCGAAATTCATTTCTCACGATTCATCCGGTAAGGGCCGCGGCATGGTCCAATCCATCAATGTCGGTGCCGATGTCGTCAAACGGGCTTGAAGCAGTTTATCTTGCCAATCGTGACAAACTCGTCCGGTTTCTTGCCGCACGTGGTGCGGGCGATGTGGCCGAAGACTTGGCTAATGATCTTTGGCTAAAGATATCAACGGCTTCTCCGTCGGGTCCGATCGCCAATCCACTGTCATACCTGTTCCGGGCGGCCGATACGCTGATGATCGACCGCTACCGGGCGAAACGCCAGGGGGAGAAGCGGGAGCAGGACTGGTACGAGCTTAGCGGGGATGGCGAGGCTTCGTCCGAACCGGCGGGCGAGCGGGTGATCGGCGCACGACAGGAAGTGGCGAAGGTCGCCGCGGTCCTGGCCCGACTGGGAGCCCGCCGGGAAGCCATCTTCCGGCGCGCCCGGATCGACGGCGTGTCGCAACGGCAGATCGCCGCGGAACTGGGCGTCAGCCTCAGCACGGTGGAGGCCGATCTGCGGATCGCCACCCGTGCCCTGATCGAATTGAAGGATGAACTGCAATGACCGGCAGACAGGTCGACGAACAGGCGCTGGAATGGGCGATCCGCGCCGCCGATCCGCTCTTTGACGACTGGGACGGGCTGACCGGATGGCTGGAGGCCGATCCGGGCAATCATGACCGGTATGACGATGCGCTGGCCGCCATGGCGGAGGCGCGCGATCACGTCGCCGCCATGCCCGTCCAGACCGCGCCAGTCGCGGCCAATGACGAACGGCCGGTACGCCACGGCTTTTGGCGTTGGGGCGGCAGCGCCGTCGCCGCGATGCTCGTCGCGGTCGTCGGTGTATCCGTCTGGAGCGAGCGCAGCCAGCCCTATGCGGTCGAAACTGCGCCGGGCGAACAGCGCACGCTGCAACTGGCCGATGGCAGCGAGGTCGTCCTGGCCGGCGGTTCGCGCGTGACGTTGGACCGGGCCGATACGCGGGTGGCGAGCGTCGAGCGCGGCGAGATGCTCTTCCGCGTCCGTCATGACGCCGCGCACCCGTTCCGGGTCACCGCAGGCAACACGCAGATGGTCGACCTCGGCACGGTGTTCGACGTCACGCGGGATCCGGGACGGGTCCGCATCGCCGTGGCGGAGGGGGCGGTGATGGTCGACCCGGACGGTGCGAAGCTGCGGCTCGATCCGGGGCAGGCGGTGGTGGCGAGCGGCGGGGAACTGCGTCGACAATCCGCTACGGATGTCGGCGGGTGGCGTGAGGGACGGCTGACGTTCGATAACGCGCCCTTGTCCGACGTCGCGCGCGATCTCACCCGCGAACTGGGTCGCACCGTCCGGGCCGACCCTGCACTGGCCGACAGACCGTTCAGCGGGACGATCGACATCCGCAGCCTGCGGAACGATCCGGCGCGGCTGGGTCGCTTGCTGGGCGTAACGGTTCGCATCGATGGCGAGGCATGGGTGCTGGGCGACGATCGGTGACATTCGGTGCGGCTGCGGTCGCGACAGGATTGACGCTCGCCATGATGGCGGCGGCTCCGGCGGAGGCGCAGAGCCTGTCGATCGACCTGCCTGCGGGCAGCGTCCGCGATCAGGTGACGACGCTGGGCCGCCTTGGCGGGGTCAGCGTCGTGGTGACGGACCCCCGTCTCTGGTCGAAGCCGGTGCCGCGCCTGCGCGGACGGATGAGCGCGGTCATCGCCCTTCGCCTGATCGCGGCGCGCTGCGGCGGCGAAGTCGAGGCGATCGACAGCCTGTTGTATCGGATCGTCCCCAGACGCGCCCCGACACCTCCTCCGACTCCGTACCGCCCTCACCCCCAAGCCGAAGCGGCGAAGACGCCCGAGGCCCCTCCGCCCGACATCATCGTCATCGGCAGCAAACGCGATCTACCGTTCGGCCAGACCGCCGGGCAGGTCATGCGTGTGTCGGGGCAGGTTCTCGAACTCGGTGGTGCCGGTGGAACCGAACGGCTGACGTCGCGGCTGACGACGATCGCCTCGACCAGCCTAGGGGCGGGCCGGAACAAGCTGTTCATCCGGGGCATCGCCGATTCCAGCTTCTCGGGTCCCAGCCAGGCGACCGTCGGCCAGTATTACGGCGACCTGCGGCTCGGCTACAATGCGCCCGACCCCGACCTGCGCCTCGCCGATCTGGCGGCGGTCGAGGTGTTGGCCGGACCGCAAGGCACGCTGTACGGGGCGGGTTCGATGGGCGGGCTGATCCGCCTCGTTCCCAACCCGGTCGAGTTGGACCGGACCGGCGGTTCGGTGGCGATCGGAGCATCCGCCACGGCCCATGGCGCACCCGGCTTCGACACGCAGGCCGTCCTCAACCTCCCGGTCGTCACCGATCGACTGGGAATCCGGCTGGTCGCCACGGCGGTTGAGGAAGGTGGCTATATCGACAAGCCGCTGCTCGGTCGCCGCAACGTCAATACGACCCGTATCGCCGGCGGGCGCGGCACCGTGCATCTGAACATCACCGATGGCTGGAGTGCGGAGCTGATCGGGATCGCGCAGCGTATCCGGGGGGCCGACAGCCAATATGCGGATCGCGACGCCCCCTTCCTCACGCGCAGGACGCGCGTGGTCGAGGCGTTCGACAATGATTTCGGCCAAGGGCAGTTCGTGCTGCATGGCCGGATCGGGGATCTCCGGTTGCGCTCGTCCATCGGCCTCACCGCGCTCGACTTGGTCGAACGTTATGACGCGACGACCCCCGGCGATCCCGCGACGCTCTTCGTCCAGACCAACCGCACCCGCATGGTCGCCAACGAGACACGTGCGTGGGTCACGCATTCCGACGGATCGGGATGGCTGCTGGGCGTGAGCTATACCGGCAATCGCAACCGGCTGTTGCGCTCCTTCCTCCAGCCCGGCCAGCGTTACCCCCTGCCCGGCGTGTCCAATCAGCTGCACGAAATCACCGCCTATGGCGAGGCCAGCGTCCGGCTGACCCCGGCGATCCTGTTGACCAGCGGCGCGCGGGTCAGTCGATCCGTGCTGTCCGGCGCGGCGGAGGATGCCCGGAAGCAGATCATGCCGATCGTGTCCGCCACCGCGGCGACGCGGCAGGAATGGTCCGTGCTGCCGTCCGCCTCGCTTCTCGTCGACCTGCGTGGCGGCGCATCCGCGTTCCTGCGCTACCAACAGGGCTTCCGGCCGGGCGGTCTGGCGGTCGACGACGACTATATCCGCCGGTTCGACAGCGACCGGGTCTCGACGATCGAGGCCGGCTATCGCTTCGGCCGCGCGGCGCGGGATCCCTTCGCCCTGACGCTCACCATCGCCCATACCGATTGGCGGAACATCCAGGCGGACTTCCTCGATAGCGGGAACCTGCCGTCGACCGCCAATATCGGCAATGGCGACGTCTGGACCGTGGAGGCATCCGGGGCGATCCGCCTCGCAAAGGGGTGGCGCATGGAGGGAGCCGTCTCGCTCAACGACAGCAGCGTCAACGAACGCGGTCCGAACGACCTGTCCTTGCAGGATGCGCCCGCCGCCCCGGGCAGCGGCGCGGGAAGCCTGCGCCCCATCCCCAACATCGCGGATATCACGGCACGGATCGGCATGATCTATGAGACCGCGCCCAGCGACCGGTCGCGGCTGAAGATCGATGGCTGGGTGCGCTATATCGGGCTGTCGCGCTTGGGACTCGGCCCTTTGCTGGGGGATGAACAGGGCAATTATGCCGACAGCGCCGTGACCGCGCGTATGGGCTGGGACCGCTTCGGCGTGACCGTCGGCGTGACCAATATCCTGAACGCGCGGGGCAACCGTTTCGCGATGGGAACGCCCTTCGTCACCGGCAAGGAGCAGATCACGCCCATTCGTCCGCGCACCGTCCGCATCGGACTGGACACCGCCTTCTGAAAGAAATTCTACGGGGTCGATCGCTCGGCTTCGTCATCGTCGTGCTGGCACCGTCACATGGTGAGCGTGCCATGCAAGGCGGCGGGCATGTTCAGCCATCGGCAATGCCGGTGAAGGAATGTTCCGGCTGCTGCACTTGCAAACCGAACCGGACGATCGATCCGGTTTCGCCAGTAAGGACGATAAAATGAAGTTTGTAGCATTGATGACCACCGGCCTCGCCACGGCAGGGGCAGCCATGCTGTCTGTTCCCGCGCAGGCGGTACCGGGCAAGGCCGGCCTGGCCAATCCGGCATCGGTCTATTGCGGCTCGATCGGCGGCACGTCGTTCGTGCGCAAGACGCCGTCGGGCGATGTCGGCTATTGCCGCCTGCCCAATGGCGAGGTCCATGAAGAATGGGCGCTCTTCCGTAAGAGCCAGAAGCGATCGCCCGAGCGCCGTACCGATGCGCATCTCGGCAATCCGGCCGCCGTGCATTGCGCCAAGGTCGGCGGGACGAACCTGAACCGCCGGACCGCACGTGGCGACGTCGCGCTGTGCCGGTTGCGAAACGGCAAGACCGTCGATGCCTGGGACCTGTTCCGCGGCTCCGGTGGCAAGGGGAGCAGCACGAATGGTCGCGCCGTCATGACGAACCCCGCCGCTTCCTATTGCGTGGAGCAGAAAGGCACGATCGAGGTGCGCGACGACGCGAACTACTGCCATCTGCCCAACGGACGGGTCGTCGAGGAGTGGAAGCTCTTCCGCGAGCAGCCGGCAGGCCGCGCCCGCTGAACGTCGATGGCATGAGCCGCGCCGACAGCGCGGCTCATGCCACGGCTCCGTGTTTTTCTCTCTGATATTGATCGCTAAATTGCCGGCGAAGCCATTCCGATAAAAATTTGAGGGAAGTTCCAAGGTAATTCGAAACGGGTGCCGTCTTGTGAATGTAGGGGGACGCGAACTGGTGCGACCCACTCGACCACAAGTTCCATTTCGAAGGACCAATTCCAATGACCCTGGTTAGCACCCTCGCGCCCGCCTATCGCGGTGCGCGCCGGAACCCGGCCGCCCTGTTCGCAGGCTTCGCCGCAGCGATCGTCATGGCTTCCCCCGCCGCCGCGCAGAAGGCCGAGCCAGGTGCCTATGTCGTCGCCCGCGCCGGTGCGCAGATCGACTCCGACGTGAAGCCGACCCAGGTTCTGGCCAAGGGCCAGACCGTCTCCAAGACGACACCGACCCTGCCCAAGAACATCGACCATGACGGCGGCTTCACCGGCGAACTGGGCATGGGCTATGACTTCGGCGGCATCCGCGTCGAGGGAACGGCGGGCTACGATACCGCCAAGGTCAACGCCAAGGCGCTGAGCACCAAGACATATTCGGGCGCGGGACGCACCAAGTCGTTCGATCTGGGCGTCGCCGCCTACGTCGACCTGGTCCGCGACGGCCCGTTCAAGCCGTTCGTCGGTGGCGGGGTCGGTGCCTCGCGCGTCGACTATTCGATCAGCCGCCTGATGATCGACAAGACTCCCGGGACGCAAAAGCCGATGGTCGGCATCGACGGCAAGGACTGGGGCTTCCGCTGGCACCTCGATGCCGGCGCCAGCTACGACGTGACGCCGCAGACGTCGATCGAACTGCTTGGCCGCTACTCGCAGACCGGCGGCATGAAGGTGAAGGGCGTATCGCTCGACGAAAGCCTGGTTCGCCAGACGACGGACTATAAGATGAAGAACACGTCGACCTCGATCATGGTCGGCCTTCGTCAGAAGTTCTGACCCGAGCCTCCTACCAGATGGAAGCGTCGCTCTCATTACGGGGCGGCGCTTTCGCTTCACTTCGACGCAGAGGGCGGCGCTCTCAAGCCCTTGCCGTCAAACATCTAAAGGAGGCAGCGGTTTCCCACGAGGATGGTGAAACGGGAATTTTCGAACGTTCCCAAAAGACCGTTTTAAGAACGGCGCGTCCATTGTTACCGTGCAACGGCTGCTTGCATCATGTGGAGGGGACCTGATTCTTCTTCAGCCAATCGGTCTTCGGGATTACGCAACGGACAGTCACTGACGGACAGGCAGCCACAACCGATACACGTTTCGAGTTGATCCCTGATCTGCGTCAATAGAGCGATGCGTCGGTCCAGATCTGATCGCCAATCATCCGCGAGCGCGACCCAGCCATTCTTGCCGGAAGGCATCGCAAGCAGTCGCGCCTTTATGTCCGACAGGGGTATGCCGACTGCCTGCGCTACCTTGATGATGGCAATGCGACGCAGGGTCGCACGATGGTAGCGACGTTGATTGCCTGCAGTTCGCCAGCCCTCGATCAGGCCTTGCCGTTCCCAGAAATGGATGGCGGACACCGATACGCCGCCACGCCGAGCCAGTTCCGCAACGGTAAGAACGCTTGACGGCGCTGCTGTCCGCACCTGATTCATCTGTTGACCTCAACTTAGATTGAGGTTCTATGGACGTCGGCAGATACCAGCACAGCTGGAGATGCCGTGCTTCTCGACACCACTAAAACGCACGTTGTGCGGAACCAAAATGGATGGTCCGATCTCGTCTCGGAAGGTCGACGAGCCGTTCTGACGCTCTTGCTACTGGGCTGCTGGGTGGTTGCGGTAGACTCGCTTGTGGTCGCTACCATCCTGTCGAGCGTTGGCACCTCGCTCGGTGGCTTTGCCTGGTTCGGCGCGGCATCGGCGATATTTCTGACCGGACTTGTCGTTGCTGCCGCCTCGTCGAGTTGGCTCGCAAATAGCGTCGGTTTGAGAACCGCCATGCTCTTGGCGGGGCTTGGCTTTGCGGCCGGATGCGGCATCAGCGCTGTAGGCGATCGGATGGCGTGGTTCATTGCCGGACGGGCCCTCCAAGGCTGTGCTGCCGGATGGGTAAGCGGTTTGATCTATATATCCGTTGCGACGTACTTCCCGGGCTGTCATCTGCCGCGGGTTCTAGGGTCAGGACCCATTGATGTGAGGGCAACGATCTGATTCAGGCTCCGTGAGGAGACTGGTGATGAGCGACCTGTTTTGGCTGACCGACGAGCAGATGGATCGGCTGCGTCCGTTCTTTTCCAAGAGCCACGGCAAGCCTGACGTGACCCCCGTTTCTTCATCCACTTGGAGCTAGAGACCGGCCCATCGAAGGGACGGACGGAATGAAGCGGAAGCAGTTTTCGGAAGAGCAGATCATCGGCATTCTGAAGGAGGCCGAGGCGGG
>NZ_LDTB01000067.1 GCF_001476895.1 Sphingomonas endophytica | reverse complement strand
GGCTTCCGCCGCCGGCGGCGGGAAGGCCTGCGACGGCGACGGCGCGGGCTGGAAGCGCACGGTCGCGCCCGGCTGCGGCGTACCGGAGATCGCCGGCTGCGACGGCTGGTAACCGCCCGCCGTTTCGGTGCCCATCGCGCCGCCAGCCGGCGCCGCGCCGGTCGTGTCGGTCGCGGGCGGCGGCGTCATCGCATCGGTTGCGGGCGGCATGGTCGCGTTCGGATCGGCCTGAGTCGTCATCGCCGACCCGGTCGTATCGGCCGCGGGGGCAGCCGGATCAGCAGCGGGCGCGGTGCTCGCATCCGGCGCGGTCGTGGTCTGCGGAGCGTCCTGCGCGACGGCCATCGTGGGAATGGCGATCACGGCTGCTGCCGCGAGAAGAATGGTCTTCATCTTTTATCTCTCCTGCCGTGTGCGTTCGGTCAGAAACGCGCTTTGATCACGCGGGTCGGCCAACGCCCCACGACAGGGAAAGGGTCCATCGTTGCGGCTGCGCATCGACGAAACGGCGGATCAATGCCCCGTATCGAGAGCATATCCGGCCGAACGCACCGTGCGAATAATGTCGGGACGCCCGCCTTCATTGATCGCCTTGCGCAGCCGGCGAATATGTACGTCGACGGTGCGGCTTTCGATATCGCTGTCATGGCCCCAGACACTGTCCAGCAATCGCTCACGCGAGAAGACATGCCCGGGATGTTCCAGGAAGTGCTTGAGAAGACGGAACTCCGTCGGCCCGAGCGCGACCACGTCGCCACCGCGCCGTACCTTGTGGCCGACCGTGTCCATCTCCAGATCGGCGTAGGTCAGCTGCTCGCCCGCCAGCGCCGGGCGCACGCGGCGCAGCACCGCACCGACGCGTGCCACCAACTCACGCGGCGAAAACGGCTTGGTGACGTAATCGTCGGCGCCCGTTTCCAGCCCGCGCACGCGGTCCTCCTCCTCGCCACGCGCCGTCAGCATGATGATCGGCACATTCTGCGTTTCAGCGGCGCGGCGCAGGCGGCGGCAGACCTCGATTCCCGAAATCCCTTCCACCATCCAGTCGAGCAGGACGATGTCGGGCGGCGTCTCGCGTGCCAGCAGCAGCGCCTCCTCGCCGTCGATCGTGTGCTGCACGTCGAAATGCTCACGGGTGAAATGCCACACCAGCAGCTCGGCGAGGCTGGCGTCGTCCTCCACCAGCAACATGCGCGCCTTGGCCATCAGTCGACTCCCTTTTCGCGTTCCACGAGCCGCTCTCCGGTAGCGGCGAAATAGACCATCTCGGCGACGTTGGTGGCGTGATCACCGATCCGCTCGAGGTTCTTGGCGACGAACAGCAGATGCGCGCACTGGCCGATCGTCTTCGGGTTTTCGACCATGTAGGTCACCAGCGTGCGGAAGATGCTGTCGTAGAAATCGTCGAGCGCATTGTCGCTCTCGCATACCGCCAGCGCACCCTGCGGATTGCGTGCGGCGAAGGCGTTCAGCGCGTCATGCACCATCGCGGCCGCCATCCGCCCCATCGCGGGCAGGATCGAGATCGGCTCGATGCGGTGATCGCTTTCGAGCTGCGGCACGCGGCGCGCGATGTTCTTGGCATAATCGCCGATCCGTTCGATCACGTTTGCGATCTTCAGCGCCGCGATCACCTCACGCAGATCGTCGGCCATCGGCGCGCGCAACGCGATGATGCGCACGGCGGTCCGCTCGACCTCCGCTTCCATCGCGTCGATCTTCTTGTCATCGGCGGCGATCCGCGCCGCCAGTACCGCGTCGCCGCGTTGCAGCGCGACCATCGCCTCGGCGATCGCGCTTTCGGCCAGCCCGCCCATTTGCGAGATCAGCCCGCGCAACTGGCCGATGTCCTGATCGAAAGCCTTTACGGTATGTTCCTGCGAGTTCGCCATGTCAGTCCTCAGCCGTACCGGCCAGTGATGTAGTCCTTCGTCCGATCCTGACGCGGGTTCGTGAAGATGTCCGACGTGTCGCCGTATTCGACCAGCTGGCCGAGATGGAAGAAGGCGGTCCGCTGGCTGACGCGCGCCGCCTGTTGCATGTTGTGGGTGACGATCACGATTGCATAGCGGCCGCGCAGTTCGTGGATCAGCTCCTCGATCTTGGCGGTGGCGATCGGATCGAGTGCCGAGCACGGCTCGTCCATCAGGATCACCTCCGGATCGACCGCGATCGCGCGCGCGATGCAGAGCCGCTGCTGTTGGCCGCCCGACAAGGCGGTGCCGCTTTCGGACAGGCGATCCTTTACCTCGTTCCACAACCCCGCACGCGTCAGCGACCGTTCGACGATCTGGGTGAGATCGGCCTTGGAGCGCGCGAGGCCATGGATGCGCGGACCATAGGCGACATTCTCGAAGATCGACTTGGGGAAGGGGTTGGGCTTCTGGAACACCATGCCGACACGCGCGCGGAGCTGCACGACATCCATGGACCTGGCGTAGATGTCCTCGCCGTCCATCCGCACGTCGCCTTCGACGCGGGCGCCGGGAATGGTGTCGTTCATGCGGTTGAGCGTGCGCAGGAAGGTCGACTTGCCACAGCCCGACGGGCCGATGAACGCCGTCACGTCCTCACGCGGCACATCGATCGACACGTCGCGGATCGCTTGCTTGCGGCCGTAGAAGACGTTGACCCCGGTAGCGGTCATCTTGGGCGCGATATGGTTCATTACCAGCGGGTCTCGAAGCGGTTGCGAAGGTAGATCGCGACGCCGTTCATCGCCAGCAGCACGACCAGCAGGACGATGATCGCGGCGGAGGTCTTCTCGACGAAGCCCTTCTGCACCTCGTCGGACCAGAGAAAGATCTGTACCGGCAGGACGGTGGCCGGATCGGTCAGCTTGCCGGGCGGCGCGGCGATGAAGGCGCGCATCCCGATCATCAGCAGCGGCGCGGTCTCGCCCAATGCGCGCGCCATGCCGATGATCGTGCCGGTCAGGATGCCGGGCAGCGCGAGCGGCAGGACGTGGTGGAACACGACCTGGATCGGCGACGCGCCCAGCGCGCGCGCGGCGTCGCGGATCGACGGCGGCACCGCGGTGATCGCGTTTCGCCCGGCGATCACGATCACCGGCATCGTCATCAGTGCCAGCGTCAGCCCACCCACTACCGCCGCCGAGCGCGGCATGTGGAACGTGCCGAGAAACACCGCGAGGCCCAGCAGCCCGAAGATGATCGAGGGCACGGCGGCGAGGTTGTTGATCGACACCTCGATCAGGTCGGTCCAGCGATTGCGCGGTGCATATTCCTCCAGGTACAGCGCCGACAGCACGCCGATCGGGAAGGCGAGGCCCAAGGTGACGATCATCGTCAGCAACGACCCCTTCAGCGCGCCCCAGATGCCCGCCCGCGTCGGGTCCGTCGCGTCCGATCCGGCGAAGAACCCACGGTTCAGCTCGCGCGACAGATGCGGGCGCAATGCGGCAACCGCCGCTTCGGACGCTGCATCACCATCGTCCTTGTACGCCATGTCGATCGCGCTCGCGACCGGCACGTCGATCGTCGTGGGCGTGCGGAGCAGCGCCGGATCCCGCTTGATCGCGTCTCGCACGCGCAGCCACGCGCCGTCGGAGAGAAGAGTGGCGCCGCCCTGTCGCGGGTAAGCGGCGTTGGCGGCGGCATCGACCGCGTTTTCCAGGCCGGCACCGGCCAGCGCCAGATCCGCGCCCGCGCCGTTCAGCCGCGCCGGGTTCACGACGACGCGCCCTCTCAGGTCGAGCGGCAGCGCGATGCGCGTCTCGGTGAAGCCGCTCGCGCCCTGGCCGATCATGGTCGCCAGCAGGTAGAGCAGGAACGCCGCCGACAGGAACACCGCCGCCAGCCCCAGCAGCCGGAAACGCCGCTCGGCCGCATAGCGGCGGCGAATGCGGCGCTGCATCGCCGGCGTCTGCCAGTCGGTGGGGCGGCGCTCGGCCGGGGCGGGAGGCGCGACCGGCTTATTCATACGACTCACGATAGCGGCGCACCACGATCAGCGCGACGACGTTGAGCAGCAGCGTGATGACGAACAGCGTCAAGCCCAGCGCGAAGGCCGCCAGCGTCTTCGCCGAGTCGAACTCGGCCTCGCCGGTCAGCAGGTCGACGATCTGCTTGGTGACGGTCGTCGTGCTGGCGAACGGGTTGAGCGTCAGCGACGCGACACCGGACGCCGCCATGACGACGATCATCGTCTCCCCGATCGCGCGGCTGACCGCCAGCAGGACGCCGCCGACGACGCCGGGCAGCGCGGCGGGCACCAGCACGCGGCGGATCGTCTCCGACTGGGTCGCGCCCATCGCCAGACTGCCGTCGCGCATCGCCGCCGGGACGGCGGACAGCGAGTCGTCGGCCATCGATGAGACGAACGGGATGATCATCACCCCCATCACCACCCCCGCCGCCAGCGCGCTTTCCGACGACGCCCAGCGAATGCCCAGCGCCACGCCCAGATCCCGGACGGCCGGCGCGACCGTCAACGCCGCGAAATAGCCGTAGACGACGGTGGGGACACCCGCGAGCACCTCCAGCATCGGCTTCATCCAGCGGCGCGTGGTGTGGCGCGCATATTGCGTCAGATAGATCGCGCTCATCAGGCCCAGCGGTACCGCGACCGCCATCGCGATGATCGCGCCGATGAAGAACGTCCCCCAGAACAGCGGCACCGCGCCCAGCGACGCGCCCGGATCGCGCGCGTCGATCACCTGCGGGCTCCAGTGGGTGCCGAACAGGAATTGGGTGATCGGCACGATCTGGAAGAAGCGCGCGCTTTCGACGAGCAGCGAGGCAATGATGCCGATCGTCGTCAGGATCGCGATCAATGACGCGACCAGCAGCAGCCCCATGACGACCCGCTCCACCTGCGTTCGGGCCGAAAAGCCCGGCCGCACGCGCAGGAACGCCAGCGCGCCGCCTGCGAACGCCAGCAGCAGCGCGATGGCCGTCGCGGTCCAGTCGTGGCGGGACTGTTCGCGCGCGTAGAGCGGCGCGAGGGTTTCTGACATGGGGTGGAAGGCGCCATAGGCGTCGCCGTTGGCGAGGTTGCGCGCCTCCGACAGGATCGCCGCGCGATCCAGTCCCGGCGGGGGCAGGGTCGCGGCCGCCGGGCTGGCGATCACCGCGTCGGTCACCAGCGCGGGCGCGGTTACGTGCCAGATGCCCAGGAACACCAGCGCCGGCAGCAAGGTCCACATGGCGACGAACCAGCCGTGATGCTGCGGCAGCGAGC
This sequence comes from Sphingomonas endophytica, assembly GCF_001476895.1. Classification (GTDB taxonomy): domain Bacteria; phylum Pseudomonadota; class Alphaproteobacteria; order Sphingomonadales; family Sphingomonadaceae; genus Sphingomonas; species Sphingomonas endophytica_A. Next base: position 20,278 of record NZ_LDTB01000067.1, on the reverse strand, counting down.
TGAAGCGCCGCGTCGGGGAGGCGCGGAACCGCAGCGCGCGCGCGCGCGCCACGATCCAGCCGATCAGCCCCAGCGCGGCGATCAGGAACAGCAGCGCCAGCGCCGACATCAGGGCAGCTCCCGCGGATCGAGCGCGACTTCGTTGGCGATGATCGCGCTCGACCGCCGTTGAACGGCGAGCGGCGCAGCGATCAGCCCGCGCTTCACGAGCGGCCCGTCGGCGCCCCACAAAGCGGCATATTGGCGCAGGAACGCGCGCAGGCCCGGAATGGCATGCACATGCGCCTTCTTCACGTAGATGAAGAGCGGCCGCGCCCCCGGATAGGTGCCGCCGGCGATCGTCGCATAGGTGGGCGTCACGCCGTTCAGCGCCACGCCGCGCACGACATCGCTATTTTCCTCGAGATAGCCATAACCGAAAATGCCGAGCGCATCGGGGTTCCCCCGCAGCTTCTGGACGATCAGATTGTCGTTCTCGCCCGCGTCGATGTACGCGCCGTCCTCGCGGATGCGCTGGCAGCGTGCGGCGAAGGCGTTGAGATCACGGTCGTGGAGCGCCACCGTGTCGGGCTCGATCGCCTCGCACCCCTTGGCCATGATCAACTCGGCCAGCGCGTCGCGCGTCCCGCTGGTCGCGGGCGGCCCATAGACCTGGATCGGGATCGCGGGCAATGCCGGGTTCACGTCGCGCCACAGCCGCGCGGCATTGCGCCGCCCGAGCGGCGCGGCGGCCAGCGCGCGATAGATGTCGGCGGGGGTCAGGGCCATGCCGGGGCCGTCGCGCGCCTCGGCGAAGGCGATCCCGTCGATGCCGATCTGCACCTCCATGATCGCCGCCACGCCGCGCTGCGCGCAGGCGTCATATTCGCGGCGACGCATCCGGCGCGACGCATCCTCGATATCGGGATGCGCGGCGCCGATCCCGGCGCAGAACAGCTTGAACCCCGCGCCGGTGCCGGTCGACTCGACGACCGGCGGGCGCGCTTGCGGATTGTTGGCCAGATATTGTTCGGCGACGATCGTCGTGAACGGATAAACGGTGGAGGAGCCGACCGCGGTGATCTGGTCGCGCGATCCGGTGCCGCCACCCGCCGCCTGATCCACGCACGCCGCCAGCCCGCCCGCACAAGCGAGCGGCAGCATGGCTGCGAGCGCCTGGACGAAGCGCGACATACATCCCCCGAACGGGCGATCGCCGACGCGGCGGCCCTCATCCCGCGCGCCGTGTGACATTGAAGTTACGCCTTCATGACAGCGCCCCCGGTGCGGCGGGCAGCGTGACCATCACGCGCGTGCCGACGCCGACCGTGCTGGCGATGTTCAGCCGTCCGCGATGCCGCTCGACGATATGCTTGACGATGGCGAGCCCCAGCCCGGTGCCCCCCAGCGAACGGCTCCGGCCCGGATCGACGCGATAGAAGCGTTCGGTCAGGCGCGGCAGATGTTCGGGCGGAATGCCCTCTCCCTGATCGGCGACGGTCAGGCAGACGCTCTGCGGGCCCGACTCCAGCGTGACCTCAACCGGGGTGCCGGCGCGGCCATACTTCATCGCATTGCCGATCAGGTTGTGGAGAAGCTGCGACAATTGCACCTGATCGCCCGTGACCGGCGGCAGGTCGTCCGCCAGATCGAGACGGATATCGACGCCGCGGTCGCCATGCGTGGTCGCCAGCGTGTCGCACGTCTCCCGCGCGATCGCTCCCAGGTCGATGGCGGTGCGCAACTCGCGGAACTTCTCCGACTCGATCCGCGACAGGCTCATCAGATCCTCGACCAGCCGCTCCATGCGCCGCGCCTCGTCGAACACGATCCCCAGGAAGCGTTGTCGCAGGCCGGGATCCTCGCCGGCCTCGTCCGCCAGTGTCTCGACATAACCCAGGATCGAGGCGAGCGGGGTGCGCAGTTCGTGGCTGGCGTTGGCGACGAAATCGACGCGCATCCGCTCGGCGGCATACTGGCCGGTGCGATCGACCAGATGCACCAGCCGCGCATCGTCCGCGATCGGCGCGGCGTGCATCTGCCAATGCTGGTCCAGCGTGCCGATCCCGACCAGATCGACCGGCTGCGACGAGCCGTCGGCCAGATGCTCGGCGGCACCCGGGTGGCGGATCGCGACCCGGGCATCCTCGCCGACGATATGGTCGCCCAGCAGCCGACGCGCGGCGCCGTTGGCGATCGTGACCCGCCCGCCGCGCAGGACCAGCACCGGCTCGGCGATCGCCTCGACGATCGCGCCGGAGGGCAGGTCGGGCACCGGCGCGGTATCGGGGACGTCGTCCGCGGCCGATTCCTCGGGGATAGTGGCGATGATGACGACCAGCGCGGCCCCGCCCGCCAGCGCCGCCAGCGCCGCCTGCGCGTCGCGCGACAGCAGGAAAACGACCAGCGCGGTCGCCGCCGCGATGGCGACCGCCAGCCAGGTGCGCAGGGGAAGTTCGTCGATCACGAATGCCTCGATAGCGCAGCGCGATGCGGAGCGGCAGGGGGCGTCGTCAGCGGCGCTGCATCCCGCGCCCGATCCGCACCACCACCAGCACGCCGACGATGATCGCGGTGTCGGCCACCCAGTCCATGATGTCGCAGTCGCGGTGCAGCGCCGGGATCGACTGCACCACCTCGATCATCGCGCCCAGGAACGACAGCCGTTCGCCGACGCGCAGCAGCGACGCGTGCGGAAAGGCCAGCACCGACAACAGGGTCAGCGTGCCGAAGGCGGCCATATGCTGCCATTTGTCGTACACCTCCACCTGTACCGCAGGGTGCGGATTGATCGCCATGTAGATCGCGAAGGCGAGCGCGAGGACCAGCGCGATCAGGAAGGGAAGGCGCACCTGGGTCATGCCAGTCGCTCCAGCGTCGGGATCAGCGTGTCGAAACCGTGGATGATCGCATCCGCCTCCAGTTCCTCGATCGGCTGCATCAGGAAGCCGAAGGAGCAGGCGATGGCCGGCAGTCCGGCGGCGTGCGCGGCACGAATGTCGTAGATCGAATCGCCGACGAAGGCCGCGCGTCCGCCGCCGCAGCGTTCGATCATGGCATCGATCGGGATACGCGACGGCTTGCCCTTGCCCGGCCCCATCGTGTCGCCGCCGATGATCGCGGCGAAGCGACGCGTCAGGTCGAGTTCTTCCAGCACCTGCCGTGCGAGCGATTCGAGCTTGTTGGTGACGATCGCCAGCCGGACGCCCATCGCCGCCAGCCGATCGAGCGCGTCCAGCGCGTGCGGGAAGGGACGGGTGAGGACCGCGATGTTCGCCTGGTAATGGTCGAGCAGCCGGCGCTGCAGCACGTCCAGCTCCGCCTCCGTACATCCGCCGGTCGCCGCCATCCCCTGCGCCAGCATATGCCGTGCGCCGCCGCCGATCATCGGCTTCACCTGCTCCACGGAGAGCGTCGGTCGTCCCGCGGAGGACAGCGCGTGGTTCAGCGCGGCGGCGAGATCACCCGAGGTATCGAGCAGCGTGCCGTCGAGGTCGAGCCCGACGATGGCGAAAGGAAAGCTGGTCATGATCGTTGGCGCGTTGCCCCGCCATACTGGAATTGGCAAGCAAAGGGTGGCAGGGCGTGCGCATGTCGAGCCGCAAGATCGCCGTCGTCGTCCTCGCCGCGGGCAAGGGCACCCGCATGAAATCCGACCTGCACAAGGTGCTGCACCCGATCGCGGGGCGCCCGATGCTGCTGCATCTGCTGGCCGCCGCCGATACCTTGTCGCCGGAGCGGACGGTGGTGGTGACGGGCGCGGGGCGCGAACAGGTCGAGGCGGCGGTCGCGCCGCTGGGGGCCAGACTCGCGGTGCAGGCCGAACAGCTCGGCACCGGCCATGCGGTGATGCAGGCCGAGGACGCGCTGACGGGTTTCGACGGCGACGTGCTGATCCTGTACGGCGACGTGCCGCTGGTCCGGGCCGAGACGATGCGTGCGATGATCGAGCGGCTGAACGCCGACGATGCGCCGTCGGTGGTGGTGCTGGGGTTCCGACCGGCCGATCCGGGTGCCTATGGGCGGTTGATCGTCGCCGGGGGCGGCGACCGGCTGGAGAAGATCGTCGAGTTCAAGGACGCCAGCGCGGAGGAGCGCGCGGTGACGCTGTGCAACACCGGGTTGATGGCGGCGCGATCGGCGGACCTGTTCGCGTTGCTGAAGAACCTCGGCAACGACAATGCGGCGGGCGAGTATTACCTGACCGATATCGTCGAACTGTCGGGCAGCGCGGCGGTGATCGAGGCGGACGCGGGCGAGGTCGCCGGCGTCAACAGCCGTGGTGAACTCGCGGCGGTCGAGGCGGCGTGGCAGCAGGTCCGGCGCGCGCAGGCGATGGCCGATGGCGTGACGCTGATCGCGCCGGAGACGGTGTGGTTCGCGCATGATACCGTGCTGGGGCGCGACGTCGTGATCGAGCCGAACGTGGTGTTCGGTCCCGGCGTGACCGTGGCGGATGGCGCGACGATCCGCGCCTTCAGCCATATCGAGGGGGCCGTGATCGGCGCGACGGCGGACGTCGGCCCCTATGCCCGGCTGCGCCCCGGCGCGGTGCTGGCCGAAAAGGCCAAGGTCGGCAATTTCGTCGAGATCAAGAAGTCGAGCGTCGGTGTCGGCGCGAAGGTCAATCACCTGACCTATATCGGCGACGCGGAAGTCGGCGCGGGCGCGAACATCGGCGCGGGCACGATCACCTGCAATTATGACGGCTTCTTCAAATATCGCACCGTGATCGGCGCGGGCGCGTTCATCGGATCGAACAGTGCGCTGGTCGCGCCGGTCACGGTCGGTGACGGCGCGATCGTCGCGGCAGGTTCCGTTGTTGTCCGGGACGTTACGGCGGATTCACTTGCGTTGGCACGCGGCCGGCAGGAAGAGCGCGGCGGTTGGGCGAAGCGCTTTCGCGCTGCGATGACGGCGAAGAAGAAGGGCCAGTAAGATGTGCGGTATCGTTGGTATCCTGGGTCATGACGACGTGGCCGATCGCCTGCTCGACGGGCTGAAGCGGCTGGAATATCGCGGCTATGACTCGGCCGGGATCGCGACGATCGTCGACGGCGCGATCGAGCGGCGGCGCGCGTCGGGCAAGTTGGTCAATCTGGGCAAGGAACTCGCCGCGCATCCGCTGCCCGGCACGACCGGGATCGCGCACACGCGCTGGGCGACGCACGGCGGCCCGACCACCAACAATGCGCACCCGCATGCCACCGACGAGGTCGCGGTCGTCCACAACGGCATCATCGAGAACTTCAAGCCGCTGCGCGAGGAATTGCAGGCGCGCGGCCGGGTGTTCACCAGCGAGACCGATACCGAGGTGGTCGCGCACCTGATCAGCGAGCAGGTCGAGGGCGGAAAGACCCCGATCGAGGCGGTGCGCGAGGTGCTGCCGCGTCTCCACGGCGCGTTCGCGCTGGCGATCCTGTTCCGCAGCCACCCGGACCTGCTGATCGGCGCGCGGCTCGGCTCGCCGCTGGTGGTCGGCTATGGCGAGGACGAGACGTATCTGGGGTCCGACGCGTTGGCGCTGGCCCCGCTGACGCAGCGGATCGCGTATCTGGAGGAGGGCGACTGGGTCGTCTGCGCGCGCGACGGCACGCAGGTCTATGACCGCGCCAATGTGGCCGTGGAGCGCCCGGTCACGATCTCGGGCGTCACCGGCGCGCTGATCGACAAGGGCAACCACCGCCACTTCATGCAGAAGGAGATTTACGAACAGCCGATCGTGGTCGCGCAGACGCTGCGCAGCTACCTTCAGCGGTTCGAGGGGCAGATCGTGCTGCCGATCCCCGAATTCGACCTGTCGGGTATCCGCCGCGTGACGATCGTCGCGTGCGGCACCAGCTTCTACGCGGGCATGGTCGCCAAATACTGGTTCGAGCAATTCGCGCGCGTGCCGGTCGATCTGGATGTCGCCAGCGAGTTTCGTTATCGCGCGCCGGTGATGGAAGAGGGCGGGCTGGCGCTGTTCATCAGCCAGTCGGGCGAGACCGCCGACACGCTTGCCGCGTTGCGCCATGCGCGCAGCGAAGGGCAAACGATCGCGGTGGTCGTCAACGTGCCGACCAGCACGATGGCGCGCGAGGCCGACCTGCTGCTGCCGACGCACGCCGGTCCGGAGATCGGCGTCGCCTCGACCAAGGCTTTCTCCTGCCAGCTTGCGGTGCTGGCCGCACTGGCTGCCAATCTCGCCAAGGCGAAGGGGCGGCTGAGCGAGAGCGAGGAACGCAGCATCGTCCGCCAGCTGGCGGAGGCACCCGCCGCGATCAATGGCGCGCTCGCCTATGATGAATCGATCGAGGCGATCGCGGGCGTGATCGCGGGCGCCCGCGACGTGCTGTATCTGGGGCGCGGGACCGACTATCCGCTGGCGCTGGAAGGTGCGTTGAAGCTCAAGGAAATCAGCTACATCCACGCCGAAGGTTATGCGGCCGGCGAGATGAAGCACGGGCCGATCGCGTTGATCGACGAGAACGTGCCGGTCGTCGTCATCGCGCCTTCGGGGCCGCTGTTCGACAAGACGGTCAGCAACATGCAGGAAGTGCAGGCGCGCGGCGGCAAGGTGCTGCTCATCAGCGATTACGATGGGGTCGAGGCGGCGGGCGAGGGCTGTGTCGCGACGATCACCATGCCCAAGGTTCACCCGCTGATCGCACCGATCGTCTATGCGGTGCCGGTGCAGTTGCTGGCGTATCATGTCGCGGTGGCCAAGGGCACCGATGTCGACCAGCCGCGCAATCTGGCGAAGAGCGTGACGGTGGAGTGAGGTCGCGGGTGGTGTCAGGTATGCTGCTCCCCTTCGATAAGAAACGGGCGTAACCTTCCGCACTCAGGCGTCATTCTGGACCGAGTCCGGGGTGACGCAAGTGGCGTTGGAGCGGTCGCGCCCTTCTAGCCGCGCACCTTCAGGCCGACCCATATCGTTCGGGGTGTCGCGCGTTCGACGACGTTCGCGCCGCTGACGCCCGCCTCCACCCGCTCGTCGAACAGGTTTTCGGCGCGCAATTCCAGTGCGACGGCGCGTGTCACCGGCAGCGCGAGATAGGTGTCGAGCGTCGTCGCCGGGGCGAGCGCGCGGCTATTCTGGTCGTCCTCGAACTGCCGCGCGGCGTGGCGCAGCGTCGCCGTGATCGCCGCGCCATCGCGCCGCCAGCCCAGCGCGGTCGAGATCAGATCGCGCGGAGTCTGCGCGGGACGAAGGCCGTCGAGCGGCGTGCCGGGCGCGCGGACGCGGGGGTCGACGCGGCTCCATGAGGCTTGGGCGAAGAGCGGGCCGTGATCCCAGCGCGCGTCGAACTCCACGCCGGTAGATCGGATCGCGTCGAGGTTCTGCCGGACACGGTACACGCCGTTCGCGGCGACGAAGCCGACGCCCGGGAAGGTGCCAGGCCCGCGTCCGGCGGTGACATTGGCGATCGCGCCGTCGAGCCGGTTCCAGAAAGCGGTCGCGGTGATGCTGACCCCGGCGACCGGGGTCAGCGTGACACCGCCGTCGATGCCGTTCAGCCGCTCGGGCGACAGCGCGGCGTTGGCGGCGGTCGCATCCGCGCCGACCCGGAACGGGCGATAGAGTTCGTTGAGCGTCGGCAGCCGCCAGCCGCGATAGGCGGATGCGCGCACCGTCAGCGGCGCGGCGACCGCCCATGCCCCTCCGACGCGCCCGGTCCATTCGGTGCCGCTGCGTGTCGCGAAGTCGGTGGCAGTCAGTGGTGCCCCCGTTGCCAATGTCGCCTCGCGCAACTGGCCGTCCGATAGCCGCCAGCGATCGACGCGGCCACCGAGCGTGAGCGTGACGTCACCGCTCTGGAGGCTGCCGTCGCCGAACAGGCCCCAGGTCAGCGCGCTGCCGCCCGCGACACGCCGCCGTGTCGGGCGCGCGTCGACATAGGTGTAGAATTCCTGCGTCCGGCCGTCGACGCGGCGCACGTCCGCGCCGAGGCGGAGGTCGCGGCCCTTGCCGAGGGACGGAACCAGTTCGAGGCGGCCGCCGACCCCGGTCGCTGGGGTGTTGTACTGGTCGAGCGTCGCGGTGGAGGTGCTGCGCGCGGCGTTGACGCTGGCGAATTGCGACGCGAAGGCGCGGGTCTGGACATAGGCGAGCGCCGACCAGCCGAGCGTGCCCCGCCCGACGACACGCAGGCTGGCGTCCGCGCCCTCGCTGCGGTTGCGGGTAAAGGCGGTGCCCCGCTCACGCGTGTCGGTGAAGCCGGAGACATTCGCCTGTAGCTCGGTATCGGGAGCGATGGCGATCACCCCGCGCGCGGCGGCGGAGAATTGTTCGTAGGGAGCGGGGCCGTCGGCGGGGCCGCGTGCTTCGGCGACGGTGGGGGTGAAGCCGTCGCCGCGCGCGTAGGCTGCCGATAGTGTGGCGAAGCCGGGACCGCGCGCGAGCAATGCCGAGGCGCTGGCGTCGATCGAGTTGCGGCTGCCATAGGTGAGGTCGGCGACGAGCGGGGTTTGCGTCGCTGGGCCGGCGCTTTCGATCTCGACCGTCCCGGCCAGCGCGCCGGGGCCGAAATAGCCACTGCCCCCGCCACGCGTGACGCGGATCAGGCCGATACGGTCGGCGGCATAGGCGGGGAAGGGCACCCAGCCACCGAACGGATCGGCCTGCGGCACGCCGTCGAGCACCAGCAACGCGCGGCTGGACGCATTGCCGCCGATCCCGCGCAGCGAGATGCCCTGGCTGGTCGGATTGGCGGAGCGCGAGTCCGAGCGGCGGAACTGCTGGAGTCCGGCCACATCGCCGAGCACGCTCTCCAGCCGGTTGGCGGCGTTTTCCGCGATACGGCCGGCGTCGATCGTCACCACGTCCGCGGTACGATCGCCGGGGCGCTCGGCCAGGCCACGGCCCGTGACGACGATATCGGCCTGCTGCGCGAGCGCTGGCGCGGCGCCTGTCGTCGCAAGTATAAGGAAGGAAAGGGTTTTCACGGGAACTCGTCGTCAGGGGAGCGGGTGGGTCGGGAACGCTTGTGATCGTGCGGGTGTCCGGGACTATGATACGTCCTGACCCGAATCCTTCCGTCATCCGTGCGGTCTGTCACCCATCCGTTCAGGAGGGGGGCGTCGGTGGGAACACGCCCAAGTGCGTCGCGAAGGCCGTGAACAAGGTCGGCCAGGCGGCGGCGGGGGTGTCCTTCGGCAGACGGACGCCGAAGCCGTGGCCGCCCTTGTCGAAGGCGTGCAGCTCCGCCGGGCGCTTCGCCGCCAGCAGAATCCGGTAGAGGCTCAGGCTGTTTTCGATCGGAACGATGCCGTCGTCACTGGCATGGACGAGAAAAACCGGGGCACTCTGTGCATCGACATGCGTCTCGACCGAGGCCGCGCGGCGCGCCGTGTCGTCGGAGGGCTTGCCGAGCAGATTGTCGCGCGAGCCGACATGCGTGAAGGGCGCGACCAGTGACACCACCGGATAGATCAGCCCAGCGAGGTCGGGGCGCGCCGACAGCCGGTCGGCGGCATCGACCGGCGCATAGGTCGGCTCCGCATGACGGGTGGCGAGGCTGCCGGCCAGATGCCCGCCCGCCGAGAAGCCGAGCACGGCGATGCGGTTCGGATCGACGCCGTCGCGCGCGGCGCGCACGCGGATCACGCGCATCCCGCGCTGCGCGTCCTGCAACGGCACCAGCGCACGCTTCGCCCAGCCTTCGCCCGGCAGGCGATAGGTGAGGATGTAGCAGGTAACGCCGCGCGCGGTCAGCCAGCGGGCCTGTTCCTCGCCCTCGTTATCCCAGGCGAGGAAGCCGTATCCGCCGCCGGGGACCAGCATCACCGCCGCGCCGGTCGGTCGCGCGGGGCGACGAACGGTGAGCGTCGGCATCGCGATCCCGGTCAGCCAGCGATCGTTGAACGCCGGATCCTTCGATCGCTGCTCGACCTTGCGAACGGGCAGCGAGGCGGGCGCCCCCGGCGGCGAGCCGGGCCAGAGCGCGATCGTGTCGTCGGCCGCCTGCGCCGCGGCGATACCGGGCAGCAGCGGGGTGGCGGTGATCGCGCCCAGCATCGCGCGGCGGGTCAAAGACGCGCTCACTTCGGGCACACCGCACCGGCGGGATCGGTCGCGAGCCGCACGTCGGCGATCGACACCGACAGCGGCGCATCGGCGGTGATCGCGAACGGGGTGGTCACCGCCGCCATCGCCGCGCCATGATCGCGGAAGCATTTGAGCGGCACGCGCAGGACATGCCATCCGGGCGACCGGTCGGTCGCTTCCGTCACGTTAAGGCGCCCGTCACCCAGCGACAGGAAGGCCGGCGCGGTGGCGGGCGTGTCGATGCGGTAGCTGATCTGGAGGTTGAGGTCGGCGTTCGTCTCACGCTCCAGCATCATCGCCGGGCCGGTGATCTTCGCGGTCCCCGCACCCTTCCACGTCAGCCGCACCGCGCCTTCCTGCGCGGTGGCGCTGTCGACCGGGGTCGCGGTGACGCTCGGGTCAAGCGACAGCGCGAACGGCGCGGGCACCTTGCCGCGCGCGAAGAACAGGCTGGTGTTGGCGAGGCTGGCGTCGACCCCGGCCTCCTCCGACAGCGACGGTACCATACCGCCTTTCGCGTAGCTGAGTCCGTAGCCGAGCGGGAACAGCGGGTCGTAGCCGGGCGCGCCCTTGTTGAGCGTGAACTGGCTGGCGGTCTTCGGCCAGCTGAACGACAGGCGGCCGGTGAAGTCGCGCTTGCCGCCGACCAGCACGTCGGCGACGCCTTCGCCTTCCGAGCCGGGGAACCACGCCGCGACGAACGCATCCGACTGGTTCAGCTCCGGGTTCACCCAGAGCGGACGGCCCGACAGGAACACCGAGACGGTCGGCACGCCCGCCGCCTTCAGCTTCCTGAGCAGCGCCAGCGCCTGCTTGTCGCCCGCTTCGAACTCCAGCGTGCGGATATCGCCGCGCATCTCGGCATAGGGTTGCTCACCGAACACGACGATCGCGACGTCGGGCTTCGTGGTGAAGCTGCCGTCCGGCGACAGGGTGGCGGTGCCGCCGCCCGCCTTCGCCGCCGCCGCGATCCCGGCATAGATCGAGGTCGCGCCGGGGAAGTCTGCGTTGGTGTTGCCGTCGCCCTGCCACGACAGCGTCCAGCCTCCGGCCTGGCGCGCGATCTGATCGGCCGCGTCGCCCGCGACGAGGATGTTGGCGCTGGCCTTCACCGGCAGCACACCGTTGTTCTTGAGCAGGACCAGGCTCTTGGCCACCGCCTCGCGCGCGACGGCGCGGTGCGCGGGCGCGCCGATCTCGCCCGGCTTCGCCTCATAGGGGCGGGCGGGGTCGAACAGGCCGAGCTTCATCTTGACGCGCAGGATGCGGCGCACCGCATCGTCGATGCGCGTCATCGGGATCGTCCCCGCCTTCGCGGCGGCGAGGGTCGAGTCGAACATGCCCTTCCAGCTGTCCGGTGCCATCGCCATGTCGAGCCCGGCGTTGAAGGTCTGCGGACAGGTGACGTTGGTGCAGCCGGGCACCTGACCATGGCCGTTCCAGTCGCCGACGACGAAGCCGTCGAAGCCCATCCGTCCCTTGAGCACGTCGGTCAGCAGCGAGCGGTTGCCGTGCATCTTCGCGCCGTTCCAGCTGGAGAAGCTGGCCATGACGGTCATCGTGCCCGCCTTGATCGCGCCCGGATAGCCCGCGCTGTGGATGCGGATCAGCGTGGCTTCATCGACCTGCGTGTCGCCCTGATCCACGCCGCCCTTCGTCCCGCCGTCGCCGAGGAAATGCTTGGCGCTGGCCGCGACATGGCCGCGCTGGATACCCCATTGGCCGGGCGTGCCCTGCAATCCCTCGATCATCGCGCCCGCGTAGGAGGCGACGAGTGCGGGATCCTCGGAATAGCCTTCATAGGTGCGGCCCCAGCGATCGTCCTGCGGCACCGCCAGCGTCGGGCCGAACGCCCAGTCGATCCCCGCCGCCGCCGTCTCCGCCGCGGTCGCCGCGCCGATCTGCCGGATCAGCGCCGGATCGTGCATCGCGCCGAGCGCGCTGTTGTGCGGGAAGAGCGTCGCGCCGACGACGTTGTTGTCGCCGTGGACCGCATCGACCCCGAACATCAGCGGAATGGCATTATGCCCGGCGCGCTTTTCCATCGCGACCGCGTTGAACGCACGCGACGTCGCCACCCAGGCGGCGGCGGGCGAGCGATCCGGGCTGCCGAGCGGCGGCGAGCTGCCGCCCGCCAGGATCGAGCCGAGCGGATAGCGGCGCAGATCTTCGGGCTTGATCGAGCCGATATCGGCCTGGATCATCTGCCCGATCTTTTCCTCCAGCGACATGGTGCGCATCAGCGCGGTCACCTTCGCCTCGGTCGCGGGATCGACCAGGCCGGGGCTTTTGGCGGCCGGCCATCGATCCGGATGCGCCACCTGGGCCGGGGCCGTTCCCGCCACCGTCGCCAGCCATCCCGCCAATGCCACACGCGCCCAACGCTTCATCGTCCGATCCTCCCCGCACACTGTCGCGTCACGATTATGCGACCCATTGTGGGAACGCTATCATCATTTTCGCGATCTCTGGCTTACCCGGAGCAACCATCCTGCTAGACACGACGGCATGACGGGGGAGAAACGCAAGCGGCACTCAGGCGTGCCGACGATCGCCGACGTGGCGCGTCTGGCGGGGGTGTCGCCGATGACCGTGTCGCGGGTCATCAATTCGGAAAGCAATGTCCGCGCGCAGACGCGCGATGCCGTGAACGCCGCGATCAGGCAGCTCGACTATGCCCCCAATCCGGCGGCGCGACGGCTGGCGGGGGGCGCGCAGGTGCGGATCGGCCTGTTGTTCAGCAATCCCAGCGAGGCGTATCTGAGCGCCTTCCTGCTCGGCAGCCTGGATCAGGCCGGGCGCGCGGATATCCAGCTGGTGGTGCAGAAATGCGATCTGGGCGATCACGAGGGCGAGGTGGCCGAACGGTTGATCAACGGCGGAATCGACGGCATCGTCCTTCCGCCGCCGCTCTGCGACTCGCCGATCGTCCGCAAGGTTCTTCAGCAAGCCGGGGTACCCACGGTGGTGGTCGCGACCCCCGCGCCACCCGACGACGTCGGGGCGGTCGCGATCGACGACCGCGCGGCGGCGCATGAGATGACGACGTATCTGCTGGCATTGGGGCATCAACGGATCGGCTTCATCACCGGCAACGACAATATCCTCGCCAGCGGCGAGCGACTGGCGGGCTATCGCGCCGCGTTGACGGAGCATGGCATCGCGCCGGACGACGCCCTGGTCGTAAAGGGTCTGTTCAGCTATCGCTCCGGATTGGAGGCGGCCGAGGAACTGCTCGACCTGCCGGACCCGCCGTCGGCGATCTTCGCGAGCAATGACGACATGGCGGCGGCCTCGGTCGCGATCGCGCACCGGCGCGGGCTGGAGGTGCCGGGCGACCTGACCGTCTGCGGCTTCGACGACAGCGCGCTGGCGACGACGATCTGGCCGGAGCTGACCACGATCCGACAGCCGATCGCGGACATGAGCCGCGCGGCGGTCGAGTTGCTCGCCGCCATGTTGTTCGAGCGGCGCGGTCAGGGGCGCATGACCTGCAAACGGGTGATGCTGGACCACACGCTGGTCCGGCGGCGATCCGACGCCGCGCCGCGACGGCGTCCCCCGGTTCGGGGTCGCTGAACGCCGCCCGGCGTGGTAGCGGGCGCGCCGGTATCGGGTGCGTAAGGGCGTAGGGACATGCAACGGAGCGGCAGGCCGGCGCGTCGCCGGGCGGACACGCGGGGCGGGCGCTGAATGGGCGGGATCGCAGGCCTGTTTCATCCCGCCACGCCGAAGCCCGTCGACCCGGCGCGGGTGCGCGCGATGGCGCTGGCGATGGCGCATCGCGGGCCGGACGGTGCCGGCGAGTGGACCGCGCCGGGCGTCGGCTTCGCGCATCGGCGGCTGGCGGTGATCGGCGGCGCGGCGGCGGTGCAGCCGGTGGCGACGCCCGACCTGCGCTATGCGCTGATGCTCGACGGCACGATCCTGAACCATGCGGACCTGCGGGAGGAACTGCGCGCGCTGGGGCAGGTCGTCCCAGGCGAGGGCGATGCCGAGGTGTTGTTGCACGGCTTTGCGGCGTGGGGACCGTCGCTGCTCGACCGGCTGGAGGGCGCGTTCGTGTTCGCCGTGCATGACGCGGCGACGCAGACGCTGTTCCTGGCGCGCGATCGGCTGGGGGCCAAGCCGCTGTTCCATGCCACCTTGTCCGACGGGGCGCTGGCGTTCGCGTCGGAGCTGCGCGGGTTGCTGGCGCATCCGCTGTTGCGCGGTGCACCGGACGTGGTGGCGATCGACGATTATCTGGCGCTGGGATATGTCCCGGATGACGGCTGTGTGGTCGCGGGTGTGCAGAAGGTGCCGGCGGGGCATTTCCTGCTGATCGAACGCGGGCGGCCGGCACGCCCGGCGCGAGCATGGTGGCGACCCTCCATCGGCGCGGCGGTCGGGGTCGACGCGGTCCTGCCGGCGGCGCGGCGCGTGATCGGAGAGGCGGCGCGCGGCGTTGCGCCGGTCGCCTTGCTGGACGGCGGAGTGGCGGATGCGGCGGTCGTCGCCCTGCTGGCGGAGGCGAGCGCCCGGGCCGTGCCGACCGTCGCCGAAACGGAGGCGGCGGCGATCACCCGGCGGTTCGCGACGGCGCACCGGGCGACGGGTATGCCGGATGTGGCGAGCGCGCTCCCGCTGCTGGCGGCGGCGTTCGACGAGCCGTGCGCGTTGCCGGGAGCGCTGACCGCGCTGCTGCTGGCGGGGGCGGCGCGCGAGCGTGCGACGTCGGTCGTTTCGGGGATCGGCGCAGTGAACGACGAAGCGGGCTTGCAGCGCTTCGCGCGCCGTCAGCGGTGGCGGGAGAAGGCGGGCGTTCCGGCGGCGCTGCACGCGCTGCTGGGCGCGGCGGAGGCCGACCATGCCGCTGCGATCGGGATGATGCCGCGCGAGGCGCGGCGCGGGCTGTTCGCGGCCGGGGTGCGACGCGCGCTTGCGGACCACCGGCCCGAAGCACGCTTCGCGGCGGCGATGCGCGCGAGCGGGGCGGACGATCCGCTCGACCGCGCGCTGTATGCCACGCTGGCGATCCGGCTGCCGGCGCGTGATCTGGCGATCGCCGACCGCGCCGGGATGGCGGCGGGCGTCGAATGGCGCGCGCCGTTCGCGGACCACCGGTTCGTCGCGGTCGCCGCCGGGGTGCCGCGCGGCGTGCGGGCGGGACGGACACCGCCGCTCGCGACTGCCCTCGCACACCATCTGCCGCCGTTGCCGGCCGCCGCGCCGCCCATGCTGGTGGCCGCGTGGTTGCGGGGGCCGCTGGCGGAGGCCGTCGCCGGCCTCGCGCGGTCGCGGCTGTTCGATGAACTGGGCTGGTTCGATCGCGAGCGGCTCGCGCAGCTTGCCGAGCAACATCGCGGCGGACAGGCGGACCATGCGGTCGTGCTGTGGCGGCTGCTGATCCTGGAGCGCTGTCTCAGCCGGCTGTTCGGCTGGCCAGCGTCCGCCTGATCCAGAGGTCGAACAGCTCGGGCCAGCGCGATCCGGGCAGTTCGGGCGGGAGATAGGCGGGGCCGAAGCCGTGGCCGCCCTGCTGGAAGAAATGCGCCTCGACCGGAACCTGCGCGGCCTGACATGCCGCCATCATCGCCAGCGGTTGCGCGGCAGGCACGACCGGATCGTCGAGCGCATGGGCGATGAACACCGGCGGCGTGGCGCGATTGACGCGGCGGTCGGTGTCGAAGCGCGCCGCGCCCAGCGCGCCGACGCGCATCATGTCGCCCGAGATCACCGGATAGACCAGCCCGGCATAGGCGGGACGGGCGACGATGTCGTCGGCGGCATCGATCTTCTCATAGACGGGATCGAGCCAGGCGGTGGCGATGCTGGCGGCGAGCAACCCGCCGGCCGAGAAGCCGACCACGCCCAGCGATGCCGGATCAATCGCGAAATCGGCGGCGCGGGCGCGGATCAGCCGCATCGCGCGCTGCGCATCCTGAAGCGGCACGTCCTGCGGCTCCAGCCAGCCTTCGCCGGGCAGCCGGTAGGCGAGCACGAAGACGGTCACCCCCTTCGGCGTGAAGGTTCGGGCAACGTTGATCCCCTCGTTCTCGACCGAGAGGAAGCGATAGCCGCCGCCGGGAAGCGACAGGAGCGCGCGGCCGTCGGGTCGTTCGGGGCGGTAGACGCCGACGACCGGCTCGGCGACGCCGCGCAGGTGGAGTTCGCGGCGCGGCGGCTGGCCGCTCATCTCGTTATCGGGAGTCGGCAGGCGGCGCGGGCTGTTCGGCGGGCGCCTCGGCCAGAGGCTGATATGCTCGCGTGGTGGCCAGGCGGTGGTGGCGGCGTCATGCGCCAGCGCGTCGGTGGTGAGGGTCGCGAGGCCGGCGGCACCGCCGATCAATGTTCGCCGGTCGATCCGCATCCGTCTGTCCCTCCGTCGTTTTCTCGATCGGAAGACATATGGCAGCCGGGATCGCCCCCGTCATCCCCGCGAGGCGGTGATCCAGATGCGCAGGCCCTCGCAAGCGACGAAACCGCAGAGGTTCTGGATTTCCGCCTTCGCGGGAATGTAGGGTGACCGGGGGAAAGGACGTGCGTCCTTTCCCCCGATCAGGTCAATTGGCGTCGAACAGCGTCGCCCACTTGCGGGTCGGGCGATCCTTCCAGAGGCCACGGTGATAGGCGTCCGAGGCCAGCAGCGGCATGACCGACCCGGCTTCGGCGAAGACCATCTGCTCGATCGCGGTCGACACCTTGCCCCAGCTCGCCGCTTCCTGCAGCGTCGAGGACGAGCAGGCGCCGTCGCGGACGTCGGCGACGGTGATCTGCACCGCGTACTTGTGGACCGCGACGTCCTCGTGGCCAAGGATCTCGGCGCAGACGACGGTGTCCTGGATGAAGTTCTTCGGCACGCCGCCGCCGATCATCAGCAGGCCGGTTTCCCCCGCCTTGATCTTGATGTCGGTCAGTTCGCGGAAATCCGCGACCGCGTCGATCATCAGATACGGCTTGCCGGCCTTCATCTGATCGACCTGATGCTTCACCAGGCCGAAGCCCGCCGAGCTGTCCACGAACGCCGGGCAGAAGATCGGCACGTCATGCTCATAGGCGAGCTTGACGAGGCTGTTTTCCTTCTTGCCGTTCTCGACCAGATATTTGCCCATCTCGCGGATGAAGGCGCGCGACGAATAGGCCTTCGGCTCCAGACGGTTGCAGATCTCGTAGATCGTATGGTCGCAGTCCTGAAGCTGCTCCTCGTCGATATACGTGTCGTAGATGCGGTCGATGTAGAGCGAGCGGAGCGTGTCGTCGTCCGGCACCTCCAGCGCCTGATAATGCTTGTGGCCCAGCCCCTCAAAGAAATCCATGTCGACGATGGTGGCGCCGGTGGCGACGATCACGTCGACCATGTTGTTGCGCACCAGTTCCGCGTACAGGTCCATGCAGCCGCCCGCCGAGGTCGAACCGGCGATGACGAGGACGACGGTGCAATCCTTGTCGCCCAGCATCTGGTTGTAGATCTTCGTCGCGCGGCCGAGGTCGCGGCTGGTGAAGCTCATGTCGCTCATCGCGTCGACGATCGGGCGCGCGTCGAAGCTCTTGATGTCGATGTGCTTGACCTGCTTCGACAGCAGTTCCGCTTTCCGGGTGTCGTTGATGGTGGTGTCGGTCATGGGGGCTCCCACAGGGAAAGACACGTCATTCAAAGGGGACGCGAATACCCGAACGGTGACGGCGCGCGGATCGTCCGCACGCCGTCACCGGATCACTGAAGTCGTAACGTTACAGCTTCACGACGTTGCCGGTAACCTGCTGCGGCAGCGTGGTGTAGAGCGACTCCATCGGCTCGTCGGTGGCGACCACCGTCTCGTCGGAGGTGAAGCCGTTGAAGGCGGTGCGCATCGCCGCGCCATAGGCGCCGAGCATCCCGACCTCGACATAGTCGCCGACGGTCACGTCCGCGGGCAGCGGGAACGGACCCTTCATATAGTCCATGTCGTCGCAGGTCGGACCCCAGAAGCTGAACGCGTGATCGCGGACGGTCGACTCCGGCTCGCGCAGCAGCGCGACCGGATAGCGCCAGCCGATGTGCGCCGCGTCGAACAGCGCGCCATAGGCACCGTCGTTGATATACAGTTCCTCGCCACGGCGACGCTCCACGCGCACCACGACCGAGCTGTATTCCGCGCTGAGCGCCCGGCCCGGTTCCGCCCAGAGTTCCGCCGAATAGCTGATCGGCAGGCTCTCGAACGCGCGGTGGATCGTTTCGAAGTAGCGCTCCAGCGGCGGCGGGGTCATGCCCGGATAGGCCGAAGGGAAACCACCGCCGACGTCGATGACGTCGACCGTCACCGCCGCGCCCACGATCGCCTGACGCACGCGCTCCATCGCGCTGGCATAGGCGTCCGGGGTCATCGCCTGCGATCCGACGTGGAAGCAGATGCCCAGCGCATCGGCGACCTGCCGGGTGGCGATCAGCAGTTCCTTCGACTCGTCCGGGGCGACGCCGAACTTCGCGCCCAGGCTGAGCTTCGAATGTTCGGACGACACGCGCAGACGCACGCACAGGGTAAGGTCCGTCGCGCCACGGGTGGCGGCCACGATCTTCGCCAGCTCTTCCATGCTGTCGAGCGAGAAGGTGCGGACGCCGTGCGTGAAATACGCCTCGGCGATCGCTTCCTCGGCCTTCACCGGGTGCATGAAGCACAAGGTGGCCTCCGGCAACGTCCGCGCGACCAGGCGTACCTCGGCGATCGAGGCGACGTCGTAGGTCGTCACGCCATTGTCATACAGCGTGCGTAGCAGGTCCGGGCTCGGGTTCGCCTTGACCGCATACATGGTCCGGCCCGGAAACTTCTCCGTAAAGAAGCGGGCGGCCCGTGCCGCGGCGTGCGGACGAACGATCGTCACCGGCTGAACCGGGCGACGAGCAGCGATGTCGATGGCCCCGGCGACGTGATCGGCGGAGACGGTCGAGAGGGGCGCTAACCCCAGCGCGCGATGATGCTGGTGCAACTCAAGGGACCTCCAATTGCCTTGCGGCATACGGTGACAAAAAGCTGCCTTGCGGTTGGAAGTCCCATGGGGCAGCGGAGGCGCGAAATATGATCGCACGCGGGGCTTGTAAAGTCCCAGTTGCGACGAAAGGTTTAATTGTGACGATTACGCGACAACCGACCCGGGCGGGGGTGAGGGACGCGGCGGCGAAGGTGGCCGCCGTGCTGCCGGTGACACCGATATTCATCAAGAATATCAACGGCGTGGACGTGACGGTGAAGGCGGAGTCGGTGCAGCCGATCGGTGCGTTCAAGGTGCGTGGTGCCTGGCATCGGCTGACCGCGATGGACGCGGAAGCGCGCCGGAAAGGCGTCGTCGCTTTCTCGTCGGGCAATCATGCGCAGGGGATCGCATGGGCGGCGGCGCGGCTGGGAATCGCGGCGACGGTCGTGATGCCCGCCGATGCGCCCAAGGCGAAGCGCGAGTCGACGCTGGCGCTGGGGGCGGAGGTGGTGACGTACGATCGCGCGACCGAATCGCGCGAGGCGATCGCGGGCCGGCTGGCGGAGGCACGCGGTGCCACGTTGGTCCCGAGCTTCGACGATTCGTGGGTGATCGAGGGGCAGGGCAGCGCCGGGATCGAGGCGGCGTCGCAGATGCACGCCGCCGGACTGGGCGCGCCCCGCCATGTCGTGGTGCCGTGCGGGGGCGGCGGGCTGGCGGCGGGGATCGCGCTGGCGCTGCCCGAGGCTCGGGTAACGCTGGTCGAGCCGGAGGGTTGGGACGACATGCGGCGCAGTCTGGAGGCGAGCTGGATCGAGCCGGTCGGCGCGAACCCGCCGCCGACCGCCTGCGACGCGTTGCAGACGACGCGCGTGTCGCCGCTGACCTTCGACGTGCTGTCGCGGCGCGACGCGACCGGGGTGGCGGTGAGCGAGCGCGCGATCCGCGACGCGCAACGCTGGGCGGCGGCGCAGTTGCGGCTGGTCGTGGAGCCCGGGGGCGCGGTGGCGCTGGCCGCGCTGCTGTCCGGGCAGGTCGCGGTCGAGGCGGGCATGCTGGTCGTCCTGTCGGGAGGGAATGTCGACATGGACGACTATGCGCGCGTGCTGGCGGGGGAAGGCGCGTGACCGGGCCGCTGGGCGCGATTGCCGGCGCCGCGCCGTCGGTGGCGATGCTGGCGGCGATTGCCTGCGCGATCGGCGGCGGATGGCTGCTGGTGAAGCGGCGCGAGCGGTTGAAGGGCGTGCTGATGCTGGTGATGGCGGTGGTGCTGGTGGGGAATGTGCTGATCTGGACGATGTGATCGCGGACGCGAATGTTGCGAATGTTGAGACG
>NZ_LDTB01000066.1 GCF_001476895.1 Sphingomonas endophytica | reverse complement strand
CCAGATGCCTGGTCCACCGGCGATCCGGACAGCGATGATGACGATGACTAAGCCGAATCTGTAAAACGCCCTGTAAAACGCCAGATCGGGACGAAAAATAACCCATACTTCTCAGCATGGTACCGGAGATTTTGTCTCCCTGACCTTATGGCTCATAACCTGAAGGTCACAGGTTCAAATCCTGTCCCCGCAACCATCTTGACTTGTCGCACCTCGGAAGCTTCTGCTCCCGGGGTGTTTTTGCGTCCGCCCGCCTGGCTGATCGTCAGCATCGCGGCGAGATCGCCGGTCATCTCCACACGCAACACCCCGTCCACCGGCGTCAGCACGATGCGCTCGATGAGCCCGCGGATGAGCTCCTGCGCCTGCGCGCGGCTGGCTTCGCTGCTGTAGGCCGCGAGAAGGTCCTCGACCTTATCGCGGTATACCTGCGCCAGCTTCGGATGGAAGAGGGCAGGGACAGACGGCTCGGCGGTCTGGCTGAGCAGGTCCTCGAGCTTGGCCTTGCGGCGGCCCAGGCGGTTGAGCTCGTCGCGCACCAGCGTCGCGTCCACCCCGTTCAGGATGGCGTTGGTTAGCCGCTGGATACCGGCCTCGACGCCCTTCAGTTCCTGGCGGTGCGCCGCGCCATCGCGGTCGCGCTCGCGGGCCAGCCGGTTACTCTCAGCCACATACTCCGCGACGAACGCCTCGATGACGTCGGGCCGGAGCATGTCGTCCTTCAGCGCCGCGAGCACTTGCTCCTCAAGCTCGCCGATGCGGATCGTGAGATTGTTGCTGCACCCGGCCTCGCCGTAGTTGCTGCGCGCGTGGCAGCCCGAGCGCAGCTTGCCGACCTTGCCATAGTTCGAGCCACATACCCCGCAGGTGACCTTGCCGGTCAGCAGATATTTGGGGCGCTGCCTGGCCCAGAACGGCGTTACCTCGGGGCCGTGCGGGCAGGCGGTCTGTTCCTGGCGTGCCTTCACCTTCGCCCACAGCTCGTCGCTGACGATGCGCAGATGCGGCACCTCGGCGGTCTTCTTCACGCCCTCGGCGGTCGCGAAGGCGTGGCGCTTGCCCGTCTCCGGGTCCTTGCGGAACGTTTGCCGTTGATGCTCCGGGCGACCGACATAGGCCTGGTTGTTGAGGATGCCGGTCCCGCGCTTTTTGTTGCCGTTGATGGTCGAAGCCGACCACTTCCCACCGCGCGGGCCCGGCACGCCGCGGCTGTAGAGGTCGGCGGCGATGTCCTTGGCCGAACGCCCGGCGGCATATTCTTCGCAGATCCACACGATGTTTTCTGCCTCGGTCGGGTTCACCTTGAGGTGGCCGGGGATGCGGTCGCCGCGTGCATCGAGCTGGAAGTCGAGATCGTAGCCATAGGCGCGGCCGCCGGTATTCAGGCCCTTCATGTGCCGGTCGGCGAGCGCATCGCGGGTCTTGCGCGACGTCGCCGAGATCTGCTCGGCATTCATCGTTCCCTTCATGCCGACATGCAGCCGCGTGATCTCGCCCTCGGCCACGGTCACCAACCGGATGCCGAGGAACTGCAGCCGCTCGAAGACCTTGGCGGTATGTGATTGCGCGCGCGACACCCGGTCGAGTTCGTCGGCCAGCACCACATCGACCTCGCGGCGCTCGCAGGCGGCGAGCAGTGCCTGGATGCCGGGGCGGTTGAGCGTCGCGCCGGATATCGCCTCGTCCGCCCACGCCCCGACTTCCTGCCAGCCGGCTTTGGCGACATACGCCCGCATATTGCCGTTTTGGACTGCGATGGTCTCGGGCTTCTGCATGTCGGTCGAGTAGCGGGCGTAGAGTGCGACCCTCATCACTTCACTTCTCCATCGCTGCGGCTGGCGGGGGCAAGATGAGTCCGCGCGAGATCGCGCGCAAGCAGTCTGGCGAGCGCCAATGCGGCGGTATGACGTGCCGATTCGGGAGTGGGGGAGGGTGGCGCGGGGCGGGCATGGTGTTCCATCCACCAGTCCACAGGACACAAGCATCGTCCAACCCACGCGCGTGGTGAAGAAAAGTGAAGGGCCGGCAACCGTCTCCGGCTGCCGGTCGCATCGCGTCACATGCCCATGCCGCCGTTCATCGCGCGGCTCGCCACCAGGCTCAACTTTTTCACCGGCGGGGTCCAGGTCGTGCGGTCGAGCAGCACGCGCCCGCCGTCGGTATGGCGGCGACCCAGGCGGACCAGATCCTCGTCGCTGAAATCACGATCGTGGCCATCCAGCCGGTACCGGGCGATCAGATGGCCCTCCGGTCCGCGGAACGCATGCGTCTCGGCGATCGTCATCGCGCTGGCGGTGTCGTATCCGGGTGCGCTAACCCGGACACGCTCGCCGGGATGCGCGACCTGCGACTCAAGTGCCGCCAGTTCGTCCGGCTCGAAGCCGGCACGCCCGCGTTTGCCGAAATAGATGATCGGCGGCGCCGGCTGCGGGTAGCGGGCGCGATAGTCCTGCAGCACTGACGTCGCCTCGGCTAGCGCGACGCGACTGGAAGCCTCACGCGCCTGCCGCTCCGCCCAGCTTGCCGCGCCCGCAGCCGTCTCGCCTTGCGGGTGGACGAAGCCATGGGCGGCCGCGCGCTGCTCGGCCATGCGACCACTGGCCGCGACGTTACCCTCGACCAGCGAGTCGTTGAAGCGGTGAAGATCGGCATCCAGTTTCGTGCCGAGATCCAGCGACACGGCACGGCGCGCGGCGTCGCGCACCTGCTCGTGCAGAGCCTGTGGGCGCAGGTGCGGCTCGTCGCGAGCGCTCAGATGTGAAAGGCCGCAGTCTTCCAACGCCCGCATGGCGCGTTGCCGGGCTACGCTGCCGGCCGAGGTGCTGCCGGCCGCCGCAAGACGATCGCTCGTCAACGCCCAGTCGATAAGGATCATGCGAGCGCTGTCGACGATGGTCGCGGCGTGCTCCTCCCCGGCTGCCAGCGCATCGAAGTGGCGACCGGCTGCGCTCGCGAGGACCTCATGTTCCTTGCGCCAGCCACGCTGGCTCAGGAACTCGCAGATGTACCGGCTCGTCAGGTTGACGGCCTGCTCATCCCAGCTGTTTGCGCGGCTCCGCGATGTCTTCATCGTTTCCAGCCGGTCCAGCACGGCCTCACCGGCGGCGGTCAGATATTCGTGCAGAACCGGCTCGAGCACGCGCTCGAAATTCCTCTGCGGAAAGACCCTCGCCAACGCTTCGCGGTCTGCGGCCTCGGCGCAGCGCCACCATTCGCCGTCCGGGCATGACGAGGGAGCGACGATGCGGCCGGCTTTCACGTCAGCGGCGCGCGCGGCGAGGGCGCGGTCGGCTGCGGAACTGGCACCGTCAAACCAAATGCA
>NZ_LDTB01000065.1 GCF_001476895.1 Sphingomonas endophytica | reverse complement strand
AGAGGGGTATAAGAGGCAGCGTCACTCCGGCGCAGGCCGGGGGCGAGGGTGCCGCGCGTGCAGAATCTTCGGTGCGTGCGGCGCCGTGGATGCCGGAACAGGTCCGGCATGACGGGTGGGATCGGCGGTCGTGTGACCTCGCGAGGAACATTGGTTGACGCGAAGGCGCGGAGGTGTCGTGCTCGCGGTGGCGTTCCCGTTACTTTATCTCGCCGGGACACACGGGCCGCTGGCGCGGCATAGGCGCCACCTCCGCGTGCTCCGCGCCTCCGCGTGAACCCATCACGTTGCGAAGCCCGCCAGATACTCCGCGATCCGATCGGGATCGAACACGCGACCGTCGAAGAAGCGGTCCGGCCCCAAGGTCAGCCGTCCGGCGTGCGCGCCCGCCGACAGCGCCTCGGTCAACGCGCCCTCGACCTTCATGCTCGCGCCGGGCATCGCCGCATCCGTGCCCGCCAGCGCGCGGCGATAGATGTCCGGGCGGAAGACCGCGCCGGCCTGCGCCTGCGCAGCGTCGCTGGGCCGGAGCATCCGCCAGCGGACGAATTGCGAGTAGATCCACAGCGCCTGACTGCGCCACGGAAAGCCGGTCGCCTCGCGCCCGAACAGCAGAAAATCGCCGATGGCGAGCGGGACGTCGCCGGCACGCGCGACGACCCGCCCGGTCAGCGCGCGCGCGATCAGTTCGGGCGGCTGATCGACGATATCCGCGCGCGCCAGCAGCGCGGTCAGCGCGTCATGGTTCGCGGGATCGTCGCACCAGGCCGCCGCGCGGGCCAGCGCGCGGAGCAGCGCGTCGACCGTCTCGGGTTCGCGCTCCATCCAGTCGGTGCGGAAGGTCAGCACCTTCTCCACCCCGCGTCGCCAGATCCGCTCGCCGACCGCCACCGCCTCCGCCAGACCCGCGTCGATTGCGACGCTGCCCCATGGCTCGCCCGCGATGAAGCCGTCGGTTTCGCCGCTGCGCATCGCTTCGGTCATCAGCGACGGCGGCAGCACGCGCAGCACCACGTCGCGGTCGGGATCGACTCCGCCCGCCGCCAGCCAGTAGCGCAGCATCAGCGCGTGGCTGGAGAAGCGATGCACGACGCCGATGATCGGCTTGCGACGATGCAGCCCGATCGCGGCGGCGAAATCGTGCGCGGCGGCGAGCGGATCGTCGAGCCGCGCGCGCAGGTCCGGCTCCAGCGCGGCGGCGAACTCGGGCGCCATCACCAGCAGGTTGCCGTTGACGTTCAGCTTGAACGGCGTGGACAGCGCGGCGGGTTGCTGGCTGAGCCCCAGCGTCACCGCTACGGCGAGCGGGGCGAGCATGTGCGCGGCCTGCACCTGCCCGTACACCAGCCGGTCGCGCAGCGTCGCCCAGCTGGTGTCGCGGACCAGCGACAGCGCGACGCCCTCTTCCTCCGCGAACCCCATGTCGCGCGCGGCGACCAGCGCGGCGGCATCGGTCAGCGCGAGGAAGGCGGTCTTCACCGGGGTCATGCGCCGCCCCCGAGCAATTCGCTGGCGGAGATCAGCGCGGCGGCGACCTCGACGATCTTCTTGCCCTGGTTCATGGCGGCGGAGCGGAGCGCGGCATAGGCATCGGGTTCGGTCAGCCCGCGCGACGCCATCAGGATCGCCTTGGCCCGGTCGATGGTCTTGCGGTCGGCGAGCTGCGTGCGCGCGTCGTGCAGCTCCGCCTGCATCCGCGCGAAGGCGTTGAAGCGGCGGACGGCCAGGTCGATGATCGGCTTCACCCGCTCGCGCCGCAGGCCGTCGACGACATAGGCCGACACGCCCGCGTCGATCGCCGCGCCGATCATCGCATCGTCGGACTGGTCGACGAACATCGCGATCGGGCGGGCGAGCGCGCGGCTGACCGTCAGCATCTCCTCCAGCGTGTCGCGGCTGGGATTGCCGAGGTCCATCAGCACGACGTCGGGGGCCATGCGCTCGATCCGGGACACGAAGCCGCCGCGCGGGGGCACGACATGAATGTCGTCATAGCCCGCATCGCGCAGGCCTTCCTCGAGCACGTCGGCCCGTTCCCCGCTGTCATCGACGATGACGATCCGCACCCAGCCATCCTTCGCACATGCGGCAGGTGATGGCCGGGCGGGGCGGGCGCGTCAATCGGGCAGGTCGCTTCCCGCGACGCCGCTCCATGCGAGCGCGTCGCGCAGCCGTGCCGTCGCGTCCGCCGTGAAGGGGGTGCCGTGCGCGAAGACGACGCGCTCGGGCGCCAGCGCGACGAGATGGGCGAACGTGTCGCGCATTCCCGCGCCCAGCCGGAGCACCGGGCGCAGGTAGCGCGGGGTGGTGCCCTTCGCCCCGCCGCTCAGCCGCGCGATCAGCGCCGTCAGCGGCGGCAGGCGCTCCGGCTCCATCTGCTGGACGATGTCGGTCAGGATCAGCGTGCGCGAGGGGCGGTGGAAGAACCAGATCTCGCTGAACCCGGCCGCGCCGGTGATCGCGCCCTGTTCGATCGTGTCCGCCCATTCCGGCGGCGCATCGGCGGACAGGTCGCGATCGACGCGCAGGTCGCCGCGCTTCACCTGCGCGCGCTCGGCGAGGCCGGGGGCGCCCCAGACGATCGCGTCCGGACAGGCGCGCTGCCAGCCGGCGATGCGCGTCCAGTGCGCGATATTGGGCGCGACCAGATGCGTCACGGTTCCCAGTTCGGAGAGCGCGGCGGCCAGCGCGGGGGTGAAGGGGGTGGGCGAGTGGAGCAGCAACGCGCGACCGGACAGCCGCACCACCGTCATCCGGATCGGCAGCGACAGGCCGGAGGCGATCATCGGCCCGCTGTCGACGATCCACACGTCCTCGGCAAACGGCTTGAGCACATCGAGCGGCGGATAGCTGGCGGGCGCATCGCTATGCCGTTCGCGCGCCGCCATCCACGCGATCGCGCCCGCCGCGACCACGGCGCCGCCCAGCGCGATCCTGCCGTTGCGATTCATCATTCGTCTCCCGGTCGTGGCGGCGTCAACGCACCGGCCGGGTGATCCGCCGCATCGGGACGGATCAGAGGCACGCTTCCAGATAGGCCTGGTCGAAGCCGAACTGCTTGGCCTTGTCGATCGTGTATGGCCGCAGCCCCATCGAGCGATACTCGCCGATGATCTTGCCGTCGGCGCTTTCGTCCAGATACTCGAACTTGAACAATTCCTGCGTGACGATCACCGGGCCTTCCATCCCGATCACCTCGGTCACGTTGGTCACGCGGCGGCTGCCGTCGCGCAGGCGCTTCACCTGGATGATGAGGTCGACCGAATCGGCGATCTGGCGGCTGATCGCTTCCTTGGGCACCTTGATGTCCGACATCATCACCATGTTCTCCATACGCGCCAGCGCCTCGCGCGGGGAGTTGGAGTGGAGCGTGCACATCGATCCGTCGTGGCCGGTGTTCATCGCCGCGAGCATGTCGAAACATTCCGCGCCACGGATTTCGCCCAGGATGATGCGGTCCGGGCGCATACGCAGCGCGTTCTTCACCAGGTCGCGGATGCTGATCTCGCCCTGACCCTCCAGATTGGCGGGGCGGGTTTCCAAGGGCAGCCAGTGCGGCTGCTGCAGCCGAAGCTCGGCGGCGTCCTCGATCGTCAGCACGCGCTCGCCCGGGTCGATCATCTTCGACAAGGCGTTGAGCATCGTCGTCTTGCCCGAGCCGGTGCCGCCCGAGACGACGATGTTGAACCGGCACGCGCCCGCCACCTTCAGCGCGGTCGCCATCTTCGGCGACATGCTGCCGAACCCGGCCATCATGTCGAGCGTGATCGGCTTGGCGGAGAACTTACGAATGGAGATCGCGGTGCCGCGCAAGGAAAGCGGCGGCACGATCACGTTGACGCGGCTGCCGTCCTTCAGCCGGGCGTCGGCCAGCGGCGTGGTCTGGTCGACGCGGCGGCCGACCGAGTTGCAGATGCGCTGCGCGATCTGGAACAGATGCTCCTCGTCGCGGAACTGGATCTGCGCCAGCTCCAGCTTGCCCTTGCGCTCGATGAAGGTCTGGTCGGGGCCGTTGACCATGATGTCGCTGATGTCGCTGTCGGCGAGCAGTTCCTCGAGCGGCCCGAGCCCGAGCAATTCGTCGACCAGCACCTTCTCCAGCGCGAACTGCTCGCGACGGTTGAGCGTCAGCTTCAGCTCGGCAAGCACCTCGCCGATGATCGGGCGGAACTCCTCCGCCAGCTCGTCCTTGCCCAAGGTCGCGGCGGCTTCGGGGTCGACGCGCTCCAGAAGGCGCGGCAGCACCTGCTCCTTGATCCTGTGGATCGAGGCGTCGAATCCTTCCATCCGGCTGGAGCCGGCGTCGCCGCTGGCGTTCTGCCGGTCCGACAGCCGCTGCATCGCATCGATCTGGCTTTGCGGCGTCAGCGGATCGATGCCCAGCGCCAGTGCGTCGAGCGGCGGGAATTGCTCGGCCGCCGGCTCGTCGCGCGGCGCCGCGCCGGGGGCGACGTGCATCGGCTTCGCCACGCCGAAGCCGCCGCGCACGCCCGCGCCGCCGCCATTGCCCATCCCGCCCAAACGGCGTCCGAACGCGTTCATCGACCCTGATCGTCCCCAAGCTGGTCCGGGTGCCGGACTAAGGGGCAAGCCTTTCGATTCCGCTAATCATGCGCCGCCAGCTCATGGAGCAGGGCGCGGAACGCGAGCCGGCGCAGCGGCAGCGGCAGGCTGGCGTCGCCATCGGTCGCCGCCGCGCGCGCGACCAGTCGTTCGGCGTGCGCGCGGGTGGCGGCATCCTCCGCCAGCAGCGTGGCGGCGGGGAACAGCGCGACCACATCGTCGGCGCCGGCCTCGAACGCGAACCGGCACCAGCCGCGCGCGGTGCGCGCCAGCAGCAGCGCGCCGGGCGGGGCGGGCAGGACCGTCCAGCCGATCGTCTCGCCCGCGCCGCCTTCCGCAAAGGCGCGCGGGGTCATCCCCAATCGCGCGGCCTCCGCATAGAAGCGGCTGGGCGCGCCATAGCCGGCCTTATAGATGGCGGCGGTCACGCCGTCGCCGCGCCGCAGCGCCTCGGCAGCGCGATCGGCGCGCAGCGTGCGGGCCAGCGCGGCCGGCGTGACCCCGGTCAGCCGGCGGAACAGGCGGTGGAAATGATGCGGTGCATAATCGACCGCCGCCGCCAGCATGGTCAGCGCCGGCGGCTCGGCCGCGTCCAGCAGCGTGGCGGCGCGGATCACCGCCGCCCGGTCGCGCGCCACCGAATCGGGCAGGCAGCGCCGGCACGCGCGATAGCCCGCCGCGCGCGCCGCCGACGAATCGGCAAGGAAGTCGACATGCTCCCGCCGGGGCCGCCGTGCCGCGCAGCTCGGCTTGCAATAGATGCCGGTGGTGCGCACCGCGACCACGAAGCGGCCGTCGAACGCGCGGTCGCGCCGCGCGAAGGCGTCCCATGCCGTCTCGAAATCGATCGCCGCGTCCATGCGACATCCTGTAGCGCAGGCGCGCGGAGCGGGCATCCCGTGGCTTGCGGTCAAACGTCATGTTCGTTTCACTCCGGTTGCATCGCCGTTCCCCCTTTGCTACGCGCGCCGTACCCAAGCGAGGCCGCCATCGTGCGCGCCATCTGTTCGCATGGGCGGGGCACCCCTTGGGTCATGACGAGGAAAGTGGATCGCGTGGAGACTTCCAGCGGTAATCAGGGCAGCAGCATCCAGGCCGGTCTCGGTGGCCGCTACGCCAGTGCGCTGTTCGATCTGGCGGTGGAGGCCCGTGCGGTCGATCGCGTCGAACAAAGCCTGTCGGCGGTGCGCGACGCGCTGGCGGCGTCGAGCGACTTCGCGACGCTGACCGCCTCGCCGGTGATCGCGCGCGGCGAAGCGGTGAAGGCGGTGCTGGCCACCGCCGACGAACTGGGGCTGGACGCGACGACGCGCAGCTTCCTGGGCGTGCTCGCCGAGAACCGCCGTCTGGGCGAGCTGCCGCAGATCATCCGCGCGTTCCGCACGCTGGCCGCGCGCCATCGTGGCGAGACGACGGCGGAAGTGACCAGCGCGCACCCGCTGACCCCGGAACAGGTCGACGAGCTGAAGCAGCAGCTGCGCCGCCGCGTCGGTCGCGAGGTGTCGGTCGACCTGTCGGTCGATCCGCAGATCCTCGGCGGCCTCGTCGTCCGCATCGGTTCCCAGATGATCGATTCGTCGATCCGCACCCGTTTGAATGCGCTTGCCAGCGCGATGAAAGGCTGAGTTGATGGACATTCGCGCCGCAGAAATCTCCCGCGTCATCAAGGACCAGATCGCCAATTTCGGCACCGAGGCGCAGGTCTCGGAAACCGGGCAGGTGCTCAGCGTCGGTGACGGCATCGCGCGCATCTACGGGCTCGACAACGTCCAGGCGGGCGAGATGGTCGAGTTCGCCAATGGCGTGCAGGGCATGGCGCTCAATCTCGAAGCCGATAACGTCGGCGTCGTGATCTTCGGCTCGGACTCCGAGATCCGCGAGGGCGACACCGTCAAGCGTACCGGCACGATCGTGGACGTGCCCGTAGGACGCGGCCTGCTCGGTCGCGTGGTCGACGGCCTCGGCAACCCGATCGACGGCAAGGGCCCGATCGTGGGCGCGGAGCGTCGCCGCGTCGAGGTGAAGGCGCCGGGAATCATCCCGCGCAAGTCGGTGCACGAGCCGGTGCAGACGGGCCTGAAGGCGATCGACGCGCTGGTGCCGGTCGGCCGTGGCCAGCGCGAGCTGATCATCGGCGACCGCCAGACCGGTAAGACCGCCGTCGCGATCGACACCTTCATCAACCAGAAGGGCGTCAACGCCGGCTCGGACGAGTCGAAGAAGCTGTACTGCATCTACGTCGCGGTCGGGCAGAAGCGCTCGACGGTGGCGCAGATCGTGCGTCAGCTCGAAGAAAACGGCGCGATGGAATATTCGATCGTGGTCGCCGCGACCGCGTCGGAGCCGGCGCCGCTCCAGTTCCTCGCGCCCTACACCGGCTGCGCGATGGGCGAATTCTTCCGCGACAACGGCATGCACGCGGTCATCGTCTATGACGATCTGTCGAAGCAGGCGGTCGCCTATCGCCAGATGTCGCTGCTGCTGCGCCGTCCGCCGGGCCGCGAAGCCTATCCGGGCGACGTCTTCTATCTCCACTCGCGCCTGCTGGAGCGCGCGGCGAAGATGAACGAAGACAATGGCTCGGGCTCGCTGACCGCGCTGCCGATCATCGAGACGCAGGCGGGCGACGTGTCGGCGTACATCCCGACCAACGTGATCTCGATCACCGACGGCCAGATCTTCCTCGAAACCGACCTGTTCTTCGCGGGCATCCGCCCGGCGATCAACGTCGGCCTGTCGGTCAGCCGCGTCGGCGGCGCCGCGCAGACCAAGGCGATGAAGAAGGTGTCGGGCTCGATCAAGCTGGAGCTGGCGCAGTATCGCGAGATGGCGGCGTTCGCGCAGTTCGGCTCGGACCTCGACGCCTCGACGCAGAAGCTGCTGAACCGCGGCGCGCGCCTGACCGAGCTGCTGAAGCAGCCGCAGTTCAACCCGATGCCGTTCGAGGAGCAGACCGTCTCGATCTACGCGGGCACCAACGGCTTCATCGACGCGGTGCCGGTGGCGGACGTCAACCGCTATGAGGCGGCGATGCTCAGCTACATGCGCGCCGAGCACGCCGACGTGCTGACTGCGATCCGCGACAGCCGCGAGCTGGGCAAGGACACCGAGGGCAAGCTGAAGGAAGCGCTCGGGCAGTTCGCGAAGACGTTCGCGTAAAGAGCTGACACACATATGACCGTCACCCCGGCGAAGGCCGGGGTCCAGTCCGACGGTGGAAACTGGATCCCGGCCTTCGCCGGGATGACGGCAAGAGGAAAGAATGGCGTCACTCAAGGCCCTCAAGATCCGCATCGGCTCGGTGAAGTCGACGCAGAAGATCACCAAGGCGATGAAGATGGTCGCCGCCGCGAAGCTGCGCCGCGCGCAGGAGGCGGCGGTCGCCGGGCGCCCCTATGCCGAGCGGCTGGAGCGCGTCGTCGCCAGCCTGGCGCGGACGGTCGGCGTCGGTGCGTCGCCGCTGCTGGCGGGGACCGGCAAGGACCAGGTGCATCTGCTGGTCGTCGCCACCTCCGAGCGGGGTCTGGCGGGGGCGTTCAACACCAACATCGTTCGCGCCGCGCGCCGCAAGGCGGTCGAGCTGGAAGCGGCGGGCAAGACCGTGCGCTTCTATATCGCCGGCAAGAAGGGGCGGGTGATCCGCCGCTTCTATCCGACCGGGATCGTCGCCGACCACGATCTGTCGGAGATGAAGGTCGCCAGCTTCGACGCCGCCAAGGAGATGGCCGACGACCTGATCCGCCGCTACGAGGCGGGCGAGTTCGATGTCGCGCACCTGTTCTACGCGCGCTTCCAGTCGGCGCTGGTGCAGGAGCCGGTCGGGCAGCAGATCATCCCGGTCGCGGTGCCGGCGATCGCCGAGACCAAGGGTGCGGCCGCCGATGCGACGGTCGCCTATGAGCCGAGCGAGGAAGCGATCCTGGCGGACCTGCTGCCGCGCAACGTCGCGATCCAGATCTTCCGCGCGCTGTTGGAAAATGCAGCGTCGGAGCAGGGCAGCCGCATGACCGCGATGGACAATGCGACCCGCAACGCCGGCGACATGATCAAGCGGTTGAGCATCCAGTACAACCGCGCGCGTCAGGCCGCGATCACGACCGAGCTGGTCGAGATCATCTCCGGCGCCGAGGCGTTGTAAGCAAGTGACCGTCGCCCCTGCGGCAGGGCACCCATCAAAGTAGTACTTTGATGGGACCCAAGGCAGGGGCCCATGTCTCTCGATCTTGAGAGACACCGCGTGTTGAAATAGACATAGGCCCCTGCCTTCGCAGGGGCGACGAAGAGGTAAGAGAATGGCCACCGTCCTAGAGGATCGCCCGACCCATCTCACGGGCCAGACCAACAACACGGGCCGCATCAGCCAGATCATCGGCGCGGTGGTCGACGTGCAGTTCGATACCCAGCTGCCCGCGATCCTGTCGGCGCTGGAGACCGAGAACAACGGCCAGCGGCTGGTGCTCGAGGTCGCGCAGCATCTGGGCGAGAATACCGTCCGCACGATCGCGATGGATTCGACCGAGGGTCTGACGCGCGGCCAGAAGGTCAACGACACCGGCGCGCAGATCCTGATGCCGGTCGGCCCGGCGACGCTCGGCCGCATCATGAACGTCGTCGGCGAGCCGATCGACGAGCGCGGCCCGATCGCGACCGACCTGCGCGCGCCGATCCACGCCAAGGCGCCGGAGTTCGTCGACCAGTCGACCGAGAGCG
The DNA here is from genome assembly GCF_001476895.1 of Sphingomonas endophytica. Classification (GTDB taxonomy): domain Bacteria; phylum Pseudomonadota; class Alphaproteobacteria; order Sphingomonadales; family Sphingomonadaceae; genus Sphingomonas; species Sphingomonas endophytica_A. The sequence continues at coordinate 5,067 of NZ_LDTB01000065.1, read as the reverse complement.
CGATTCTGGTCACCGGCATCAAGGTCATCGACCTGCTCGCCCCGTACGCGAAGGGCGGCAAGATCGGGCTGTTCGGCGGGGCGGGCGTCGGCAAGACCGTGCTGATCCAGGAGCTGATCAACAACATCGCGAAGGGCCATGGCGGCACCTCGGTGTTCGCGGGCGTCGGTGAGCGGACCCGCGAGGGCAACGACCTGTATCACGAATTCCTCGACGCGGGCGTCATCGCCAAGGACGCCGACGGCAATGCGATCAGTGAGGGCTCCAAGGTCGCGCTGGTCTACGGCCAGATGAACGAGCCGCCGGGCGCACGGGCGCGCGTCGCGCTGTCGGGCCTCGCCATCGCGGAATATTTCCGCGATCAGGAAGGGCAGGACGTGCTGTTCTTCGTCGACAACATCTTCCGCTTCACGCAGGCGGGCGCGGAGGTGTCGGCGCTGCTGGGTCGTATTCCGTCGGCGGTGGGCTATCAGCCGACGCTGTCGACCGACATGGGCGCGCTGCAGGAGCGGATCACCTCGACCAACAAGGGGTCGATCACCTCGGTGCAGGCCGTGTACGTGCCCGCCGACGATCTGACCGACCCGGCGCCGGCGACGTCGTTCGCGCACCTCGACGCGACGACCGTGCTCAACCGCGCGATCTCGGAGCTGGGCATCTATCCGGCGGTCGATCCGCTCGATTCGACCAGCCGCGTGCTGGAGCCGCGCACCGTCGGTCAGGATCACTATGAGACCGCGCGCGCGGTGCAGGCGACGCTGCAGAAGTACAAGTCGCTGCAGGACATCATCGCGATCCTGGGCATGGACGAGCTGTCGGAAGAGGACAAGCTGACCGTCAGCCGTGCGCGCAAGATCCAGCGCTTCCTGTCGCAGCCGTTCCACGTCGCCGAGGTGTTCACCAACATCCCGGGCAAGTTCGTCCAGCTCGACGACACGATCCGCAGCTTCAAGGCGGTGGTGAACGGCGAGTACGATCACCTGCCGGAAGCGGCCTTCTACATGGTCGGCGGGATCGACGAAGCGGTCGCCAAGGCCGAGAAGATGGCCAAGGAGGCGTAAGCCTTTTCTCTTCGCCCCCTTCCCGATGGGGAGGGGGTCGAGTGAGGGGCGGCGACGCGCGTACCGCCTCGGGGGCGAAGTCCCGCACCCCTCACCCCAGCCCTTTCTCCTGCGGGGGAGAGGGAGTTAAGGTAAGACCATGCTGCATTTCGAACTCGTCACGCCCGAACGCCTGATCCGCTCCGAGGATGTCCATATGGTCACCGTACCGGGGACCGATGGCGATTTCGCGGTGCTGGAGGGCCATGCGCCGTTCATGTCGACGATCCGCGACGGCGACGTGCTGGTGCAGAAGACGCCGGGCGGCCAGCCCGAGACGGTCGCGATCCGCGGCGGCTTCGCCGAGGTCAATGCGGGCGGGCTGACTGTCCTGGCCGAACACGCGGGGTAAACCGCACCGCACGGTCCGGCGGGGCATCCGCCGTGCCGGGGCGGGCGCTGCGGGCATTCGCTGAAATGGCTCGTGTCCGGACCGACGGAGCCGGCGACAGGTCGCCGGGCGGATGACGGTGAGACGCGGCGTCCGTGGTGGTTGTCCCGATCCGGGGCGACGCAGCTGCCCGGCGTCGTGAACGGAGCCCGCACCGCTTCGACGACGGTGGCGCGCGCTTGTGGGCGGTCCGCCCTTTTCGACCAATTCTGACACAAGGCGGAGCGGCCGCGCTGCGCCGTTCCGGGCGCCCGAGCTTGCGGGGTCATGGTGCACTGCGCAGCCGCGTCGGCCCGGCAGGGGCGGGAGGTGCTCGCCCGCCCGGAGCGGTCGTCAGCCGTCGTGGAATTGCAGGCCGGCAAGCCGGGCGTAGAGACCGCCACGCTCGATCAGCGCGGCGTGCGTGCCCTCCTCGACGATCCGTCCGGCGTCCATCACCACGATCCGCGAAGCGGCGCGGACGGTGGCGAGGCGGTGCGCGACCACGATCGTGGTGCGGCTGGCCATCAGGCGTTCGAGCGCGTCCTGCACCAGCCGCTCGCTTTCCGCGTCAAGCGCACTCGTCGCCTCGTCGAGCAGCAGGATCGGCGCATCGCGGAGCAATGCGCGGGCGATCGCGATCCGCTGCCGCTGCCCGCCCGACAGTCGCGCGCCGCCTTCACCCAGGAAGGTGTCGAGCCCGTCCGGCAGCGCGCGCAGGAAGTCGGCGGCATGGGCCGCCTCGGCCGCTGCCCAGACCTGCGCGTCGTCGGCATCCCAACGCCCGTAGCGCAGGTTGTCGCGCGCCGAGGTGCCGAAGATCACCGTTTCCTGCGGCACCATCGCGATCCGCGCGCGCACCGCCGCCGGATCCGCCTGGGCCAGATCGACGCCATCGACCAGCAGGCGACCGGCCGAAGGCTGATAGAAATGCTGGAGCAGCTGGAACAGCGTCGACTTGCCGGCGCCCGAGGGGCCGACCACCGCCAGCGTCTCGCCGGGTTCGACCGTCAGCGAGAAATCGTGCAGCGCCGCGACATCGCGCCGGGTGGGATAGCGGAACTCGACATGCTCGAACGCGACGCGGCCCTGCGCCGGCTGGGGCAGCGCCGCCGGATGCGCGGGCGGCGCGATCTCCGGGCGTTCGGCGAGCAGTTCCGACAACCGCCCCGCCGCGCCCGCCCCGCGCAGCAGGTCGCCGTACACCTCGGTCAGTGCGCCGAAGGCGCCCGCGACGATTCCGCCGGTGAGGACGAAGGCGGCGATCGCGCCGCCCGACAGGCGACCGGCGGCGACATCCTCGGCGCCTTCCCAGAGGACCAGCGTGATCGCGCCGAAGATCAGCCCGATGACCAGCGCGGTCATGATCGCACGCAACGCGATCCGCTTGCGCGCGGCGGCCATCGTCGCCTCGACGGCGTCGCGGAAGCGCCCGCTCTCGCGCGCCTCCTGTCCGAACGCCTGGACGATCTTCATCGCGCCCAGCGTCTCGACGACGATCGCGCCGACATCGGCGATGCGATCCTGCGAGGTGCGCGACAGCCCGCGCACCCGCCGGCCCAGCAGCGCGATCGGCGCGATGATGAGCGGGATGCCCGCGACCAGCATCGCCGCCAGCTTGGGAGAGATGGTGAAGAGATAGGCGAGCCCGCCGACCGCCGTGAAGGCATTGCGCAGCGCGATCGACACCGTGCTGCCAACGACCGTCTCGATCTGTCCGGTGTCGGCGGTCAGCCGCGACGCGATCTCCGACGGGCGATTGGCCTCGTAGAAGGACGGGCTGAGCGTCATCAGGTGGCGCTGCACCTCGGTACGAATGTCGGCGACCACCCGCTCCCCCAGCCAGGCGACGAAGTAGAAGCGCACCGCCGTGCCCAGCGCCAGCACCGCGACGATCATCAGCATGTAATGGAACGATGAGGACACCGAGGCCGAGGAGGCGTCCCCGCCGGCAAAGCCGCGATCGATCACGCGCTTGAAGCTGTACGGAATCGCCAGCGTCGCGCCGGACGTCACCGCCAGCGCCGTAAAGGCGGCGGTAATCTGCAACGGATATTTCGCCGCGTGACGGAAGACCATCGCGAGGTTGCCGAGGCGGCGGGAAGGAGCGACGTCGGATGCGCTGGCCATGCGCGCGGGCCTAGCAGCGCGGACCCGCCCGCTCAACGACGTCGAGAGGGCGAAGCGCGACGCGATGGGGACCGTAAGCGGGCTGCAATCGTTGCAGTCGCGTTGCGATGTGTGACATTGCTATACGCACCGCGCCTGCGGGCCGGGGAAGGAAGACGCGAATGTTGTACGACGCCTATGAATTCCAGCGATCGTGGCTGGCCTCCGCCAGTGCGATGGCGACCGTGGGGGCGAACTGGCTGAACAATCCGTCGAACCCGTTCGCCTATCTGGGCGGCGGGCCGCTGATGGCCTCCGCGCTGGAGGTGTTCGCCCACGCGTCCGCGTCGCGCGGGAAGCCGGCCTTCGGGCTCGACACGACCACGATCGACGGCCGCGAGGTGCGTGTCGTGGAAGAGATCGTGCTGCAACGCCCGTTCGGGCAGCTCAAGCGTTTCCGCCGCGAGGGCGTGGAAGGCGGCCCCCGGCTGTTGATCGCCGCACCGATGTCGGGCCATTTCGCCACGCTGCTGCGCGGCACGGTCGAGCGGATGTTGCCGGTGGCCGACGTCTATATCACCGACTGGCGCGATGCGAAGCTGGTGCCGACGCGCGACGGACGCTTCGATCTGGACGATTATATCGATTATCTGATCGCGTTCATGGAGGCGATCGGCCCTGACAATGACGGTCCGGCCGACGGCGCGCATGGCGCACATATGCTGGCGGTGTGCCAGCCCTCCGTGCCGTGCCTCGCCGCCACCGCGCTGATGAGCGCCGACCGCAACCCGTGCCGCCCGCGCACGCTGACGATGATGGGCGGGCCGATCGACACGCGCGAGGCACCGACCGCGGTCAACGTGCTGGCGACCGAGCGGCCGTTCGCGTGGTTCGAGCAGAATGTGATCGCGACGGTGCCGTTGCTGTACCCGGGCGCCGGGCGGAAGGTCTATCCGGGCTTCCTGCAATTGTCCGGATTCATGACGATGAACCTCGGCAATCACATGATGAGCCATTACGAGCTGTTCAAGCATCTGGTCACGGGTGACGAGGACAGTGCGGAGGCGACCAAGCGCTTCTACGACGAATATCGTTCGGTGTGCGACATGACCGCCGAATTCTATCTCCAGACGATCGACACGGTGTTCCAGTCGCACAGCCTGCCGAAGGGCGAGATGATGCATCGTGGACGGCGCGTCGACTGCGGCGCGATCACCGACGTCGGGCTGCTGGCGATCGAGGGCGAGCGCGACGACATCTCCGGACTGGGCCAGACGCGCGCGGCGCTGACGATCGCGACGTCGCTGCCTGAGGAGAAGAAGCGTTACTACATGGCCGAGAGCGTCGGCCATTACGGCATCTTCAACGGATCGAAATGGCGCACCCGGATCGCGCCGGTCGTCGAGGAGTGGATGGCGGCGAACTGATGTGAGGCGGGCCGGTCGTTTGTGACGAGCGGCCCGTCCTTGGGGACTGTCAGGAATTTCG
>NZ_LDTB01000064.1 GCF_001476895.1 Sphingomonas endophytica | reverse complement strand
GCCCCTGCGGAGGCAGGGGCCTATCGCTGTGGCGTGTCTTGAGCGGTGGACACATAAGTGTCGGTGCGTGTGTCTGGTGGCTCGCGGGACGATGCAGACATGGGCCCCTGCCTGCGCAGGGGCGACGGCTGGTCCCGTGGGCGTCGTCGTAACGGAAGCTGTGACCTCGTGCGGCTCTTGCGGGGGCTTTCCCGCGCGAGATCCCGGCTTTCGCTGGGTGACGATCGAAGGGTTACTTCTTCCGGCGACGCCGCAGCCGCCGGAGCAGGCCGCGCTTCGTGAAGCTCTCGAACATTTCCGCCGGGCCTTCGGGGTCGAGGACCTCGTTGTCGGCGAGCCATTTCTCGACCTCGTTCAGGTCGTCGATCTCATAGGGGATCAGCGTGCGGCCGGCGCCGCGCAGCGCCTCGATCGTCGCGATCAGGCCGTCGCGCTCGATCCGCGTCGCCACCTCGCCCGCATCGGCATCCAGATGTTCGGCGAGCAGATCGGCGCGGATCGCGGCGATCGTCTCCGGCTCTTCGGTGATCGTCACGTCGCATTCGGTATCGAGGCGGAGCGAGCGGTTGTTGAAGTTGGACGAGCCGATGCGGACCGCGACATCGTCGATCACCGTCACCTTGGCATGGCAATAGATCGCCTCGCCGCCGCGCGTGACGGGGTGGTAGATGCGGAAACGCCCGCGATGGTCGCGACGGCGGAGTTCGGTCACCAGCCGCGCGCGCGCGGTGTCCATCGCGATCGGCTCCAGCCAGCCCTGCGCCGAGACGGGATTGATGACGACGATCTCGGGCGGGTCGTCCTCGACCAGCCGCTTCGCGATCGCCTCGGCGATGCGGCGCGAGGCGAAATACTGGCTTTCGGCATAGATGTGCCGCTTCGCACCCGCGATCAGCGCGAGGTACAGGCGCTCGATCTCCAGCACCTCTTCCTGCCCGTCATAGTCAGGCTGGCTGCGCGAGATCGCGACATCGACATCGGTGAAGCCGACCGCGAGTCCTTCGGGCCAGCAGGTGCCCTCGCGCGGCGGGGGCGGGGCGATCGGCGCGCCGCCCGCGATCTGCCAGCGGGTGCGGCACAGCTCGCCCAGCGCGGCGGCGACCGGGCCTTGCAGCGCCGTCGTCACGTCGTGCCACGGCTTGTACGCGCGGCCGGACGGCGAGCGGCGGTGCGGGTCGTCGTCGCGGTGGTCGCGCGTGTCCCAGCGCTCGTCGGTCATGTCGATCCCGCCGCAGAAGGCGAGGCAGTCGTCGATGACGACGATCTTCTGGTGCTGCGAGGCGGCGACGGGGTGATGGCCGTCGAGCTTCAGGTGGATGCGGCGCTGGCGGAAGCGCCAGTTGAGCAGCGTCCAGAGCGTCTTGCCACGCCCCAGCGTCTTCATCGCGCCCTTGTCCCAGCGCAGGATATGGACCTGCAATCCCGGCGTGCGCTTCACCAGCCAGGTGATGAAGGCGCCGACGTCGGCGGGCGCCTCCGGATGGTCGTCGTCCCAGGCGAGGCGGATGCGCGCGTCGAAGTCCCAGCCGACCAGCAGGATCTGGTGCTGCGCCCTGAGCATCGCCTGCCGGGCGGCGCGGAAATAGTCGTCGGCGTCGACGACGACCGAGGCGCGGGTGGCGGGTTCGACGCGCCAGCGGGTGTCGGCGGGGAGTTTCACAGCAACTCGCGCACCCGTTCGGGCGGGCGGGCGATCAGCGCGCCCGTGGCGGTTTCGACCCACGGACGCTCGATCGTCGCCGGGTCGCGCGCCATCAGGTCGAGCGCGGCATCGTCGTCCGCGACGGCCGGCGCATCCTTGCGGAGCGCGTCGCGCGGCGCGATCCCGGCCAGCGCGCAGAGCCGGGCGAGGTCGTCGCGCGTGGGCGGGGTCTTCAGATAGTCGACGACGGTCACGTCCGCGCCCGCGTCCTGGAGGAGTCCAAGTGCCTGACGCGACTTGGAACAGCGCGGGTTGTGGAGGATCGTCGCCTGCATCATCGTGCGTGTGGCACCGCCGATGCGCCGGGTCCAGCGGTTCCGCGCAGCACGCCACGGAACGGCCGGTCGGTGCCGTCGAGCCCCTGACCGGCGGGCAGGCCGAGCAGGTCGCGCAGCAGCGGGGCGACGTCGACATTGTCGAAGGTCGGCAGTCGCTTGCCCGATGCGAACGCCGGGCCGTTGGCGATGAACAAGGCGCGCATGTCGGGGGCGTCATTGTCGAAGCCGTGCGCGCCGTCGGATACCTGTTTGGTCGGGGCGGTCTTCGCGATCTCCCACGCGCCGCCGGGGCCGTCCTCGGCGAGGCAGAGGAAAGCGGGGACGCGCACGTTGCGGCCGTAATGGAAGCGTGCGGGGATCTCGCTCTTGCGCCAGCATTGCATGTGCGGGTGCGGGCGGAGCAGGGCGGCGGCGACCGCCGCGTCGCGGCCCGGCAGCGGCTCGAACGTGGCATAGGAGCCGGCCTCGACCACGCGCGCGTCGGTGGCGGGCAGGATCGTGTCGAGCGCGATCGTGCGGCGCGAATCGGTCGGGGCCATGCCATGATCGGCGACGATGACGAGGTTGGCGGGCTGACCCAGTGCCGCCAGTTCGCCGGTCAACCGGCCGATCGCGGCGTCGACCTCCGCGACCGCCTGCGTCGTGCGCGGGTCGGCGGGGCCATATTGGTGCCCGGCGGTGTCGACGGTGTCGAAATAGAGCGTCAGGAATCGCGGACGCGTGGCGGCGGGGCGACGCAGCCAGTCGATGATCGCATCGACGCGCTGGCGGTCGTCGACCGCCTCGCTGAATTGCTGCCAGTCGTGCGGGCGGGTGCCGCCGGTCGTGACGTGCGGCCAGGTGGAGGCGCGCGTGCCGCCCCAGGCAACGTTGGAGCCGGGCCAGAACATCGTCGCGGTGCGGATACCGGCGCGCTCCGCCGTCACCCAGATCGGCTCGGCGGTGTTCCACCAGAAGGGATCGTCGGTCGCCATCGTGAAGAGCTCGCCGGGACGGGCGGGGTCTTCCATGCTGTTGGCGGTGATGCCGTGTCGGTCGGGGACCAGCCCGGTGACGAGCGTCCAGTGATTCGGGAAGGTCTTCGACGGGAAGGACGGGCGCATCGCCGCCGACACGCCGGTGGCGGCGAGCCGCGACAGGTTGGGCGTGACGCCGCGATCGAGATAATCGGGGCGGAAGCCGTCGATCGAGACGAGGATCGTGACGGGGGCGCGGGTTTCCTGCGCGGTCGCGATCGAGGCGGTGGCGGGAGAGGTCGTGACGGGCGGCAGCGCGGATGGTGTGTGCGGATAGGCGCAGGCCGACAGGGTGGCCAGCAACGCGGCGAACAGCGGGAAACGGGATGACATGCGCGGCTCTTACGCCGACGATCTTGCAGAACAAAGACCCGTGGGAACGCGGGCGGGCAGGTGGCGGTTGGGGAAGGATGCGTGTCCTTCCGCTTGCCCTATGCGTCTCGCTTGCCGCCTGCGGGGGCGCGGGCGAGGATCGTCAGCCCGCGCCGCAGCCGACACCCACGGCTACCGCGCCCGCGCCCAGGACGCCGGTGATGCAGATCACCCCATTGCCGGGCGACGCCCCGCAATGGATGGAGCCACGCCCCGATCCGGGCGCGACGCTGCGCGCGCCCTATGACAGCGGGCTCGACCGGCCGGTGGTGGAGAAGCGGCGGTAGCGGGCGCGGTGCTAGCCGGGCGCGGGTGTGACAACTCGCCCCTGTGGGGCGTCATCCCGGCGCAGGCCGGGATCCATGGTGCCGCGAGAGCCGATGGTCCTGCCCATGCGGGGCGATGGACCCCGGCCTTCGCCGGGGTGACGATCGGGTGGGGATGCCGCCTCGCCCGCGCCGCGGCGACGGGATGAGGGACGCCGGGCCGCCTATACGTTGAAGCGGAAGAGCAGGACGTCGCCGTCGTGGACGACATATTCCTTGCCTTCCTGACGCAGCTTGCCCGCCTCGCGCGCGCCCGCCTCTCCGTTGCAGGCGACGTAATCGTCGAACGCGATCGTCTCGGCGCGGATGAAGCCGCGTTCGAAATCGGAGTGGATCGCGCCCGCCGCCTGCGGCGCCTTCGACCCGGCCTCGACCGTCCAGGCGCGCGCCTCTTTCGGACCGACCGTGAAGAAGGTCAGCAGGTGGAGCAGGTCGTAGCCGGCGCGGATCACGCGGGCGAGGCCGGTTTCCTCCAGCCCGAGCTCGGCGAGGAATTCGCCGCGATCCTCATGCGGCATGGTCGCGATATCGGCCTCGATCGCCGCCGACACGACGACCGCCTGCGCGCCCTCCGCCGCGGCCTTGTCGAACACCTTCCGCGACAGCGCGTTGCCGTTCGCGGCATCCTCCTCGTTGACGTTGCAGACGTAGAGGACCGGCTTGGCGGTCAGCAGTTGCGCCTGGTCGAGGACGCGCTTCTCCTCCGCGTCGTGCGCCTCGGTCAGCCGCGCGGGCTTGCCGTCGCGCAACAGGTCGAGCGCGCGGCCCAGCACCAAAGCGCCGAGTTTCGCCTCCTTGTCGCCCTGCTGCCCCTTCTTGGCGAGGTTGGGAACGCGCTTTTCGAGGCTTTCGAGGTCGGAGAGCATCAGCTCGGTCTCGACCGTTTCGGCATCCGCGATCGGATCGACGCGGTTGTCGACATGCTGGATGTCGTCATTCTCGAAACAGCGCAGGACGTGAACGATCGCGTCCACCTCGCGGATGTTGCCGAGGAACTGGTTGCCGAGCCCCTCGCCCTTGCTGGCGCCGCGCACCAGCCCGGCGATGTCGACGAAGCCGAGCTGCGTTTCGATGATCTTCGCCGATCCGGCGATCCCCGCCAGCTTCGCCAGGCGCGGATCGGGGACGCCGACATTGCCGACGTTCGGCTCGATCGTGCAGAACGGATAGTTCGCCGCCTGCGCCGCGGCCGTCTCGGTCAGCGCGTTGAAGAGGGTGGACTTGCCGACGTTGGGCAGGCCCACGATGCCGCAGCGGAAACCCATTGAGGAAAACCTGTCTGATAGGGAAAGCGCGCCCCATAATGCAGGGCCGCCCGGAACGCCAGTGTCAGCGGTCGGTGCGCCGCGCGCCCGCCTCGCGCACCGCCGCCAGCGTCGGCCAGCCATCGACCGCCATCAGCAGGTCGGCCTCCGCCAGCAGGCATTTGAGGACGTGCGCGCAACCGTCCGCGCCGCCCAGCGCCAGCCCGTAGCAATAGGGCCTGCCCACGCCGACCAGATCGGCGCCGAGCGCGACCGCCTTGATGACGTCGGTGCCGGACCGGATGCCGCTGTCGAACAGCACCGGCACGCGCCCCGCGACCACCGCCGCGATGTCGGGCAACAGGTCGATCGCCGCGATGCCGCCGTTCGCCTGACGCCCGCCGTGGTTGGAGACGTAGATGCCGTCCGCCCCGGCATCGATCGCGCGGCGCGCGTCGTCGGGATGGCAGATGCCCTTCAGCACGATCGGCAGCGACGTGAGCGAGCGCAGCCACGGCAGGTCGGCCCACGTCAGCACGCGCCCGAAGGTCGCCGCCCAGGTCATGATCGCGGCCTGCGCATCCTGCTCGGGCGGTTGCGGCAGGAGCGCGCGGAACGCCGGGTCGGTGAAGTAATTGGCGAGGACGTGGCCGCGCAGCTGCGGGAAGTTGCCGGTGTTGAGGTCGCGCGGCCGCCAGCCCGTGACCCAGGTATCGAGCGTGACGACGATCGCGGCATAGCCCGCCGCCTCCGCACGGGCGACAAGGCTGGCGGCGACATCCGGGTCGCGCGGCGTGTAGAGCTGGAACAGCGCGGGCGTGTCGCCGCACGCCGCGCGCACGTCTTCGAGCGGATCGTTGGCGAGTGTCGAGGCGCACAAGGGAACGCCCGTCGCGGCGGCGGCGCGGGCGGCGGCGAGATCGCCGTGCCCGTCGTCGGTGCAGATGCCGTTGACCCCGATCGGCGCCATGAACAGCGGCGAGGGCAGGGCGCGGCCGAACAGGCTGGTGGACAGGTCACGCCGGGCGGTGTCGACCATCATGCGCGGTGTCAGGCCCCAGTGGCCGAAGGCGGCGGCATTGGCGTCCTGCGTCGCTTCATCGCCGCATCCGCCCTGCACGTAATCGCGCACGGACGCGGGCCAGTGCGCCGCCGCGCGCGCGCGCAGCGTCGCGTGGTCGACCGGCCATTCGGGGACGACCCCCGACAGGCCCGCGAGATAGATCGCGTTCTGATAGTCGCCGTATTGCGGCATGGTCCTCTCCGGTTGCGGCGGAGAGTGGCGGGGTTCGAGGGGCTTGTCGACGGGATTGCGGCGGGGCGAGGGAGTGGGGTGTCCCTCTGGAGGCGAGGGTCTGTCGTTGTGTCGTCATTCGGGGACGATGACACACGGTCGTCGCCCGCGTGTCGTTCGGCGGGCTGGAGGATACAGCCATGGGCCCCTGCCTGTGCGGGGGCGATGGGTGGTGTGGACCCGGGGGTGTCGCAGGACGGGCAGCTTCTTTCTGCGGCCGACATGAAAAAGCCGAGGCGCGCGGGGCGGCCTCGGCTTTTCGTCTCTGGCGCGGGACCGGAGTGAATCCGGTCCCTGTCGTCGGACGTGACCCGTTCGGGTCACGTCGGCCGGGCGCGGGCGTCTCGCGGATAGCCTTGGCTATCCGCGTGCGCCTTACGCGCCGGCCACTTCCGCGACGTCGACCTTGATGCCGGCGCCCATCGTCGAGCTGACGGCGACCTTGCGGACATACTTGCCCTTGGCGCCCGACGGCTTGGCCTTCACCACCGCGTCGACCAATGCGTCGAAGTTGCGGCGCAGGTCTTCCTGCGAGAACGACGCCTTGCCGATGCCCGAGTGGATGATGCCCGCCTTCTCGACGCGATATTCGACCTGACCGCCCTTGGCCGCCTTGACGGCTTCCGCGACGTTCATCGTCACCGTGCCCAGCTTCGGGTTCGGCATCAGGCCCTTCGGACCCAGCACCTTGCCGAGGCGACCGACGACGCCCATCATGTCCGGGGTTGCGATGCAGCGGTCGAAGTCGATCGTGCCGCCCTGGATCGTCTCCATCAGGTCTTCCGCACCGACGACGTCCGCGCCGGCGGCGCGCGCCTCGTCAGCCTTCGCGCCGCGCGCGAACACGCCGACGCGCACCGTCTTGCCGGTGCCGGCCGGCAGCGTGACGACGCCGCGCACCATCTGGTCGGCGTGACGCGGATCGACGCCGAGGTTCAGCGCGACTTCGATCGTCTCGTCGAACTTCGAGGTCGCCCCCGACTTCGCCAGCGCGATCGCCTCGTCGACGCCGTGCAGCTTCTCACGATCGATCGTGACGGCCTTCTGCTTCTTGGTCAGCTTCGCCATGATCTCAGCCCTCCACCACTTCGAGGCCCATCGCGCGGGCCGAGCCTTCGATGATCTTGGTCGCCGCCTCGATGTCGTTGGCGTTCAGATCCTTCATCTTCGTCTGCGCGATCTCGGCCAGCTGCGAGCGCTTGATCTTGCCCGCGGACACCTTGCCCGGCTCCTTCGAGCCCGACTTCAGGTTCGCCGCCTTCTTGATGAGGAAGGTCGCCGGCGGCGTCTTCGTCACGAACGAGAAGCTGCGGTCGGCATAGACGGTGATGACGGTGGGGAGGGGCGCGCCCTTCTCCATCTCGCCGGTCTGCGCGTTGAACGCTTTGCAGAATTCCATGATGTTCACGCCGCGCTGACCCAGCGCCGGGCCGATCGGCGGCGACGGGTTCGCAGAGCCGGCGGGCACCTGCAGCTTGATATAGCCGGTAATCTTCTTTGCCATCTATCTCACTCTGTTACGGGACGCGTGCCGGTGAGGGCGCGCATCCGGTTCAAGTCTAGCGGTCCACCCGGGCACCGCCGTGGCGATACCCTCCCGCATGTTCCGATCGTGTGCGATGGAAGCGTGCGCCGTTAGCGGATCGCCGCGCATCTGGCAATGGGCGACGGCGCGCGCGGACTTGCAAGAAAATACAACCGGATCGGAGCATTTTTTTCGCTACCACCGCGTGCGACCGCGCATCCGCATTGCCGACGACGAAAATTAACCTTAGCCCATCATGATGACAGGGCTGATTTCGCGCACCGGTGCTTCGCTGGACGGCCTGCCGTTATCGCTGAGTCGGACGCCCAGCGATGCGCTGGATCCGTTCGTCGCGCGGTTCTTCGTGACGATCATCGACCGACCCGCCGACGCCGTGCTCGAAGACTTCCTGTTCCACGAGAGCGCCTATATCCGCGTGCCGCTGGTCGGTGTGTGGGAGACGCTGATCGACGGGCAGTGGGTCGGTTACGAGGGGCCGATGCTGTTCGGCGCGCAGCAGCGGCGCTTCCCGGTGCGCTGCGTCGGGCCGATCGTCGCGGCGGGGTTCGCGATCCGCCCCGGCGGCTGGTTCGCCTTCTGCGACCAGCCCGCCGACGTGATGGCGGACCGGCTGCTCCCGATCGGCGGTGAATGGGGAGAGGCGCTGCGCTGGGCGACCGCCGATCCCTATGATCCCGCCCAGACGTTCGACCGCATGGCAACGGTGGTGCGCGACCGGCTGATCATCCATCCGGTCGTTCCCGACCCCGTCAGCGCGGCGTTCGAGCGTATCGCGCGGATCGATCCGACGCGCCCCGTGACCGCGATCGCGGCGGAGTTCGGCATGTCGGGACGGCGGCTCGACCGCGTGGTGCGGAGCCATTTCGGGCATCTGCCCAAGACGGTGATGCGTCGCAGCCGCTTTCTGGACATGGCGGCGGTGATGCGCGGACTGGCGGTGCCGAGCGCCGACGAACTGGCGGAGCTGCGCTTCTACGACGCGTCGCACCTGAACCGCGAGTTCCGCGAGTTCGTCGGCATGACGCCGGCACAGTTCCGGCGCACGCAGACGATGTTGCTGACCCCCAGCCTGGAGGTGCGGCAGCAGCGCAAGCGCGTCGACCTGGCTCCGCATGTTCCGGCGCCGTGGCGGGAAGACCCGGCGCCCGACCATCGGCCGGCCGCGCCGCCCGGGTCGGACGGCGCGTAACGCCCGCGCCTACTTGCTGCGCTCGACCTGTTCGAAGTCCAGCTCGACCGGCGTGGCGCGGCCGAAGATGCTGACCGAAACCTTGACCTTCGACTTGTCGAAGTCGAGTTCCTCGACCGTGCCGTTGAAGCTGGCGAACGGACCTTCCAGCACCTTGACCGCGTCGCCGATCTCGTAATCGACCTTGATCTTGGTCTTCGGCGCGGCGGCGGCCTCTTCCTTGGAATTCAGCATCCGCGCCGCCTCCGCATCCGAGATCGGCTGCGGCTTGCCCGACGAGCCGAGGAAGCCCGTCACCTTCGGCGTGTTCTTCACCAGGTGATAGACGTCATCGTTCATCGCCAGCTTGGCGAGGACGTAGCCGGGCATGAACTTGCGCTCTACCGCGATCTTCTTGCCGCGGCGGGCCTCGGTGACCGTCTCGGTCGGCACCTCGATCTGTTCGACCAGTTGCTCGAGGCCCATGCGGGTCGCCTCGGCCATGATCGAATCGCGGACCTTGCCCTCGAAGCCCGAGTAGGCGTGGATGATGTACCAGCGCGCCATCGTCTGAATTCCGTCCTTACTGCGCCAGGCTCAGCAACGCCTTCACCACGGCGTTGAAGATCGAATCGACCGAGAGGAAGAACAGCGCGAGCACCGTGGTCATGATCACGACCATCACCCCGGTCATCAGGGTCTCGCGCCCGGTCGGCCATACCACCTTGGCGGTTTCGGTCCGCACCTGTCGGATGAATTCGAGCGGGGTCGTCTTCGCCACGTATCAGCGCCCTTGTTGAGCCTAGCAGAAATGTCCCGGCATGGGCCGGCTGCCGCGTCCCCGGATCGTACCGGGAAGCGGTGGCAAGCCGTCCGCGCTGTCGGATGTGTCGATCGACATAGGATCGTGACCGATAAAAGGCAAGCGGCGCGGCGGCGGCGTCGGGCGCGCGGGGTGCCCCACCGCGGGGGCGGCCACGAAAAAGGGGCCGGACGCCATCGCCCGGCCCCTCGATCCGATCATGCGCCGACGACGCGGCGCATGGACAGCGATCAGTTGCTGTCGGAGTCGTTGCTGTCGTTCACGATCGCGATGACGCCGATCGCGGCGATGCCGGCGGCGATGATCGCGGCGAAGATGCCGGCACCGGCCAGCTCGCTCTTCTTGGCGGTCGCGGTCGCGGCGCGCGCGTTGGACACCGACAGGCTGGCGGCCGGGTTGCTGGTGGCGGCGAGCGCCGGGGTGGCGATGAGGCTGAGCGCGGCGGCGCCGGCGAGGATCGAACGCATGTGAGAACTCCCTTGGACTGGATTAACCCGGATCGCCCTATGGCGGCGATCTTAACAACAAGCAAGTTGTCGCTTGGGTCCGTGCGTTAGAAAGGATGTCCGGATGTCGGATATGGCAGGAGTGGAGGGACTCGAACCCACGGCCCTCGGTTTTGGAGACCGATGCTCTACCAACTGAGCTACACTCCTGTGCGGGCGCTGCTGTTGAACATATCCGGGGCGTTCGTCAAGCGATTGCTGGCGCCGCCCCCGGATTGATTCAGGCGGCGCGTGTCTGCTGGTGCCGCTGGGTCAGCGCGCGTGCCTCCTCAACGGGGAGCGGGCGGCCGAAATAATAGCCCTGGATGCTGCGGCAGCCCAGTTCCTGCACCATCCGCAATTCCGCCTCCGTCTCCACGCCCTCGGCGGTGGTGGTCATGTTCAGGCTGTCCGCCATCGCCACCACGGCGCGGATGATCGCGATCGCTTCCGCACGACCCGTCGCGGCGGTCTGCACGAAGCTGCGATCGATCTTGATCGAGGAGAAGCGGGTCGAGCTGAGATAGCCGAGCGAGGAATAGCCGGTGCCGAAATCGTCGAGGCTGAGCCCGACGCCCAGCGCGAGAATGTCGCCGAGCACCCGTACCGCGCCCGTGCCCTCGCGCAGGAAGACGCTTTCGGTCACTTCCAGCTCCAGCCGCTGCGGCGACAGCCCGCTGTCCGACAGCGCCTCCGCCACGACGGTCACGAATTGCGGGTTGTGGAGCTGTTCGGGGGAGACGTTGACCGCGACGTGCACGCCGCCGGGCCATGACGCCGCCTCGGCGCAGGCGGTGCGGACCACCCATGCGCCGATCTCGGCGATCAGCCGTGCCTCCTCGGCGATCGGGATGAATTTGACGGGGGAGATCAGCCCGAAGGCGGGGTGCCGCCACCGGAGCAGCGCCTCGAAGCCGCGCAAGGTGCCGCTGCGTGCGTCAACGACCGGCTGATAATCCAGGTACAGTTCCTGATTCTCCAGCGCCTTGCGCAGCGCCATTTCGAGCACGCGGCGCTCCTCCGCTTCGACGTGGAGCTGCGGTTCGTAGGCGTGGAAGACGCCGCCGCCCTGGTCCTTCGAGCGATAGAGGGCGAGATCGGCGGAGCGGATCAGCGTTTCCGCGCTGCGCCCGTCGCGCGGCGACACCGCGACGCCGACCGACGCCCCGATGTAGAGCGTATGCTGATCGACCTCGTAGGGGCGCGAAAGGATGTCGATGATCGTATGCGCCAGCCGTTCGACATGCGCGGGATCGGTCGCATCGCGGACGACCACCGCGAATTCGTCACCGCCCAGGCGCCCGACGAGTTCGTTGTCGGTGACCAGGCTGGCGAGCCGCTCCGACACCTTGCCGAGCAGCCGGTCGCCGACCGGGTGGCCGAGCGTGTCGTTGACCGCCTTGAAGCGATCGAGATCGATCATCATGAAGCCGCAGCGCGAGCGCCATTGTTCGGCCTGCGCCAGCGCCCGCGTCAGTTCCTCGTTCACGTACAGGCGGTTGGGCAGGCCGGTGAGCGTGTCGAACCGCGCCATGCGTGCGATCTTGTCGGCGGAGGCGCGCTGTTCGGTGATGTCGGAGCCGACGCCGCGGAAGCCGCCGAAATGGCCGTCGGCATCGCGGCGGGGCGAGGCGGCGATCTGCCACCAGCGCCGCTCCCCACGGACCGTGATCGGCAGTTCGAGGTCGCGGACGCTCTCACGATGTTTCAGCATGGTCGCCAGTTCGCGCAGCACCGGCGCGACCTGGCCGCTTTCCCATCCGTCTCCGGCCAGTACCTCCAGCAGCGGACGCCCGGCGATCCCGGCCTGATCCGTGCCGCAGGCGGCGGCGAAGCGTGCGCTGGGGTTGACGATCCGGCGCGAGGCGTCGGTTTCCCACAACCAGTGCGCGGAGGTCTCGTCGAAGTCGCGCAAGAGCAGCCCGACCGTCTCGTCGCCCTCGGCCAGCGCGACGTCGGCGGCATGGAGCATCGCCAGCGCGCGTGCGCGGTCGACGGTCGCGACCCCGAGCAAAGCGGCGAACAGAAGGTCGGCGATCGCGCCGACCGGATTGCCGGCCACCAGCATCGCCAGCGCCCCCGCCGCCGACACCAGCCCGACGAAGGTGACGGCGGCCATCGGCAAGGACACCAGTGCCAGCGTCGCCGCCGCCATCAGGACCGCCACGACGATATGCAGCGCCAACGCGGTGGTCACGTCGATATCGTGCGCGAAGGCGAGCGGCACCACGCTCCAGACCACGCCGAGCGCGAGCGCCTCAAGGGTGGGGTGGCGCACGTCGGCCAGTCCGGCATAGCCGCCGGGACGGTCGGGGGTGCGCAGCCGATACGTCGTCGTCCTGACCGCCACACCCGCCAGCGCCGCCGCCCACGGGGCAAGCCAGATCGCGCGAACGTGGTTGGCCAGCAGCATGACCGCGATCGCGGCGGCGATCAGGTTCGCCGCGAGCAGCAGCAGCGCGCGTTCCCGCGCGGCGAGCAACTGGACCGCGCGGATGCGCGCCCAGAGATCGGGATCGTCACCGTCACGCAACCCGATCAGGGCGCGCAGCGGAACGTGCGGCAATGGGGAGGCAGGCTGTCGGTTCACCCTGCCGGTATAGACACGGGCTGGTTGACGAACCGTTGCCCCGGCAAGCGGGCGCCGCGCGGGTGGCGGATTTTTGCCGGTCGTTTCGGCGCCGTAGTGACCCGCGCGTGATGCGCCAAGCGACTGTTCGGATGCGCTATTTCGCCTGGGGCGGACGCGCGCTGGTCAGCCGGTGCGACGACGCGTGTTGCCGGTTCAGCCCGCGCGACCGGGTGTCGGGTGAATCCGCCGGCACCCGATCGATTATTCCCGGCGGCTCAGGCGGCGAGATCGTAGGGCTTGATCTCGCCGGCCAGATAGAGGTTGCGCGCCTTGGCGCGGCTGAGCTTGCCCGAGCTGGTGCGCGGCAGCGTGCGCGGCGGGATCAGCTCGACGACGCAATTCATGCCCGTCACCGAGCGCACGCGGTCGCGGATCTCGTCGCGCAGGCGGACGCGCTCCGATTCGTCGGAGCTGCGGCACTGGACCAGCACCGCCGGGGTCTCCTCGCCGCCCGGCGTCGTGATCGCGAAGGCGGCGATATCGCCCGCCTTGAAGCCGGGAAGCTGCTCGACCGCCCATTCGATATCCTGCGGCCAGTGGTTGCGGCCGTTGATGATGATCATGTCCTTGGCACGGCCGACGATGAAGATGTAGCCGTCCGACATGTAGCCCATGTCACCGGTGTCGAGCCAACCATCGACGAGGCAGGCGTCGGTCGAGGCCTGATCGCGGAAATAGCCGACCATGACGCTGGGGCCGCGGCACCACACCTTGCCGATTGCGCCGTCAGGCAACGGCGTGCCGTCCTCCTCGCGCACCTGAATTTCCATGTCGCGCACCGGCTTGCCGCAATTGACGATCGCGCGGTAGCGCTGCGGCCGGTCCTCGCCGTGGTGCATTCCCGACAGCTCGGTTTCCTCGACCAGTTCGACGCGGATGCCTTCGCCGACCGGCATCAGCGAGACGGCCAGCGTCGCCTCGGCCAGGCCGTAGCTGGGCAGGAAGGCGGTCGCCTGGAAGCCCGCATCCGCGAAGGCATCGACGAACGCCTGCATCACGTCCGGGCGGATCATGTCCGCGCCGTTGCCGGCCACCCGCCAGCGCGACAGGTCGAAGCGGTCCTGCGCCTTGGTCTGCGACGAGATGCGGCGCGCGCAGATGTCATAGCCGAAGGTCGGCGAATAGCTGAGCGAGGTGCCCTCGTTACGGCTGATGAGGTCGAGCCACGACAGCGGACGGCGGGCGAAATCCTCGGTCTTCAGATAATCGGTCGACACCTGATTGGCGAGCGGCGACAGGAAGCAGCCGACCAGCCCCATGTCGTGGTACCAGGGCAGCCACGAAATGCAGCGATCGGTTTCGGCGATCTGCATCCCGTGCGCGTGCGCAGCGAGATTGCTGAGCAGCGCGCGGTGCGTCACCGCGACGCCGTGCGGGAAGCGCGTCGAGCCGCTGGAATATTGCAGGTAGCAGACGTCGTCGGTGTCGGTCGCCGGCAGCGGCGCCTCCGGGGCGGGGCGTGTCGCGAACTCGGTCCAGTCCACGCCCGCGACCCCGGCGGCCTCGGCGGCGGCGCCGGCCATCTGCGCCAGCTCGGCCGGATAGATCAGCAGGCGCGGGTCGCAGCTGGCGAGTTGCACCCGCAATTGGTCGATATAGGAATCGCGGCCGCCGAACGAGGTCGGCAGCGGCAGCGGCACCGGCCATGCGCCGGCCAGCACGGTGCCGAAGAACAATGCGGCGAATTCGGCGCTCGTCTCCGCGACCAGTGCGACGCGGTCGTGCGGCTGCACCCCGGCGGCGATCAGCCGCAGCGCGGCGGTGCGGGCATCGTCGCGCAGCTCGGCGAAGGGATAGCCGCGCACCAGCGTGCCGCGCGCGTCATGGAAGTTGAGCCCGCGCACGCCCGAGGCGGCGTAATCCAGCGCCTCGCCCAGCGTCGCGAAGTCGGAGAACCGTCGCGGCAGGCGGTCGGCGGTCGGGGTGGCCGTCGGCGCATCCGTCGCGGTGGCGGTCATCGGGGCGGGGTCGATCGTCATCCTGCGTTCCTGTCGCACCTGTCACGCAGGCGCAATGGTTGATCGGCAAAATAGCGGTTTGCCGGATGTGTTAAAATTTCCTCGCCAGAATCCACGGTCAGTGTGGCACAATCAAGGCGTGCCCGATCCTAGCCCCGCCCGGCGCGCTCCGCCGCCGCTCGACGCCGCCGCGCTGGAGCGGCTGGCGCTGCGCTATGTCGAGCGGTTCGCCACCTCGCGCGGGAAGCTGGCGCAGTATCTGGCGCGCAAGATCCGCGAGCGCGGATGGGACGGCCCGCCCGCCGACCCGCAGGCGATGGCGCAGCGGATGGCGGATGCCGGCTATGTCGACGATCGCGGCTTTGCCGAGATGAAGGGCGCGGCGCTGGCGCGGCGCGGCTATGGCGCGCGGCGGGTGGCGGAGACGTTGCGCGCGGCCGGCGTAACGGCGGAGGACGGCGCGGCGGCGGTGGCGGAGGCGCGGGCGGCGGCGCTGGACAGCGCGCTGAAACTGGCGCGGCGCAAACGGATCGGACCGTTCGCGACCGCGCCTGCGGAGCCGCGCGAACGCGAGCGTCATTTGGCCGCGCTGTTGCGCGCCGGGCACGATTCGGCAACCGCGCGGCGGGTGGTGGCATGCGCGCCGGGCGAAATTCCCGACCCGGACTGATCGATAGTTGCTTGATTTAGGGCATGGTGCGGTGCACCGATGTTAACGGTAGCTGAAGGCAGGGGGGCAACAGGCGACGTGCGAGAGGAGCCGTTCGCACCGATGGACAGCGGGACGGGCCCCGGCGATCGCGCCGGGGCCGGCCCCGACGCGTCGATGCCGGTCGAAATGACGGGCGTGCTCAAATGGTTCGATGCCACGCGCGGTTTCGGCTTCGTCGTGTCCGACGACACCGGCATGGGGGATGTGCTGCTCCATTTCAGCGTGTTGCAGGCGTTCGGTCGCCGCACCCTGCCGGAAGGGACCCGCGTGCGCGGGCGCGCGATGTTGAGCGCGCGCGGCTGGCAGGCGGTCGAGATCGAGGCGCTGGATCTCGCCACCGTGGTCGATACCGTCCGCGATCGCGACCGCGCGCGGCTGGACCCCGACCTGGCCGCCGACGATCCGTCGATCGCCGGCGAGTGGGAGGAGGTGACCGTCAAATGGTTCAATCGGATCAAGGGCTATGGCTTCCTGGTCGCGCTGGCGCGTCCCGGCGACATCTTCGTCCACATGGAAACGCTGCGCCGGGCCGGGATCGCCGATGTCGAGCCGGAGCAGCGGCTGCGCGCGCGGATCGTGCCCGGGCGCAAGGGGCCGCTGGCGGTGGGCATCGCCGCCCCGGAATGACGGTCGCCGCGCGATCCGCGTCACATCGCCATTGAACGCACGCGCGCTGGCGGGTAAGCGCACCGTCACGATGGGCATCAATCTCAACCCCTTCACCTGGTGGAACGGCGCAAGCTGGGGCACCGTCCTGTACGGCCTGCGCGGCAAGCGGCAGGTGGGCGAGGATTCGCTGGGCAACACCTATTGGGAAGGGGGCCGCGATACCGCCGGCAACCCGCGCCGCTGGGTGATCTACGACGGCTCCAACGATGTCAGCCGCGTCCCGCCGGAGTGGTTCAGCTGGCTGCATCGCCAGGTGGACGGCGTGCCGACCGAGGTATTGCCCCCGCCGCGCCGCTGGGAAAAGCCCGCCGTGCCCAACATGACCGGCACCGCCTTCGCCTATCGCCCGCAAGGCGCGCTGGAGAAGGGCGGACAGCGCGCCGCCGCGACCGGTGATTACGAGGCGTGGAGCCCCGACGCGTGAACCGACCGCTCGCGATCGGCGGGCTGGTTCTGGTGGCGGCAGCGGGAGTGACCTGGGCGGGTGTCGGCCTGCTCCGTGACCGTCCCGTGCCCGCCGCCGACGCCCCGATCGCGAACGCGCCGCTGCCCGAGGTCGCAGGCGGTGCGCCGGCCCCGCGCCCGTTGGCCAGCGACGAGGTGAGTGTCGACGGCCAGGACGGTCCGGTCGACGCCGGATCGACCCCGATGGCGCAGCGCGTCGCGGTCATCGGGCTGCTCAACAAGCGCAACGGCGTCACGCGCGACATCACGCTGAAGCCCGGACAGGCGGTGCGGATCGACAATGCGATCGTCCGGCTGCGCGCCTGCGAACGGACCGCGCCGTGGGAGCCGGAAACGCTGACCGGCGCCTTCGTGCAACTGGACGTGCGCGGGACCGATACCGGCTGGCGGCGGGTGTTCTCGGGATGGCTCTACAAGGAGCGGCCGTCGCTGAACGTCGTCGTCCACCCCGTTTACGACGTATGGCCCAGAAGCTGTACGATGGCCTTTCCAGGCACCGCGCCGTCCGCGCCGGCGGCGGCGTCGAGCGCGAAGAAGTCGCCGGCATTCGGCGGCGGCGCGGCCGTGCCGGCCCCCGAGGAGCCGGCGGCGGACGAGCCGGTCGAGGAAAGCGCGGCGCCCAGCAACGCCATGTAATCGGCGCGGTCGATCTCGCGCGCGCCCAGCGAGGCGAGGTGGTCGGTCATGAACTGACAGTCGAGCAGCGTGAAGCCACCCGCCGCCAGTCGCGCGACGAGCGTGGCGATCGCGACCTTCGACGCGTTCGTCGCGCGGCTGACCATGCTTTCCCCGAAGAAGGCGCGCCCGATCGCCAGGCCGTAGAGCCCGCCGACCAGCCGCTCCCCGTCCCAGCATTCGACCGAATGCGCGAGGCCGAGCGCGTGCAGGCGCAGGAAGGATCGCTCGATCGTCGCGTTGATCCAGGTGTCCGGGCGATCGTCCGCCGCCTCGGCGCACAAGGCGATGATCTGCGCGAACGCCCGGTCGGCGGTGACGCGGAAGCGATCGGCGGCGATGACGCGGCGCAGCGAGCGTGAGAGATGGAAGGTGTCGAGGGGCAGGATCGCGCGGCGGCGCGGCTCGACCCAATAGATGTCGGTGGCGTCACGGCTGTCCGCCATCGGGAAGACGCCGACCGAATAGGCGCCCAGCAGCAGGGCGGGGTCCAGCGTGCCGGCGGCGGGTTCCTCGCGGCTCAAGAGCGCCGTTGCTCGATCGTCCGCCACAAGGTCGCGAAAGCGGCGGCGGCCGGGCTGCGCGGGGCGGACACGCCGACCGGCACGCGTTGCGCGGTCGCATTCTCCACGGCGCTGGCCATCGGGATCACCGGCCAGTCGGGATGGCGCGCGACCGCCTCGACATGCAGGGCGCGACGGCGATCGACCATCATGTGCACCGGCAGCATCGGCACCTGTCCGCCGAACTCGCGGTCCAGCGTCGCGAACGCCTGTTGCGAAAAGGCGGACGGCACGACCGGCACCACCAGCAGATCGGCGGCGCGCACCACCTGATCGGCGGTCTCCGTCAGTCCCGGTGGGCAATCCAGCACCACCGTCTCATGATCGCCCAACTCACCGATCAGCTTGCGCAGCCGGCGCTTCTTGTCGAGTTCGCGCAAAAGATGGTTGAGATCGCGCAGCGAGGCGTCGGCGGGCAGCAGGTCGAGCCGGTCGAACGCGGTCGGGGTGACGAGCCTGGCGGGCGCGACCCCGCGCGAGAACAGCGCTCCCGCGCGGTCGTGCGCCTTGCCGTTGCCGAGCATCCAGCTTGACGAGGCTTGCGGATCGAGGTCCCAGAGCAGGGTGCGGCGCGCCGACAGTGTCGCCGCGCACCAGGCGAGGTTAACCGCGAGCGTCGTTTTTCCGACGCCTCCCTTCACGCTGTAGACCGCGATCGTCGTCATGCCGCGAAGGTTACGGTCCCGCGATGACCGGGGCAAGACAATGATCCATGTCAGCCACGCATTCGCGACCAATGTCGCGGGGTGGGGCACGGGCGAATGCCGGCCGCGCGCGCGGCGCGGCCGGTGCAATCGCGATTACGAGTGGCAGACGATCTCGGGCTTGCCCGGCCGGGTCAGCTTGATCTCGCCGGTGTTGCCGGTCATCTTCCAGCCGCCTTCGGCGGTCAGCGGGTCGCCGGCGTTCGCGGCCTTCAGCATCGTCGCCGCGCCGCCCTTTTCGGTGCGGACCACCGCCTGCTTGTCGCCATCGAAGAAGGTGACATAGGCGAGGCTCTGGTCCTTGCAGCGCATCGTCTTGTCGGCCTTGATCGCGGGCGGCAGTTCGACGGGCGCGGCATTGGCGAGCGTCGAGGCCATCGGATCCGGATTGTTGTCGATTACCTGCGGCTTGGCAGGCTCGGAATTGCAGGCCGACAGCGCCAGGAGCGCCGCGGCGAGCGAGAGGGGAAGGAGCTTCTGCATAGGGCCCCGCGCTTCGCCGATGGGGGATGGGTCGTCAAGGCCGCTGTTGTTGCGACGCATCAATAATGCGATCATTGGATCGCCAAGGAGAGGAGTGGGCATAGGATAGTTTCGCTCGCTTGCGTCCGCGCGTCCGCATCCGCATCTGGGAACGATGCAGACTACCCCCGATACCCTGGCCCTGATCGGCAACACTCCGCTCGTCCGGCTGAAAGGGCCGAGCGAGGCGACCGGTTGCGATATCTTCGGCAAATGCGAGTTCGCCAATCCGGGCGCGAGCGTGAAGGATCGCGCCGCGCTGTCGATCGTCGAGGATGCCGAGGCGCGCGGGCTGCTCCACGCCGGCGGGACGATCGTCGAGGGGACGGCCGGCAACACCGGCATCGGGCTGGCGCTGGTCGCCAACGCCAAAGGCTACCGCACGATCATCGTGATGCCCGACACCCAGTCCAAGGAGAAGATGGACACGCTGCGCGCGCTGGGCGCGGAGCTGGTGACGGTGCCCGCCGCGCCTTATTCCTCGCCCTGCCATTTCGTCCACACCTCCCGCCGGATCGCGGAGGAGACGCCGGGCGCGATCTGGGCCAACCAGTTCGACAATATCGCGAACCGGCGCGCGCACGTGACCGGCACCGCCGAGGAGATCTGGCGGCAGATGGACCGGCGGATCGACGGCTTCACCTGCGCGGCGGGGACCGGCGGAACGCTGGCGGGTGTCGGCATGGGGCTGAAGGCGCATGACCCGAACGTGTGCATCGCGCTCAGCGACCCGCATGGTGCGGCGCTGTACGCTTATTATGCGTGCGGCGAGCTGCGCGCGGAAGGGTCGTCGGTGGCCGAGGGGATCGGGCAGGGGCGGATCACCGCGAATCTCGAGGGGGCGCCGATCGACACGCAGTTCCGCATCGCGGACCAGGAGGGTTTCGACTGGACCGAGCGGCTGCTGATCGAAGAGGGGCTGTGCCTGGGCCTGTCGTCGGGGATCAACGTCGCGGGTGCGGTGCGGCTGGCGCGGCATCTGGGCCCGGGCAAGCGGATCGCGACGATCCTGTGCGATACCGGTTTCCGGTATCTCTCCACCCTGTACGACCCGCAATGGCTGGCGGCGAAGGGGTTGGTCCGGCACGCGCGTTAACGTTTGATCGACAGCCGTGCGACGATCGGATAGGATCGCGCGGCACGATGAAGGTTTACCGCACAGACAAGGCCGCGGCCGAGCGCCAGCAGGCGGAGCAGACGCGTCAGCGCGTCCGCGTCGGCATGATCGGGCTGGCGGCGGTCGTGCTGCTGATCGGACTGGCCAGCGCGATCTTCTCCTCGGTCAACCAGGAGCAGCCGGTGGCGGTCGCCGGATCCGCGCAGCCCGAGGTCGTCGCCAACATGAGCGCGCCCGGCGCCGCGCCCTCCGCGACTCCGACCAACGAGCCGCTGGCGGAAATGGGCGTGACCCCCGGCGCCGCGAACACGCCTGCCCCGGCCGCGACGAGCGGTACGCAGTGAATGTCGTTGTGCGACCGTGGTTTACGGTCGCGCGTCTCCGTTCGGCACGGCGCCGGGGAGATTCGGGGAAAACCTGCCTCACGCCGGAAAATCACGGGTTTCGACGGACGATTTCGCCCGCTTTCGCCGCGCAGGGCAGCGGGCGTGCGCCGCCGTGTCGATGGATTCCTGCCAATTTTTCGATAGGTGGCGGCTGATCCCCGGCTTTCCCCGAATTTCCCTTCTCATCCCCGTTTAACCCTGTTACGTAATGCCCACGACATTGGGGGCAGGACCACTGTTGTTTGCTGGCAGCAACGTCGGCGTGCGGTGATGGCCGTGCGACGGGCAGGAGGTCGTGCGCTCCGGGTGCGAGGTGGGCGTGAGCGACAGGGTGGATTATCAGGGAAAGGGGCTTGGTCTTGTCGACGACAAGGGCCGGGTCGCGATTCCCAACACCCTGCGCGCGACGTTGGCGAAGAACGCGCCGCGTGACGACGGCAAGGACGGCGGCACGGTCATCATCGCCCCGCACCCCGAGCACCGCTGCCTGATCGCCTATGACCCCGGGTTCGTCGGGGTGTGGAAGGCCAAGCTGGAGGCGCTGGACGCCGCGCAATTCGCGACCAGCGGCCGCGTCGATTACAACATCCTCGACCGCGCGGGCGGGGCGGAGCCGTTGCCGTTCGACGGTTCGGGCCGCTTCATCATGCCGACCTTCGAGCGCCGCTATGCCCGGATCCAGGGCGCGGCGGTGTTCCTGGGCGCGTTCAACTGGATCACGATCTGGGCCCCGCACGTCCTGATCGAGACGCCGGGCATCGATCCGTTCCTGAAGGAATACGTCGAATTCACCTGTGAAGACAAAGGGATCGCGCTGTCGTGAGCGGTCCCGGCGTCCCCCACATTCCCGTCCTGCTGAACGAGGTCGTCGACGCGCTCGCCCCCGCCCCCGGCGAGCGCCATGTCGATGCGACTTTCGGTGCCGGCGGCTACACCCGCGCCATCCTTGCCACCGGCGCGGCGGTGATCGCGTTCGATCGCGACCCGGATGCGATCGCCAATGGCCGCGCGCTGGAGGCGGAGGCCGACCTGACGCTCGTGCCCGCGACCTTCTCGACGATGATCGCCGAGCTGGAGGCGTTGGATGCGGTGCCGGTCGACGGCGTGACGATGGATATCGGCGTGTCATCGATGCAGCTCGACCAGGCCGAGCGCGGCTTTTCGTTCCAGTCGGACGGGCCGCTCGACATGCGGATGAGCCAGGACGGCATGTCCGCCGCCGATTTCCTGAACGACGCCGACGAAGAGGTGATCGCCGACGTCCTGTACCAGTATGGCGAGGAGCCCAAGTCGCGGCGGATCGCGCGCGCGGTGGTCGCCGCCCGCCCGCTGACCACCACCGCGCAGTTCGCGAACGTCGTGCGCAAGGCGCTGGGCCATCGGCCGCACGACAAGAAGGACCCGGCGACGCGCGCGTTCCAGGCGGTGCGCATCCACGTCAACGGCGAGCTGGACGAGCTGGAGCGCGGGCTGGAAGCGGCGGAGCGTGTGCTGAAGCCGGGCGGCCGGCTGGCGATCGTCACCTTCCACTCGCTGGAGGATCGGATCGTGAAGCGGTTTCTGCGCGACCGTTCCGGCGCGACGCCGGGCGGGTCGCGGCACATGCCGGTCAGTGCGCCGACGCGCGCGCCGACCTTCGAATTGACCGCCCGCGCGATCCGCGCGGGCGAAGCGGAGCTGGCCGCGAACCCGCGCGCCCGCTCCGCCACACTTCGCACTGCCCGGCGTACCGGGGCGGCACCTTGGGGTATGGAGGCGTAACGATGGCGGCGATCTATCGGTTGAAGGGGCTGGGGTGGCTGACCGGAGTCGCCTTCGTGGCGATCGGTTTCTATCTGGTGTCGTCGCAGGTCGCGGCCGAGCGCAAGCGGCTGGAGCAGGTCGACCGGCGCATCGCCGGCGCCGAGCGCGACATCCGCGCGCTGGAGACCGAGTTCGACGTGCGCGCCAACCTGGCGCAGCTCGAGCGGTGGAACGGCAACACGCTGGCGCTGACCGTGCCGACCGCGCAGCAGTTCGTCCGCGACGAGGCGGCGCTGGCCGCGTTGTCGCCGCGTGACGGCATGCCGCTGCCGGGCAAGGACGTGCCGGTGCAGACCGCACAGCTGATCGTCCCCGCCGCCCCGGTCGTCGCCGCCCCCGCCGTCGTTCCTGCCACCGCGACCGCCGCCGTCGGCGCCGCACCGGTGGTGAAGGTGGCCGCCGTGCAGGTCGCCGCCGCCGCCCCGGTCACCGTGACGAAGGTCGCCGCCCGCGCGGTCGCGGCCCCGGTGAAGGCCGCCAAGGTCGCGATGCTCGACCGCGGGCTGCTGAGCGAGAACACGCTGGGCGACCTGCTGAGCGGCGCGCGCGCGGAGCGGAGCCGCCTGCGGTGACCACGCTGGTCGCTCGTCCGCTCCGCGCCGGCCGCTCGGGTGACCAGCGCCAGCAGTTACTGGCGACGCAACATCTTCGCCTGATGATGCTGATGCTGCTGTTCGCGGCCGGGGTACTCATCGTGATCGGCCGGCTGGCGATGCTGGGCATCATGGCGGGCGGCGAGCGCACCAACACGCCGACGATGATCGCGCCGCGCGGCGATATCGTCGACCGCAACGGCGCACCGCTGGCGCGCACGATCGACGCCTGGACGATCGGCGTCCATCCGAAGAAGCTGTTGGGCGATCCGATGCGGATCGCGGGCAAGCTGGCCGAACTGATGCCCGACAAGGGCGATCAGGCATGGTTCTATGCGCAGATCACCAAGCCGGTCAGCTTCACCTATCTGAACCGCCGCGCCAGCCCCGGACTGATCGAGGCGGTGAACGCGATCGGCGAACCGGGCATCGTGTTCGAGCGCGAGACGCAGCGCCTGTATCCGCAATCGACGCTGGCGGCGCACGTGCTGGGCTTCATCAGCGGCGGGCGCGGAATGAGCGGGATCGAGCGCGCGCTGGACGACCGGTTGACCAATCCGGCGACGATGAACCAGCCGGTCACGCTGTCGATCGACACGCGCGTGCAGGCGGCGATGGAAAGCGAGCTGGGTCGCGCGATGACCACCTTCTCCGCGCGCGGCGGCGGCGGGATCGTGCTGGACGCGCATACCGGCGAGGTGATCGCGATGGTCTCGCTGCCGACCTTCAATCCCAACCGCGTCGGCATGGCGGGCAGCGAGCAGTTGCGCAACATCACCACGCAAAGCGTGTTCGAGCTGGGTTCCACCTTCAAGCCGATCACGATGGCGGCGGCGATCGACAATGGCGTGGTCACGTCGATGGAGCGCCGCTTCGACGCGACGCATCCGTTGCAGGTCGGGCGTTTCACCATCCACGACGAACGCGGCGATCCGAAGCGCTGGCTGAACATGGCCGAGACGCTGATCTATTCGTCCAACGTCGCGACCGCGCGCGTCGCTGACGAGGTCGGGCCGGAGCGGATGCAGGCGATGTTCCGCAAGCTGGGCTTCGATACGCGTCCCGATATCGAAGTCCGTGAGAAGGGCCGGCCGCTGTGGCCGACGTTCTGGGCGCGGACCACGACGATGACCACCGCCTATGGCCATGGTATCGCGGTGACGCCGCTGCATCTGGCCAATGCCTATGCCGCGCTGGTGAACGGGGGCACGTGGCGCCCGGCGACGCTGCTGAAGGTGCAGCCGGGGCACGAAGTGGCCGGGCGGCGCGTCATCAGCGAGGCGACGAGCGCGCGGATGCGCCAGATGCTGCGGCTGATCGTGCTGCGCGGCACGGGGCGCAAGGGCGATGCGCCCGGCTATCGCGTCGGCGGCAAGACCGGCACCGCCGAGGCGGCGGTGGCGGGCGGATACGACCGATCGCGCAACGTCGCCACCTTCGCGGCCGCTTTCCCGATGGATGCGCCGCGCTATGTCGTCGTCGCGATGCTCGACTCGCCCTTGGGTACGAAGGAGACATTCGGGTGGAAGACCGCTGCCTGGAACGCCGCGCCGGTCGTCGGCCGCACGATCGCCCGCGTCGGCAACATCCTGGGCGTCGTGCCCGACGATCATCGCGACGTGGATGTCTCCGACATCGTGCCGACCTTGTGGGAGGATCCCGATCGCGCGCCCAAGAGCGGCGGGCAGTGAGCGCGCTATGAAGCTGTCGCAGCTGGTCGAGGGTGGCGGCGAGGCGAGCGTCACCGGTTTCGCGATCGACCATCGCAAGGTCGCGCCGGGCACGATCTTCGGCGCGTTCGAGGGCGCGCGCGTCAACGGCGAGGATTTCATCCCCGCCGCCGTCGAGGCGGGCGCGATCGCAGTGGTCGCACGGCCCGGCGCCACGGTCGAGGGTGCGCTGCACATCCGCGACGACAATCCGCGCGAGTGTTTCGCACGGCTGGCGGCGCGCTTCTTCGCGCCGTTCCCGCAGACCGCGGTCGCGGTGACCGGGACGAACGGCAAGACCTCCACGGTCGAGATGACGCGGCAGCTCTGGCGGATGGCGGGGCATCATGCCGCGTCGATCGGGACATTGGGCGTCACCACCGCCGACGAGCAGGTCGTGACCGGGCTGACCACGCCCGACGTCGTCACCTTCCTGTCGAATGTTGCCGGGCTCGCGCGCGAGGGCGTCAGCCATGTCGCGTTCGAGGCGTCGAGCCATGGGCTGAGCCAGTATCGCACCGAGGGACTGCCGGTGACGGCGGCGGCGTTCACGAATCTGAGTCGCGATCACCTCGACTATCACGGCGACATGGCGGCCTATTTCACCGCCAAGCTGCGGCTGTTCGCGCAGGTGCTGAGCGATAGCGGCACGGCGGTGGTGTGGGTCGACGATCCCAATTCCGAACGCGTGCTGGACCTGGCGCGTGAGCGTGGCAACCGGCTGTTCACGGTCGGCGAGCATGGCGACGACCTGCGGCTGGTGGCGCGCGAGCCGACCTTGCTGGGGCAGGGGCTGACGATCCACGCCGGCGGCATCGACCATCGCGTGACGTTGCCGCTGATCGGCGGCTATCAGGCCGCGAACGCGCTGATCGCCGCCGGGCTGGTGATCGCGACCGGCGGCGATGTCGCGACCACGATCGCGGGGCTGGCGCGGTTGCAGCCGGTGCGCGGGCGGCTGGAGCGCGCCGCGATCTCGGCGAGCGGGGCGCCGGTCTATGTCGATTACGCGCACACGCCCGATGCGATCGAGGCGGCATGCGCGGCGCTGCGCCCGCATGTCGAGGGGCGGCTGATCATCGTGGTGGGGGCGGGCGGCGACCGCGACGCCGGCAAGCGGGAGCCGATGGGGGCGGTCGCGGCGGCCTGCGCCGACGTGGTGATCGTGACCGACGACAATCCTCGCAGCGAGGATCCAGCCGCGATCCGTCGCGCGGTGCTGGAGGGCGCGCCGGCCGCGCGCGAGATCGGGGACCGGCGCGCGGCGATCGCGGCGGCGGTGGCCGAGGCGCACGCGGGCGACATCGTCCTGATCGCGGGCAAGGGGCATGAGCAGGGGCAGATCGTCGGCGATCTGGTCCTGCCGTTCGACGACGTCGCCGTGGCGCGCGAGGCGGCGGCGTGACGTTCGCCGCCCTTTCGTCATTCCGGCATCGGCGGGACGCCGGCACCGATGGCGGCTGTAATTTCATCGGCGGGACGGCGCATCCGGATTCCCGCCGGCGTGGGAATGACGTTATGGGCGTGGCATGACGCTCTGGACATCCGCCGAGATCGCCGCCGCGACGCGCGGCTTCGCTTCCGCCGACTTCACCGTCGATGGCGTGGCGTTCGATTCGCGTGAGGTCGGCGACCGCGACCTGTTCGTGGCGCTGACCGGCGAGCATACCGACGGGCATCGCTTCCTTGATCAGGCGTTCGGGCAGGGGGCGGGCGGCGCGATCGTGTCGACGCCGTCGTCGCATCCCAACGTGCAGGTGGGCGATACCTTCGCCGCGTTGGAGGATCTGGCGCGCGCGGCCCGCGCCCGCACCGCCGCGAAGGTGATCGGCGTGACCGGATCGGTCGGCAAGACCTCGACCAAGGAGGCGCTGTACGCCGCGCTGGCGCGCGCTCCCGGCGTGTGCGCCCACCGCTCGGTCAAGAGTTACAACAACCATACGGGCGTACCGCTGAGCCTCGCGCGGATGCCCGCCGACACCCAGTTCGCGGTGCTGGAGATGGGGATGAACCATCCCGGCGAGCTGGCGCACCTGACGACGCTGGTGCGTCCGCACGTCGCGCTGGTGACGGCGATCGCGCCGGCGCACACCGAATTCTTTCCCGACGAAAGCGCGATCGCCGACGCCAAGGGCGAGATCTTCCGGGGACTGGAGCCGGGCGGTACGGCGATCATCCCGTATGACAGCCCGCACCGCGACCGGCTGATCGATGCCGCCAAGCCCTATGCCGGGCGCATCGTGACCTTCGGGCTGGACCGCGCCGCCGATGTCAGCGCCGCGGATTCGATGGCGTTGCGCGCGGGCGGCAGCTTCGTCAGCGCACGGATCGGCCTGCGCGACCTGAGCTTCACGGTCGCGCAACCGGGGCAGCACTGGGTGTCGAACGCGCTGGCCGTGCTGGCGGTGGTGGATGCGGTCGGCGCCGACCTGG
Source organism: Sphingomonas endophytica (assembly GCF_001476895.1). Lineage (GTDB taxonomy): Bacteria > Pseudomonadota > Alphaproteobacteria > Sphingomonadales > Sphingomonadaceae > Sphingomonas > Sphingomonas endophytica_A. Next base: position 37,221 of record NZ_LDTB01000064.1, on the reverse strand, counting down.
CGCTGGCCGGGTTGGCGCTGGCCGAACTGGGTGGTCTGCCCGGGCGCGGGGCGCGGGTGTCGGTGCCGGTCGCGGAGGGCGAGGCGGTGCTGATCGACGAAAGCTACAACGCCAATCCCGCATCGATGCGCGCGACGCTGGCAGTGCTGGCGAAGGAGCCGGGACGGCATGTCGCGGTGCTGGGCGAGATGCGCGAGCTGGGCGAGGGATCGGACGAATTCCATGCCGGTCTGGCCGACGACGTGATCGGTGCGCGCGTCGAAATGGCCGTGCTGGTCGGCAAAGCGATGACGCCGCTGGCCGAGGCGCTTGAGGGGCGCGTCGAATTCGTCCATGTGCCGGACGTCGCCCAGGCGCTCGATCGCGCCCGTGCCGCGATCCGTCCCGGCGATGCGGTACTTGTGAAGGGTTCCAACGGTGTAGGGCTGTCGCGGCTGGTGAGCGGCCTAGCGGGCGGGAAGAGTTAAGTTGCTGTACTGGATCGCCGAACAGCTCAATTTCGCGGGGGGCTTCAATCTCATCCGCTATCAGACGTTCCGGTCGGGGGCGGGGATCGCCACCGCCCTGCTGATCGGTCTGATCATCGGGCCGCGGTTCATCGGATGGCTGCGCGTGCGGCAGGGCAAGGGACAGCCGATCCGCGCCGACGGGCCGCAGACGCATCTGGCCAAGCGCGGCACGCCGACGATGGGCGGGTTGATGATCCTGACCAGCCTGGTGCTGTCGGTGCTGATCTGGATGGACCTGCGCAACCCGTACGTCTGGGCGTGCCTGTTCGTCACGCTCGGCTTCGGCGCGATCGGATTCCTCGACGATTACGACAAGGTGCGCAAGGCCAGCACGGCGGGCGTATCCGGCAAGGTCCGCCTGCTGCTGGAGTTCGCGATCGCGGGTGTCGCTGCGTGGATCATCATGCAGGAGAACGGGTCGGGCCTCTATTTCCCGTTCACCAACCGCTATTTCATCGATCTCGGCTATTTCTATCCGGTGTTCGCGGCGTTCACGATCGTCGCGTTCGGCAATGCGGTAAATCTGACCGATGGACTTGACGGGCTGGCGACGATGCCGGTCATCATCGCCTCGGTCGCGTTCCTGCTGATCGTCTACCTGGCCGGCAACGTGAAGTTCGCCGATTATCTGGGCATTCCGCACGTCCCGCGCGCGGGCGAACTGGCGATCTTCTGCGGCGCGGTGATCGGCGGCGGGCTGGCGTTCCTGTGGTACAATGCGCCGCCGGCGGCGGTGTTCATGGGCGATACCGGCAGCCTGGCGCTGGGCGGCGCGCTGGGCACGATCGCGGTGGTCGCGCATCACGAGATCGTGCTGGGGATCATCGGCGGGCTGTTCGTGGTCGAGGCGCTCTCCGTCATCATCCAGGTGTTCTGGTACAAGCGCACCGGCAAGCGCATCTTCCGCATGGCGCCGATCCACCATCATTTCGAGCAATTGGGCTGGAGCGAGCCGACGGTGGTGATCCGCTTCTGGATCATCAGCCTGGTGCTGGCGCTGGCCGGCCTGTCGACGTTGAAGCTGCGATGATCGTCGCGCGCGCCTGGACGGGAAAGACATTTGCGGTGCTCGGGCTGGCACGCTCGGGCGCCGCGACCGTTCGTGCGCTGCTGGCCGCAGGGGCGCGGGTGACGGCGTGGGACAGCGATCCGGCGAAGCGCCAGGGGCTGGGCGATGCGACGATCGCCGACCTCGACATGCTGGACCTGTCCGGCTTCGACGCGCTCGTCGTCTCGCCAGGCGTACCGCTCAACACGCATCCGCTCGCCGCGAAGGCGCGCGCGGCCGGCGTGCCGATCGTCGGCGACATCGAATTGTTTGCGCAGGCGCGTGCCGACCTGCCCCCGCACAAGGTCGTCGGGATCACCGGTACCAACGGCAAGTCGACCACCACGGCGCTGGTCCACCACATCCTCGACACCGCCGGGGTGCCCGCGCGGATGGGCGGGAACATCGGCTTGCCGATCCTCGCGCAGGAGCCGCTGCCGGACGGCGGGATCTATGTGCTGGAGCTGTCGAGCTATCAGATCGACCTGACGCAGACGCTCGACTGCGATGTCGCGGCGCTGCTGAACGTCACGCCCGACCATCTCGACCGTTACGACGGGTTCGAGGCCTATGCCGCGAGCAAGGCGCGGCTGTTCGCGATGCAGTCGCGCGCGCATGTCGCGGTCGTCGATTACGAGGCCGAGGCCGAACACGGCGTGCTGGACGGCGCGCCGGAAGGGATGGCGGTGCGCTTCATCGACGGCGTGCCGCTGCCGGGCGATCAGGCGCGCTGGCCGTCGCTGCAAGGCCCGCACAATGCGCAGAACGGCCGCGCCGCCATCGCGGTCTGCGAGGCGCTGGGCGTGGCGGAAGACGTGATCGAGCGCGCGCTGGAGACCTTCACCGGCCTGCCGCACCGCATGGAGCGGGTCGCGACGCTGAACGGTGTGGCGTGGATCAATGATAGCAAGGCCACCAATCCCGAAAGCGCCGCGCCGGCGCTCGCGGCATTTCCGCGCATCCACTGGATCGTTGGCGGCAAGGCGAAGGGCGGCGATCTCGACGCCTGCCTGCCGCATCTGGGCAATGTCGTGCGCGCCTATACGATCGGCGACGCCGGGCCGCGCTTTGCCGAGGTGCTGCGCGGGCAGGTGCCGGTCGCCGAGGTCGAGACGCTGGAGCGCGCGGTGAAGCTGGCGGCGCAGGAGGCGGTGCGCGGCGAGGTGGTGCTGCTGTCGCCCGCCGCCGCCTCGTTCGACCAGTTCCGCGACTTCGAGCATCGCGGCGCGGCGTTCCGGGAAGCGGTGGAGGCATTGGCATGAGCGCGACCCGAACCGAGCGCGCGCGGCCGGGCGTATCGCTGCGCAATCGCGGCGGTCGTGGCGATCCGTCCCCGCTGGGAACATGGTTCTGGGACATCGACCGGGTGCTGCTGCTGCTCGCCTTGTTCCTGATCGCGATCGGGATGATCGCGGTGGCGGCCGGGTCGCCGGCCAGCGCGATGCGCTATTCGGGCGAGCATCTGAAGTTCGCCCCGCTTTACTATTTCTGGCGGCAGGCGATGTGGGTCGCGGTGTCGTTGCCGGTGCTGTTCGGCGTGTCGATGCTGCCGCTGACGATGGCGCGGCGCATGTCGCTGATCGGCGCGGCGGTGTGCGTGGCGCTGCTGATCGTGGTGCCGTTCGCGGGCGTGGCGGTGAACGGTGCGCGGCGCTGGGTCGGCTTCGGCTTCGCGCAATTCCAGCCGTCGGAGTTCCTGAAGCCGTTCTTCGTCGTGACGGTGGCGTGGCTGCTCTCGTTCAAGTCGCGCGATGCGGAACTGCCGGTGACGATGATCACCGCCGCACTAACCGGGGTGATCGCGGTGCTGCTGATGTTGCAGCCCGATTTCGGGCAGACGGTGATCTTCTGCTGCATCTGGCTGGCGCTGGTGACGATCGCGGGGACGCCGACGCGGGTGATCCTGGGCTTCCTGTCGCTGATCCCGGTCGGGCTGGTGATGGCGTATCTGTTCTACAGCACCGCACGCAAGCGCATCGACGCCTTCCTGTTCCCCGGTGTCGAGGGCGAGGGGGCGGCCGATCACTTCCAGACCAACGCCGCGCACAACACGCTGACGTCAGGCGGGTGGTTCGGCACCGGACCGGGCGGCGGGACCGTCAAGTTCGGGCTGCCGGAGGCGCATACCGACTATATCTTCTCGGTCATCGGCGAGGAATTCGGGTTGCTGGCCTGCATGATCGTCGCGCTGGTGTTTCTGGCGATCGTCGTGCGGGTGTTCGTCAAGCTGCTCGACGAGCAGGATCCCTTCCGGCTGCTGGCCGCCTCCGGGCTGGCGGTGCAGTTCGGCGCGCAGGCGCTGGTGTCGATGGCGGTCAATACCGGCCTCGCGCCGTCGAAGGGGATGACGCTGCCGTTCATCAGCTATGGCGGGTCGTCGATGATCGCGCTGTCGCTGGGGATGGGGTTGCTGCTGGCGTTCACGCGCCGCAACCCGTTCCTGCTTCGCAGCCCCTATATCGCGCAGCAACGCTGGAGCGCCGAATGACGCAGGTCCGCGACTTCCGCCCCCGCCAGTACGTCCTCGCCGCCGGGGGCACGGGCGGGCACATGGTTCCCGCCGCCGCGCTGGCCGCGGAGTTGATGAAGCGCGGGCACCGCGTCGCGCTGGTCAGCGACGCGCGCGGGGTGCGCTTCCCGGGGCTGTTCGAGGGTGTGCAGACGCATGTCATCCCGGCGGGGCGCTTCGCCGGCGGGCCGCTCGGCTGGGCGAAGGCGGCGCGGCTGATGATCGAGGGGCGGGCGATCGCGCGCGACCTGTACCGCGACCTGCGCCCGGCGGCAGTGATCGGCTTCGGCGGCTATCCGGCGTTTCCCGCGCTGGCGGCGGCGTTCGCGGCGGGCATCCCGACCGCGGTGCACGAGCAGAATGCGGTGCTGGGCCGCGTCAACCGGCTGGTGGCGGCGCGCGTCGACGCGATCGCGACCAGCTATGCCCAGACCGAGCGGATGAAGTCGCGCCACCGCGCCAAGGCGCATCTGATCGGCAATCCGGTGCGCGAGAGCGTGCTGGCGTGGCGCGCCAGGCCCTATCCGGTGCCGGAGGAGGACGGCATTTTCCGCGTGCTGGTGACGGGCGGCAGTCAGGGCGCGTCGGTGCTGAGCCAGGTGGTGCCTGATGGCCTCGCGTTGCTGCCGGTGGCGTTCCGGCGACGGTTGCAGGTGACGCATCAGGCGCGGATCGAGGATATCGATGCCGTCCGCGAGAAATACGCCAGTCTCGACATCGCGGCCGATCTGGCGACCTATCTGCCCGATCTGCCCGAAGCGCTCGGCTGGTCGCATCTGGTGATCGCGCGCGCGGGTGCATCGACGATCGCCGAGTTGACCGCCGCCGGGCGTCCCGCGATCCTCGTGCCGTTGCCCTCGGCGACCGACGATCATCAGACCGCCAATGCGCGTGAGATCACCGCCGCCGGTGGCGCGCGCACCATCCCGCAATCGGCCTTCACGCCGCCGGAACTCGCCAAGCAGATGCAGAAACTCGGACTCGATCCAGAAGCCCTGGGCAACGCCGCCACGCGCGCGCGCTCGTGCGGGGCGCCCCATGCCGTCACCGATCTGGCCGATCTGGTCGAAAGCCTCGACGCCCCCAGGGCGCGGGTGATGGTCGGCGCGACCATCACGAAGAAGGCGTTCGCATGAGGGGGGTCGCGACAGATATCGGCACGATCCATTTCGTCGGGATCGGCGGGATCGGCATGTCGGGCATCGCCGAGGTGATGCACAACCTGGGCTACAAGGTGCAGGGCTCCGACGTGGCCGAGGGCTATGTGATTGAGGGGCTGCGCCAGCGCGGGATCGCGGTGACGATCGGGCATGACGCGGCCAATGTCGACGGCGTGGCGGTGGTCGTCACCTCCACGGCGGTAAAGCGCGGCAACCCGGAGGTCGAGGCGGCGCTGCGGAACCGTATCCCCGTGGTGCGGCGCGCGGAGATGCTGGCCGAGTTGATGCGGCTGAAGTCGACCGTCGCGGTCGCGGGCACGCACGGCAAGACCACCACCACTTCCATGGTCGCCGCGCTGCTCGATGCCGGCGGGGTCGATCCGACCGTCATCAACGGCGGTATCATCAACAGCTACGGCTCGAACGCGCGGCTGGGCGCGAGCGACTGGATGGTGGTCGAGGCCGACGAGAGCGACGGCAGCTTCCTGCGGCTGGACGGGACGATCGCGGTCGTCACCAACATCGATCCCGAGCATCTGGATCACTATGGCAGCTTCGAGCGCGCCAAGGACGCCTATGTCGAGTTCGTCGAGAACGTGCCTTTCTATGGCGCGGCGCTGCTCTGCCTCGACCACCCGGAGGTGCAGGCGCTGATCCCGCGCGTCCGCGACCGGCGGATCGTGACATACGGCTTCGCGGCGTCGGCGGACGTGCGCGGGGTAAACGTCCAGCCTTACCCGGGCGGGAATCGTTTCGAGGCGCTGATCCGGCACCGCGACGGCAGCGTCCGGTCGATCGAGGGCATCGACCTGCCGATGCCGGGGCGGCATAATGTCCAGAACGCGCTGGCGGCGATCGGCGTGGCGCTGGAACTGGGCATCGACGATGCGACGATCGCGCGCGGGTTCGAGCGCTTCTCGGGCGTCAAGCGGCGCTTCACGAAGGTGGGCGAGGTAAATGGCGCCACGATCATCGACGATTACGGCCATCACCCGGTCGAGATTCGCGCGGTGCTGGCGGCGGCGCGCGAGAGTGCGCAGGGGCGGGTGATCGCGGTGGTGCAGCCGCACCGTTACTCGCGGCTCGGCAATCTGATGGAAGACTTTCGCGGCGCGTTCAACGACGCCGATCTGGTCTATGTCACGCCGGTCTATGCGGCGGGCGAAGCGCCGGTGCCGGGTGTCGATGCCGAGGCGCTGGTCGCGGGATTGCAGGATCGCGGGCACCGGCAGGCGAGCGTCGTCGCCGACGCCCCCGCGCTCGCCGCCGCACTGGCGGGCGAGCTGCGCGCGGGCGATCAGGTGATCTGCCTGGGTGCGGGCGACATCACCAAATGGGCCGCCGGACTGGCCGCCGCGATCGGGGAACGCGCATGACCAACTGGTTCGATGCCGCCATCGGCTGGCAGAAGCAGGCGCTGGAGACGCAGCGCGCGGCCCTGGATGCCGGGCGGCACGCGCATGACGCGGGCGCGGCACTGGTCGCGGCACAGGAGGCGACGCGCCGCGCGGCCGAGGCGAACTGGGCGGCGTGGCAGGCCTGGGCGCGATTGTGGCGACCCGCGCCGTGACCGATCTGCCCGCCGTCCGTGGTCGGCTGACCCCGCACGCCCCGCTCGCGCCGCTCGTCTGGTTCAAGGCGGGCGGGGCGGCGGAGTGGCTGTTCGAGCCGGCGGATGCCGACGACCTGAGCGACTTCCTGCGCGCGCTCGATCCGGCGGTGCCGGTGATGGCGCTGGGGCTGGGGTCGAACCTGATCGTCCGTGACGGCGGGGTGCCGGGGGTGACGATCCGGCTGGGCAAGCCGTTCGCGACCGTCGCGCCGCTGGATGCGGTGACGTTACGGTGCGGGGGCGGGGCGAGCGGGATTCTCGTCTCCTCGACCGCGCGCGATGCAGGCGTGGCGGGGCTGGAGTTCCTGCGCTCGATTCCCGGCACGGTCGGCGGGTTCGTGCGGATGAACGGCGGGGCTTACGGGCGCGAAACCGCCGACGTGCTGGTCGAGGCGGAGGTCGTGCTGCGGTCGGGCGAGCGGCGGACGCTGGCGGCGCGCGATCTGGGCTATAGCTATCGCCATTCGACGCTCCCCGACGGCGCAGTGGTGATCGCGGCGATTTTCCGGGGTGATCGCGGTGAATCGGCGGCGATTCAGGCGGAGATGGACCGGATCGCGGCGGCACGCGAAGCGTCGCAGCCGCTGCGCTCCAAAACGGGTGGCTCGACCTTCAAGAATCCCGACGGGCACAAGGCCTGGGCGCTGGTCGATGCCGCCGGATGCCGGGGGCTGCGGCGCGGCGACGCGCAGGTGAGCGAGAAGCACACCAACTTCCTGCTCAATCTGGGCGCGGCGACGAGCGCCGATATCGAGGCGCTGGGTGAGGACGTGCGCGCGCGGGTGAAGGCCGCGAGCGGCGTGGAACTGGAATGGGAGATTCAGCGCGTGGGCGTTGCTTCCGATCACGGAGAGGCAGCATGACGACGCTTCATATCGCGGTGCTGATGGGCGGCTGGTCGGCGGAGCGTGAGGTGTCGCTGTCGTCGGGCAACGGCGTGGCCGACGCGCTGGAGTCGCTGGGCCATCGCGTCACGCGGATCGACATGGGACGCGACGTGGCGGCGAAGCTGGCGGCGGCCGCGCCCGATCTGGTGTTCAACGCGCTGCACGGTACGCCGGGCGAGGACGGCAGCGTGCAGGGGCTGATGGACCTGATGGGGCTGCGCTATACCCATTCGGGGCTGGCGACGTCAGTGATCGCGATCGACAAGGTGCTGACCAAGCAGGTGCTGGTGCCGGCGGGCGTGCCGATGCCGGGCGGGCGGATCGTGAAGTCCGCCGACGTGCACGACGCCGACCCGCTGCCGCGCCCGTATGTCCTCAAGCCGGTCAACGAAGGATCGTCGGTCGGCGTCGCGATCGTCACCGATGCGGGAAACTACGGCAACCCGATCGCGCGTGACGCGCGCGGGCCGTGGCAGGAGTTCGACGAACTGCTCGCCGAACCCTATGTGCGCGGGCGGGAGCTGACGACCGCGGTGCTGGGCGACCGGGCTTTGGGCGTGACAGAGTTGCGGCCGAAGTCGGGCTGGTACGATTACGACGCCAAATATACCGACGGGATGACCGACCACATTTTTCCGGCGGACATCCCCGACGACGTGACACAGGCGTGCATGGCGCTGGCGCTGCAGGCGCATCGCGTGCTGGGGTGCAAGGGCACCAGCCGCTCGGACTTCCGCTGGGACGACGAGCGCGGCGTGGACGGGCTGTTCCTGCTGGAGGTCAACACCCAGCCGGGCATGACCCCGCTCAGCCTCGTCCCCGAACAGGCGCGGCATACGGGCATGAGCTACCCGGAGCTGGTGCAGGCGATCGTCGACGAGGCGATGGCGGAAGCGGGGCGTCCATGAGCCGCACGATCAAGCGCGGCGGCGCCGCACCCCCGTCGCGTCGTCCCGCCCCGAACCGGCGCCGCGTGCCGAAGGCGTCGCTGGGCGACCGCCTGCTCGCCAAGATGCCGATCGGCGAGGAGACGCTGCGCAAGGCGGTGACGTGGACCGTGCTGGGCGGTGTCGGCGTCGCCACCGTGTTCGTCGCCAACCTGCTGGGCGTGCCGCAGGCGATCGGGACCGGTATCGCCGAGGCGGCGGGGCGTGCCGGCCTGCGCGTCGAGCAGGTCGATATCACCGGCCTCAAGCGGATGGATCGCGAGACGGTCTATGCGATCGTGCTGGAGGATCAGTCGAGCCGTGCGATGCTGCGCGTCGATCTGGAGCGGGTGCGGCAGCGACTGCTGGATTACGGCTGGATCGCGGACGCGTATGTGGCGCGGCGGCTGCCCGACCGGCTGGTGATCCATATCACCGAGCGGGAGCCCGCCGCGATCTGGCAGGATCACGGGCAGTTGACGCTGATCGATGCGACCGGGCGACTGCTCGCGCCGGTCGATCCGTCGCGGATGCCCGATCTGCCGCTGGTGATCGGCCCCGGTGCGGATCGGCAGGAGGCGGGCTATCAGGCGCTGCTTGCCGCCGCACCCGCACTGCGCCCGCGCATCCGTGCGGCGACCTGGGTCGGCAACCGGCGCTGGGACCTGACCTTCACCACCGGCGAGACGCTGGCGCTGCCGCAGGACAATGCCGCGCAGGCGCTGATCAAGTTCGCGCAGATGGACGGCGCGGACCCGCTGCTCGGCAAGGGCTGGCTGCGCTTCGACATGCGCGATCCGGCGCGAATGTATGCGCGCCGCGCGGGGCAGGACAAACAGCAGGTCGCCGACGACGGCCGCAACGATCCGCCGGCGAGCGACGCGGCGGTGGCGACGGGCAATATTATCGGCGATAACAACACGATCACCGAAGCGCGCGCCGGGGAAGCGCTGCGTTCCGGGGAAGCATGAGGGGGTAGGCGATGGCGAAGGTGGCACCCGACGGCCTGATTACCGCACTGGACATCGGATCGTCCAAGGTATCGGCGATGATCGCGCAAAAGGGCGACGGCGGCGAACTGGTCGTGCTGGGCACCGGCCAGCGCGAGAGTCGCGGCGTCAAGCGCGGCTATATCGCCGACATGGACGCGACCGAGGTCGCGGTGCGCGAGGCGGTGGAACAGGCCGAGCGGATCGCCGGCTTCAATATCGAGAATGTCTGGGCCGGCTTCTCGGCGGGCGGTCTGGTCAGCGACGAGGCGTTCATCGAGGCCGAACTGGGCGGGATGCGGATCGAACAGGCCGATATCGACGCGCTGTTGCAGGAAGGCCGCCAGTCGATCGACCCGCAGGGGCGGATGGTGCTCCACGCGCAACCCGCGCTCTACACGCTCGACGGGCTGACCGGCGTGAAGAAGCCGCTGGGGCTGCACGCCGACCGGCTGGGCGTGCATATCCATGTGATCGCCGCCGACGGTTCGCCGGTGCGCAACCTCGACCTCTGCGTGCGGTCCGCGCATCTGGAGGTGAAGTCGATCATCGCCTCGCCGATCGCGACCGGGCTTGCCTGCCTGACCGGCGAGGAGCGCGACCTGGGCGTGGCGCTGGTCGAGATCGGCGCGGGGATCACCAATGTCTCGCTGTTCGCGGGGTCGATGCTGGTCGGGCTGAAGTCGATTCCGTTCGGCGCGGCGGACATCACCGACGATATCGCCTCCGCGTTCGGGACGACCCGATTGCAGGCGGAGCGGATCAAATGCTTCCACGGCTCCGCCAATGCCTCCCCACGCGACAATCACGAGATGGTGACGATCCGCGAACGGACCGAGGAGGAGGATTCCGAAGCGCTGCAGATCACCAAGGCGGCATTGATCGCGGTGATCCGCCAGCGGCTGGAGCATCTGGTCGGGGAGATCCAGGCCGCGCTGAAGGAATTGAAGTTCGAGGGACCGGTCGGGCGTCAGGTGGTGCTGACCGGCGGCGGCGCGGAATTGAAGGGCATCGCGGATTATGCACAGCAGGCGCTGGGCCGGTCGGTGCGCGTCGGGCGTCCGCGCGGGCTGACGGGGTTGCCGGAGGCGCATGCCGGCCCCGGTTTCGCGACGCTGGCGGGGCTGGCGTTCTTCGCGGCGAGCGATCCGATCGACCTGCGCGGGCTGGTCCCGGCGCAGCAGATGGTGCACCGCCAGCGCGGTCTGAAGGGTTTCTGGAAGCTGGTTCAGGCCGCAAAGGCGAATTATTGACGCAGCGACAGGGCGTTTCGCGGTGTTTCCTCTTTCACCACGCGCCCGCTTGTTGCACATCGGTGTAAACGGCCCGTTATCGGTGGATGCGACGCGGGCGGACGGAGTAGTTTTGCGATGAGCATCGAATTCATCACGCCCGAGCTGGACGATCTGACGCCGCGGATCACCGTTATCGGCGTCGGCGGGGCCGGCGGCAATGCGATCGCCAACATGATGCGGGCGGACGTGCAGGGCGTGAACTTCCTGGTCGCGAACACCGACGCGCAGGCGCTGAAGCAGTCGGAGGCCGAGCAGAAGATCCAGCTGGGCGCGAAGATCACGCAGGGGCTGGGCGCGGGCAGCCGTCCGGAGATCGGTCGCGCCGCCGCCGAGGAGACGATCGACGAACTGTCGCGGCTGCTTGAGGGCAGCCACATGTGCTTCATCGCGGCCGGCATGGGCGGCGGCACCGGCACCGGCGCGGCCCCGGTCATCGCCAAGGCGGCGCGCGACATGGGCATCCTGACGGTCGGGGTCGTGACCAAGCCGTTCAGCTTCGAGGGCAATCGCCGCTCCAAGTCGGCCGAGTCGGGCATCGAGGAGCTGCAGAAGTTCGTCGACACGCTGATCGTGATCCCGAACCAGAACCTGTTCCTGGTCGCCAATGCGAACACCACGTTCAAGCAGGCGTTCGAAATGGCGGACGAGGTGCTGCAGCAGGGTGTGCGCGGCATCACCGACCTGATGGTCATGCCGGGCCTCATCAACCTCGACTTCGCCGACGTGCGCTCGGTGATGCAGGAGATGGGCAAGGCAATGATGGGCACCGGTGAGGCGGAGGGCGACGACCGCGCGCTGATCGCCGCGCAGAAGGCGATCGCCAACCCGCTGCTCGACGGCGTGTCGATGCAGGGCGCGAAGGGCGTCATCGTCTCGATCACCGGCGGCGACGACATGCGCCTGCTGGAAGTCGACGAGGCCGCGAACCACATCCGCGAACTGGTCGATCCAGACGCGAACATCATCTGGGGTTCGGCGTTCAACCCGGAGCTGGAAGGCAAGATCCGCGTGTCGGTGGTCGCCACCGGCATCGAGAGCACCGGGCAGGCAGCGGCGCCCGCCGCCGCCAGCGCGCCGTCCGAGCCGCCGCGCACCTTCAGCTTCTCGGCACCGCGCCGCACCGATGCGCCGGCCGCCGCTCCTGCGGCTCCGGCACCGCAGCAGACGGCCGCCCCGGCCCCCGCGGCGTATGATCCGACCCCGGCCGTGCCGCCGCAGCAGCCGAGCGGCGCCGCCGCCGGCGCGATGGCGGAAGGCGTGCCGCCGACGACCGCCGGTCCGGTGGTCGATCCGACGACGCCGCGCGTAACGCCGCCGGCCGACGATGAATTGCTGCTGGGTGCCGAGTCGCTGGTCCCGGCACCTGCCGCCCCGGCGGCGGACCCGGCCGCCCGCCGCCGTTTCCTGTCGCCCGGCGGCGAGGAGGAAGCCGCGGCCCCGGCCGCGCCGCGCGTGAAGCTGGGCGGCACGCTGTTCGAGCGGATGCAGAACGCCACGCGCAATGCCGGTGGCCGCGCGGTCGAGGACGACGGGCGCGAGCCCGGCGACCTGCCGCGCTTCCTGCACCGCCAGAACAACCAGTAATCCCGTCCGGGCGGCGGTGCAGGCCAGGCGGCCATGCACCGCCGCAACGGCTCGTTTCATCGCACCCGGCGCGCCGCGTGCATTGCCGGTGGCGCCTGACGCGGCTCTATGGCGGAATGACCTTCCACCTGCCCGCGTTTGCAGACGTTCCATGCGCATGACCGATCGTCACCGTCGCACGGCGGCGCGCATGATGGGCCACCGGCCCGGCGACGGCTATTCCTCATCGATCCGTTCGGCGGCAGGCGGTGCCGCGATCGGGGAGCAGATTTCATGATCCATGTCGCTCGACCGCGATCGGGACGGCGTCGTCCGATGCGGTTCCTGTCCGTGGCACTTGTCGCCGCCGCGCTGCCGGTTCTTCTGCCACCGCCGGCATCGGCGCAGGAGGTGGTCGCCCCGGCCAATCCCGATGCCGACCGGCTCGCCGACGTGGTCCGCCGGCTGGGCACCGCGCCCCGCGACCTGTCGGCGTTGATCGAGGCGGGCGACCTGTCGTTCACGCTGGGCGACGCGACCGCCGCCGCCGCGTTCTACAAGCGTGCCGAGGCGATCGACCCCAACAACGGCCGCGTGAAGGGGGGCATCGCCCGCATCCTGGTCAACGGCGAGCGGCCGGGCGAGGCGCTGCGCTATTTCGAGCAGGCGCAGCGTCATGGCGCGCCGATGGCGCGGTTCGCCGACGATCGTGGGCTGGCCTATGATCTGATCGGCGAACAGGCACGGGCGCAGGCCGATTATCAGCTGGCGCTGACCCAGGGCGGGCGCGACGCGGCCGAACTGGACGAGGTCCGCCGCCGTTATGCTCTGTCGCTGGGCATTTCGGGCAAGCGCGACGAGGCGCTGGCGCAGATCGACGGGCTGTTGCGGCGTCAGGATCGCGGTGCGTGGCGCGCGCAGGCGTTCATCCTCGCGATGAGCGGCGATGTCGCGGGCGCGAACAAGATCGCGACCGGCATGATGCCGCGCGGGATGGCGAGCGGCCTGGCGGCGTTCTTCCAGCGCTTGCCGCAGCTGTCACCGGTCGATCGCGCCTTCGCCGTACATTTCGGGGAGGTGACGCCCACCCCGGCGCGACTGGCGGATGCACGGATGGCGCCGGTGCTGCCGGGCGCCGCGCCGCGCGTGGAGATGGCCTCGGCGGCGACAATCCAGCCGCTCCCGACGCCGGCGCGCACCGAATCGCGGCGCCGCGAGCGGACGCAGGTCGCCCGCAACACGGTTGCGCCGCGCCCGGCGATCGCGTCGCCGTCGCCGGCCACGGCGGTCGTCCAGCCGCTGCCTGCCGAACCGACCCCCGGCCCCGCCCCGACGCAGGTGGCGCAGGCGGCGACGACGTCGCCGGTGGTGAGCGCACCGTTACCGCAGCCGCAGACCCGTCCGGTCACGCCGGCCGTCGCGCCGGTGCAGGTGGCGGCGGTGACGCCGCGCCCGCGCGCCGTCACGCCGCCGCTGCGGGTGAAGCCGCCGCGGGTGAGCGAGGATTCGATCCTTGCGCGGATCGTCGCGGGGATTTCGGTGCCGGCGACCGAACTCGACGTCGCGCCGATGCCGGGGGCGCAACGCCTGCCGGTCGTCGCGCCGCCGGCGCCCTCGGCGGCGTCGCTGGAAGAGGCCGCGCGCGCCGCCGAGCGCAATGCCGCCGCCGACGACCAGAAGCGCCCGCGACTGGCGGCCGCCAAGCGCGTCGCGGAGAAGGTCGCCCCGGCCGGGGAGAAGGTCGTCGAGGCCGATACGAAGCCGCTCACCGGCCGCAGAGCGCGCGGTAAGGCGTCGGCGGACGACAAGGGTGTGGGAACGGCGCCCGACCGCAAGGCGCGGGCGACGGACGCCGCCGCCGAAAAGGCCGAGGCCAAGCCGCTGGACCGGAAGGCACGCGCGAAGGAGCTTGCCGCCGAAAAGGCGAAGAAAGAGGTCGCGGCCAGGGAAGCCGCCGAGAAGAAGGCCGCGCGCGCCGAGCCATCGCGCTTCTGGGTGCAGGTCGCCAGCGGGGCGAATGTCGACGACATGCCCAAGGCGTGGAAGGGTGTGCAGGGCAAGGCGAAGGCGCTGGGTGGGCAGCGCGCCTATACGGTCAGGAATCGCGCCACCAACCGGCTGGTCACCGGCCCGTTCAAGACCGAGGCCGAGGCGCGCGCGATGGTCAACACGCTGAACAGGCAGGGACTGTCGGCCTTCTCCTTCACCAGCGAGGCCGGGCAGAAGATGACTCCGCTGGGGAAGAAGTAACGTGGCGACGCTGGCGCGCTGGGCGTCCGATCCGGCGCGCAGTCGCGGGCGGTTGCACGCCGAGGAATCGGGTGACAGGGGGCCGCGCGACGCCTTTCAGCGCGACCGCGACCGGATCATCCACTCCATCAGCTTCCGTCGCCTGCGCCACAAGACGCAGGTGTTCCTGGCGCCCGATGGCGATCATTTCCGCGTCCGCCTGACGCATAGCCTGGAGGTCGCGCAGATCGGCCGGGCGATCGCGCGCGTGCTCAGCCTGAACGAGGATCTGACCGAGGCGCTCTGCCTGGCGCATGACATCGGTCATCCGCCCTTCGGCCACGCCGGGGAGGAGGCGCTAAGGCAGGCGATGGGTGCGGTGGGCGGCTTCGACCACAACGGCCATACGCTGCGCACGCTGATGCGGATCGAGCGGCCCTATCCGCGCTGGCCGGGGCTGAACCTGACGTGGGAGACGCTGGAAGGGCTGGCCAAGCACAACGGTCCGATCGCGGTGCCGCACTGGGCGCTGGCGGAGGCGGATCGCGACGCGGGGCTGGAATTGACCAGTCATGCGTCGCTGGAGGCACAGGTCGCGGCGCTGGCGGATGACATCGCCTATGACAATCACGACATCGATGACGGCCTGCGCGCGGGCTTGCTGACGCTGGAGCAGATCGAGGCGGTGCCGATGGTCGCCGATGGATGGCGGCGCGTGCTGGCCCGCTTCCCGGACGTCCCGCGCGAGCGACTGGCGGGGGAACTGATCCGCAGTCAGATCGGTGCGATGGTCAACGACCTGATCGCCGAATCGCGGACCCGCATCGCCGCATCGGGCGTGGAGAGCGTCGAGGACGTGCGCGGCGCGGGTCGCGTGCTGATCGGCTTCTCACCCGCGATGGCGGCGGCCGAGCGCGAGCTGAAGCGTTTCATGTATGCCAACCTCTACCATCATCCACGCCAATTGGCGGCGGCGGCGGCGGCGCATCGGGTGGTGGCGGGGCTGTTCGCCGCCTATCGCGACGATCCCGCCCTGTTGCCCGAGGAATGGCGGCTGCGGCTTCCGCGGGATGAGCCGGATGTCAGCCGCCATATCGCGGACTTCATCGCCGGGATGACCGATCGCTACGCCGTTTCGCGCTATCGCGAGGTGGTCGGCGCGATCGATCTTCCCGACGGTTTCTGATCAGTTCGCGGCGGCCGAGGCGAGCGCCAGCGGCTGCGCCGCGCGGAACGAAACCTGACGGCCGTTGGCCTGACCCGAAACGCGGGTGCCGTTGACGAGCAGGCGGAAACGCTCGTTGCTGCCGACTTCATGGCCCTGGATCAGCGCGGTGCCGTCCTGGTTGGCGTTGACCGTGTAGACATAGGTGTGACCGTCGCGGGTGAAGCTGCGCTCGGCCGGAGCGGCGATCGCGGCGGCGGGCAGCAGGGTGGCGACAGCGGCGGCGAGGACGGTCAGCGTGCGCATCGGTGTTTCCTTTGACGGAGTTGATGCGGTGCAGCATCCGTGCTGCGATGCACAAGGGCAAGTGCGACGCTCTCCATCGCAGTTGCATGTACTGCAATCATGCGGGGCTTTTGCGTCGACGCGCCCCATCGGCTAGACGCGCGCGCATGACGCTTTTCACCCGCTTCACCGCGCATGTCGACGCCGCGCTCGACGCGCTGACCGCCGCCGGCACGCTGCCCGCCGATCTCGACCGCCGCAACGTGACGGTCGAGCCGCCGCGCGACGCCTCGCACGGCGATCTGGCCACCAACGCCGCGATGGTGCTGGCCAAGCCGGCGGGCACGAACCCGCGTGCCTTGGCCGAGGCGCTGGCGGGCGCGTTGCGCGCGATCCCCGAAGTGGCGGAGGTATCGGTCGCGGGACCAGGGTTCATCAACCTGCGGCTCCACGACGATGTGTGGCGCAAGGAGATCGCGACGATCGTCGGCGAGGGCAACGACTACGGCCGCTCGACGCGCGGGCAGGGCGTGTCGGTGAACATCGAATATGTCTCCGCCAATCCCACCGGCCCGATGCACATGGGGCATTGCCGTGGCGCGGTGGTCGGCGACGCGCTGGCCAGCCTGCTGGAGTTCGCCGGGCACAAGGTGATCCGCGAATATTACGTCAACGATGCCGGCGGGCAGGTCGACGTCCTCGCGCGCTCGGTACACCTGCGGTATCGCGAGGCGCTGGGGCAGGATGTCGGCGCGGTGCCGGAGGGACTGTATCCGGGCGATTACCTGATCCCGGTCGGGCAGGCGTTGGCGCAGGAATTCGGCGACCTTTATGCCGCCGCGCCGGAGGCGGAGTGGCTGGCGCTGTTCCGCACGCGCGCCGTCGCGGCGATGCTGGTGCTCATCAAGGACGACCTCGCGCTGCTGGGTATCCACCACGACATCTTCTCGTCGGAAGCCGAGTTGCAGGCCGCGAAGAAGCCGGAGGCCGCCGAAGCGGTGCTGCGCGCGCGCGACCTGATCTATGACGGCGTGCTGGAAGCGCCGAAGGGTGAGACGCCCGAGGATTGGGAGCCGGTCGAGCTGCCGCTGTTCCGCTCCACCAAGTTCGGCGACGATCAGGACCGCCCGATTCGCAAGTCCAACGGCAGCTGGACCTATTTCGGTGCCGACATGGCCTATCACTATCAGAAGGCGGAGAATGCGGACCAGTTGATCGACATCTGGGGCGCGGACCATGCCGGGACGGTCAAGCGCATCCAGGCGGCGGTCGCGGCGCTGACCGAGGGCAAGATTCGGTTCGACGTGAAGCTGGTGCAGATGGTGCGGCTGCTGCGCGGCGGCGAGCCGGTGAAGATGTCGAAGCGCGCCGGCAATTTCGTGACGCTGGCGGACGTGGTGCGCGAAGTCGGCAAGGACGTGGTGCGCTTCACGATGCTGACGCGCCGTGCCGATGCGCAGATGGACTTCGACTTCGCGAAGGTGGTCGAGGCGTCGAAGGAGAATCCGGTCTTTTACGTGCAATATGCGCACGCGCGCGTTCATTCGCTCCACCGCCGCGCGGCCGAGGCGGGGATTGCGGCATCCGCTGCGGATCTGTCCCGACTTGATACGGAGGAGCTGGCGCTGGTCCGGTTCGCGAGCCAGTTCCCGCGCATCGTGGAGACGGCCGCCGCAGCGCGCGAACCACACCGGATCGCCTTTTATCTCTATGACCTCGCAGCGGAATTTCACTCGCTTTGGAATGCCGGCAATGACCGGCCCGACCGCCGCTTCCTGGTGCCCGACGATCATGCCGTGACGGCGGCGCGTCTGTCCTTGGCGACGGCCATCGGTCAGATTATCCGCAATGGCCTCGCCATCATGGGGGTCGAGGCAGTCACGGAGATGCATTGATGCGAGAGGGAGAGCCGATCGGCAGCCTGCGCGATGAGGATCGCCTGCCGTGGCTCGACACGGTCGAGGCCGACGATCCGTATGCGGTATCGGTCGGGCGGATCGTGGCGCTGGTGACGATCGGTCTGGTCGTGCTCGGCGCGGTGCTGTTCGGGCTGTATCAATGGCAGTTCGCGGGCAATGGCGGCGACGGTCGCCTGATCGCGGCGACCCCCGGCGACTACAAGATCCGCCCCGAAGAGCCCGGCGGCATGAAGGTGGTGGGCGAGGGGGATGCGGCCGTCGCGACCAGCGCCGGTGCCAGCACCGACGCGGCGATCGATCTGGCGGCGGTGCCGGAGGCGCCGGTCGCCCGCGCGACCGCGAGCGCCACGCCGAGCCCGACCGCTTCCGGCGCCCCGACGGCCAGCGTCGCGGTGCCCAAGGCCAGCGTCCCGCTACGTGCGCAGCGCCCGGTCAGCGCGCCGTCCGCAACCGTTCCCGGCTCGGCATCGCACGGCGCGCTGGTGCAGCTTGGCGCCTTCCCCAGCGAAAGCGTCGCCAATTCGGCGTGGAGCCAGATCGCGCGCCGCTTCGGCTATGTCGCGGCGCTGGGCAAGGTGGTGCAGCCGGCCGTGGTCAACGGCCGCACCGTCTATCGGCTGCGCGTCAATGCCGGAACCGCGGCGGCGGCGACCGATATCTGCGCGCGGTTGAAGATCGCGGGCGAAAGCTGCTTCGTTACCGGATGATCCGCCAGATGCCGCGATCGGGCACCTTTACCGAGAAGGTATAGTGCAGTCCGATCGCGACCTGGATCTGGTTGCGCGAATTCCAGTCATGCATGATCGGCGAGCGATAGGCGTCGGCGACCAGGCGTTCGTAGGTGAACTGCCCCTCGACGCCCCAGTGTCTGGACACTTCCATCGACCAGCTGCCGGTCGCCGCCACGGATCGCAGCCCCGCCCTGGGACGATAGATGCCGAGCCCGGTCGCCGCCGCAGCGCGTTCGTCGACGCCGAACCATGCGCGCTGGTACCGTGCGTCGCCCAGCAGGACGCGGGGGCCCAGCGAGACGATCCAGCGGTCGCCGTCCCGACGCACGTAATCCGCACCCAACTGACTGATCCAGCCGCGATGGCCACCCAGCCCCTTGCGCAGGTCGCCGCGCCACCGCCACCGATCGCCGGTCCATGTCTCGACCGATCCGCCCAGCTCGAACGTGCGTCCGACGCCGGGCAGGCCCGGGATCAGATCGCCCTGGCGGCGCCGCCCTTCCCGGCGCACCGCGACGGCCAGTTCGGTGGTGCCGCGTCGCAGGAACGTCAGGTTGGTGCCGTCGTCGGGCGCACCGAAGGCGAACGGCGTGTCGCCGCGCGTCCGCGACAGGCTGAACCACGGGCTGAGCCGGCGCTGGTCGTCGCCGGGATACCATGGCTGCCATTGTGGCCCGGTCGCGACCTGCACCCGCATCGTCACCGGGGGCGGGGTGGTATCGGGCGGCAGCTGCGAATCGATCGGTGCCGGTTCGACCGGCGGGGCGTCCTGCGCGGCGGCGGGCGGGGACAGCGCCATCGCGCCCAGGCAAGCCAGCAATCCCGTACCGCGCATCGTGACCTCCATGTAACGGATCCTTGCTAGCCCGCTCCGCCCGGCTGCCAAAGTCATTTCCCGATCGCATCGTTCCGCCGTAGAAGCGCGCGCATGACGCCCGTGATCTTCGGCCTGTCCGGCCCCATTCTTACCGAAGCGGAACGCGCCTTCTTCCGCGCCGCCCGTCCTGCCGGCTACATCCTGTTCGCGCATAACGTGCAGACGCTGCCGCAGCTTCGCGCGCTGACCGATTCGCTGCGCGAACTGGAAGGACGCGCGGATGTCGCGATCCTGATCGATCAGGAGGGCGGGCGCGTGGCCCGGCTCGGCCCCCCGCAATGGCCGGCCTTTCCGGGTGGCCCGGCGTTCGACCGGCTTTATGAACGTGCGCCGATGTCGGGGATCGAGGCGGCGCGTGCCAACGGCCATGCGCTGGGGCTGATGTTGTCGGAAGCGGGGATTACCGTTGACTGTCATCCGATCCTGGACGTCGCGCGTCCGGAGACGACCGAGGCGATCGCGTGCCGCGCATTCGGGCACGAGCCGATGCGGGTCGCGGCGATGGGACGCGCGACACTGGAGGGACTGGCGGCGGGCGGTGTCGTCGGTGTCGTCAAGCATATGCCGGGGCATGGTCGCGCGTCACTCGACACGCATTTCCATCTGCCGACCGTCACCGCTTCCGCCCGGGAACTGGAGGACGATCTCGCGCCGTTCCGCGCACTGGCGCAGGCGCCGATGGGGATGACCAGCCATATCGTCTATCAGGCATGGGATCCGGAGCGTCCCGCGACCGTGTCCCCGCTGGTGATCGAGGAGGTGATCCGGGGGCGGATCGGCTTCGACGGACTGTTGATGAGCGACGATATCGCGATGAAGGCGCTGAGCGGATCGACCGCCGACAAGGCGGCGGCGGTGATCGCCGCGGGATGCGACGTGGTACTCGATTGCTGGTCGCGCGGCGCGGAGATGGAGACGGTCGCGGCGCGGGTCGGCGAGATGGCGGCGCGATCGCGTGCGCGGCTGGAGCGCGCGATGGCGGGGCGGGGCGCGGCGGCCGGCGACATGGCCGCGTGGCTGGACAAGCGCGACCGGTTGCTGGCGCTGGCGTAGACCCGCGCTCTCCCCTTCCGGCGGAGAGCGCGGGCCCGCGACTGGCTCAGTCCTGCCGGGCCAGCCACTCCTCCAGCCACTTAATCGTATAGTCGCCCGAGCGGAACTCGGGATCGTCGAGCAGCGCCTGGTGGAGCGGGATGGTGGTTTTCATCCCCTCGATCACGAACTCCTCCAGCGCGCGGCGCAGCCGGCGCAGCGCGCCCTCGCGGGTGGTGCCGTACACGATCAGCTTGGCGATCATGCTGTCGTAATACGGCGGCACCTTATAGCCCGCGTAGAGGCCCGAATCGACGCGGACGTGCATCCCGCCCGGCGCGTGATATTGCTTCACCAGCCCCGGCGAGGGCGCGAAGGTGCGCGGATCCTCGGCGTTGATGCGGCATTCGATCGCATGGCCGCGGAACACCACGTCTTCCTGACGCAGCGTCAGCGGATGCCCCTCCGCGACGCGGATCTGCTCGCGGACCAGATCGAGGCCGGTGATCGCTTCGGTCACGGGATGCTCGACCTGCAGCCGCGTGTTCATCTCGATGAAGTAGAATTCGCCGTCTTCCCACAGGAACTCGATCGTCCCCGCGCCGCGATAGCCCATGTCGGCCATCGCCTTGGCCACGATCCCGCCCATGCGGTCGCGTTCCTCGGGCGTGATGACCGGCGAGGGAGCTTCCTCCACCACCTTCTGGTGGCGGCGCTGGAGCGAGCAGTCGCGCTCGCCGAGATGGATCGCCTGGCCGTTGCCGTCGCCGAACACCTGGAATTCGATGTGCCGCGGATTGCCGAGGTACTTTTCCATGTAGACGGTGGCGTCGCCGAACGCCGCCTTCGCCTCCGACCCGGCCTGCTGCATCAGCGTTTCGAGTTGATCGGCGGACTGGCACACCTTCATGCCGCGCCCGCCGCCGCCGCTGGCCGCCTTGATGATGACCGGATAGCCGATCCGCTCCGCCAGCGCCTGCGCCTCGGCCACGTCGCTGATCGCCCCGTCCGAGCCGGGGACGAGCGGCAGCCCCAGCGCACCCGCGGTCCGCTTCGCCTCCACCTTGTCGCCCATCACCCGGATATGCTCCGGCTTCGGCCCGACAAAGATCAGGTTATGCAGCTCGACGATCTCGGCGAACTTGGCATTCTCGCTGAGAAAGCCATAGCCGGGGTGGATCGCGTCCGCGCCGCTGATCTCGGCCGCCGAGATGATGTTCGGGATGTTCAGATAGCTGTCGGCCGCCGCCGGCGGGCCGATGCAGATCGCCTCGTCCGCGAGCCGGACGTGCATCGCATCGGCATCGGCGGTCGAATGGACCGCGACCGTCCTGATGCCCATTTCATGGCAGGCGCGGTGGATGCGCAGCGCGATCTCGCCACGGTTGGCGATCAGCAGCTTCTTGATCTGCGGCATCCGCTTACTCGACCACCACCAAGGGCTGGTCGAATTCGACCGGCTGGCCGTTGTCGACCAGGATCGCCTTCACCACGCCCGCCGACGGGGCGGTGATCGGGTTCATGACCTTCATCGCCTCGACGATCAGCAGCGTGTCGCCGGCGGCGACGCTCTGCCCGACGCTGGAGAAGGGCTTCGCGCCCGGCTCTGCCGCGAGATAGACGGTGCCGACCATCGGCGAGCGGACCGCATTGGCGTCCGACGCCGCCGACGGACCCGCGACATCGACCTGCGGGGGCATCGCCGCCGCCGGAGCCGCCGCGACCGGCGCGGGCGCGTAATGCATCGCGGGCGCGGCGTTCACCGCTGCGGCCTTGCGCGCGACGCGGATCTTGCGATCGCCGTCCTCGACCTCGATTTCGGTCAATTGCGTCGTATCGAGCAGCTCGGCGAGCTGGCGCACCAGATCGACATCGACCTGCATCGCGCCGCTGTTGTGAGAGATGTCAGCCATGCAACCCCAATTTCCCTGACGTTTGGCGGCGGCTCCTGTCAGAAGCGGGCCGCCGCTTCAAGCGCGAGCTGGTAGGACAGCGCGCCGAAACCGGCAATGGTCCCCTTCGCGGCGCGCCCGACGAAGGAGGTGTGGCGGAATTCCTCCCGCGTGTGCGGGTTCGACAGATGCACCTCGATCACCGGCGTCCTGATCGACTTGATCGCGTCATGCACCGCCACCGAGGTGTGGGTGAAGGCGCCGGCGTTCAGGATGACGGCGCGGGCGTCATGCGCCTGCGCCTCGTGCAGCCAGTCGACCAGATGCCCTTCGTGATTGGACTGGCGCATGTCGATCGACAGCCCCAACTCGCGCGCCCGATCCTCCAGCGCGCCGGCGATGTCGTCGAGCGTGTCGTGGCCGTAGATCTCCGGCTCGCGCGTGCCGAGCAGGTTGAGGTTCGGGCCGTTGAGGACATAGACGGTGTCGGTCATCTGCGCTTCATCGCACTCCGCGCGGCGTGGTGCAACGTTGCCCCGCCGTCCTCGCGCCCCTAGATGGCGGGCATGGCACATACCGATGGCACCATCACCATTTCCGTAAACGGCGAGCACAAGCGCGTGACCGCCGGGATCACCATCGCCGATCTGGCGCAATCCTTGGGGCTGGTCCCCGAGAAGGTCGCGGTGGAGCGCAACCTGGAGGTGGTGCCGCGCTCGACGCTGGCGCAGGTGGTGGTCGAGGATGGCGACGAGCTGGAGATCGTGCATTTCGTCGGAGGTGGCGATCATGACGATACGTGGACGGTCGCGGGGCGGACGTTCCGGTCGCGCCTGATCGTCGGGACCGGCAAGTACAAGGACTTCGAGCAGAATGCCGCCGCCGTCGCCGCATCGGGCGCGGAGATCGTCACGGTGGCGGTGCGGCGCGTGAATGTCAGCGATCCGAACGCGCCGATGCTGACCGATTATATCGACCCGAAGAAGGTCACCTACCTGCCGAATACGGCGGGCTGCTTCACCGCCGACGACGCGATCCGCACGCTGCGGCTGGCGCGCGAGGCGGGCGGCTGGGATCTGGTCAAGCTGGAGGTGCTGGGCGAGGCGCGCACCTTGTACCCGAACATGCGCGAGACGCTGACCGCGACCGAGGTGCTGGTCCGCGAGGGGTTCAAGCCCATGGTCTATTGCGTCGACGATCCGATCGCCGCGAAGCAACTGGAAGAGGCGGGCGCGGTGGCGATCATGCCCTTGGGCGCACCGATCGGCTCGGGGCTGGGCATCCAGAACCAGGTGACGATCCGGCTGATCGTCGAGGGCGCGACGGTGCCGGTGCTGGTCGATGCGGGCGTCGGGCAGGCGAGCGATGCGGCGGTGGCGATGGAACTGGGCTGCGACGGGGTGCTGATGAACACCGCGATCGCCGAGGCCAAGGACCCCGTGCTGATGGCGGCCGCGATGAAGGCGGCGGTCGAGGGCGGGCGGATGAGCTATCGCGCCGGGCGGATGGGCAAGCGGCGCTATGCCGATCCGTCGAGCCCGCTCTCCGGGTTGATTTAAGGCAATAGTTTTCGCGCCTGCGGAACCGCGTCGTTGCAACACCGTTCTATCGTCACAGGGTTTCAAAAACTTGGAGAATGACGATGGGCGAGCTCACCGACAAGATCAAGGGCAATGTCAACGAAGCGATCGGCAAGGTGAAGGAAGCGATCGGCTCGCACAACAATGATGGCGAACTGATGGCCGAGGGCAAGGCCCAGCAGGCCGAAGGCAAGGGCGAGCAGTTCAAGGGCAAGGTCAAGGGCGCGCTGGGCGACGATATCTGATCGTCCCGCTCTGATCTGAGAAACAGGGTCGTTCCGGGATGCCGGGGCGGCCCTTTTTCCATGGTGACATCCATGCATCGTTCATCGTGACCCTGGCGAAGATCGGGCCCCAGTCGCGAAACATCGATAATGAGGCTCGCGCTGCTTTACTGAACCCTTCCCAACCGGACTACGCCGGTCGCCGGTCGCCGGTCGCCGGTCGCCGGTCGCCGGTCGCCGGTCGCCGGTCCCCGGTCCCCGGTCGCCGGAAGCGGGAGAAATGCACGGAGCGGACATCCGGCTTTCGCCGTCATTGCGCGGGTCGCGAAGCGATGTGGGGAAGGATCCGGACGCACGGATCGCGTCGCTACGTCCGCAATGGCGTGGCGCGGGTCATCGTCCGCTCCACAATCCGACCCCGACCGTCACCGCCGCGACCGCCAGCAACATCGCTACGATCATCAACGCGCCGTCGCGGACGGTGATCGCCAGGCCGAAGGCGGCGATCGCCAGCATCGGGATGGTGGTGGCGAGCGGAAGTAGCTCCAACGGCGGAACCGCACAGGCCAGCAGGATCACGCCGACCGCCGCGACGCGGACGAACGGCCCGCTGGTCAGCACCGGCAACCGCCCATGGAACCAGCGATCCATGAAGCGTGCAACGCCGCGCGTCTTGTCGACCGCCTTCTTGGCGTTTCCCGACGATACGGAGCGACGGCGCACGAAGCCGGGGAACCAGAGATGCTTGCGCCCCAAGGCCATCTGCACCGCGATCAGGGCGATCACCAGCGCCATCGCGGTCGGCAGGCCGGGAACGCTGCCGATCGGCGAAATGTCGATCAATGGCATGACGATCAGGAACGGCCCGAAGCCGCGCGCGCCGAGCGCCTCGACGAGGTCGCCGACGACGACGCGATCGTTTTCGTCCGCCAGCTTCTCGATCGTATCGAGGATGTCGCCGACACTATGGGGTTCGTCCGCCATCACGGACCAACCCCGCGCAAGCTCAGCGGTTGCGTAGCGTGGTCAGCGTGATCGCGGGGGTGATCTGCTCGATATCGGTGCGGCAATGGAGCAGCCGGACGCCGGCGACCGCCGCCAGCCGCCGAAGCGCGGGCGCGAAGTCGTCGGTTCGCTCGATGGTTTCGGCGGTCGCGCCATAGGCCCGCGCGAGCGCCGCGAAGTCCGGATTGCGCAGCGCCGTCGCGGCCTGGCGGCCGGGGAACTCGCGCTCCTGGTGCATCCGGATCGTGCCATAGGTGCCGTTGTCGACGATCACGACCAGCAGGTCGGCGCCATGCTGCACGGCGGTCGCCAGTTC
This sequence comes from Sphingomonas endophytica, assembly GCF_001476895.1. GTDB lineage: Bacteria > Pseudomonadota > Alphaproteobacteria > Sphingomonadales > Sphingomonadaceae > Sphingomonas > Sphingomonas endophytica_A. The sequence continues at coordinate 11,468 of NZ_LDTB01000064.1, read as the reverse complement.
CTGCCCGTTCATCAGGAAGTCGCCGTCGCCCGCCACCGCGACGACGCCGCGGCCCGGCCGGCGCAGCGCGGCGGCGATCGCGGCGGGGGTGCCATAGCCCATCGCGCCGGCGGTCGGTGCCAGCTGCGTCCCCGGTCCGGCATAGCGCCAGTAGCGATGCCACCAGCCCGAGAAATTGCCCGCGCCGTTGCAGATGATCGTATCGGCCGGAAGGATCTCGCGCATCGCCGCGACGCACGGACCCAGGTCCAGCGCCACGCCGTCGCGCGGGTGCGGGACAGTCCATGCTTCATAGTCGCGGCGCGCTTCGGCGGCGTGGGGGCGCGCAGGTCCGTCGAGCGGCACCAGCGCCTCGGCGAACGCCGCCATCCCGGCGCAGATCGCCAGATCGGTGGCGTAGGCGCGATGCAGCTCCTCCGGATCGGGATGGACGTGCACCAGCCGCTGCCCGGGATGATCGGGGGTGACGAGCGTGTAGCCGTCGGTGGTCGCCTCGCCGAGCCGTGCGCCGACCACCAGCAACAGATCGGCGTCGCGCACCCGCGCGACCAGCGCGGGATTGGGGCCGTAGCCAAGGTTTCCGGCATAGGCCGGACAATCGTTGGCGATCGCATCCTGTCGGCGGAAGGCGGCGGCGATCGGCACGCCCGCGCGCGTCGCCCAGTCTGCGAAAGCATGGGCAGCGGTCGTATCCCAGCCGGCGCCACCGACGATCGCCAGCGGTCGCTCGGCCGTGGCGAGCAGGTCGCGCAGCCGTTCCAGCGTGTCGGCGTCGACCGCCTGTTCGACCCGCTCGACGCGCGGCCGGTCACTGGCCTCGACCTCGTCGAGCAGCATGTCCTCGGGAAGCGCGAGGACGACCGGGCCCGGGCGGCCGTTGATGGCGGTGGCATAAGCGCGCGCCACATATTCGGGAATGCGGCGCGCGTCGTCGATCCGCGCCGCCCATTTGCACATCGGCCCGAACATCGCGGCGAAATCGAGTTCCTGGAACGCTTCGCGATCACGCGTGCCGCGATCGACGTCGCCGATGAACAGGATCATCGGCTGCGAATCCTGCATCGCGACATGCACGCCGATCGAGGCGTTGGTCGCGCCTGGCCCGCGCGTGACGAAGGCGACGCCGGGGCGATGGGTCAGGGTGCCGTCCGCGCACGCCATGAACGCCGCGCCGCCTTCCTGTCGACAGGTGACGATGTCGATCGCGGGCGTGTCGTGCAGCGCGTCGAGCACGGCGAGGAAGCTCTCCCCGGGCACGGTGAAAATCCGGTCGCAGCCTTGTGCGACGAGTTGATCGACCAGTATCCGGCCGCCGGTGCGCAATGTGCTCATCCCGTGGTGATATGCGGAGCCCCCGGCGGGGTCGATCGAAAACGTGTCGCGCCGTCGCGACGCTCCGCCGACGACGGACCGATCGTGCGTTGGCTGACCGAACATGCTATCCCGCGCGGATAACATAGGGGGTCCAAGAACATTGGGGGTCGTCCGCTCCTTCCGGTGCCTGCCGGAAGGCTTTCGTCAGTGCGTTGCCGATGAAGGAATTGGATGATGTTTGAGGGACAGGATCTCGTCGATCTCGCCATGACGCGCGAGGGGCAGAAATATGTTCTGGGCGCTCGGGTTCATCTTGCCAACCCGAACTGGTCCGGGCCGTGGGATTGTGCCGAGTTCGTGTCGTGGTGCGTCTATCACGCGTACAAGACGCTGATCGCGGTACGGCCGCCGAACGCGCAGCAGGGAGAATCCTATTCCGGCTGGTGGTATGAGGATGCGGTGGCCGGCGACATGCTGATGCCGCTGCGCGAGGCGATCGCCACGCCCGGCGCCATTCTGATTCGCAAGCCCGGCGCGTTCGGCATCAAGATCGGCCATGTCGCGATCTCGCGCGGGGACGGCACGACGATCGAGGCGAAGGGCGCGCGTGATGGCGTGCTGGTCGTCAAGGATGCGGCGAAGCGGTCATGGTCGACCGGAGCGATCGTGCCCGGTGTGGCCTATGCCGGCAATGACGCGAGCGCGATCGTGCTGAAAGCGCCCAAGAAACTGTTGCAGCTTGCCTCCCCCTACATGCGCGGCGACCCGGTCATCGCGGTGCAGACCGCCTTGAAGTCGGCGGGGGTCGATCCGGGACCGATCGACGGCATCTATGGACAGGCGACCGCCGATGCGGTGGCGGCCTTTCAGGCGATGAACGGATTGGTGGTCGACGGCGCGGTCGGCGCCGAAACCCGCAAGGTGCTGGGGCTGTAGCGGGCGGCGGCGGCGCGCCGTCCTTCGCGGACGCGCCGCGCCGCCGCTTCCCCGTTGCCTTGGCGTCCGGCGGCGCTAAGGAGCGTCGGTGCGCGACCGCGGTATCGCAAGGCACCACGAGCGCGCGACGTTTGAGGCCGGACGGGAGAGCGCGAGCCGTGGTCAACAAGATCTATTCCGATGCCGCCAGCGCGCTGGAAGGGCTGCTGTTCGACGGCATGACGATCTGCGCGGGCGGCTTTGGCCTGTGCGGCATTCCCGAGCGGTTGATCGACGCGATCCGCGATGCGGGCACGAAGGACCTGACCATCGCCAGCAACAATGCCGGGATCGACGGCGAGGGCCTCGGCAAGCTGCTGCGCACGCGACAGGTCAGGAAGATGATCTCATCGTATGTCGGTGAGAACAAGGAGTTCGAGCGGCAATTCCTGTCCGGCGAGCTGGAGGTGGAATTCTGTCCGCAAGGCACGCTGGCCGAACGCTGCCGCGCGGGCGGGGCGGGCATCCCCGGCTTCTATACGAAGACCGGGGTCGGGACGCAGGTGGCCGAGGGCAAGGAAGTGAAGGTGTTCGACGGCGAGGAGTATATCCTCGAACGCGGCATCCGCGCCGACCTAAGCATCATCAAGGGCTGGAAGGCCGATGAAAGCGGCAACCTCATCTTCCGCAAGACCGCGCGCAACTTCAACCAGCCGATGGCGACGGCGGGCCGCATCTGCGTGGCCGAAGTCGAGGAAGTGGTGCCGGTCGGCAGCCTCGACCCCGATCACATTCACTTGCCCGGCATCTATGTGAAGCGGATGATCGTCGGCGCGCCGTACGAGAAGAAGATCGAGTTCCGCACCACTCGCGCGCGTCCCGAGGCGGCGTGAGGCGGCGCGGAGTTTTCTTCATCGGCACCGCCGCACTGCTGGCGGGATGCGCGTCGCGGGCCGTGCCGCCCGCCGATCCGCAGCCGCCATCCGTGCGCATCCTTACGCAGTCGGCGCGGCCGGGCGATATAGTCCCCGGCGCGATGGCGTGGTTGTACGGATCGGCGGAGGCGGCGGCGCTGTCGGAGCAGGCGTATAACGGTATGGTCCGTTACGTTCGCGACGTGCTGGACCACGCACGCGACCGGCGCGGGAGGTTGCCGTCGCAGCGGAAGGCGGGCACGCTGCCGCGCTGGCCCGCCTCGGCGGTGCTGGCGCCGGGCGCGACGGCGGCGATGGCTGATACGCTGCCGTGCGGGAACCTGCCCCCGGCGGTGGTGCTCGACATGGATGAAACCGCAGTCCTCAACCTCGGCTACGAATATGATGATGCGCAGACCGCGCGCGGCTTCGACCAGAAGCGTTGGGAGCGCTGGGAGAAAGCGGGCGCGACCAAGGTGGCGGCGGTGCCGGGCGCGGTGGCCGCGTTCCGCGCGCTGCGGGCGATGGGGGTGACGATGGTCATCAACACCAACCGTTCCGCCGCGAATGCCGACCAGACCGCGCAGGCGCTGAAGAACGCCGGGCTGGGCGATTTCCGCCACGGCGAGACCCTGTTCCTGAAGGGGGATGTCGACGGCAAGTCGGGCAAGGACGGTCGCCGCGTCGCGATCGCGCAGAAATATTGCGTGCTGGCGCTGGCCGGCGACCAGTTGGGCGACTTCGCCGATCTGTTCAATCCGCCCGGGCCCGCGCCCGCGATCGGGCGCCGGATGCTGACCGCGGTCGGGCCGATCGAGGCGCGCTGGGGCAACGGCTGGTTCGTGCTGCCGAACCCGGTGTACGGCACGGGGCTGGGCACCGGATGGGACGAGACCTTCCCGGCCGACAAGCGCTGGACCGACGCGCCGTGAACACCTTCCTCTATTCTTCGAACGGGAGCCGGAACTGATGTCGCAGGACGTAAAGGGCTGGGATCGCAACGGCATGGCGGCGCGCGCGGCGCGCGAGCTGAAGGACGGTTATTACGTCAACCTCGGCATCGGCATCCCGACGCTGGTGGCGAACAACATCCCCGAGGGGATGACGGTGACGCTCCAGTCCGAGAACGGGATGCTGGGGATCGGGCCGTTTCCGTATGACGACGCGGTCGATCCCGACCTGATCAACGCGGGCAAGCAGACGATCAGCGAACTGCCGTCCTCGGCCTATTTCGGCAGCGAGCAGAGCTTCGCGATGATCCGCGGCGGACATATCGACCTGACCGTGCTGGGCGCGATGGAGGTGTCCGAGGGCGGCGACATCGCGAACTGGATGATCCCCGGCAAGATGATCAAGGGCATGGGCGGCGCGATGGATCTGGTCGCGGGCGTCAAGAAGATCATCGTGGTGATGGAGCATGTCGCCAAGGACGGCTCGCCCAAATTCATCCCGTCGTGCAGCCTGCCGCTGACCGGGCGCAACGTCGTCGACATGATCGTCACCGACCTGGCGGTGTTCCAGCGTCCCGATCACGACAGCCCGTTCAGGCTGATCGAACTGGCGCCGGGCGTGACCGCCGACGAGGTGAAGGCGAAGACGACCGCGCACTACGTAGAATAGCCCGTGGCCTACACGCTCATCACCGCGAACCGCAATTATTCGAGCTGGTCGTTGCGTCCGTGGCTGTTGATGACCGTGCTCGATATTCCGTTCGTGGACCGGATCGCGCCGTTCGCGTCGATGGACAATTACGACGCCTTTCGCGCCTTCTCTCCGACGGGGCAGGTGCCGGTGCTGATCGATGGCGAGCGGACCATCTGGGACTCGCTCGGAATCGCTTTGTATCTGGCGGAGCGGCACGACGGCGTGTGGCCAAGCGATCCGGCGGCGCGGGCGTGGGCGATGTGCGGGGCGACCGAGATGCACGGCGGGTTCGGCGCGCTTCGCAACGAGCGGACGATGACGGTCGGGCAGCGTGTCACGCCGCACGGCACGTCGCCACGGCTCGCGCGCGATGTCGCGCGGCTGGTGGAATTGTGGGGTGAGGGGCTGTCGCGGTTCGGCGGGCCGTGGCTGGCCGGCGATGCGTTCGGCGCGGTCGATGCCTTCTTCGCGCCGGTGGCGTTCCGGGTGCGGAGCTATGGCATCGACGTGGGCGAGGCGGGTGCGCGCTGGGTGGCGTGGATGCTCGACCAGCCCGCGATGCGGGCGTGGGAGGCGGCGGCGCTGGCCGAGACGTTCCGCGAGGCGGCGCATGAGGCGGAGGTCGCGGCGGTCGGGGTGGTGATCGAGGATCGGCGCGCGTCGTTGTAAGGCTTTGCCGCCTCACGTCATTGCGAGCGTAGCGAAGCAATCCAGGGCGTCGTGGTCCAACCCTGGATTGCTTCGCTACGCTCGCAATGACGGTCTGGCGCGACGTCACGGTGTCGATCACGACATTTCGTGTCGCCCGAACTTGGAGTGACGATGCTTTTCGGTTAACAGCCGCGCATCATGTCCTCCGCTCCCCGCACATTGTACGAGAAGGTCTGGGACGCGCACGTCGTCGAGCGTCGCGACGATGGCTCCTGCCTGATCTATATCGACCGCCATCTGGTCCACGAAGTCACCAGCCCGCAGGCGTTCGAGGGGCTGCGCGCCGCCGGGCGGCGCGTGCGACGCCCTGACCTGACGCTGGCGGTGCCGGATCACAATCTGCCGACGACCGCGCGCGTCGATGCGAACGGGCGGGAACTGCCGATCGCCGATCGCGAGAGCGCCGAGCAATTGGGCGCGCTGCGGCACAATGTCGCCGAGTTCGGCGTGCCCTATATCGACGCGCTGTCGGCGAAGCAGGGCATCGTTCACGTCGTGGGGCCCGAGCAGGGCTTCACGCTGCCCGGCACGACGATGGTGTGCGGCGACAGCCATACCTCCGCGCATGGCGCGCTGGGGGCGCTGGCGTTCGGGATCGGTACCAGCGAGGTCGAGCATGTGCTGGCCACGCAGACGCTGATCCTGTCGCCGTCGAAGACGATGGAAGTGCGCGTCGACGGCACGCTGGGCTACGGTGTCAGCGCGAAGGACGTCGTGCTGGCGATCATCGGGCGGATCGGCGCGGCGGGCGGCACCGGCCATGTCATCGAATTTACCGGCGAGGTGATCCGCAACCTGTCGGTCGAGGGCCGGCTGACGATCGCCAACATGTCGATCGAGGGCGGCGCGCGCGCCGGCATGATCGCGCCGGATGAGACGACCTTCGCCTATCTGAAAGGGCGACCGTTGGCGCCCACGGGCGCGGATTGGGACAAGGCGGTCGCTTGGTGGCGGACGCTGCCGAGCGATGTGGGTGCGCGCTATGACAAGAGCGTCGTGCTGAACGCCGCGGATATCGCGCCGTCGCTGACCTGGGGCACCAGCCCCGAGGACGTGGTGCCGATCACCGGCGTCGTGCCCGCGCCCGACAGCTTCGCCGATCCGTCGAAGCGCGAGGCGGCGCAAAAGTCGCTGGATTACATGGGGCTGACGCCGGGGACGCGGATGCAGGACGTGCCCGTCCAGCACGTCTTCATCGGCAGCTGCACCAACAGCCGCATCGAGGATCTGCGCGCCGCCGCCGGGGTGGCGAACGGACGGCACGTCGCCGATGGCGTGCGCGCGATGGTCGTGCCGGGATCGGGGCTGGTCAAGCGGCAGGCCGAGGCCGAGGGGCTGGACCGCATCTTTGCCGAGGCCGGGTTCGAGTGGCGCGAGCCGGGTTGTTCGATGTGCCTGGCAATGAACCCCGACAAGGTGCCGCCGGGCGAACGCTGTGCCTCGACCAGCAACCGGAATTTCGTGGGACGTCAGGGACCTGGCGCCCGCACCCATTTGTTGTCGCCGGCAATGGCGGCGGCGGCGGCGGTCACGGGCCGTCTCGCCGACGTGCGCGAACTGATGGGTTGAGGAAAAGGGACGCGAGATGAAAAAGGTGCTGATGTTCCTGGTCGCCGGATCGATCCTGAGCGGGGTCGCCGCCTATGCCGCGATCGCGCGCCCCGCGATCCCGGCCAGCCGGCCGACGCGCTGATGGAGCCGGTCACGCGCGTCTCCGGCACCGCCTATCCGTGGGGCGCCAAGAACATCGACACCGACGTCATCATCCCGGCGCACTGGCTGAAGACGATCAAGCGTTCCGGGCTGGGCAAGGGCGCGTTCGAGACGGTGCGCGCGCAGCCGGGCAACATCTTCGACGACCCCGCCTATGCCGGCGCGCCGATCCTGATCGCGGGCGACAATTTCGGCTGCGGGTCCAGCCGCGAACATGCCGCCTGGGCGCTGGGCGACATGGGGATCAAGGCGGTGATCGCGCCGAGTTTCTCCGACATCTTCTCGGGCAACGCGTTCAAGAACGGCATCGTGCCGGTGGTGCTGCCGCAGGAAGCGGTCGACCGGCTGGTCGAGGTCGCGAAGACCGACCCGATCACGGTCGACCTGGAGACGATGACCGTCACCACGCCCTATCAGGATCGCTTTCCGTTCGAGCTGGACGCCTTTCGTCGGCGCTGCCTGATGGAAGGGCTGGACGAAGTCGGCCTGACGCTGGCAAAGGATACCGCGATTTCGAAATTCGAGGAGCGGCTCGACGACGAGCGGCCCTGGATCAGGAGAGATGCGGCACATGCGGGCTTTGCTGTCGAGGGCGCCGGGCGGACCTGAAACTCTGGAATTGGGCGAACTGCCCGATCCGGTCGCGGGGCCGGGCGAGGTCGTGGTCGCGATCAAGGCGTGCGCGATCAATTATCCGGACGTGCTGGTCATCGAGGACCGTTACCAGTTCAAGCCGCCGCGCCCGTTCGCGCCGGGCGGTGACATCGCCGGTATCGTGGAGAGCGTCGGCGCTGGCGTGACCCGCTGGCAGCCCGGCGATCGCGTGATGGGAATCGCGATGATGGGCGGACTGGCCGAGAAGCGCGCCGTCCCCGCCGACTCGCTCCACGCGCTGCCCGAAGGGCACAGCTTCGAGGAAGGCGCCGCGCTGCTCCTCACCTATGCCACCAGCATCCATGCGCTGGTCGATCGCGGACGGATCGCGCGCGGCGACCGGTTGCTGGTGCTGGGTGCGTCGGGCGGGGTCGGGCTGGCGGCGGTCGAACTGGGCAAGGCGTTCGGCGCGCATGTCGTCGGCGCGGTGTCGAGCGAGGCGAAGGCGCAGGCGGTGCGCGACGCGGGCGCGGACGACGTGATCGTCTATCCGCACGGGCCGTTCGACAAGGACCAGTCGAAGGCGCTGGCCAATGCCTTCAAGCAGGCGGGCGGCGCCGAGGGATTCCAGGTAATCTATGACGCGGTCGGCGGCGATTATGCCGAACCGGCGCTGCGTGCGATCGGCTGGGAAGGGCGCTATCTGGTCGTCGGCTTCCCGGCGGGCATTCCGAAACTGCCGCTCAATCTGACGCTGCTGAAGAGCTGCGATGTGTGCGGGGTGTTCTGGGGGGCGTTCGCGGCGCGCGATCCGCGAGCGAACGCGGCGCATATCGCGACGCTGTTCGATTTGTGGGAGCAGCGCCGGATCGCGCCGCGCGTGACGGCGGTGTTTCCGCTGGCGCGCGGGGGCGAGGCGATCGCGAAGCTCGGCGCGCGTGATGCGATCGGCAAGCTGGTGGTGCGGGTCGCGGACTGAGCGACCGTTGCGCGTGGGGCATCGGCACACTATCCATGGAGGGTAGAACAACCGGGAGCCGACATGACCACCTTCGACGATCGCGAACGCGCATTCGAGGCGAAGTTCGCCCGGGACGAGGAGGTCGCCTTCCGCATCATCGCGCGTCGCAACCGGCTGGTCGGGCAATGGGCGGCCGGGCTGATGCAGCTGACCCCCGCCGAAACCGACGCCTATGCCAAGGCGGTGGTGCAGGCCGATTTCGAGGAAGCCGGCGACGAGGATGTCGTCCGCAAGATCTATGGCGACCTGACCGCGGCGAACGTCGATGTCGATGAAGCGGCGGTGCGCCGCGCGCTGGAGGAGCAGACCGTCGAGGCGCGCCGCCAGCTGATGCAGTCGGAGTAAGCGCGATGCCGATGGAGGGGAATGAGATCGCCGCGCTGATCAAGGCGGGGATTCCCGATGCCGAGGTCGAGATGACCGATCTGGCCGGGGACGGCGATCACTGGTCGGCGCGCGTCACGGCGGCGTCGTTCGCGGGGATGCCGCGCGTGAAGCAGCATCAGGCGGTCTATGCCGCGCTGGGCGGGCGGATGGGCGGCGTGCTGCACGCCTTGCAGTTGACGACCGCCGTTCCGAAGTAAGCCCGGACCGCACGACCGAATTTTCGAGGAAGACGACGATGACCGACGATACGAACGCCCGCATCGATGCGCTGGTGAAGAGCAACCCGGTGGTGCTGTTCATGAAGGGATCGCCGCTGTTCCCGCAATGCGGCTTTTCCAGCCGCGCGGTCGCGATCCTCGAACGGTTGGGCGTGCAGTTCGAAAGCGTCGACGTGTTGCAGGATCAGGCGATCCGGCAGGGGATCAAGGGCTATTCCGACTGGCCGACCATCCCGCAGCTGTATGTCGGCGGCGAGTTCGTCGGCGGTTCGGACATCATGATGGAGATGTACGAGGCGGGCGAGCTGGGCGAGCTGTTCCAGAAGGCGGGCGCGGCGGCGGCACCGCAGGCGTAAGCGCCCTCACTTCCTGATATCGTCACCCCGGCGCAGGCCGGGGTCCAGCGTGCCGCTTTCCCAGCCTGTTCGGCTCTTGCGGCAACATGGACCCCGGCCTGCGCCGGGGTGACGCCTTTTTGTCGATCCGTCAGTTCTCCCTCGCCCCCTAGTGACCGCTATTGACTACAGACGTAATCGAGAGGATTACACCTGTAATCGAAGCGTTGAACGAGGAGCGAGTCGTGGTCGAGCGAATCAGCGATGCCGAACATGCGGTCATGGAGGTGCTGTGGGAGGAAAGCCCGCTCACCGCGCAGGACGTGTCCGAACGGGTGGACCCCGCGCGCGGGTGGAGCGCGGCGACGGTCAAGACGCTGCTCGGGCGGCTGCTCAGCAAGGAAGCGGTGCGGCATGAGGTGGACGGGCGGCGCTATCTCTACAGCCCGGCGGTCCAGCGCGAGGATTATGTCGCGCGCGAATCGACGCGGCTGATCGACCGGCTGTTCGGTGGCCGGCTGACCCCGCTGGTCGCGCATCTGGCCGAGCGCGACGCGCTGAGCGATCAGGACATCAGCGAGATCGAGGCGCTGCTCAAGGCGCTGAAACAATGACCGGCTGGGCGATCGAGGCGCTGCTGGCATCGACGTTGTTGATGGTGGCGGTGCTGGTGCTGCGCGGGCCGGTGCGGCGCGCCTTCGGGGCGCCGGTGGCCTATGCCCTCTGGGCGATGCCGGCGTTGCGGCTGGTGCTGCCGTCGCTGCCCGAGGGGTGGCGGGGCGAGGCGTTGCCGGTTCTGCCCGCACCGGAGCCGATCATCATTTCGCTCGGCCATCCGGTCGCGATGCTGCCGGTCGAGCCGGTGGACGGCGGGATCGGCTGGCCGGTCGTGGCGCTCTGGATCTGGCTGGGTGGCGCGGCGCTGCTGCTGGCGTGGCAGGCGGCGGGATATCTGCGCTTCCGGTATCAGGTGCTGCGCCAGGGGATCGCGGTCGACCGGGTCGGGTCGATCACCGTCGTGCAGAGCGCGGCGACCAACGGCCCGCTGGCGTTCGGCGTATTCGACCGCGTGGTGGCCTTTCCCCGCGACTTCGCGGCACGTTTCGATGCCGAGGAACGGGCGCTCGCGCTGGAGCATGAGCTGGGCCACCATGCGCGCGGCGACCTGATCGCGAACTGGGTCGCGCTGGCGGTGCTGGCGATCCACTGGTTCAATCCGGTCGCCTGGGCCGCGTTCCGTGCCTTTCGCGCCGATCAGGAAATGGCCAACGACGCGCGCGTGCTGGAGCGGATCGGCGGCCATGCCCGCCACGCCTATGGCTGCGCGATCGTCAAGGCCGCGCACGGCCGGGCGGTGTCGCCGGCGTGCCATCTGAACACCGTGAAGGATCTGAAAGGGAGGCTGAAGATGCTGGGCAGGAAGAAGGCGTCGCGGGTGCAGGTGATGCTGGGCGGCGCGGCGATCGCGGCGCTGGCGGTCGGGGGCCTCGCCTTCACCGCATCGGGCACGCAGGCCGCCGAGCGGGTGCGCACGAGCGTCGAGGATGCGACGGGGATCGAGATGGACCAAGACGACATCGCACCGGCGCCGCAGGTGACGCGGAGCAACGTGACGCAGGTGACGGTGACGAAGAACGGTCGCACCCGCACCTACACCGGTGCGGCGGCGGAGGCCTATCTGGCCGCGCATCCCGCGCCGGTG
>NZ_LDTB01000063.1 GCF_001476895.1 Sphingomonas endophytica | reverse complement strand
TGGACACTTGTGCGTTTGATGGTGAGCATCGGCTCTTGTGTTTGTTAATGCATACTGACATTTTGGACTGGTCTTTTGTTCTTTTTGTTTTTTTTTTCAGGAGAAAGCCGGCATACGAGTTCAGCTTCCCGCTGGGCGGCGGCGGCGCGCGCGTCGGCACCGTCACCGAACTGGCGGTGCGCATCCGCCATGGCGCGGACGCGATCTGGGAAGGACAGGCGCAGACGCTGACCGACACGTCCGCCCCCGATGCCGATGCCAATTCCGTCGCGACGCGGCTGGCGGGCGCGCTGTTCAAGGACTTCCCCGGCGATTCGGGCCGCACCGTGACGGTGAAGTGATGACGATCCAGCTCAACGCCGCCTTCGATGGCGGCAACATCCGCGTGGTCGCGATCGAGGGCGCGGGCGACGACTGGCGCTGCGATCTGGAGATCGTCCACGATCACCAGTCGGACTTCTTCCAGTGGTTCTACTTTCGCGCCGCCGGCCTCGCCGGCAAGCGCGTCACCTTCCGCATCCTGAACGCCGGCCGGTCCGCCTATCCGTTCGGCTGGCCCGGCTATCGGACGCGCGCCTCCACCGATCTGGACGCCTGGCGGCAGATCGACACGCGCTATGACGGCGGCGTCCTGTCCTTCGACTGGACCGGGCAGGGCGACCTTGCCTGGTTCGCCTATTTCGCGCCCTATACGATGGAAATGCACGCGCGCCTGATCGCGCGCATCGCCGCGCGGCCGGGCGTCGCGCATCGCGAGCTGGGCACGACGCTGGACGGGCAGGCGATCGACTATTTCCGGATCGGCACCGGCGCGAAGCAGGTGTGGCTCTACGCGCGCCAGCATCCCGGCGAATCGATGGCCGAATGGTGGATGGACGGCGCGCTGGAGTGGCTGACCGGCCCCGCCGCCGCCACGCTGCTGTCGGCCGCCACGGTCCATGTCGTTCCCAACATGAACCCGGACGGCACGCGACGCGGGCACCTGCGCACCAATGCGGCGGGGGTGAACCTCAACCGCGAATGGCACGCGCCCAGCGCGGAGCGCAGCCCGGAGGTGCTCTGCGTCCTGGCCGAGATGGACCGCACCGGCGTCGACTTCGCGATCGATGTTCATGGCGACGAGGCGATCGCGGCGAACTTCATCGCCGGCTTCGAGGGGATTCCCTCGTGGACCGACGAACATGGCGCGACATTCTATGAATTCGGCCGCCGGCTTGCCGCGCACACCCCGGATTTCCAGACCGAGCTGGGCTACGACCGCTCCGCCCCGGGCAAGGCGAACCTGTCGATGTCGACCAACCAGCTTGCCGAGCGCTTCGGCGCGGTCTCGGTGACACTGGAGATGCCCTTCAAGGATCACGACGCCAATGCCGATTCCGAATTCGGCTGGAGCGGCGCACGGTCCAGGGCGCTGGGGGTCGCATGCCTTGAAGTGCTGACGGAGATGATCGGACAGGTGTAACGGCCGTCTGCGCGACGGACGCCAGATATCGACCCTCCGGCGCGAAGATCACGATGGCGCGCGACGAGTCGGCGACCTTGGCTCACGCTCAAACCCGGCCAGACCGACGACCGGCGATGTTGCGGAGCACCTGATAAAGCCATCGATTTCATGGCGCTGTCGCGATCCGTGTGTCGCGCGACTGTCGAACAGGCGGCGTTGCTTCATCACGAAGCGAAATATTAAGCATCCCACATTACATGATCCTTTCAGGAGGATCGCATGACTATCCGGAAGAAGCTGTTCGCCTGCCTGTCGGCGCTGGCGTTGTCGATCATGCTGCTCGCAACGCTGTCCTTTCTGAGCATGGGCAACAGCAAGACCGCGCTCGATTCGATCATCAAGGATCGTGTCGTGCCGATGCGCGACCTGAAGACCGTCGCGGACAAATATGCCGTCGACATCGTCGATGCATCGCACAAGGCGCGCAACGGCAACTTCAGCTTCGCCCGGTCGGCCGCGAAGGTGCGCGATGGTTCGCGGATGTTGCGCCAGCATTGGAAGGCGTATCGCGCCACGCAGATCACGGGGAAGGAGGCGATCCTTGCCGCCGAGGCCGAGGCCCGCATGCGGATCGCCGACCAACATGTCGCCGAACTGCAGACCATCCTGAACAACGGCGACCGTGCGGCACTCGACAGCTTCGTCCTGAACAGACTGTACCAGAGCATCGATCCGGTGTCCGAATCCATCGGCAAGCTCGTCGACCTCCAGCTCCAAATCGCGGAGCGGACCGGCAACGAGGCCGCCGCCACCGCCCGCACGAACCGCGACATGATGATCGCGCTCGTCATCGCGGGGATCGCCGCGCTGGCGGTCTCGCTCGTCATCATCTCTTCCAAGGTGGTCGCGCCGATCCGGCGACTGTCGGAGACGATCCGCGGCCTGGCATCGCAGAACGGCAACGCGGAGGTGCCGCACCTCGATCAGCAGGACGAGATCGGCGACATCGCGCGCGCGGTCGACATCTTCCGCGAATCCGTCGTCAGGGGTGAGCAGGAAAAGGCCGTCGCCGCCGCGCAGGCGACCGAGGCACTGGCGGCCGGACTGGCCGCGCTGGCGGACGGCGATCTCACCTGCGAGCTGAAGGACGCATTCCCTCCCGCCTATGCCAAGCTCCGTTCCGATTTCAACGATGCGGCGGCTTCCTTGCGGAGCGCGCTGGCGCAGGTCACCGAATCCGCGAGCGGGATCAACAGCGGCGCCAGCGACATTCGCCAGGCCTCCGACGATCTCTCGCAGCGGACCGAGCAGCAGGCGGCATCGCTGGAGGAAACGGCGGCGGCCATGGACGAGATCACGTCGATGGTCCGCTCGACGGCGGAGCGCGCCACACGCGCGGACGTCGCGGTCCGCAACGCCCGCGACGAAGCGGAGCGATCGGGCGAGGTGGTGCACCGCGCGGTCAACGCCATGGGCGGCATCGAACGGACCTCGAACGAGATTTCCGACATCATCTCGGTGATCGACGGCATCGCGTTCCAGACCAATCTGCTCGCGCTCAATGCCGGCGTCGAGGCGGCTCGCGCCGGCGACGCCGGAAAGGGCTTTGCGGTGGTCGCCTCCGAGGTGCGCGCGCTGGCACAACGCTCCGCCGAGGCGGCGAAGGACGTGAAGACGCGGATCACCGCCTCGTCCGTACAGGTGACGGCCGGCGTGCGGCTGGTCGGCGAAACCGGCGACGCGCTCTCGCGCATCATCAGCAAGATCGGCGAGATCAACGAGCTCGTCTCCGCGATCGCGACATCGGCTGAACAGCAGGCCACCGGCCTGCAGCAGATCAACACCGCCGTCGCCGAGATGGACGGGGTGACGCAGCAGAACGCCGCGATGGTCGAGGAGGCGACCGCCGCCGCGCGCAGCCTCGCCTCCGAGGTCGACCAGATGAGCCGCCAGATCGCGCGCTTCCGTGTCGGCGACGCCCGCACAGCGCCCGCCTCCCCCGTGCATGAGCTGCAACAGCGCGTCGCCGGCGCCGTTCGACGTGGCGGCAGGACCGCCCCTCCGCGCACCGCGGGCAACAGCGCGCTTGCGGTGGTCGAAGACGACTGGTCGGAGTTCTGAGCGCCGGGCTCCCGACGCCGACGCCATCCCGGTCCGGTGGCGCCTGCCCGATCCGCCCGGGCGGGGTGGCGACGGGACCCGTGACAGCCATCGCGCCACCCCTGCGCGCTCTTCCGCCCGACCGTGGTGTCCGAAACCGTCCGTGCGCCGCGAACCGGCGCACGGACGTGCCACCGGTGCCGAGTGACGCATCCCCCTTTCGCACATGCGGCACCGCTGCTATCGCCCGCGGCGATCGAGAGTTTCGCTCCCGTCGCCGCGCCCGCGCGCCCGCACGCGCCGCGTCCGACGACGGCCCTTGAAGAAAGGACTGCCCATGACGGCCATCGGCCAGGATACGTTGAACGCCCGCCAGACGCTTCAGGCCGGGGGCCAGTCCTACGACTATTTCTCGCTGAAGACCGCCGAGGCGAAGTTCGGCGACATCAGCCGCCTGCCCTTCTCGATGAAGGTGCTGCTGGAAAACATGCTCCGCTTCGAGGACGGCGTGACCGTGACCGAGGCGGACGTGAAGGCGATCGTCGACTGGCAGCAGGAGCGTCGTTCGGACCGCGAGATCCAGTATCGCCCCGCACGCGTGCTGATGCAGGACTTCACCGGCGTGCCGTGCGTGGTCGACCTCGCCGCGATGCGCGACGCGATCACCAAGCTGGGCGGCGACGCGGCGAAGATCAATCCGCAGGTCCCCGTCCACCTCGTCATCGACCACTCGGTCATGGTCGACGAATTCGGTACGCCCAAGGCGTTCGAGGATAACGTCGACCTCGAATATGCCCGCAATGCCGAGCGGTACGAGTTCCTGAAGTGGGGCAGCAAGGCGCTCGACAATTTCAAGGTCGTGCCGCCGGGCACCGGCATCTGCCACCAGGTGAACCTTGAGTACATCGGCCATGCGGTCTGGGCGTCGGCGGAAACCGGCGACCATGCGAAGAACGGCGCGACGATCGCGTATCCGGACACGCTGGTCGGCACCGACAGCCACACGACGATGATCAACGGCCTGGGCGTGCTCGGCTGGGGCGTCGGCGGGATCGAGGCGGAGGCCGCGATGCTCGGCCAGCCGGTGTCGATGCTGATCCCCGAGGTCGTCGGCTTCAAGCTGACCGGTTCGCTGCGTGAGGGCATCACCGCCACCGACCTGGTGCTGACCGTCACGCAGATGCTGCGCGCCAAGGGCGTGGTCGGCCGCTTCGTGGAATTCTACGGCCCCGGCCTCGACCAGATGACGCTGGCCGATCGTGCGACGATCGCCAACATGGCGCCCGAGTACGGCGCGACCTGCGGCTTCTTCCCGGTCGACGACAAGACGCTCGATTACATGCGCCTGACCGGCCGCCCGGACGAGGTGGTCGCGCTGACCGAGGCGTACGCCAAGGCGCAGGGCATGTGGCGCTATGCCGACAGCCCGGACCCCGTGTTCACCGACACGCTGGAGCTGGACATGTCGACGGTCGTGCCGTCGCTCGCCGGCCCGAAGCGCCCGCAGGACAAGGTCAGCCTCGACACCGTGGACGAGGTGTTCAACGGTGACCTGTTCAAGCTGTACCACCGCGAGAAGCCCGCGCGCGTCGCGGTCGACGAGCGTGGCCATGACATCGGCGACGGCGACGTGGTCATCGCCGCGATCACCAGCTGCACCAACACCTCCAACCCGTCGGTGCTGGTCGCCGCCGGTCTGGTCGCGCGCAAGGCGAACGCGCTGGGGCTGAAGCCGAAGCCGTGGGTGAAGACCTCGCTGGCGCCGGGGTCGCAGGTCGTGACCGACTACCTCGACAAGGCCGGGCTGTCGGCGGATCTCGACGCAATCGGCTTCAACCTGGTCGGCTATGGCTGCACCACCTGCATCGGCAATTCGGGGCCGCTGGCCGCGCCGATCTCGAAGGCGATCAACGAGAACGATCTCGTCGCCGCCTCGGTGCTGTCGGGCAACCGCAACTTCGAGGGCCGCGTATCGCCCGACGTGCGCGCGAACTTCCTCGCCTCGCCGCCGCTCGTCGTCGCTTATGCGCTGAAGGGCACGGTGACGACCGACATGAACGACACGCCGATCGGTCAGGGTACCGATGGCGCGGATGTGTACTTGCGCGATATCTGGCCGACCAACCAGGAGGTTTCGGACCTCATGGCCGCTAACATCGACGACGGCATGTTCCGCGCCCGCTACGGCAATGTGTACGCGGGCGATTCGAAGTGGCAGGCGATCGACGTCACGGGGTCGGACACCTATGCGTGGCGCGCCGGTTCGACCTATGTCGCCAACCCGCCGTATTTCGAGGGCATGGAGATGACCCCGGCGCCGGTGACCGACATCATCGAGGCCAAGCCGCTGGCGATCCTGGGCGACTCGATCACCACCGACCACATCTCGCCGGCCGGCTCGATCAAGGCCGACAGCCCGGCGGGCACGTGGCTCCAGCAGCATCAGGTCAGCCGCGCCGACTTCAACAGCTATGGCGCGCGCCGTGGCCATCACGAGGTCATGATGCGCGGCACGTTCGCGAACATCCGCATCAAGAACGAGATGGTCCCCGGCGTCGAGGGCGGCATGAGCCGTTACGAGGGCGAGGTCATGCCGATCTATGACGCGGCGATGCGCCACAAGGCGGACGGCACCCCGCTCGTCATCATCGCGGGCAAGGAATATGGCACCGGCTCGTCGCGCGACTGGGCGGCGAAGGGCACCAACCTGCTCGGCGTTCGCGCGGTCATCACCGAGAGCTTCGAGCGTATCCACCGCTCGAACCTGGTCGGCATGGGCGTCCTGCCGCTCCAGTTCGCCGAGGGCGTGACGCGCGAGACGCTGAAGCTGACCGGCGACGAGACGTTCACGATCCACCACGTCGCGGATCTTCGCCCGCGCCAGGAGGTGACCGTCACGCTGAAGCGCCAGGATGGGTCGACCGAGCAGTTCCAGACCCGCTGCCGGATCGATACGGTCAACGAGCTGGAATATTTCCTGAACGGCGGCATCCTGCAGTACGTGCTGCGGAACCTCGCTGCGTAACGCGGCGGCCGTCAGTAGGTTTTTTCGGGAAGGGAGGGCCGCTGGTCCTCCCTTTCTTCTTTTGGGGGTTACGAGGGTTGAGCGAGGAATACGTCTACGACGAGGCGACCGGCGAATGGGTGCCGGCGGGTGAGGCAGCGGCGGCGCCGGCTGCCTCGGCGGAGGGCGTCGAGGTGCGCGACGCGGTCGGCAATCTGCTGGCCGACGGCGACGCGGTGACACTCATCAAAGACCTGAAGGTCAAGGGCACCAGCCAGACGCTGAAGCGCGGCACCGCGATCAGGTCGATTCGACTGACCGGCGATCCGCAGGAGATCGACTGCCGCTTCGACGGGATCAAGGGACTGGTGCTGCGCGCGGAATTCGTGCGCAAGCGCTGAGCCGTCCCCTATCCGTCATCCCCGCGAAGGCGGGGATCCAGACGCGCCGGTCGCTCGGTGGCAGCGCGACGTCAGAGAATCTGGATTCCCGCCTGCGCGGGAATGACGGGGTGGGCGCATCAGGCCACCACCGCCCGCTTCCGCCCCCAGACGAAATACAGCACCAGCCCCGCCACGTTCCACAGGAAGAAATATTCCTGCGTCTTGAACGGCAGGCTGAAGAACAGATAGACGCACCCCAGCACGCCCAGCGTGCCCACGACATTCGCCAACGGCGCGCGAAAGGTCCGATGGGCGTCGGGCGCACGCCGACGCATCACCATCATGCACACGCACACCGCGACGAACGCCGCCAGCGTTCCCGCATTGGCGAGCGCCGCGATCGCGTCGATCGGCATCACCCCCGCGATCACCGCGACCAAGCCGGCGGTGATGAGCGTGATCCGCACCGGCGCGCCGCGCCGCGACACCTTCGCGAGCGCGCCCGGCAGCAGCCCGTCGCGCGCCATCACGAAGAAGATGCGGCTCTGCCCGAACAGGAAGCCCAACAGCACGGTCGGCAGCGCGATCACCGCGCTCGCCGCCAGGAACGTCGCGAAGCCCGGCCGCCCGATGTCGCGCAGGATCAGCGCCAGCGGCTCGGGCGACCCCGCGAAGCGCGTATAGCTGAGCGCACCGACCGCCGCCACCGCGACGCCGACATAGATGACGATGCACCCGAACATCGACCCGATGATGCCGATCGACAGGTCGCGCCCGGGGTTCTTGGTCTCTTCCGCCGCGGTCGAGATCGCGTCGAAGCCGTAGAAGGCGAAGAAGATGATCGCCGCCGCCGCCATGACCCCGCGCTCCTTGCCGTCGACGTCGACCGAGGCCGAAAAGCCGTGCGGCATGAACGGATGCAGGTTCGCGGCATCGAAATGCGGCAGCGCGACCGCGACGAACACGATCAGCGCGACCAGCTTCACCGCGACCAGCATGGCGTTCAGCGTCGCGCTCTCCCTGGTGCCGAGGCACAACAGCCCCGCGACCACCGCGATGATGAACACAGCCGGCAGGTTGACGATCCCGCCCAGTTCCGGCCCGTTGGTCAGCGCGACCGGAAACCCCAGCGGCGTCAGCAGCGCCGAGGCATAGCCCGACCAGCCGACCGCCACCGTCGAGACGACGAGCGAATATTCGAGGATCAGCGACCAGCCGATCACCCACGCGATCACCTCGCCCAGCACGACATAGCTGTAGGTATAGGCGCTGCCCGACGCCGGGATCATCGTCGACATCTCGGCATAGGCGAGCGCGGCGCACGCGCAGATCGCGCCCGCGATCACGAAGCTGAGCATCACCGCCGGCCCGGCGCGATCCGCGCCGACGCCGATCAGCGTCAGGATGCCGGTCCCCACGATCGCGCCGACCCCCAGCGCGACCAGATGCGGCCAGGACAAGGTACGGGCGAGCACCGGGCCGTCGCCGTGTTCGACCGCGATCGGCTTGCGCCGGAACAGACTGGACATGCACTCCCCTTTTTCTTCTGGGGAGGGATGTAACAGGTGTGACGATCCTTGGGGAGGGTCGAGCGGCCCATTGCTGCTTGGAGCGTGCCGGCCGCCTGTGTCCCGTCAATCACCTCTCAGGCGCCCCCTAGGCGAAACCGCTTCGCCGGCCCTGCCCATCCGTCACCCCGGCGCAGGCCGGGGTCCATGGCACCGCAAACTCAACAGCCCGAGCGCTTGCGGAACCATGGATGCCGGAACAAGTCCGGCATGACGGGGGGGCTTTCCGAGAAGCGGGAATGACGGAAGCGGCGGTTACGCCCCGATCCGCCCCACGCCCAGCCGCGGCAACTCGATCGCCGGACAGCGATCCATCACCACCTTCAACCCCGCCGCCTCGGCGCGCGCGGCGGCGGCTTCGTCGATCACGCCGATCTGCAACCACACCGACTTCGCGCCGATCGCGATCGCCTCGTCCACCACCGCCCCGGCGTCGGACGAGCGGCGGAAGATATCGACCATGTCGATCGGATCACCCAGTTGCGACAGCTCGCGGAACACGAACTCGCCGTGGACATGCGCGCCGGTGATCTGCGGATTGACCGGGATCACGCGGTATCCATGCGCCTGGAGCGTCGCCATCACCCCGTTCGACGGGCGCGTCGGGCGATCGGACGCGCCGACCAGCGCGATCGTGCGGGTTTCCTCCAGCAGCGCCTTGATCTCGGCATCGGTCGTCAGCGGCATCGCGCTCTCCTCTCGGAGGGCAGAACGGCAGGCGACCGACAGGGTTGCGTCAGTGCGCCGCCAGCCATGCCGCGACCTGCGCGGCAAGCGGCGCGAACACGCGATCGTCGGCCTGCGCCGCCGGCGGTTCGCCCGCATCCGACGCGGTGCGGATCGCGATGTCGAGCGGCACGCGACCCAGGAACGGGATGCCCGCCTCGCGCGCCGCCGCCTCCGCCCCGCCACGCCCGAACGGGTCCGACACCTCGCCGCAATGCGGACAGGCATAGCCGGCCATGTTCTCGACCAGCCCGATGATCGGCACCCCGGCCTTCTCGAACAGGTCGATCGCGCGGCGCGCATCGATCAGCGCCAGATCCTGCGGTGTCGACACGATCACCGCACCGGCCGGGCGATGCTTCTGCACCATCGTCAGTTGCACGTCGCCGGTACCCGGCGGCAGATCGACGACCAATGTATCGGTCGCCCCCCAGTCGCCATCGATCAACTGACCCAGCGCGCCCGCCGTCATCGGCCCGCGCCACGCGATCGCGCGCCCCGGCTCGACCAATTGCCCCATCGACAGCAAGGGTACGCCATAGGGTGTCGCGACCGGCAGCAGCACCTTGTCGCGCGCCTGCGGTCGCGTCCCCTCGACCGCCATCAGCCGCGGCTGCGACGGACCGTAGATGTCGGCATCGACCAGCCCGGTGCGCCGCCCCGCCTTCGCCAGCGCGATGGCCAGGTTGGCGGACAGCGTCGACTTGCCGACCCCGCCCTTGCCGCTCGCCACCGCGACGATGCGGCGCTGCACCCGCTCGGCGGTGACGACGGTGCGGACGTCATGGCCCGGCACCGCGGCGGCCATCCGCACGCTGGCCTCCAGCGCGTCGCGCGCGGTCGCGTCCAGCCCGCTGGCATCGATGACGACGCCGATCCGCCGCCCCTCGATTCGCACCGTCGCACGGTCGCCGGCGACCGCGCGAACCGCGCCGATCACCCCTGCCGTCAGCTCTTTCTCGCTCATGACCGCGTTCCGTAGGCGCGCGCACGCCGCTTGGCACTGTTTTTCGCGCGCACCGCTCCTATAAAGACCATCATGACCATCCTGCGACGCTGGCTCCGGCGCCCGATCATCCTTGCCGCCGACAACAACGGACCCTGGGGGG
This sequence comes from Sphingomonas endophytica, assembly GCF_001476895.1. Classification (GTDB taxonomy): domain Bacteria; phylum Pseudomonadota; class Alphaproteobacteria; order Sphingomonadales; family Sphingomonadaceae; genus Sphingomonas; species Sphingomonas endophytica_A. Next base: position 32,504 of record NZ_LDTB01000063.1, on the reverse strand, counting down.
GCGGCGACGACAGTGCCGGCCCGCGCAACCCGTGGTCGGTCCCCCCCGGCGGCAAGCGCGGCGCGGCCAAGCCGACCGCGCTCGACGAATTCCTGAAGAAGGCGCGCGTCGGCGGTGGTGGCGGCGGTGGCGGCAACGGCCCGAACCTGCCGCTCGGCGCATCGGCGCGGACGCTGTGGCTGATCGGCGTCACGTTGCTGGTCGGCCTGTGGCTGCTGCTCACCTCCTTCCATCAGATCGGGCCGCAGCAGCGCGGCGTCGTCACCTATTTCGGCAAATATTCGGGGATGCTGGAGCCGGGCATCCGCGTCACCCTGCCCGCGCCGATCGTCAACGTGACGAAGGTGGACGTGGAGCAGGTGCGCACCGACGAATTCCCGCAGGACGGCGGGGAAACGGTGCTGACCGGCGACCAGAACATCATCGATCTGGCCTACACCGTCCGCTGGCGCGTGTCGGACCCGCGCAATTACGTCTTCGAGATCAAGGATCCGCAGGAGACGGTGCGCGCCACCGCCGAAAGCGCGATGCGCGCGGTGCTGGCGACGACGCGGATGAACGACGCGATCGGCGCGGGGCGCGGGACGATCGAGGCGCGGGTGGCGCAGGTGATGCAGCAGATCCTCGACAGCTATCAGGCCGGGGTGCGCGTGCAGGGCGTGTCGATCAAGCAGGCATCGCCGCCCGCCGCGCTGGTCGACGATTTCAACGCGGTCACGGCCGCGCAGCAGGAAGCGGTCGGCAACCTCAACAACGCGCGGTCCTACTCGCAACAGGTGATCGCGCGCGCGCAGGGCGAGGCATCGGCCTTCGACCAGGTGTATGCGCAATATCGCCTCGCCCCGGAGGTGACGCGCCGCCGCATGTATTACGAGACGATGGAGGCCGTGCTGGCCAGGACCGACAAGACGATCGTCGAGACGCCCGGTGGCGTCGTGCCCTATCTGCCGCTGGATCGGACGCGGCGGCTGACCGAGCCCACGCAAGGGGCGGCGGCCGCGCCGCCGTCGTCCTCGCCCGCCGCACCCGCTCCGGCGCAGGAGGGGCAGCGCTGATGTCGCACTGGCTTCGAAATCCGATCGCGATCGGGATGATCGCGCTGGTGCTGGCGATCATCGCCGCCGCGACCTTCGCGATCGTGCCGGAGACGCAACAGGCGGTGGTCCTGCGGCTCAACAATCCGGTGCGGCTGGTCAACCAGTGGCAGCCGGGGCAGCGCATCGGTCAGGACGGCGCCGGGCTGATCGCGCGCGTGCCGTTCATCGACAAGATCGTGTGGGTCGACAAGCGCGTGCTCGACGCCGATCTCGACAACACGCTGGTGCTGTCGACCGATCAGCTGCGGCTGAACGTCGATGCCTATGCGCGCTTCCGCATCGTCGATCCGCTGCGTGCCGTCACCTCGACCGGCAGCACGTCGAACACCGAGGAGCGCGTCGCCGACCAGCTGCGCCCGCTGCTGGGTACGGCGCTGCGCAACGAACTGGGCAAGGTGCCGTTCGCGACCTTGCTCAGTCCGGAACGCGGCGCGGTGATGGACGCGATCCAGAACCTGCTGCAACGCTATGCCCGGCAATATGGCGCGGAGATCATCGACGTGCGCATCAAGCACGCCGACCTGCCCGATGGCAGCCCGCTGGACAGCGCGTTGCAGCGGATGCGGACCGCGCGCCAGCAGGAGGCGAACACGATCCGCGCGCAGGGTCAGAAGCAGGCGCAGATCGTCCGCGCCGAGGCCGATGCCCAGGCCGCGCGCATCTACGCCGACGCGTTCAGCAAGGACGCTGATTTCTATGACTTCTACCGCGCGATGCAGAGCTATCGCCACACGTTCGGCGCCGATGGCGGGCCGCAGCCGGAAGGTTCGACCAATATCATCATGAGCCCGAACAACGGCTATCTTCGCGCGTTCGAGGGGGGTGGACGCTGAGGACGACGGACGGCGCGACTATTCAAACGCCGTTCATCGCAACCACGGCACATCATGCGGCGTATTCTTCCCTTTCATGAGTGGATGACCAAGAGGATATGAAAACCGTGCGCTACGCCTACGCCCTGACCGGCGCCCTTCTGCTCGGCGGAACGGCGGCGTCGCTGACGCTGCAGAACCGCGCCGACGCGCAGGTCGCGCAGAACGAGCCCGGCGCCATCACCGCCAGCGCCCCGCGCGCCGGCGCGCCGATGAGCTTCGCGGACATGGTCGCCAAGCTTCAGCCGGCGGTCGTCAACATCTCCACCACGCAGAAGGTGACGGTACAGCAGCAGGCGAATCCGTTCGCGGGCACGCCGTTCGGCGACCTGTTCGGCCAGTTCGGCGGTGGCGGCAGTGGCGGTGCGCCCGTCACGCGCGAGGGCCAGTCGCTCGGCTCCGGCTTCCTCATCTCGCCGGACGGTTACGTCGTCACCAACAACCACGTCATCGCGCCGGCCGCGAAGGGCGCGACGGTCGAATCGATCACCGTCACCTTGCAGGACAAGAAGGAATACAAGGCCAAGCTGGTCGGCCGCGACCCGACCTCGGATCTCGCCGTGCTCAAGATCACCTCGGCGACCCCGCTGCCGTTCGTGAAGCTGGGCGATTCCAGCCGCGCGCGCGTCGGCGACTGGGTGGTGGCGATCGGCCAGCCGTTCGGGCTGGGCGGCACGGTGACGGCGGGCATCGTCTCGGCGGTCCATCGCTCGACCGGGCGCGGCCCGTTCGACACGTTCATCCAGACCGATGCCGCGATCAACCAGGGCAATTCGGGCGGCCCGATGTTCAACCTGAACGGCGAAGTGATCGGCATCAACAGCCAGATCTATTCGCAGTCGGGCGGCAACATCGGCATTGGCTTCGCAATCCCGACGACCGAGGCCAAGCCGATCATCAACACGCTGATGAAGGGCGAAGCGGTCAAGCGCGGCTATCTGGGCGTCAGCATCCAGCCGATGACCGATGACATCGCCGCGGCACTGGGCCTGCCCAAGGATCAGGGCGAGATCATCGCGCGCACCGAACCCGGCGGGCCGGGCGCCAAGGCCGGGCTGCGCGCCGGCGACGTGGTGGTGGCGATCAACGGCGAGACGGTGACGCCGGATCGGTCGCTGTCGTCGCTGGTCGCGGGTGCCACGCCCGGCTCGACGATCAAGCTGGACGTGATCCGCGACGGCAAGCGCCAGTCGCTGAACGCGACCGTGACGACGCGCCCGACCGACGACCAGCTCGCTGCCTTGGTCGGCGGTGGCGACGACGACGACGGGCTGCCCGACGAGGGCACCGATCAGGCCGCGCCCAGCTCCAGTTCGATCGGTCTGGCCGTCCAGCCGCTGACACCGCAGATCGCGCGCGCGATCGGGGTCGACTCGACCGTGCAGGGCGTGGTGGTCGCGGCGGTCGATCCGTCGAGCGATGCCGGCCAGAAGCTGAAGCGCGGCGATGTCATTGCCGCCGTCAACTCGCAGCCCGTGCGCACCGCCGCCGATGTCGCGCGCATCGTCGCCGCGGCCAAGGCAGCGGGCCGTCCGTCGGTGCTGCTCAGCGTCACGCGCGGGCGGCAGACCAACGGCTTCATCGCGGTGAAGATCAAGTAAGCCGCGCCACGCCGACCTAGCCAAACGGGCCGCCGCATCGCATGGTGCGGCGGCTCTTTTGTTGATGAGCGCGGAGAGGCGACGCATGACGGACAGCGGCATTTTCATCGGCGCGGACGCAGGCGGCGCGAACCCGCAACGACTGGAGCTGGCGCGCGCCAATCGCCATGGTCTGATCGCCGGCGCGACCGGCACCGGCAAGACCGTAACCCTGCAGGGGATCGTCGAGGGCTTCGCGAACGCCGGAGTCGCCTGCTTTCTGGCCGATGTGAAGGGCGACCTGTCGGGGCTGGCGATGCCGGGATCGGCGACCGCGAAGCCGCACGCCGCCTTCGCCGCGCGCGCCGCCGAGATCGGCGATACCGACTGGCGTTATGCCGACACGCCGGTGCAATTCTGGGATCTGTTCGGGGAACAGGGCCATCCGGTGCGCACCACGATCAGCGAGATGGGGCCGCTGCTGCTCGCGCGGCTGATGGGGTTGAACGCGGTGCAGGAGGGCGTGCTGACGATCGCCTTCCATGTCGCCGACGAGGAAGGGCTGCTGCTGCTCGACCTCGATGATTTGCAGGCGATGCTGGCGCATTGCGCGGAGCGGGCCGAGGAACTGACGACCCGCTACGGCAACGTCTCGAAGCAGTCGGTCGGCGCGATCCAGCGCGCGCTGCTGCAGTTGCGGGCCGAGGGCGCGGCGCATTTCTTCGGGGAGCCGGCGCTGGCGCTGGACGATCTGTTCGGCACCGACGATCAGGGGCGCGGACTGGTCAACATCCTGGCCGCCGACAAGCTGATGGCGTCGCCGCGGCTCTATTCGACATTCCTGTTGTGGCTGCTGGGCGAATTGTTCGAGCATCTGCCCGAGGTCGGCGATGCCGACAAACCGAAGCTGTGCTTCTTCTTCGACGAGGCGCACCTGCTGTTCGACGAGGCGCCGCCCGCGCTGCTCGACCGGATCGAGCAGGTGGTGCGGCTGATCCGCTCGAAGGGGGTCGGCGTCTATTTCATCACCCAGAACCCGATCGACGTGCCCGACAGCGTGGCGGGGCAACTCGGCAACCGCGTCCAGCACAAGCTCAACGCCTTCACCCCGCGCGACCGCAAGGCGGTGCAGGCCGCCGCCGAGACGTTCCGCGCCAATCCGGGCGTCGATGTCGCGACCGCGATCACCGAGCTGAAGACGGGTGAGGCGCTGGTCTCACTGCTCCAGCCCGATGGCGCGCCCTCGCCCGTCCAGCGAACGCTGATCCGCCCGCCGTCGAGCCGCGTCGGCCCGGTCACGCCGGAGGAACGCCGCGTGCTGATCCAGAGCGACCCGATCGGCGCGAAATACGACACACTGGTCGATCGCGAGTCGGCAGAGGAACTGCTGGCCACGAAGACGCAGGAAGCGGCCGCCGCCGCCGCGGCCGCCCGCGCGACGAGCGAGGCGGAGAAGGCCGCGGCGGCGCAGGCGAGGGACGACGCCCGCGCCGCGCGCGAGGCGGAGCGCGCGCGCCGGGCGGAGGCGCGCGACGCGGCGAACGACCCGTGGAACCGCGCGATGACCTCCGCGACGCGCTCGGCGTCGTCGGCGGTCGGGCGCGCGGTCGCCAATGAGGTGACGAAGGCGGTGTTCGGATCGTCGCGGCGCGGCGGCGGCGGCGGTCTGCTGGGGCAAGTGGTGCGCGGCGTGCTGGGCGGACTGATGCGCCGCTGAGGTAAGCGCGCCGATCCGGGGACGGCAAACGAGGCGCGTGTCGCGTCGGTGTTCCGTGGCGGGCGTGTGCCTGGCCGGCGGCGACACCGCATCGTCGCTACCGTTGCCGCCCCGCGCCGCGCCGCGCGGGATGCGGCCCGTCCGCACATTCCCAGGCCCCGGCTCATGCGCCATCATGGATCCCGGGCTACGCGCGGCGCGGCTGCGGGTGATGGACACGGCCTTTCGCCCCGCACCGGCGCGCCCTATGTCGCCATGATGCCGATCTTTACCCACGTCACCCATGACGAGCTGCTCGCCCTAGTTTCGCATCTGGCCGACGCGATTCGTGCCGATTCCGCACCGCCGACGCTGCTGGTCGGCATCGGACGCGGCGGGCTGGTGCCGGCGGTGTATCTGAGCCACGCGACCGGGCTGCCGATGCGCTCGATCGACTATTCGGCGCAGGACGATGCCTTGCTCGGCGACGTCGTGACGGTGTTGGCGCGCAGTGGCGAGCGCCTGCTGTTCATCGACGACATCAACGACTCCGGACGGACGATCGCGGCCCTGCGCGACCTGCTGGCGGCGGCCGGTGCCCGGGATGTGCGGTTCGCGACGCTGATCGACAATACCGGATCGGCGCAGCGCGTCGACATCGCGGCGCGGACGATCGACCGCGCCGTGACGAAGGACTGGTTCGTCTTCCCCTGGGAGGCGGTCGCGCCCGACAGCGCGATCGCGGCGGATGCGGCCGAGGTGCCCGACCGCATCGCCTGACGGTCAGGCGAGCGACACGATCCCGGTGACATGGACGGTCGCGCCATCGGCGTGGAGCGCGCCGCTGACGATCCCGGTGATGTCGACGGTCGCGCCCGCCTCCGCCACCACGTCGCCGCGCACCATGCCGGAAATGGTGACGCGGCATCCCGCCGCGACGAACACGCCCCCGCTGACGATCCCCGACACCGTGGCGTCGCGGTCCAGTCGCAGGTCGCCGTGGTGGATGCCCGCCAGGTCGGTCATGCCTTGATCAGCCCGATCTCGACCAGCCGCTGGTGGAGATAACCATTGGCGGTGATCGGCTCCGGATAGCGGTTCGGGTTCTCCGCCGTGATCGTCTGCGGCAGCGTCTCGATCAGGAAGTCGGGCGCCGGATGCAGGAAGAACGGCATCGAATAGCGCGAATGCCCGCGCCGTTCGGGCGGCGGGTTGACGACGCGGTGCGTGGTCGACGGCAGGACATGGTTGGTCAGCCGTTGCAGCATATCGCCGACGTTGACGACCATCGCCCCCTGCGGCGGCTTCACCGCCAGCCACTGGCCGGTCGCGCGGTCGAGCAGTTCGAGGCCGGCCTCCTCCGCGCCCAGCAGCAGGGTGATGAGGTTGATGTCCTCATGCGCGCCCGCGCGCACTCCCTCCGCATCGGCCGGGATCGGCGGATAATGGAGCAGACGCAGCACCGAATTGCCGTCCTTCACCGCCGGATCGAACCAGTCGGGCGCCAGGCCGAGGTGGCGCGCGATCGCTGACAGCAGCCGGTCGCCGGCACGGTCGAAGGCGGCGAACAGTTCGATGAACGTGTCCCGGAACCCCTTCGGCCGGTCAGGCCAGATGTTCGGCGCCATCTCGCCGGCATAGCGATGCCCCGCGGCGAGTTCGCGACCGACGTGCCAGAATTCCTTCAGGTCGACGTGGCGGGCGTCCTTGGCGATCTCGGTCTTGAACGGCGTATAGCCCCGCGCCCCGCCGCCGCCCGAGACGTGATAGCGGCGCTTCTCGTCCTCGGGCAGCGCGAACAGCGCCTCCGTCTGCGCCCAGGCGTGGTCGATCAGCGGTTGCGGCACGCCGTGATCGGCGACGATCGCGAAGCCGAACCGCTCGAACGATCCGCCCAGCGCGGCGGCGAAGGCATCGGGATCGCGCGCCTGATCGGCGAGGCTGAGGGTCGGGACTGCGGCGGCAGGCGTATCGAGCATCACGGAACATCCAATCGTCTGATATCCCTAGTTAGGCGCCTTTGCGCCCTGTTGCCAGCGCGCGAACCGCGCACGCCAAGGAACTCCGCGGCGGCATCTGCCGTTCGTTGCGCGCAACAATCAGGAGGTGCGCCATGGGCGGCCATCAGGTGTACGGTCAGGGTTCGGGCGACGACGGGTACGACGAGGACGGCTATGACGAGAGCCAGCGCGCCGAGATCCTGGAGGCGACGCGCGACGGGCCGGGCGACGGCACGATCATCGTCGATCTCGACCCCGATCTGGGCGCTGACGACGATGCCGAGGAAGAGGACGAGCTGCTGATGACCGACGGCGAGGTCGCGGGTCAGGTCGTCGATGCCGAACAGGATTCCGAGGATATCGACGAGGACGAAGTGCAGGAGGAATTCGACGACGGCAGCGTCGGCGAGGACGAACTGGACGATCGCGACGACGCCGCGCTGCGTCCGTAAGCGGCATTGACGACCGCCGGGCCGACGCGCAGTCTGCCCGGCGATGATGATCGTCGCGCTCCTGCTCCAGACCACTTCCGCCGCCGCGTCGACGGTGCCGCAGGGCCATTCGATCCTCGTGCCGGTCAAGGATCAGGCATGCACGCGCGCCACCCCCAAGGACGAAGTGGTGGTGTGCGCCGATCCGCTGCCCGAACAGGCGCTGCCGCTGCCGAACGAGGCGACCTCGACGCGGCCGATGCCCGTGAACCGCGACATGACCGGCATGGGCGCGCTGGCGGCGGAAGGCTCGCCGTGCGGCACGCGCGTCGGCGGATGTCAGGGCGGGCTGGATATTCTCGGCGCGGGCACGGCGCTGGTGCGCGGCGTGCAGAACCTGATCGCCCCCGGCAGCTGCTGCGAACGCGAGGGGGAGGCGACCAATCCGTTCCTGCTGGTGGCCGACGTGGCGAAGGGTGGCGCCAGGGCGGCACGGCGAAAGCCCGACAAGTCGCGTCGCGTGGCGATCGATCTGGAGGATCCGTCGCCGGAGGGCCACGTCCATCCCTGAGCGTCGGGGACGCGATCGGCTGGTCCACGCGGAGGCGCAGCGAACGCGCCGGATCGGGGCCGTTCCGCGCCGGCGCGTGATCCAGCCTGTTCAGCGCCCGTGCGGCCATGGTCTCGGCAGCCCTGGTCCGCGGCTGACACCTCGTCGCCGCCGGCTCGAATCAGGTGATGACGGCGCGCAACGATGCCGTCGATTCGCGCTCGACGATCGTGTGCGCGACGATCAGGTCGTTGGCGACCAGATCGCCATCGCCCGCCCCGATCAACTGCTCGGTGGCGCGAAAGGCCATCTCCTCGGCGGGCTGATAGACGGTGGTCAGCGACGGCCACATCCGTGCCGCCACCATCGTATCGTCGAAGCCCGTCACCGCCAGGTCATGCGGCAGCCGCAGCCCGCGGCGATGCGCCTCGGCGATCACCCCGGCCGCCATGTCGTCGCAGCTGCACATGATCGCGTCGGGGCGCACGTCGCGCGCCAGCAGCCGGCGGGCCGCCGCTTCGCCCGACGCGACATCGAAGCCGCCCTCGACGATCAGCCCGGCTTCACTGGGCAGGCCATGCGCCGCGAGCGCGTCCTGAAAGCCCGCGATCCGCGCCGCGCTGACCGAATAATCCCGTCGTCCGGCGACGAGCGCGATACGGCGATAGCCGCGCGCGACGACCAGCGCGGTCAGATCCGCCATCGCCGCGCGATTGTCGATCCGCACCGTCGACATGCCCGGCGCGACCTGATCGGTGGCGATCGCCGCGACGGGCAGCGCCAGTTCCGCCAGCACCGCCGAGTCGCACAGCAGCTCCGCGAACGGCGGCACCAGCAGCAGCGCGTCGGCGCCGCTGCGCGCCAGCGACAGCACCGCCCCCTCCGCCGCGTCCAGCGACAGCTGCTCCTCATGGTACAGCACCAGTTGCAGGCCGCGCGCATTGGTGGCGCGCAAAGCGCCGACCAGAATCGCATCGAGGAACGGCGTCCGCTCCCCGGCGTAGAGCACGCCGACCGTCGTCGCGCGCGCCCGGGCAAGGCGACGCGCGACGACATTCGGAACATAGCCCAGTTCCTCGACCGCCGCCCGCACCGCCGCGACGGTCGCCGGGCTGGCGCGGCCGGCGCGGTTGATGACGTTCGACACGGTCATCGCCGACACGCCGGCCCGCGCGGCCACCGCCCGGATCGTGACACGTTCGCGTCGCCGGTCGGTGGTCCCGCGCGGGGTCGGAACCTCTCGCGTCAGATCGTGCCCGCCTTCATCAGCTTGACGGCATTGTCCGCCGCACGCGCGGTCAGCGCCATGAAGGTCAGCGACGGATTGACGCACGACACCGACGCCATCTGAGCGCCATCGGTGACGAACAGGTTCGGCGCGTCATGCGCCTGGTTCCACTTGTTGAGCACCGACGTACGCGGATCGGCGCCCATGCGCGCACCGCCCATTTCGTGGATCGCGTCGCCGGGGACGTGCTCGCCCTCGCTGCTCTTCACGTCCGTCAGCCCCGCACCGCGCAGCATCGCCTCGCCCTGCTCGCGCGCGTCGGCCATCATCTTCAGCTCGTTGTCGCGGAAGGTGACGTTGAACACCATGAGCGGCACGCCGAAACGATCGACCTTGGTCGGGTGCAGCGACACGCGATTGTCCTCGTACGGCAGGCACTCGCCGAACGCGGTCATCCCGAAGCGCCAGGTGTCGTACTTGCGCATCCCTTCCTTCATCGACTTGCCGAAGCCGACCGGCCCCGCCGGTGCGCGGAATGCCGAGCCCTGATAGCCGTAACCGCGCTTGAACCCGACGCCTTCCTCGCCACCGACGTTGCGGAAGCGCGGGATATAGACGCCGCCCGGACGGCGACCGTACTCGATATATTCGGTCATGCCGGGGATGTTGCCGCCGATGCTGACACGGAAGATGTGATCCATCACATACTTGCCGAGCGTCCCGCTGCTGTCGAACCAGCTGCGCCCGTCCGGACGCTTCGAGTTCATCATGATCTGCACCGACGCGAGCGCCGAGGCGCACAGGAACACCATCCGCGCCTTCACGACCTGCGCCTGACCCGTCTTGGCATCGATGTAACGGACGCCGGTCACGCGCTTCTTGACAGGATCATATTCGAGATTGGTGACCACCGCGTCCGACCGCAGCGTCAACCGCCCGGTCGCGCGCGCGGCGGGCAACGTCACCGCCTGGGTCGAAAAATAGGCGCCGAACGAACAGCCGTTACCGCACTGGTTGCGATACTGGCACTTGGTACGGTTCTGGTCGGGCTTGTCCTCGGTCATGTTCGTCAGGCGCGTGTTGATCAGCTTGCGCCCCGGGAACTTGGCCTCCAGCCGCGGCTTCACCCACTTTTCCGCGATGTTCATCTGCATCGGCGGCTGGAAATCACTGTCGGGCAATTGCGGCAGATTCTCGCGCGAGCCCGATACGCCGATATAGTTCTCGACATATTTGTACCAGGGCTCGACGTCCTCGTAGCGGATCGGCCAGTCGATCCCGACATTCTCGCGCTTGTTGGCGATGAAGTCCTCGGGCGCCCAACGGAACGTCCAGCGGCCCCAGATCAGCGACTTGCCGCCGACCGCCGCCGGCCGAATCCAGTAGAACTTGCTGCCCTCGTCATAGGCATAGGGGTTCAGCCGGTCGTCGTTGTAGAACTTGCGGTTGCTGGGCGTGACATAGCCGTGCCTGGTGATGAAATAATCGCTTTCCATCAACCCCTTGGGCATGGAGTTGCGGGCGGGTACCTCGTAGGCGGGCTTGCCGTCATACGGATAGCCCTCGCCATGTTCCACCATGATGCCCCGGTCGAGCATCAGGACGCGCAGGCCCTTTTCGGTCAGTTCCTTGGCGGCATAACCGCCGCTGACCCCGGAGCCGATGACGATCGCGTCGAAAGTGTCGGTCGCTGCCATATCTTTATCCTCTCCGTCGCGCGATCAGAAGCGTAGGCCGCGCAACGTGCGGTAACTGGTGGTGATGTCGGGAATATACGGTGCCGGGCACTGATCGTTCTCGACGTAGAAATGCTTCACGCCGGCGATGCGGTTGAGCTTGAAGATCGCACCGAAATCGATCTTGCCCTCGCCGACCGCGCACATGCTGCCGTCGGCGCGCTTGTCCTTGACGTGATAGGCGTAGATGCGCCCTGCGAGACGCCGGATCAGCGCCTGCGGGTCCTCGCCCGCCGTGATCGCCCAGAACAGGTCGATCTCCAGCTTCACCAGCGCCGGATCGCACTCCTTGATCAGGCGATCGTACAGGCTCACCCCGCCCGGCTTCACCGTGAATTCGAAGTCGTGGTTGTGGTACGCGAAGCCCAGCCCGGCCTTCTTCAGATCGCGCGCGAAGCGGTTGAAGTTCTGCAGCGCTTCGTTCCAGCCCGCCTCGTTGCGATGCTGATCGGTCATGTAGGGCAGGATCACGGTGTCCACGCCCAGCGTCTTGGCCATCTTTACCGCGCCGTCGAAATCGGCGAGCAGCCACTCATAGGGGACGTGCGCCGATGGCGCCTTGAGTCCGAGCCGGTCCTGCGTGCGGCGCAGCGCGGCATGATCCATCTTGTCATAACCGCCACCGCCATATTCGACTTCGCGATAGCCGATCTTGGCGATCTTCTCGAGCGTGCCCATCGGGTCCGGCCCGAACAGCTCGCGCACCGTGTAGAGCTGGATCCCGATCGCGCCGAGCTGCGCGGCCTGCGCGGCGGACCCGAACAGCCCGAGCGCGGCGAGACCGCCGGCGCCGGCGAGGACATTGCGACGGTTGGTCATCATGAGGAATAGACCTTGTTGACGTTGGAATAGGGGAAAGCGCCGTCATAGCTGCCGGGGACGGGCAGATATTCGCGCTCCTGCGTGATGCCGATCTCGGATGTGTAATAGCCCGCGATCACCATCTGGCGGAACGGCTCGAAGAACGTCGCGCCGCCGGGCAGCTTGTCGTCCATCGCCAGCGTCAGCAGCGCGTCCTGCTGCGCGGGCGTCACCTGCGCGGCGGACTTTCTATAGTCCTTCATCGACTGAGCCTCGATCGCGTCCAGCCCGGCGATGATCGGCACGCGATCAGCCGGAAGCGCCCAGTCGGCGAGCAGCTTCTCGATATACGCCGGCACCTCGGCCGCAATCGCCCCCGGCGTGTCGGTGGTCGGGATCACGCGGTCGCTGAGCGCGGTCATCACCGCGCGCTGCGTGGGCGTGAACACCTGCACGCTGGGCGGGCCTTCGCTGATGACGGGCACCACCCCGCCCTTGCCCGCCGCGGCGGTCGCCGCGCGCGCGAGCGGCGCGTAAAGCGACGCCCCGAACATGGCGGCGATCCCGCCCAACGCTTGTCGTCTGTCGATCACTCAACCCTCTCCCAAGATCATGGCCGCGCGTGGGGTCACGCCGCGTCGATCGCGCGATAGGCGGCGATCAGCCGCTCCTCGCCCGCCCGCCCCGGCTGCGAATTGCCGTGTTCCATGCCGATGACGCCGCCGTAGCGACGTGTCCGCAGGAACCGCACGATATTGTGGTAATTGACCTCGCCGGTCCCCGGCTCCTTGCGGCCGGGATTGTCGCCGAACTGGATATAGCCCATTTCGTCCCAGACCATTCCGAACGAGCGGATCAGGTTCCCGGACTGGATCTGCTCGTGATAACAGTCGGTCAGGATCTTGATCGCCGGGCTGTCGACGCCGCGCGCCACCGCATAGCCCGCCGCCCACGACTGCATATAGACGTTCGGGTGATCGGTCCGCGTGTTGAGCGGCTCCATCACCGCGACCAGCCCGTGTGGCGCCAGAATGTCGCCCGCGCGCCGCATCAGGTCGATGATGCGTCCGGTCTGGATATCCATCGGCACCTTGTGGTCGACGAAGCCGGTGACGACCGTCATGTGTTTCGCGTTCAGCCGCTTGGCGACCTCGACCGAGGCGCGGATGTCGGCAAGGAACGCCTCGCGCTCGGCGCCGTCGTCGCTGCCGAACGCCGGCCTGAACTCCGACCATTTCGGCATCGAGGCGACGAACACGCCCATCGTCATGCCGCGTTGTTGCAGCGCCCTGGCCATCGCGTTCTGCTCGTCGATCGAGCGGCCCCGCGCCTCATTATCCTCCCAGCCGCGAAAGCCCTGATCGGCCGCGAAGGCGATCTGCTCCAGCCGGTTGCCGCGGCTGGCGAAGCTGCCCTCGTGCGGCGCGAAGTTGAGCGAGAAGGTGGCGGCATTGCTTACCTTGCCGGCACCTTGCGCCGACGAGGACAACGCCGCGGCCACGCCGCCCGCCAGTACGGAGCGACGCGACGGCGTCACGCCACCGCCACCGCGCGACGGCGACGCTCCGACAGCCAGATGGCGCCGAACACGAACAGCAGCACGACCGGCACCAGCGCCAGCTTCGCGAACGACTGCGACGCCGCCGCATCCTCGACCTGGCGCAACGCCTCACCGGTCAGGCGCTTGAACGCCTCCGGCCCACCGGCCAGCTGAACCTTGGCCTCGTCGAACATGCCGCCCAGCAGCGGCAGGACGAAGAAGCTGGCGAGCGCACCCGCCGAGCCGACCAGCCCGAGCGCCCACGCCCCGCCGCGCGGATAGCGTTCCGCGACCGAGGCGAGCATCGTCGGCCACATCGCGCAGACGCCCAACCCCCAGACGGTCGAGGCGAGGATCGCCGCGACTGGCGACTGCGCGCGCGACAGCAGGAACAGCCCGATCGCCGCCAGCAGGCTGGAAATCCACAACAGGCCCGGATTGGACAGCTTGCCCGCCAGACGCCCCGCGAAGTGGCGGAACACGAACATCAGGGCGCTGACGTACACCAGCAACAGGATGCCACGCATCCCGACGCGGTTGGTGAGCGCGACGTCGAGCCACTGGCCCGGTGCCAGTTCCGACGATGCGGTCAGGAACATCGCGCCGAACCACACGAAGAAGCTGGGGCGGCGGAACACCTCGCCGATCATCGTACCGAAGCTCTCGCCCTCGACGACCTTGGGCGCGGGCGGGAAGGTGGTGGTCGCCCCGATCAGGACGACGCCGATCGCGGGCAGGAACACCAGTCCCATGATCGCCTGCCACGGCAGCACATTGGCCAGCAGCACGCCCGCGAGGCCGCCGATGATCAGCCCGCCCGGATACCAGGCATGCAGAACGTTCAGACGGTGGGTCGTCTCATCCGGATAGAGGCGTGCGGTCAGCGGGTTGATCGACGCCTCGGCCAGGCCCCAGCCGATCCCGCTGAGCATCATGCCCAGCCACACGAGCGAGTAGATGGTCATGCCGGTGGCGATCGCCCCCGCGCCGACGATCAGCGCGGTGCCGAGAATGAAGCAAAGCCCCGATCCGACCACGATCCGCTTCGCGCCGATCTTGTCGAGCAAGGCGCTGGCGACGAACAGGGTGATCGCGAAGCCCAGGAACGCCGATCCCAGCGCCGCGCCGATCAGCTCGCCCGCCTGGACGGGGGCGATCGGATCGATCCACTGCGCCTTCAGGCTGCTCGCGATCGCGGCGCGCAACGACGCGCTGACCGCCGCGGTGGTGAGCGCGAGGACGCTCAACCAGAACAACCGGGACCGATGCTGCCCCGTGAACACCTCTGCCTCTGCCTGCACCCTCAAACCCCCGCCCTATCTGATTTATCTTGTCGTCTTGTTCCGCGGCCCGGCCGATCAACCGAGCCCGAGCAGGCGCCGGTTCGCCGCCGGATCGGCCCCGCCCGCGAAATCGTCGAACGCGCGTTCGGGGCGGCGGATCATATGCGCGGCGATGAACGGCGCACCTTCGCGCGCGCCGTCCTCGGGATGCTTCAGGCAGCATTCCCACTCCAGCACCGCCCAGCCGCGATAGCCATATTGCGTCAGCTTCGAGAAGATGCCGCCGAAATCGACCTGACCGTCGCCCAGCGAGCGGAAGCGGCCCGGCCGGTCGACCCAGTCCGAATAGCTGCCGTACACGCCCGCCTTGCCGGTCGGGTTGAACTCCGCGTCCTTGACGTGGAACATGCGGATGCGGTCGTGGTAGAAGTCGATGAACTGGAGATAATCCATCGCCTGCAGCACGAAGTGGCTGGGATCGTAGAGGATGTTGGCGCGCTTGTGTCCGCCGACCGCGTCCAGGAACCGCTCGAAGGTGATGCCGTCGTGCAGGTCCTCGCCGGGATGCAGCTCGAAGCACAGATCGACGCCCTGCTCCTCGAACGCATCGAGGATCGGGGTCCAGCGTTTGCCCAACTCAGCGAACGCCTCCTCGACCATGCCGCCGGGGCGCTGCGGCCACGGATAGACGAACGGCCAGGCGAACGCGCCGGAGAAGGTGGCATGCGCGTCGAGCCCGAGGCGACGGCTGGCCTTCGCCGCCAGCTTCAACTGCTCGACCGCCCACGCCTGCCGCTCGGCGGGCTTGCCGCGCAATTCCTCGGGCGCGAACACGTCGAAGGCGGTGTCGTAGGCCGGATGGACCGCGACCAATTGCCCTTGCAGATGCGTCGATAATTCGGTGATCGCGACCCCGGCCTCACGGCAGCGCCCGACCAGCTCGTCGGCGTAATCCTGGCTCTCGGCGGCGAGCGCGAGATCCATGCACCGCTCGTCGCGGGTCGGGATCTGCACGCCCTCATACCCCGCCTCGGCCATCCAGCGTGCCGCGTTGTCGAGCGTGTCGAACGGCGCCGCGTCGCCCATGAACTGGGCCAGGAACACGCCGGGACCGCGCATGGCCGGGGTTGCGGTTGCGGTCACTTGACTGTCTCGGCCTTGAGATAGGCGATGATCGCGGCGCGCTTGGCGGCGTCCGGCGTCGAGATCGGCATCCGCGTGCCCGGCACCATCTTCTGCGGACCCGCGAGATAGGTGTCGAGCGACTTGTCGGTCCACTTGATCTGCGCCTTCTTGAAGGCTGGCGAGTAGTTGAACCCGGGTGCGGAAGCGGGCGGACGCGTGAACAATCCGCTCAGGTTCGGGCCGATGCCGTTGCGGCCGCCCTTGTTGAGCGTGTGACATGCCTTGCACGCGGCGAATGCCTGCTGCCCGTTCTGCTGCGCCGGCGCCGGGGCCGATACGGCCAGCGCGGTGACGGCGGCGATCGGCGCGGCGACCAGACCGGCGATCAACTTCATTCGCATCTCTCCCGTTTGATTGCCGCCAGTTTACCGTTAAACCGGACGATAGCAAGGCGGCTGACATTACGACTTTCGTAATTGCAGTACGGCGCATGACGGGAGGATGAATGGCACGGATAGAACCACTTAAGCTGGGCATGGTCGGTGGTGGCGAAGGCGCGTTCATCGGCGCGGTTCACCGGATGGCGGCCGGCATCGACGGTGACTGGCGACTGGTCGCCGGCGCGTTCAGCACCGACGAAGGCCGCAACCGCCGCACCGGCGACCTGCTGGGTCTGGATGAGGCGCGCGTCTACGATTCGTTCGATGCGATGCTCGCCGCCGAGCGTGCGCTGCCGGAGGGCGAGCGGATCGACGCGGTCGCGATCGTGACCCCGAATCACCTCCACGCGCCGATGTCGATCGCCGCGCTGGACGCCGGTTTCCACGTCGTGTGCGAAAAGCCGATGTCGCTCAATCTCGAAGAGGCGCATGCGATCGCCGCCGCCGCCGAGCGGAGCGGGCGGCATTATGCGCTGGCCTTCACCTACAGCGGCTATCCCATGGTCGAGGAGGCCCGGGCGCGCGTCGCGCGCGGCGACTTCGGCGCGATCCGGCTGATCCAGGTCGAATATTCGCAAGGCTGGCTGAGCAGCGCGCTGGATGCCGAGGGCAACCGGCAGGCGGAATGGCGGACCGATCCGGCGCGCGCCGGGCTGGGCGGCTGCCTTGGCGATATCGGGACGCACGCCTTCCAGCTGGCCGAGCATGTGAGCGGGTGCCGCGTCGAGTCGCTCTGTTCGGACCTGACCACCCATGTGCCGGGGCGGCGGCTGGACGACGACGTCAGTGTCCTGCTGCGCTTCGCGGACGGCGCGCGCGGCGTGCTGAAGGCGACGCAGGTCGCGGCGGGCGACGAAAACGGCCTGCGGCTGCGTGTCCACGGCGAGAAGGGCGGGCTCGACTGGGCGCAGATGGAGCCGAACACGCTGACGCTGCGCTGGCTCGATCGCCCCGCCGAGATGGTCCGGGCGGGCGGACCGGGACTGGCCGAGACGACGATGGCGCGGCTGCGCACGCCCGCCGGGCACCCGGAAGGCTATATCGAGGCGTTCGCCAACCTGTACCGCGCGGTCGCGGCTACGATCCGGGGCGGCGATGCGGTGGCGCCGGCGGGTGCGGCGGCGTGGTTCCCCGGGGTCGCAGACGGCGTGCGGACGATGGCCTTCGTCGAAGCGGTCGTGGCGAATGCCGGCTCGGAGCAGAAGTGGAGCGGCCTGGCGGAATAACGACGCGCCCCGTCCCCTACCTTGCCCGTCACCCCGGCGAAAGCCGGGGTCCAGCGGCGGACCGAGCGTGACGACGTATGGCGTTCCGCTATCTCGGCCTTCGCAACTCGACCCCGGCCGTCGCCGGAGCGACCGGAGAGAGGGGGTTGAATGCCGCCCCCCTCACGCCGGGGTGATCGGCGGGTTCGCCATCTCCGCCTTGACCTCGGCGATCAGATCCTTGCGGCTGAGCTTGCCGATCATCGTCTTGGGCATCGTCTCGCGCACCACGACGCGATCGACGCGCTCGTGCTTGCCAAGCTGCGGGTTCAGCCATGCCGCCAGCGCAGCGCCATCGGCCTCCGCACCCTCGTTGAGCGTCACGTAAGCGCGCGGCATCTCGCCGCGATAGGCGTCCGGCAACCCGATCACCAGCGCCTCGCGAACCGCCGGATGGTGATAGAGGATCGCCTCGATCTGGCTTGGGAAGACCTTGAACCCGCCGACCGCGATCATGTCCTTCAGCCGGTCGACGATCGCGATGAAACCGTCCGCGTCGATCGTCCCGACATCGCCGGTGCGCAGCCAGCGTCGCCCATCGGCGTCGATCGCGAAGGTCGTGTCGTCGGCATCGGGACGGTTCCAGTAACCGGCCATCACCTGCGGCCCCAGCGCGACGATCTCGCCCGGCTCGCCCTCCGGCGCCGGGCGCGTCGGATCCTCCTTGTCGACCAACCGGATGCGCGTGGCGGGAAGCGGCTGCCCGATCGTGCCCGATTTCTGCCCACCCTCATAGGGGTTGGTGGTCAGCACGCCAGTGCTCTCCGACAGGCCATAGCCCTCGATCAGCGTCGAATGCGTCGTCGCTTCCCACTTCGCCTTCAACTCGGCATTCAGCGGCGCGCCACCCGAGATACACACCCGCAACGATGAAAAGTCGGTGTTCGCCAGCGCGGGATGGTCGAGCAGCGCCTGGTACATGGTGGGCACGCCCGGCAGCGAGGTCGGCTTCGTCCGGTTGATCGTCGCCAGCGCCTGCGCGGCGTCGAAGCGCGGCAGCAGCACCATCTCGCCACCCGTCACGATCGTGCGGTTCATGACGCAGGTGTTGGCGAAGACATGGAACAGCGGCAGCACGCCAAGGATGCGATCGACCGCCTCCGGGTGCGGGTCGAGCTGCGCCACCTGCCGCGCATTGGCGGTAACGTTGGCGTGGGTCAGCATCGCGCCCTTCGGCACGCCCGTGGTGCCGCCGGTATATTGGATCAGCGCGACATCGCGTTCCGCATCGATCGCGGGCGGCGGCAGCGCGCCGTCATTGGCGATGAGCGTCGAAAAGGCGATGACGCGCGGATCGGTCGGGCGCTCTGCCGTCTCCGCACGCTTGAACAGGCGGTAGAGCAGCGACTTGCCCGGCGGCAGCGCGCCGGCCACCGACCCGACCACCAACCGTTCCAACCCACTCTTCTCGAGTACCTTCAGCGCGGTCGGCAGCAGCGCGGTCGCGGAGATGGTGAACAGGACCCGCGTCCCCGAATCCGCCACCTGATGGCACAATTCCTCTACCGAATAGAGCGGCGAGAAATTGACGACGGTCGCGCCCAGCCGCAGCGCGCCGTGATAGGCGGCCAGGTAATGCGGCACGTTCGGCAGGAACAGCCCGACCCGGTCGCCCTTGCCATAGCCCAGCGCCGCGAGCCCGGTGGCCACCCGCCGCACGCCATCCGCCAGCTCGGCATAATTGTAATGTCGCCCGAGGAAATCGATCGCCGGCCGCGCCGCGAAACGCGCTGCCGATTCGTCGAACAACGCCGGCATCGACAGCGGCGGATAAGCGGAATCCCACGCAACGGGATGGCGATAGGCGTTACGCCAGGCATGCTCTCCAGTCATTGACACGGTTGTAAGCAACAAACCGTGGCGCGCAAGCCGTCAGCGGGCGGCGAGCGCCTGGATAAGCGCCATCGCCTGCGCCAGCGCGGCGGTCGCGAAGGCCAGCGGCGGCGACCATTCGGCCCCGACCTGCGGCAGGCGCCGCTCGTCCATCGTGACCGAAATCGTACCGATCATCGGTCGATCGTTCCCGGCGACCAGCAGCAGCGCGCCGATCGCGGCGACGACGATACGGCGGCGTTTATAGTCCGGCGATTGCGGCATGATCGACGTCCCTGTTTCGACGCGACGACCATAACAGCCAACCCACGCGATGAACAGAGATTCAGGCCGCCGCCGCCCAGCGCGCGCGATCGCGCCCGGCACGCTTGGCGGCATATAATGCGTCGTCAGCACGGCGATAGAGCACCTTCCACTCCGGCTCGGTCGCGATCGCACCCTGTTCGCTGCCCAGCGAGGCCGTGACGGTAAGGTCGTAGGGCATCCGCGCGGCCCGGACCTGCGCCAGGATCGCATCGGGCAGGTCGGTGGCGTCGGCGTCGGCGAGCACCGCAAACTCCTCGCCGCCGATCCGCGCGACCAGTGCATCGGGCGGCACCGCCGCGCGCACCGCCTCCGCGAACACGCGCAGCACCTGGTCCCCGCCATCGTGCCCGAGCGTGTCGTTGACCTGCTTGAAATGATCGATGTCGATCAACACCAGCAGGTGCGGTTCACGCCGCCCGATCGCCTCGCGAAGGAAGCTGCGGCGGTTCATGAGCCCGGTCAGGGGATCGCTGTCGGCCAGCAACCGGGCCAGCATCTCCTGTTCGCGCGCCTGGTCGCGCTCCTCTCCGATCTGCTTGATCCGCCACGCGATCGCGATGGCGCTGCAGCACGCCTCCAGCGCCATCGCGACCAGCGTCGAATTGTCGACCCAGAAGCTCCACCCGATCAGGCCCAGCGCCTGCGCGACCCGTGCCGACGCCGTCAGCAGCGGCAGCCCCCAGGCGATCGCGAAAGCGCGCGCATAGCGATCCGTTCCCTGCCAGCTGCGCCAGAGCAGCGGGAAGGCGATCGCCAGTGTCGCCGCGAACACCAGCGACAGCAACCGATCCAGCAGCAGCGGGCGATACGGCAGGGTAACGACGTAGACGGTGGTCGTCGCCATCAACCCCGCCACCGCGACCGGGATCGCCCTCCCTACCCAGCCGCGCATCACCACGTCGCCGAAGAAGCGCCGCGCGAAGATCAGCGCGGCGGACAAGGTGCCGGCCAGCAGCAGCGCATTGAGGCGCAGCCGCAGGTTGTTGTCCATGCCCGTCAGCTGCCCGAGCAACCCCGACGACGACGCGGCATAGCCGAGCAGCAGCACGACCATCGCGCAATAGGGCAGCTGGAACCGCTGACGCAGCGCGGTGCCCAACGCGGCGTTGAACAGCAGCAAGGCCACCGCCAGTCCGCCGAACGCCGCGTAAAATGCGGCGAGCTGCACCTCGTAGCGTTGCGACTGTTCGGCGCTCACCAGTCGCGGGTGCAGGACGATGCCGCGCACATTGGCCGCGCCGCGCACATGCCACAGGAGCCGCACCGGTCGGGCGGCGGCGCGCGGGATCGGCACTTCGAAGAGCGCGCCGAGCCGCAGGTGGCGCCACGAATCCGCACTGGTGAAGCCCCCGGCGCGGATCGTGCCGTTGGCGTAGCGGGTGTAGAGCGTCATGCCCTCCTGCCAGACGCTGCCGGACTGGACGCGCACGTTCGCCGGCAGCGGGGGGAGCGGTGCGGACAACACCCAATAGTCGCCCGGCCCGGCGCCGCGCGTCACGGCCCGGCAATCGAAACCGCGCGGGTCGGCAAGGATCGCCGCCGGCCGCTCCCCGTCCCGCGCGGGACGGAAGCAGGTATCGATCGGAAAGTCGGCCTGTGCCCGCGCGGTCGGCACGACCCCGATCAGCACCAGGATCGCGGCGCAGATGCCCCAAAAATGATGCTGGCTCCCCCCGAACATGGCGGAACGCTAAGGGCGAAAGTGCAAACAGAAGGTTAACGTAACGACCGTTTCGTTTACAATTGTAACGATTGCATGAAGAATTGTGCGCCGCACCCCGCGGTGCGTGAACAAAAAAACTATTGTTTCCGACAGTTTGGCCGTGCCATCGGCGGCCGTCGAGCGATGAACCGCCGCCGCAACCGGTTAACAAGCCGGTGGTCGCCGCGAGCGAAGCGGGCCGGGTTCCCCCGGCCCACCAGTGGTTACTCGGCCGCCGCCGGCGCGGCCTTGCCCTTCTTCTTGCCCGGCTTCTTCGGTGCGGCCGGCTCGATCGCGAAGCTCAGCGCATTGTCCTTCAGATGCACCGTCACCTCGCCGCCATGGACCAGCTTGCCGAACAGCAGCTCCTCGGCCAGCGGCTGCTTGATCTTCTCCTGGATCAGCCGGCCCATCGGACGCGCGCCATACAGCTTGTCATAGCCCTTCTCGGTCAGCCACGTCTTCGCCTCGTCGTCCAGCTTGATGTGCACGTCGCGGTCGGCCAGTTGCAGTTCAAGCTGCAGGATGAACTTGTCGACGACGCGCGCGACCACCTCGGTCGGCAAATAGCCGAACGGCACGATCGCATCGAGGCGGTTGCGGAACTCCGGCGAGAACATCTTCTGCACCGCCTGCTCGTCCTCGCCCTCGCGGGTCAGTGCGCCGAAGCCCATCGTCTCGCGCGCCATGTCGGCCGCGCCCGCATTCGTCGTCATGATGAGGATGACGTTGCGGAAGTCGACGGTCTTTCCGTGCTGGTCGGTCAGGCGCCCGTTGTCCATCACCTGCAACAGGATGTTGAACAGGTCGGGATGCGCCTTCTCGATCTCGTCGAGCAGCAGCACGCAATGCGGGTTCTGGTCGACCGCGTCGGTGAGCAACCCGCCCTGGTCGAAGCCGACATAGCCGGGAGGCGCACCGATCAGCCGGCTGACCGAATGCCGCTCCATATATTCGGACATATCGAATCGCTGAAGCGGGATACCAAGGATCGTCGACAGTTGCTTGGCGACCTCGGTCTTGCCCACGCCGGTCGGGCCGGTGAACAGATAGTTGCCGATCGGCTTCTCCGGCTCGCGCAGCCCCGCGCGCGCCAGCTTGATCGCCGAGGACAGCTTCTCGATCGCCATGTTCTGCCCGAACACGACGCGCTTCAGGTCGGTTTCCAGCGTTTCCAGCTGCTTCTTGTCGTCGGTCGACACGCTCTTCGGCGGGATGCGCGCCATCGTCGCGATCACCGCCTCGATCTCACGCGCGGTGATGGTCTTCTTGCGCTTGGTCGGGGGCACCAGCATCTGCATCGCGCCCACTTCGTCGATCACGTCGATCGCCTTGTCGGGCAGCTTGCGGTCGTTGATGTAGCGCGCAGACAGTTCGACCGCCGACTTGATCGCCTCGGGCGTGTACTTGACCGAATGGTGCTCCTCGAACGCCGAACGCAGCCCGGCGAGGATCTTGATCGTATCCTCGATCGTCGGTTCGTTGACGTCGATCTTCTGGAACCGGCGCAGCAGCGCGCGATCCTTCTCGAAATGGTTGCGGAACTCCTTGTAGGTGGTCGATCCGATGCAGCGGATCGTGCCGCCCGACAGCGCCGGCTTCAGCAGGTTCGACGCGTCCATCGCGCCGCCGCTGGTCGCACCCGCGCCGATGACGGTATGGATCTCGTCGATGAAGAGCACCGCATGGGGCAGCTTCTCCAGCTCGTTGACGACCGCCTTCAACCGCTCCTCGAAGTCGCCGCGATAGCGGGTGCCCGCCAGCAGCGCGCCCATGTCGAGCGAGTAGATGACGGCCGGCTTCAACACGTCGGGGACGTCGCCCTCGACGATCTTGCGCGCCAGCCCCTCGGCGATCGCGGTCTTACCGACACCGGGATCGCCGACATACAGCGGGTTGTTCTTCGACCGGCGGCACAGGATCTGCACGGTGCGATCGACCTCCGCCGAGCGCCCGATCAGCGGGTCGACCTTGCCAATCTTGGCCTTTTCGTTGAGATCGACTGTGAACTGCTTGAGCGCGCTTTCGCCCTTCTTGCCCGATGCTTCGGGCTTTTCCTTCTTCTCTTCCTCGGCCGCGCCCTTCACGCTGGTCGCCTCGGGTGTGGCATTGCCCTTGCCGACGCCGTGGCTGATGTAGCTCACCGCATCCAGCCGGCTCATGTCCTGCTGCTGGAGGAAATAGACGGCATAGCTCTCGCGCTCGGAAAACAGCGCGACCAGGACGTTGGCGCCGGTCACCTCGTCGCGGCCCGACGACTGGACGTGCAGGATCGCGCGCTGGACGACGCGCTGGAAGCCGCTGGTCGGCGACGGATCGGTCGCGGCATCGACCTTGAGCGCCCCCAGTTCGGTATCGAGATAATGCGCGACCGTGGTCTTCAACTCGCCCAGATCGACCCCGCACGCGGACATGACCTGCCCGGCGTGCTCATCGTCGATCAGCGCGAGGAGCAGATGTTCGAGCGTCGCATATTCGTGGCGGCGCGACGAGGCGGCCTCGAGCGCCTTGTGCAGCGTGGTCTCGAGAGCGCTGGCGAATGACGGCATCAGGTTACTCCTTGCAGGCCGCGTGAGGACACGCGACCCCTTGCCACGAATGTCGTGATCGACCGGCGCTTCATCAAGCACCCACCCTTCGCACCGGGCACGTCATGTCGCCGAACCGGTGCGTCGACCCTCACCGCTTGAATAGCGCGTCGGCGCTTGCACGATGGTTAACGGCGCCGTCGATCTTGCGCCGGGTGCGCGCAATCTCGCCCTCCAGCGCGACGACGCGCACCTCCAGTTCGGAGACGGACAGGCGATCGAGATCCTCGCGCAGCAGCGCGGCCAGCGGATCGTCGGGGCGCGCCCCAAGGATGTCGTCCAGGTCCACGCCCGCATCGTTGACGCCCAGCCGGGTGAAGTCAATAAGGCCGGCGCAAGCAGAACAGGGGCTTTGCGACCGACATGACCGACGTGCCCGATACGATGCAGGCGATCGACCCCGCTCAGGCCGGCGGGCCCGACGTATTGGTGCCGGTGGAGCGCCCGGTCCCGCCGCCGCGCGCGGGCGAGGTGCTGGTGCGAGTCGCGGCGGCGGGGGTCAACCGGCCCGACGTGCTGCAACGACAGGGAAACTACCCGCCGCCGCCGGGTGCGCCGTCGATTCCGGGGCTGGAGATCGCGGGCGAGGTGGTCGCGCTGGGCGACGACGTCGATCCGGACCTGCTCGGCACCCGCGTCTGCGCGCTGATCGCCGGCGGCGGCTATGCCGAATATGCGGTCGCGCCCGCCGCGCAATGCCTTCCGGTGCCCGACGCGCTGTCGGACGTGGAAGCCGCCGCGCTGCCCGAAACGCTGTTCACGGTGTGGACGAACCTGTTCGAGCGCGCGTTCGCGGTTGAGGGCGATACCGTGCTGGTCCATGGCGGGACCAGCGGGATCGGGACGATGGCGATCACGCTCGGCAATCTGTTCGGGCTGGAGACGATCGTCACGGTCGGCTCGGACGAAAAGCGCGCGGCGGCGCTGGCGATCGGCGCGGATCATGCGATCAACTACAAGAGCGAGGATTTCGTCGCGCGGGTGAAGGAGATCACCGGCGGGCGCGGCTGTGCGGCGGTGCTCGACATGGTCGGTGGCGATTACGTCCCGCGCAACCTGCAATGCCTGAGCGAAGACGGGCGGCATGTGTCGATCGCGGTGCAGCGTGGCGCCTCGGCGACGGTGCCGCTGTTCGACATCATGCGCCGCCGGCTGACGCTGACGGGATCGACGCTACGCGGTCGGGATGCCGCGTTCAAGGCGCTCGTGACCGAGGAGATCGCGCGCACCGTCTGGCCCTTCGCGGCCGCGGGCAAGCTGAAGCCGGTAATGGACCGCACCTTCCCGCTGGCCCAGGCCGCCGACGCGCACCGCCGGATGGAAGAGGGCGCGCACGTGGGCAAGATCGTGCTGACGATGGGGTAAGACGCGCGCCCACCGTCATTCCCGCGCGGGCGGGAACGACGGTGGCGGCGATCTACCGCCGCTCGTAGGCCTTGGGCAGCGCCCCCTCGGTCGACGTCAGATAGCGGTCGCGCAACTCACTCTGCCGCGACCGCATCGGCTGCGGCTGGCCGTCGATCCAGGTCGCGACCGGTACCGACGACAGCTCCAGCGGATCGCCGTCCCAAAGCACGACATCGGCGCGACGCCCGGTGCGCAGGCTGCCGATCTCGCCGCCCATCCCGATCGCCTCGGCCGGCGCGCTGGTGATCGACGCCAGCGCCTGCCCCCAGTCCAGTCCGGTCGCGCCGGGAATGCGCGCGATCGCGACCAGATTGCCCGCGAACTGGCGCAGCACGTGGTCGCCGCCCGACGCGCCCGTGGAGGCGAGCGCCACCGGCACGCCCGCCGCGCGCATCCGCCCGACGTTCGATTCGGTCGCCGCGAGATTCTCGAAATTGGCGGGCAGATCGGCCAGCGCCGCCGCGATCACCGGCACGCGCGCCGTGGCGATTTCCTTGGCGACCAGCCAGCCCTCGGTCGCACCGACCAGCACCAGCTTCAGCTTCGGATAGTCGCGGGTCAGCGCCAGCACGTTGCGGATGTCCGCCGCGCGCTCGACATGCACCAGCAGCGGCACCTGCCCGTCGATCACGCGCAGCAGCGCATCGGCATCGGCGCGCAGCACCAGCGCATCGCGCGACCGGCCGTCGAACGCCGCCGGGTTACGACGGTAATCCTGCGCCTGCGCGAAGGCGTCGCGCAGCAACGCATGGGCCGCCGGACGGCTGCCGCCAGCGAGCTTCCCGCCCTCCTCGCCCAGTTCGACATATTGGAAGGCGCGCGGGCGCGTCACCGCATCGGGATCCGCCCCCAGATCGATCACCGCGCCCTGACCGGCGAAGATCGATCCGCCGGCATTCGGCGCGACCAGCGCGCGCGTGACGCCGCCCAGCCGCTCGTTCGCGACCTTGACCGCCGCCGGATTGACGCCCAGCGACACGTCGATTCCCGCCTTGAACGGCGAATTGCGCGCGCCCGCGTCGTTGCTTTCCTGCACGCCATCGGCATCGACCAGCGACAGGTCGGTGATCGCCGAGACCACGCCCGGCGACACCCATTTGCCCGTCGCGTCGACGATCTGCGCACCGGCCGGCACCGCGACCCCGCGCCCGGCAGCGACGATCCGCCCGTTCGCGATCACCACAGTGCCGCCCTCGATCGGCGCGGAGCCGTCGCCGATCGCGACCGTGCCACCGGTGATGGCGACGGTTTGCGCCGCAGCGGGCGTCGCCAGCATCGTGGCGAGAAGGAACAGCGCGCGCGTCACTTCACATCTCCCGATCCGGGCTGGCCGAGTTCGAAGTCGCTGACCGGGCGGCGTTTCGGATCATTGGCATCGTATAGCAACGCACCGTCGACCCACACCTTCTCCGGCCGGGTATAGACGCTGAACGGATTGCCGTTCCACAGCACGACATCGGCCATCTTGCCGGGTTTCAGGCTGCCGGTCTGCGCATCGATGCCGAGCGCGGTCGCCGGCCCGAGCGACAGCCATTTCCATGCCGCCGCGTCGCTGATCTGGATACCGGCGTGGCGCGCCGATGACAGAACCTTGGCCACTTCCTGGTTGAGCCGCTGGATGCCGTTTTCGTCGTCCGAATGGATCATCGCGCACGCGCCCGACCGATCGAGGATCGCGAGATTCTCGCCGATCCCGTCATAGCTTTCCATCTTGAAGCCATACCAGTCGGCCCATACCGCCGCACAGGTGCCGCTGGCCTTCAGAAGATCGGCGATCTTGTACGCCTCCACCGCATGATGGAACGCCGTCACCTTGTAGCCGAACTCTTTGGCCATATCGAGGACGATCGCCATCTCGTCGGCGCGATAGCAATGATTCTGGACCAGGATTTCGCCCGACAGGACGCCGCGCAGCGTGTCCATCCCGATGTCGCGCTCGGGCGGATCGCCGCCTTCCTTCTCGTACTTGTCCCATTTGCGCTTGTACGCGACCGCCTTCGCCCAGGTCTGGCGATCGACCGCGACATTGCCCATCCGGGTCGAGGGTTCGCGGTTCTTCGAGCCATAAACGCGCTTCGGATTCTCACCGCAGGCCATCTTCAGCCCGTACGGCGCGCCCGGAAACTTCATCGCCTGCATCGTGCGGGCGTAGACGTTCTTCAGGACGACGCTGCGCCCGCCCATCAGGTTCGCCGAGCCCGGCAGGATCTGCAACGTCGTCACGCCGCCGTTGGCCAGCGCGCGCCCGAAGCCCGGGTCCTGTGGCCAGACGCTGTGTTCGGCCCAGACATCGGCGGTAATCGGCGCGGTCGCCTCGTTCCCGTCCGAATGCGCCTGGACACCGGGGCTGGGATAATCGCCGAGATGGCTGTGGATATCGACGATGCCGGGGGTAACGAACTTGCCTTGCCCGTCGATCACCGTCGCACCGGCCGGCGCGTCGAGTGTCTGGCCGACCGCGACCACCTTGCCGTCCGCGAACAGCACCGCACCGCCATCGATGCGTCGGCCTTCGCCGTCGAAGACGGTGGCGTTGCGCACCAGCGTCGGCGCTCCCGGATAGGCGCGATAGGTCGAGGGATAGGGATCGCGCGCATAACGGACCGGCGGCGCCTTCTTCTCGGCGGTTGCCGGCTTCTTGCCATCGGCGGCGCAACCGGCCAGCGGCACGGCGACTATCGCCGCGGACAGCAGCGCACGTATGGCGCGACCCGAATTCATGTCGATGCCCCTTTTTTTCTCACC
This sequence comes from Sphingomonas endophytica, assembly GCF_001476895.1. Lineage (GTDB taxonomy): Bacteria > Pseudomonadota > Alphaproteobacteria > Sphingomonadales > Sphingomonadaceae > Sphingomonas > Sphingomonas endophytica_A. The sequence goes on along the minus strand of NZ_LDTB01000063.1, from coordinate 4,279 downwards.
CGTTGCTACACGGATCATGGACGCCGCCTTCCATCAGGGTCAAGCGAGTGCCGAGCGCTTTTATTGATCGACGCGGATATTTCGGCCGGTTGCGCGATATTTACGAAGGTAAATAGACGCACATCAACTTCATGATGCGAGGTGCGTTGACCTGCGTTGCATCGCTGTCTACGGCACACCAATTAAATAAGGGAGTTCGCGATGTCCGATGATACGATCACTGCCAATGCGGTTGAGCTTGCGACCGAGCTGACGATCGCATGGCTGGCAAATCCCAACACCCGTGCGTCGGGTGAGGACGTCCCGGCATTTCTGCGCACGATGCACGATGCGGTAACCAATCTGTCGTCGACGACTGCCCCGGCAACCCAGGAAGAGCCCAGCGCCGAATATATTCCGGCGGTATCGGTGCGAAAGTCGCTGGCATCGAAGGATCATCTGATTTCGCTGATCGACGGCAAGCCGTACAAGACGCTGCGCCGCCATCTGGCCGGCCATGGTCTGACCCCGGACGAGTATCGCCAGCGTTATGGTCTGAAGCCGGACTATCCGATGGTCGCCGAAAGCTATTCGGAAGCACGTCGCGACATGGCGAAGAAGATCGGCCTGGGTCGCAAGCCCGGCGCGCGCCGCGGCGAGGCACCCGCCGCCGCCGAGGCACCGGCTTCGGGCCGTGGCCGTCGCAAGTCGGCGGCGACCGAGGGCTGAGCCCCGACCGGCCCGGACGCGCGCCGCCGATCATGTCGGTGGATCGCGCCCGGGCCACGCTCGCGCGGCGATTGCGCGGGCTGGTGGGCAGCGGCGAACTGGATCTCGCGCGTCCGCCCGGCGACAATGGGCTGTTCGGCCCGACGACGCCCGCCTGGCGCGTCCATGGCGATTTTTCCGCGATGATGATCGGCGGCATCTCCGCGCTGCTGCTCCAGATGCTGCATCCCGGCGCGCTGGCGGGGGTGTGGGATCACAGCAACTGGCGGCAGGATCGGCTGTCGCGGCTGCGGCGGACCGCGCAGTTCATCGCCGTCACCACCTACGGCCCGACCGACGCCGCCGAGCGCGCGATCGCGCACGTCCGCATGATCCACGATCGCGTGCACGGCACGCTGCCCGATGGCACCCACTATAACGCCAATGATCCGGCGCTGCTAACCTGGGTGCATGTTGCGGAAACCGACAGCTTCCTGCGCGGCTATCTGCGCTATCGCGATGCGGGGATGAGCGGCGACGATCAGGACCGCTATATCGCCGAGGTCGCGATCGTTGCCGAGCGACTGGGCGCGCGCGACGTTCCGCGCTCGCGCGCCGACATCGCGGCTTACTATCGTGGTGTGCGCCCCGATCTGCGCTGCGACCATCGCACGCGCGAGGTCGCCGACGCGCTGCTCGCCCCCGGCGACGACCGCGCCGAGGCGGCGGGGCTGGCGATGGCGGGCGCGGCGGCGCTGGACCTGCTGCCCGACTGGGCGGCGGCGCTGCACGGCCGCACCCCGGCACCGATCGCGCGTCCGGCGATCCGCGCCGGGGCGGCGGGCATGAGCCGCGTGCTGCGCTGGGCGCTGCGCGGCGCCTAGGCGACCGGGCCGGCGGCTGTGCCTCGGCCCGTCACCGCATCAGTTGACGACGACCGTCACCGCGCGGCGGTTCTGCGCCCAGCTCGCCTCGTCGGAACCCAGCGCGACCGGGCGTTCCTTCCCATAGCTGATCGTGGTGATCCGCGACGGCGCGATACCGCGCGCAACCAGATAGTTCTTCGCGGCATTGGCACGGCGGTCGCCCAGCGCGAGGTTATACTCACGCGTCCCGCGCTCGTCGGCATGGCCTTCGACCGTGATGTTGACGTTGTTGTACCGCTGGAGCCAGTCGGCCTGCGAATCCAGGATCGCACGTGCGGTCGAGTCGATGTCGTACATGTCCAGCCCGAACAACACGGTGTCGCCCTGCGTCGAACGCTTGAAGTCAGCGGCCGACCCCGGCGTCACGCCGCCGTTCGGATCGACCGGACCGGTCTGGGCCGGCGTGGTCGGCGCGGCACCCGGCGCGGGGGGCAGCACCTCGGGGCGCTTCTTGGAACAGGCGGCGGTCGCGACCAGCGCGGTCGCCATCAGTAGGGTGGTGGTCAGACGGGCCATCGGGTGTCTCCTCTATGGTCGATCGATGATCGGGTTACGGACGTAACGGTCCCCAGGCGGGGTCCGATCCGTCGAGCGGGGTGGGTACGCGACGCTCGTTCACGCCGGTCAGGTCGACCGACCAAAGGTCGGCCTTGCCGGCATTGCCGCGTCCCTGGCGGAAGAACATCAGGACGCGGCCGTTCGGGCTCCACGACGGGCCTTCGTCCTGCCAGCTGTTGGTCAGCAGCTTCTCGCCCTGCCCGCTGGGACTCATGATCCCGATGCGGAACGCCCCCTGGATCCTGGTGAAGGCGATCAGATCGCCGCGCGGGCTCCAGACCGGCGTGGCGTAGCGGCCACCGCCGAAGCTGATCCGGTGCTGGTTCGAACCATCGGCGTTCATGACGTAGAGCTGCTGCCCGCCCGAGCGGTCGCTCTCGAACACGATCTTCGATCCGTCCGGCGAATAGCTGCCACCGGTGTCGATGCCGGGCGAGTTGGTCAGCCGCTGCGGCGCGCCACCGCCCGCCGGGACGCGATAAAGATCGGTGTTACCGGCCTGTGCCATCGAAAACAGGATATAGCGCCCATCGGGCGAGAAGCGCGGCGCGAAGGTGGTCGCGACGTTCTGCACCACCAGCCGCTGCCGCCCCGAGCCGAGATCGTAGACGTAGATCGCCGGGGTCTTGCCGACATAGCTCATGTACACGATCGACTGCTGATTCGGTGCGAAGCGCGGGGTCAGCACGATCGACGAACCGGCGGTCAGGAAGCGGCTGTTCGCGCCATCCTGGTCCATGATCGCCAGCCGCTTGATACGGTTCGCCTTCGGCCCGGTCTCGCTGACATAGACGACGCGGCTGTCGAAATAGGCGCCCTCGCCGGTCAGGCGGGTATAGACCATGTCGGCGCATTTGTGGCCCGCGCGCCGCCAGTCGGACGGCGGCACGACGAAGCCCTGCCGCGTCAATTGCGTCTGCGCGGACACGTCATACAGGTAGCAGCCGACCGTCAGCGTGCCATCGCCGTTGGCGCGGATATAGCCCTGCACCAATGCCTGCGCGCCCGACCCGCCCCAGTAATCGAACGCCGGCGCGGTCACTTCCGGGAAGGCGATCGCGCGCATCCGGCCGGGGGCAAGCGGGGTAAAAAGGCCGGAGCTGCGCAGGTCGTTGGCGACAATCTCCGACAATTGCCGCCCGAGCTGATCGGTCGAGCCGGCCGGCGTTTGCACCACCGCCTGCGTCGGCATCGGCGGGATCGCGATCGGCATCGGCGCGGAGATGCCGCCGGTGACGTCGACTTCCAGCGGCGGCGGGGTCTGCCCGGCCGGCGCGGCGGCCGCATCGGCAGCGGCGGCGGGCGCGGGCGCCTGCTGCGCGAACGCGGGGGTGGCAACGAGCGTGGCGAGAAGGAGCAGCCGGTATCGCATCACCGCAGTTTCCAATTATAGTTGATGTTGCTCCACCCCCCGTTGGCGGTGGAATAGTATTCGGCAGGCAGTTTCAACGGCGAACAGCCCTTGAACGCCGCAATCCCCAGATCGACCACACGCCGCGCGTAGCGACGATTGTCGTCGTCGACGCCGTTCTGTCGCACCACGGTCGGCGTCGCCGACAGCGTGCCGTCGCGGTTGAGTCGCAGGTTCAGCGTCGTCACGATCTGGTTCGCGCCGGGGCCGGGATCGACCTGCCGGTCGGCGCACGGCTGGATCTGTCGCGCGATCGCCTGCTGGATCGCGGCCAGCGCCTTGCCATCGACACGCGCGGCAGAGGGTGGCGCGTCATTGGGCTTGGCATCGCTCTTTTCGGCGGTCAGCCCCTTCAGGAAGTCGCTGCCCAGCCGGCTGCCGCGCGGGCGGTCGCCCTTGGCGGTTTCGGTCTTGCCCTTGCCCTTCGACGCGGCGGGCGGGGTCTTGGCCTTGCTCGATGACGCGGCGGCGCTGTCCTGTTTCGTCGGCGCGGGCTTGGCCGGCGCCTTCTCCGCCGCCGGGGACGCGGGCTTGGGTTTCGGCTGCGGCTTCGGGACCGGCTTGGCCGCAGGCGCGGGTTTGGGCGCAGGCTTCGGCGGCGCGGGCTTGGGCGGCGCGGGTTTCGCGACCGGCTTCGGCTCGGGCTGCGGCGCGGGTTCGGGGACCGGCGCGGGGGCGGGCTGCTGCGGTGCCTCGG
>NZ_LDTB01000062.1 GCF_001476895.1 Sphingomonas endophytica | reverse complement strand
GGCGGCGACCGGCTCCGGCGCGGCGGGGGCGGGGGCCTCGCCGCTGGACGCCGCGATCAGCCGCGCCAGCATCGCCGAATCGTCGGGAGCGTCGCCCGCGTCGCGCGCCGCCGCCACATGGTCGGACAGCATGTCGAACGCGGCGACGATCAGGTCGACGAGCGGCGGGGTCAGCGCCAGCGTCTCGCTGCGCAACAGGTCGAGCAGCGTCTCATACTGATGCGTATAGGCTTGCAGGCGTTCGTGCCCGAACGCGCCCGCGCCGCCCTTGATCGAGTGGACCGCGCGAAAGATGCCGTTGATCGTCTCGCCGTCATATTGATCGGCGCGAATGGCGGCGAAGGCACCTTCCATGCCCGCCAGGCCTTCCTCGCATTCCTGGAAGAAGATCTGCTGGATTGCGTCGAGATCCAAGGTGTGGCTCCTGCAGCTCTATTCGGTGGGATCAGGCGGCGGTGAGGACGTCGAGCGCGGCGAGATCGCCCGCCTCGACCATCGCGATGCTGGGAAAGACGACATGCCACGACAGGCCGCGCGCGACCGCTGCGGCGCGCCCGGCGGCCAGTACCTGAAGGCATGCCTGGCCGATCTGGTCGACGCCGCTGGCCTCGATCGTCAGCGGCTGCCCCGCCTCAACGCATTGCATCAGCGACTGACGCAGCGGCCCGGCGGCGGCGGTATCCATTCGGGAAGAGAGCACGATCGACATCGCAGACGTTCCTGTCAGAAGCCGGAGGAGCGGAAGATGTGGCGTGGATGCGCGGTCATTCGGTGGCCCCCCTGTTCGTCCGGTCCGGCAGGTCGTCACGAAGGCGATGCCGGGTGATGCAGCGATGTGCCCGATCTCTCCTAAAATGACGTTAATCACGGAAGGGAGCGCGGACGGATCGATATCTTGGGTGATGTCCCGAAGGTCTTGCGCGCGGGAGGTTAATCGGATGACAACCAATCCCCCGCATTGACGACGGACAAAGGGCGATGATGCCCAAGGGGCGGGTCGACTTGGCGACAACATGCGACATGATTCTGCCGGCGGGTGCGATCGGCGAACTGGCGCGGCAGGCGGAGGTGATGCGGGCGATCGGTTCGCCCTTCGTCGCCGAGGTGCTGGCGGCCGGGGAGCGGCATCTGGCGCAGGCGCCGCGCACCGCCGCGATGCTGGCGGAATGGCCGGGCGATCCGGCCGCCGCGGCGGTGGCGATGCGCTTCAATGCCGCGCTGCACGCGCTCGCCCGCCGCGATACGCCCGCGACATTGGGCGCGCTCTATCGCGGCGAGCATCACGACGTGGACGCGGCGGTGCGCGGCGCGCTGACCAAACACGATTCGTTCATCGCCGCGTGGATGCGCGATCCGCCGCAGACCAACGAGGTCGGCCGCGCCGCCGCGATCCTGGCCGCGTTGATGGTCGTGCGCGCGCGCGACGGGTTGCCGGTCGAGCTGTTGGAACTGGGATCGAGTGCCGGGCTGAACCTCAATCTGGCGCATTATGACTATGATCTGGGCGGGCTGTGCGTGGGTGACGCCCGGTCGGCGGTGCGCATCGTTCCCGAATGGCGGGGCGCCCCGCCCCCGGACCGGCAGGTTGCCGTGGTCGCCGCGCAGGGCGTCGATCTGCATCCGCTCGCCCCCGACGATCCGGCGACGTGCGAGCGGTTGATGGCCTATGTCTTCGCCGACCAGCCGTTGCGTTCCGCGCGACTGGCGCATGCGCTGGCGCTCGCGCGCCGCCATCCGCCGCAGGTGACGCGCGCCGATGCCGCAAACTGGCTGGAGACGCGACTGGCCGAGGCGCAGCCGGCGGCGCGCGGGCGAATCGTGTTCCATTCGATGATGCTGCAATATGTGGCGCCCGACGAGCGCGAGCGGATCGTCGGCGCGATCCGTGCGGCCGGCGCGCGCGCCGATGCGACCCGGCCGCTGTCGTGGATCAGCTTCGAATGGACGGCGGCGCGGACGGCGGTGGAGCTTCGGCTGACCTGCTGGCCGGGCGGGGACACCCACGTGCTGGCCACCTGCCATCCCTACGGCGCCTGGATCGAATGGAAGGGCGAGCGCGCCCGGTAAGACGGCCTTTATGTGCCGTTAAGGATTGCAAACTAAGCCCCCATCATGCCCGGCGGCACGTCGCGGTTCACACCATTGCGAGGATCGATGTTCAAGACGCTGAGCATACCGAGGAAGCTGGGACTGTCGTTCCTGGTCATCAACGCGTCCGCCGCGGTGATGATGCTGGTGTTCTTCGCCAATATCTGGATGATCCGTTCGGCCACCGCCGGCAGCAACCATGCGCAGGACGTCTATGCCAAGGCGCTGACGCTGGAAACGTCGATCCTGCGCGAGAACAGCCAGTTGCGCGGTTTTCTGGTGACCGGCGACGCCTCCTATCTGAAGTCCTATAACGAAGCGCGCGCGGAACATGACGCGACGACGCGGACGCTGGAGGCGCTGCTTCCGACCGCGGAGAAGCGGGCGCTGGTGCTGACCTCCCGCGCGGAAGCCGCCAAATGGCGACGCGCGTGGAGCAACCCGCTGGTGGCGATGGTGCGCGACGGCCGGCGCGATATGGCCGAACAGGCGGTGCGCGACGCCGGCAAGAAGGTACTGACCAGCGCCATCGTCCTGCCGCTGCGCGAACTGCGCGATCAGGAAACCGCCGCCATCGCCGACAATGCCGCGCGCCAGGAGCGGGCGTTGACCATCGCGACGATCGCGCTGGTGCTGGGCGGGCTGGCGCTGATCGGTGTCGCCGTGCTGCTGCAGATGGCCCTGAGCCGCAGCATCGTGCGCCCGATCGGCGCGCTGACGCGACGGATGGCGGATCTGGCGGCGGGCAAGAACGAGATCGACGTTCCCAACGTGGAACGCTCCGACGAACTGGGCGATATGGCGCGGGCGGTGCTGGTGTTCCGCGATGCCGCGCAGGCGAAGCTGACCGCCGACAAGGAACGCGAGGAAGCGATGCGCGCGATCGGCGACGGGCTGCATCGCCTGTCGGAGGCCGACCTGACGGTGCGGCTGGGTGCGCTGCCGGGCAGCTTCGGGACGCTGGCACACGACTTCAACGGAGCGGTCGGCAAGCTGGCCGATCTGACCACCAACGTGCGGCGCAGCGTCGAGGCGATCAAGCAGAACGCCGACGAGATCAGCCAGTCGGCGCGCGACCTGTCGGCGCGCAGCGAGCAGCAGGCCTCGTCGCTGCGCGAGACCGCCGCCGCGATGGACGAGATCACCGGCACGGTGCGTGAGGGCGCCACCAACGCCGCCGATGCGAACAAGGCGATGGCGGAGGCGCGCAATGCGGCGGAACAGGGCGGCGAGGTCGTCCGCAAGTCGGTGATCGCGATGAACGGCATCGAACAGGCCAGCCGCGAGATCGCCGACATCATCAGCGTGATCGACGGCATCGCGTTCCAGACCAACCTGCTGGCGCTGAACGCCGGTGTCGAGGCGGCGCGGGCGGGCGAGGCGGGCAAGGGCTTCGCGGTCGTCGCCAGCGAAGTGCGGTCGCTGGCGCAGCGTTCCGCCGATGCGGCGGCCGACGTGAAGACGCGTATCCTGTCGGCGATCCACCATGTCCAGTCGGGCGTCGAACTGGTCGGCGAGACCGGCGAGTCGCTGCACCGGATCATCGAGCGGGTGGCGAGCGTCAGCGTCATCATGGAGACGATCGCGCGCGCCTCCGATCACCAGGCGCAGAGCCTGGGGCAGGTCAACATCGCGATCAACGAAATGGACGGCGTCACGCAGCATAATGCCGCGATGGTCGAGGAATCGACCGCCGCGGCCAATCTGCTGGCGCGCGAATCCGAGCAACTGGCCGGCGCTGTCGCGATCTTCGCGGTCGACGAACCGGCAGGGCGCCAGGTCGCGGCACCGAGCCGCTCGCCGAGCCGCCCGCGCCAGATCACCGCGCCGACCCGCCAGAGCCGGCCTGCGCCCCGCGTCGTCGGCAACACCGCGCTCGCGACGGTCGAGGACGACTGGTCCTCGTTCTGACGGCCGGCATGGCGAAGCGATCCCGGGCGTTCAGGTCCGGCTCTTGATGGCGTCGCTTGCCGAAGCGTTCGCGGTCGACATTCCGACACCGTCGCGAACGTGGGGCGGCTCGGCGGGATCGGACGCTTCGCTCGGGCAACGGGAAGGTTCGCGGCTTCCGGCCCGTTCGTGGTGCCGGACGTGGTCCGGCATCCAGCCTGCCCCCGCTCATGTGCAGAAATGGACCCCGGAACACGTCCGGGGTGACGTGTCGAGCGCGCTAGCGGAGCGGGGTTCGGCGCTTATGACATCCACGCTTTCGTCGGGGTAGCGACTTACCCCGTGAATGCCCCGATGTCGGCGACCGTCATCTGCCCCGCCGGGATCGCGGGGGCATCGAAGCGCACGCGCAGGAAGCGCGCCCGGCGCGCCGTGAACGGCACGCGCTGCGTCGCCAGCGCATAGGCGATATTCCCGAACTCGCCGGTTGCGGCGGGGGTCCATGCCTTTCCGTCGGCACTCGTTTCCGCGACATAGCCGCGCGGCGGCGCGGTATCCTTGGCGATCGTGCGCGACGGCGTCAGGCTGAACCCGGCCAGCGACACCTCGCGGCCCAGATCGATCGTGACGCTGGCGGGTCTCGCGGACGTCGGCGACGGCACCGTCCAGCGCGTCTGCGCGTCGCCGTCGATCAGCGCCTCGGCACCCGGCCCGCTCGCGGTCACGATCGACCAGCCCTGACGCGGGATGATCGTCGGGTCCGACACCTTGGGCGCGGCGACCGCGACCGGCTGCACCTGCCGGAACAGCGCAATCTCGCTGATCGCCGGGCAGGCGGGCGCGTCGAGGATGCGCAGCCGCAGCCGCCGCGCCGACGACACGCGCGGCAGGCGCACGATCCGCTGCGCACCGATACATTCATGCTCGGCGACCGTCTTCCACTGGCCGCCTTCCTCCAGGTCGAGCGCGAAGCGCGTGACGCGCACGCCCAGCGGCAGGAACTCGCGGATGCGGATCAGGTCGAACGCCCGCCCCGGCGGCAGGTCGAGCGTCAGCGACGGTGTCGTGTCGCGGTCCGGGGTCGACCAATAGGTGTCGCGGTTCCCGTCCAGCACGCGCGACGCCGCGAACGCCTTGCCCCGTTCCGCACTCGCACGCGCCACCGCGCCCTGCGCCAGATCGCGCGCGAAGGTCGCCGCCTGCGCATCGCCGAAGCTTTTCAGCACCGCGACATCATGGTCCGCCACGCGCCCGCGCCGGTCGGGCGGGATGTTGAGGTGCATGTTGGTCCCGCGCGCGACGGATTCGTCGAAATAGCGCACGAGCCGCTCGGGGCTCTTCACCTTCGCATCCTCGTCGGCGTGATAGAACCAGCCGGGGCGGATCGAGGTATTGGTCTCGGCGGGCCACCAGAGCGGCGCACCGCGCACGCCCGAATTGCCCTCCGACTGGACATACGGATGGTTGGGCATCGTCGGCCAGCACGGATCGCCCGCGATGCCGTCCTCGTTGCCGACCCAGCGGATATCGCTGCCCAGCGGGTCGAAGGTGCAGGCCATCGGCTGATGCTGATGCACCAGCGCGACGATCGACGGCCAGTTGTAATATTTGGGCGCATCGATCTTTCGCGTCTCGCGCGCGCCGCCGTAATAGCCATCGCCGCCGTTCGCACCGTCGAACCAGAATTCGAACAGCTCGCCATAGCGCGTGCAGAGTTCGACCACCTGCTTGCGATAATAATCGATATAGGCCGGGCGACCATATTCGGCGTGATTGCGATCCCAGGGCGACAGGTACAGGCCGAACGCGAGGCCCGCGCGCCGCGTGGCCTTCTCCATCTCGCCGACGATATCGCCCTTGCCGTTCTTGTACGGGCTGTTGCGGATGCAATGTTCGGTCAGCATCGTCGGCCACAGGCAGAAGCCGTCATGATGCTTGGCGGTCAGGATGATCCCGCGCATGCCGCCCGCCTTCGCCGCGCCGACGATCTGGTCGGCATCGAAAGCGGTCGGGTTGAACAGCTTGGGGCTTTCGTCGCCATAGCCCCATTCGCGATCGGTGAAGGTGTTGATCGAGAAGTGGATGAAGGCATATTGCTCGCGCATGTGCCACGCCAGCTGACGCTTCGACGGCGTCGCGCCCCATGGGCGAGGCGCGGCATTGCCCTGTGCGAGCGCGGGAAGCGCGGTGGTGGCGGCACCGGCGGCCAGCAGCGCGCGGCGGGTGAGGTCGGTCATCGGTGGCTCCTGAAACAATCGCGTATCGCCCCGGCGGAGGCCGGGGCCCAGTTGGAGGACGTCGCCGCATTGCGCGCGCCGCCCGCCACTGGACCCCGGCCTCCGCCGGGGTAACGGTAAAGGTGGGGGTGACGGGAGTTGGAAGAGATCACGCCGGCACGCGCCCAAACGACGGCGGCCGATCCGCCATGGCGCGCCCGAATGCTGGGTTCGGCGTCGCGCTCATCGTGAAGCGCAGCGTCCCGCCCTTCACCAGATCGGCATGCGCGATCCAGCTCTTGGTCCACGGTCGCCCGTTCCACGTCACCGCCGTCACATAGGGTGTGGCATCCCCATTCCCCGGCGCCTCGATCACCAGCCGTTTGCCGCCCGGCAGCGCGACGGTCGCGCGCTCGAACAGCGGCGAGCCGAAGACGTACACCGCCTCGACCGGATCGACCGGGTAAAAGCCGAGCGCCGACATGACGAACCATGCGCTCATCTGCCCGCAATCGTCGTTGCCGATCACGCCATCAGGATCGTTCTTGTACATCTCGGTGCACAGCCGCCGCACCATCTTCTGCGTCTTCCACGGTGCGCCGACATAGGCATAGAGGTACGCGACATGCTGGTCCGGCTCGTTGCCGTGCGCGTACTGGCCGACCAAGCCACTGATATCCGGCGGCGCATTCTTGGGCAGCGTCGAGGGTGCGGTGAACAATGCATCCAGCTTCGCCTCGAACCTGGCGTCGCCGCCCATGTGCGCGATCAGGCCATAGACGTCGTGCTGGTTCAGGAACGTCGCCTGCCAGCCGTTCGCCTCGGTATAATCGCGCCACCACGGCTTGGGCATATGCCCCAGTTGCACCGGATCGTAGGGCGTCCACCAGCTGCCGTCGTCGAAGCGCGGCCGCGCGAAGCCGATCGAGGGGTCGATGACGTTGCGCCAGTTGCCGGAGCGCTTGAGCAGCCGCGCGGCATCCGCCTCCGCGCCCGCGACGCCCGCGATCTTCGACGACGCCCAGTCGTCATAGGCATATTCCTGCGTCCGGCTGACGCTCTCGAACCATTTGTCGGCGGGGACATAACCCTTGGCGTCGTACAGGTCGCGGCCCTTGCTGTTGTCGAGGTCGGGGGCGCTGAAGTCGAACGAGCGCTTCCGGATGCCCGGCCACGCCGCGGCATAATCGGCGGGTATGCCCTTGGCATGCGCCTCCGCCAGCACCGGGACGGCGTGCCATCCCATCATCGTCCCCGTCTCCACGCCCTCCAAGGGCCAGACCGGCGGGCCATAGGCGCTCTGCTGCGTCTGGCGGATCAGGTCGTCGACCAACGACTTGACGCGATCCGGCGCGACGATCGTCAGCAACGGGTGGAGCGCGCGATACGTGTCCCAGAGCGAATAGGTGGAATAGGCGCGCTGCCCGGCCGGAACGGTGTGGACCTGGCGGTCCAGCCCGATGTAGCGCCCGTCGACGTCGGAGAAGAGCGTCGGCGCCAGCATCGTATGATACAGCGCGCTCGCCATGATCGTGCGCTGGTCGGGCGTGCCGCCCTCGACCGCGACCGCGCCCAGCGTCTCGGCCCAGCGGCGCGCGGCGGCGCGGCGAACACCGTCGAAATCGCCGCGTCCCGCCTCGGCGTTCAGGTTCGCGCGCGCCCCCGCCACATCCACCGCCGATATGCCGCAGCGGACCACGATCGGCGCGGCCCCGGCATCGTCGTAGAACAGCACCGCCTTCACGCGCTTGCCCGCGACCTGCGTCGCGCCCTTCGGCTGCTCGGCATCGTCGTCGCCATAAAAGGCGATCCGGTCGGGCCGGCGCGACAGCTGCATCGCGAAATGGATGCGGCGGCCCTTGGCCCAGCGGTGGACGCGGCGGCTGCCGGTCAGCACGCCGTCACGATCGACGCGCAGGCTGCTGTCGTCGATCAGCGGCGGACTGTCCCATTTGTCCATGACCATATGCGCGAGGTCGATCAGGATGTGCCCTGCGCCCTTCGGGAAGGTATAGCGGTGCCAGCCGGTCCGCTCGGTCACGGTCAGTTCGGCACGCACCCCGCTTTCCAGCGCGACACGGTAATAGCCGGGCTCGGCCTGTTCGTCCGAATACCGCTGGCGATAGCCCGCATCCGGGTTGTCGAGCGGCCCCGGCTGCAACTGCACCGATCCCCGCGTCGGCACCACCAGCACGTCGAGCATGTCGCCGATCCCGGTCCCCGACAGATGCGTGTGGCTGAACCCCATGATCGAGCTGTCGCCATGGTGATAGCCCGAACAGGTCGCCCAGCGCGCCACATCGGTATCGGGTGACAGCTGCACCATCCCGAACGGCAGCGTCGCGCCCGGATAGGTATGCCCGTCGCCGCCGGTCCCGACGAACAGGTTCGGGGCGGCGCGGGGGCCGCGCGCGGCAAAGGCGGGGAGGGGGGCGACCGCGACGGTCGCCGTGGTCGCGAGCAGCGTGCGGCGGGTGAACATCAAAAACCTTCCTTCAGGATCGCGGGGTGCGTGCGCGCCACGCGGACGATCAGTTCGCCGAACAGGCCATTGGTCCAGGCGAACCAGTGGCGGGTCCATTTCGCGGGATCGTTCATGTCGAACGTCTCGTGCATGAAGCCCGTCCCGGCATCGGTATCGCGCAGGGTCTTCAGGCAGGCACGGATCGTCGCGGCATCGGTCGTGGAGAGCGCGCGGACGATCAGCGACATCGGCCAGATCTGCCCGAGGCCAACGTGCGGCCCGCCGATCCCTTCGCCCGCGCTGCCACGGAAGAAATACGGATTGGCATCGCTCCACGCCGCCGCCTCGGTGCGTCGCCACAAGGCGTCATCAGGTGCGACGCAGCCGAGATAGGCCAGCCCCGACAGCGACGGCACATTGGCGTCGTCCATGAACATCGCGTTGCCGAAGCCGTCGACCTCGAACGCCCACACCTCGCGCCCGTCGCGCAGCCGCATGGTGCCATATTGCTTCAGCGCCGCCTCGACCTCGGCGGCGAGCGCGGTCGCGTCCTGCGCGAGCGCGGTGTCGTGCGCCGCCTCGCTGGCGACGACCGCCATTTCGCGCAACGCGGTGACCGCGAACAGGTTCGACGGGATCAGGAACGGATATTGACACGCATCGTCCGACGGGCGGAAGCCGGAGACGATCAGCCCGACGGGCCGCATCGGATTGCCCCAGCCGTCCAGCGGCATCGTCTCGGTGTTGCGGTTGGACGAGCGCAGGAAGCTGTACGGCCCGCGCCCCTCCTTGCGCTGCTGCTCGCGGAACGTGCCGACACTGGCGCGCGCCGCCTCCGCCCATGTCCGGTCGAACGGCCGCGCATCGCCCGTCGCCCGCCAGTAACCATGCGCCAGCCGCATCGGGTAGCAGAGCGAGTCGATCTCCCACTTCCGCTCCGCGACGCCGGGTTTCATGACGGTCTGGTCCTGCAACGACCAGGACAGGTCAGTCTTGGCGGTCGGATCGTGCATGAAGGCGTTGGCGTACGGATCGATCAGGATCGACCGCGCCTGCCGCGCGATCAGCCCGCGGAACAACTCGCCCAGCTTCGGGTCTTGCCTGACCAGATGCAGGTACGGCGTGACCTGTGCCGAGCTGTCGCGCAGCCACAGCGCATTGATGTCGCCGGTGATGACGAACGCGTCGGGCTGGCCGTCGACGGTCCCCATCTTGACGGTCGTGTCGAGCGTGTTCGGATAGCAATTGCCGAACATCCAGCGCAGCTTGGGATCGGCGATCTGCTTCGACACCCGCGCGAGTTCGCGCTCGACAGCAGGGGAGGTGAAGCGCCGATCGGCGGGGGCAGGGCGCTTGCTGGCATAGCCGGCGGCAGGCGCGGCGATGGCAGGCGCCGCCGCCAGCGCGGCGCTGCCGGCGAGGAACGCGCGGCGATCGATGGTCATGCGGGGGTCCTCCCTGCCCATACCGCCCCGGCGGACGCCGGGGCCCAGTTGGGAGACGCCGGTGACGACGCGCGGCGCTCCATGACAAAGGCTTTCCCACCTGGGCCCCGGCGTCCGCCGGGGCGGTAGCAGGACAGCACCCCCATCACTTCGGCAAATCCGCATCCGCGCCCGTGACCGCGAACTCGGTCCACGCGCCGGGCGCAGCCCCCGGCTGCCCGCCGCCGATCCACAGCCGGTAAGCCCCCGGCACGATGTGCCGCCGCCCGTCACGCTCGACGACGCTCATCATCCGCGGGTCGATCGTGAACCGCGCCGTCCCGTTCTTGCCGGCGCGCAGCGGCAATCGCTGGAACCCCACCAATTGCCGTTGCAGCACCGGCGCCGTCATCCCGCTTCCTGCGACCTTGGGCGGCACCAGATACGCCTGCACCACTTCCTCGCCATCGCGCTTGCCGCTGTTGGTCACCCGCGCCGTCACCGTCAGCGGCTGCCCGCTCGCGACGCTCGCCGCCGCCGTCACCCGGTCATAGCCGAACGTCGTGTACGACAGGCCGTGCCCGAACCCCCAGAGCGGCGTGCCGGTGAAGTAGCGATAGGTCCGCTCCTTCATCCCGTAATCGACGAAGGCGGGCAGGTCGGTCGTCGCCTTGTAGAAGGTCACGGGCAAGCGCCCCGACGGATTGGTCGCACCCGACAGCACGTCGGCCAGCGCGGTGCCGCCCGCTTCGCCGGGATACCAGAGTTCGACCACCGCATCGGCGGCCTTGGGATCGACCGCCACCGCGCTGCCGCTCGCCAGCACCAGCACGATCGGCTTGCCCGTCGCCTTCAGCGCGGTCAGCAACCGTTGCTGCGCGAAGGGCAGCGCAATGTCGCTGCGGTCGCCGCCGATGAAGCCGGGCACCTGCACCTGCAATGCCTCGCCCTCCAGATCGGGGGAGAGGCCACCGACCATCACCACCACGTCCGACGCCTGCGCCGCCTTCACCGCCTCCGCCACCAGCGGTTCCTCCGGCGGCAGCCAGAGGAGGCGGAAGGACTGGTCCTGGCTGCCGTGGTTCAGCGTCAGGTCGAACGGCTGCGGCTGCCCGTCGCTGTCCCACGCGATCTCGACGTTCCCCCTCGGCAGCGCGCCGTCGTGCAGCACCCGCCCGCCGATCGACAACGTCGCGGTGTCGTGCGTCGAGCAATCCTTCCAGCATTGCGCCTGGTCCAGCACCAGCCGGTACGCCCCCGGCCCCGGCGGGGTTAGCGTGCCCGTCCAGCGCGCGACATAGCCCTCCACCGGCAACCCCGGCGCCGCGGCCACGCGCGTCAGGTCGAGATCGATCCGCCGCTCCGCGCGCTTCAACACCTCGCGCCCGTCGACGCTGTAAGTCGCGGTCAGCCCCTTGAGCGCCGTCTCCGGCAGCACGACCGGCGCACCGTCGGCCAGCACCGACCCCTGCGCATAGGTGACATTCGCGAACCGCTGCCGCAGCCCCTCCAGCGGGGTGACGGGCGCGACCGCCGTGCCGTGATAATTCCCCTGCAACACCCCCAGATCGTCGGCATTCGCGCCGATCACCGCCAGCTTCGTCCCCGCCGCCAGCGGCAACCGCTGCCCGTCATTCTGCAACAGCACGATCGCCTTGCGCGCCGCCTCCAGCGCCAGCGCGCGGTTGGCGGGCGTGTTCACCGCATCCGCCTTGATCGACGCCCACTGGCTCGTCGCCCCGAACGCGATCCCCAGCCTGCGGCGCGCCTCCAGCGAGCGATGCAGCGCGGTATCGACCTCCGCCTCGCTCACCAACCCGCGCTTCACCGCCTCCGGCAGCGCGGAATAGGTATTGCCGCAATTCAGGTCGTTGCCGCCCTTGATCGCGGCCGCGGCGGCGGCGGCGGCGTCGAGCCGGTAATGGTGGAACAGATGGATGTTCGCCACCGCGTCGCAATCCGACACGGTGAAGCCCGTGAACCCCCAGTCGCGCCGCACCCGGTCGTTGAGCAACGCCCCCGACGCGCACGCCGGCGTGCCGAGGATCGAATTATACGCGCACATCAACGACTGCGCCTTTCCCTCGACCACCGCGCGCCGGAACGCGGGCAGGTACGTCGCCTCCAGATCCTGCGGGCTGGGATCGACGTCGAACCCGTCGCGCCCCGCCTCCGGGCCGCTATGCACCGCCAGATGCTTCGGCGTCGCGATCACCTTCGGGTGGAGCGGGTCCGGCCCCTGCAGGCCGGTGACGAAGGCGACGCCCAGCGTCCCCGTCAGATACGGATCCTCGCCATAGGTTTCCTGCCCGCGCCCCCAGCGCGGATCGCGGAAGATGTTGATATTGGGCGACCAGATCGTCAGCCCTTCGTAGATGCGGCGGTTCGCGCCCACCGGGTTCGCGTTGAACTTCGCGCGCGCCTCGGTCGCGACCACGTCGCCGATCCGGTGGACGAGCGGCGCATCCCAGGTCGCCGCCATCCCGATCGCCTGCGGGAAGACCGTCGCGTGGCCGTTGCGTGCGAGGCCGTGCAGCCCCTCGTTCCACCAGTCATAGGCAGGCAGCCCGGCCTTCGCATCGGCGGGCGCAGTGCTCTGCAATTGCGCGGCCTTTTCCTCGATCGTCATCGTCGCGATCGTCGCCGCGACGGGATCGGCGGCAGCGCTCGCCAACAACAACCAGATCATGTGCGTCCTCCCAGCGAGCGCAAGGTCAGCGCGCGCGTCAATTGTGCGGGCGTCGCAGCGGACTCCACGCGGATCGTCCGGCTTTCACCGGGCAGCAGGTCGAAACCGTCGTCGGACGGCTGTGCGGAGACGGCACCGAAATCGAGCATCACCGCGCGCGCCAGTGCGGTGGCGGTGATCGTCACCGTCCGCCCGTCCCAGCGCGCCGACAGGCCGGGGTCGGGCCAGTGCATGTCCTTCGGCAACGCGCGCTCAAGGATGCGCCGATGCAGCAACGTGTCGCCCGCATACAATTCCGCCACGCCATAGCTGTCGGCCGCCGCCGCCGCGCCGAACAGCGCGGCATCCGGCACCGACGCGACCTCGGTCGCCGCCAGCGGCGCGAGCGTCACGTCGCCGCCGCGCTCGCCCAGCACCCGCCCGTCCATCGCGAACCCGCGCACGCGCCAGCGCGCCGCGATCGGTGTCGTGGCATCGGACACCAGCGCGACACGCGTCGCCGCCTCCTTATGCTCGGTCACGATCACCTGATCCGCGAAGAACCGCCGCGCGGCATATTGGAGCAGCTTCCACCGCCCGTCATAATCGATGCTCGACCATGAAATCGCGGGCCAGGTATCGTTCAACTGCCAATAGAGCGACCCCATCGTCACCGGGCGGCACGCGCGATGATGCAGCGCCGCCAGCTCGATCGCCTGCGCCTGATTGACCTGCGTGAGGTACACGTAATCCGCCAGCCCCTTCGGCTCGCCCAGCCGCTCGCGGATGTAGAACAGCAACCGGTCGTTGCCTTCACCCGCCAGAAACTTCTGGTGCGCCTTCATCACCGGATCGGTCGGCGCGACGTTCAGCGTGCCCGCGAAATCCTTGATCGTCGCCAGATCGGGCATCGCCTGAAAGCCATATTCGGACATGAAGCGCGGGCAGGAATTCAGATAGTTCGCGACCGGCTTCGACCCCGACCATACGTCCCAGAAATGTCGGTCGCCCGCCGCATCGGTATCCACCGGGCCATCGTAATCGGTCGAGGGTGAACCGGGCCAATATGGCACCGCCGGATCGAAATCGCGCACCGCCTGCCGCAGCACGCCGTCGAACAGGATCGCCATGCCCGCGCCGATCCGCTCCTGCTCGTCCGCGCCGACCGCCTTCTTGAACGCCTTGCGATCCGACCAATTCTCCCAGCCCGACAGCACCTCGTTGCCGCCCGCCCACAACACGATCGACGGATGGCCGGACACGCGCGCGACCTGCTGCTCGGCCTCGATGCGGACATTCTCGCGGAACGCCGCATCCGGCGGGGTCACCGCGCCGCCGAACATGAAGTCCGACCAGATCATCAGCCCCAATTCGTCGGCGGCGTCGAAGAAGGCGTCGGGCAGGTAATAGCCGCCGCCCCACACGCGGATCATGTTCATGTTGACCGACTTCGCATCGGCCAGCAGCGCGCGCATCTTCTCCGGCGTCACCCGCGCCGGGAAATTGTCGAACGGGATCAGGTTGGCGCCCTTGGCGAAGATCGGCGTTCCGTTGATCTTGAACCCGAAGGCGCCACCGCCACGGATCAGCTCGACCGTGCGCAACCCGATCCGCCGCTTGGCATGGTCGCTCTCGGTCCCGTTCTCGACCAGCGCGCCCGCCACCCGGTACAGCGGCTGCGCGCCGTAACCGACCGGCTGCCAGCGTTGCGGCTGCGCGATCGTCAGCGGTACGGTGACGCGATTGTCGCCCGCCGCCAGCGTGATCGTCTGTTCGGTGGTCACGACCTTGCCGTCCGGCCCGGTGATCGTCGCGCGTACCAGCGCGGGGCCAGTGCGATCCGCCACCACGTCGAACTTGGCGTCCAGCCGCGCCTCGGCATCGTTCAGCGCGACCTGCTCGACCCGCATCTGCGCCAGCCGCGCATCGTCCCATGCCTCCAGCCGCATCGGCTGCGTCGGCCCGATATTGACGATGCGCGGGCCCCAGTCCCAGCTCCAGTCATATTTGGGTTTGCGGATATAGGGCGAGGTCTGCTTGCCCTTCGGCTCGTCGCCGAACGCAGAATCATATTCGCCCGGCAGCGGGTGGGCCTCGGCCAGCACCTTGGTCTGCATCGTCTTGATCGGCGAGGCGAAGGTGAGGGTGATCGTGTTGTCGCCCGCCTTCAGGAACGGCTTGGCATCCACCCGCCATTGCCGATGCGCGTTATCGGCACTCAGCAACGACTGCCCGTTGACCGAAACGGTCGCGAACGTGTCGAGCGCATCGAACACCAGGTCGAGGTGATCGCGCGCCATCTGCTCCGGGGTCAGCCTCAGCATGCGCTGATACTGCCAGCCCGTCAGTCCGGCCCATTGGATCGCAGCCTCATTGGTGCCCTTGAACGGATCGGGCACCTGTTTCGTCGCGATCAGCGCCTGTTGCACGCTGCCCGGCACCGTCGCGCGAAACCATTTGGCGGCGCGCGGATGCGCCTTGGCCGCTTCGGCATCCTTCGGGTCGATCCGGACCTGCCAGTCCGTGTCGAGCGTCGTCACCGTCTTCGGCGCGGCGACCGCCGCCGTGGAGGCGAGCAGCAACGGTACGGCCAGCCACCGCATCAGCGCCGCTCCGCCAGTTGCACGCGCGCGACCGTGTAATAGGGATCGCTGAGCGGTGAGGTGAATTGGAAGCACATGTCCTGATCCCCGGTCATTTTCGGCAGGGTGCCCGTGAAGCTAAGCCGTTGCGGCGCGCTGGCCGGATCCGGCAGCGGGAAGGTGCCGATCGCCACCGGCTTCGCGGTGGGATCGCCCGCTTTCTGCGCGTTGATCGCGGCGGTGCAGCCGATCTGCACCAGCAACTCGCCGTGCGGCGAGACCGCATAATATTCACGCAGCTTCGACTGGTCGTGCCCGAGCGCCCAGTTGCGCGCCAGCCGCACGACATCGACCGTATAGCTGCCCGCGATATCCAGCGGCGCGGCCGGATAGACGGCGCAGGTGTTGAACAGGTTCAGGTTGAACGCCGGATCCCGCTCGGGCGCATCCGGAGTCTGCGGCACACGCAGGCCGAACGGCGTGCCCGCGCACGGCATCAGGTCGCCGTTCCCGCGCGTCAGCAGCGCCCCCCGCGACGTGTCGAAATCGCGCACGGCGGCGGTCGCCAGCCCTTGAGTGTCGAAGGCGGCGGCGCGCACCACCACGCCCGGCGTCAGCGACAGCGGCTTGGCATAGGCGCGCGACTTGGCGGTCGGCGCGCTGCCGTCGGTCGTATAGCGAATCGTCCCATAGCCCGCCTGCGTGGATAGCGTCAGCGGAACCTTTTTGGCGCGCAACGCATCGCCGCGCGTCCCCGGCACGGTGAAGTCGACCGCGAACGCGCTGTCGGCGACGTCCATCCCCGCTGTCGTCCAGCGATCCGCCTGCCGCTTCACGCGCGGCAGGAAGCCGTTCAGGTCGCGCTTGTCCTTCGCCGACCAGGTGATCTCCGCGATCGCCGCCGCGCGCGGGAAAATGTGGAACTGCACCTCGGCGGGCGTGACCAGATACTCGCTCCAGACATTGCCCTGCGCGCCCAGCACGTGGTGCGCGCGGTCGGCCGGAATCCCCGCGGGCATCGGGTCATAGGCATAGACATCCGCCAGCGAGCTGACGACATTCTGCCCCGGCACTTCGGTCGGCAGATTGCTCTGCACCCGGTCGAGATACAGCGGCGTGCCCGGCGACAGCACCACGTCATGCCCCTGATTGGCGGCGGCGACCGCGCCCGCCTCGCCGCGCCACGACATGACCGACGCGCTGGCGGGCAGCCCGCCCTCCAGGATCTCGTCCCAGCCGATCAGGCGGCGACCCTTGCTCTGGAGATAGGCGCCGAACTGGTCGATCATCCAGCTTTGCAGCGCATTCTCATCCTTCAGGCCCAGCGCCTTGATCTGCGCCTGCACCACCGGGCTGCGCTGCCACTGGTCCTTCAGCGCCTCGTCACCGCCCAGATGGATATAGGTGCCGGGGAACACGTCGGTCAGTTCGTCGAGCACCTCCTTGACGAAGGCGATCCCCTGCGGCCCCGGATTGAACAGATACGGCTCGATCCCCCAGCGATTGCCGACCGGCGGTCGGTCGCCCAGGATGCCGAGTTCGGGATAGGCCGACACCAGCGCCGTCGCGTGACCCGGCAGGTCGACTTCGGGCACGATCGTCACGCCGCGCTCACCGGCATAGGCGACCAGCGCGCGCAACTCGTCCTGCGTGTAGAAGCCGCCGACTCGCGTCGTCGGGGCGGGGCCGCCGATCGACGGCGGCGTCCGCCACGCGCCGAGCTCGGTCAGCTTCGGATAACGCTTCACCTCGAACCGCCAGCCCTGATCGTCGGTCAGGTGCAGGTGCAGCGTGTTCAGCTTGACCGCCGCCATCTGGTCGACGATCCGCCGCAACTCGGGCATGGGCAGGAAATGCCGCGCCGGGTCGATCATCAACCCGCGCCATGCGAAGCGCGGGGCATCGTCGATCGTCATCACCGGCACGCGCACCGGCTGTCCGGTCTTGTCGTCGGGGCTCAGCAATTGCGCGACGGTCATCGCGCCGTTCACGAAGCCGGCGGTGGTGTTCGCCAGCACGCGGATGCCGTCGCGCGTCACCGCGACGCGATAGGCCTCCGAACCTGTGATGGTGGCATCCCGCTCGAACCGGATGCGTCCCGCGCCCGCGCTAGCACGAAGCGTCAGACCGCGCGTCGTGCGGACATGCGCGATCATGACCTGTGCCGCGCGGGCCGCATCGGGCACCGCGCTCACCGTCGCGCCGTCCGCGATCGTCACGCTTCCCGCGCCGCGCACGATCGATTGCGGCAGCGGCAGCAGCGACTGGGCCGACGCCGGTGCGGCGAGGCAAGTCGTTGATAACATGGAGATCGCAATTGCGAGACGGCGGTGCATCGCTGCTCCCTTGGTCCTGTTTTGGTATGGGCCCATCATGCCGGCTGCAACGGTGAACGTCCATGGCAGGGGCAAAAAAAAGGGGCCTCCGTCGCTGACGGAGACCCCGAGGCGGGAGATGGAATGCCGCTGATATTACAGGCGGAACGAGACGCTCGCGACATAGGTGCGGCCGTTCTTGTAGAAGGCCGACGGCCGGTCGCGGGTGCCGTTGTACTGGATGTAGGTTTCGTCCAGCAGGTTCTGCGCGTTGAGCGTGATCGAGATGTTCTTCGTCAGCGCCAGTGAGGCCGAGGCGTCGAGCTGGCTGTACGGCGCGACCGAGTCGAGCGAGTTCAGGCGACCCAGCGCGCGGAAGTATGCCGAGCGATAATTGTAGCTGACGCGCGCCTGGAACGGCCCCTTTTCGAAATAGGGGATCACGTTGACCGTATGCTTCGACAGATACGGCAGGTTCAGCGAGCCGGTGACGCCCGGGATGACCGAGGTCGAGCTGTCCTGATAGGCGTAGTTCGCCTGGATGCCGAAGCCGCCCCAGATCTCCGCCTGCCCGTTGACCAGCACGCCGTTGACCTTCGCCTTGCCGGCGTTGATCGGGCTGGTCACGCGATAGGTGCTGACCACCCGGCCTTCGAGCGAGTTGAAGAAGCTCTGGTTCGGGATCGACGTCGAGACGATATAGTTGCTGATCTCGCGGCGATACAGTTCGAGCGAAAGCAGCGCACCGGCGCGCGGATAGAATTCCGCGGTGATTTCGTAGTTGGTCGACTCGTACGGCTTCAGATTCGGGTTGCCGCCGCCAGCATCCAGCGTGGTGTCGTTCTGCGAGATCGACGCCGCCAGATCCTGATAGCGCGGACGCGAGATCACCTTGGCGGCCGCACCGCGAACGATGAACTGCGGCGAAACTTCATACGCCACGTTCAGCGCCGGCAGGAACTTCAGGTAATCGGTCGCGGTGCTGGTCGGCACCGGCGTTGGGTTCGGGTTGGCCTTGGTGGGCAGCGACAGCGCATAGAAGGAGACGTCACGGGTATAGACCAGACGTCCGCCGACGTTACCGCGCAGCCCGCCCTGGTCGAAATTGACCTGGACATAGCTGGCCGCCGTCCGCTCCTCGACACGGGTCGAGCCGCCGACCTTGGTGAACAGCGGGGTGTTGATGCTGTTCGCCAGAATGTCGATCACCGACTGCTGCGGCAGGTTGAGGTACTTGGTCGCCGACCCCGAACCGCCGGTACCGTCGAAGATGCCGTCCGGCGTTGTCAGCGTGGTCACGCCCAGCTGATTGCCCAGCTTCGAGCTGGTCAGGTAGGTGTTCACGCCGCGCGCGTCGATCTTGTTGACGTGATCGGTGATCCGCGCGCCGATCAGGATCTGCTTGAAGAAGCCGTCGCCAAGCGGCACCGTCGCGTCGAACCCGCCGAAGATGTCGCGGTCAGTCGTGACGCTGTAGTCCAGGCCGCCGATCTGCGCGGCATTGAGCTGCGCGCCGTTGACGTTGAACGGACGGCCCTCGATCGTCACCAGCTGATTGCTGGGGTTGGTGAAGTAATTGGCCGGATTGGTCAGGTCGCCGGTGTAGTTGACCTCTGCCGAATTCGACGTGATCGCATAGCTGAACGGCAGCTTGGTCTGCACGTTGAAGAGATATTCGGGGTTACGCCCGCCGGTCGCCTTGCTCCAGCCGCCCAGGAACGACACCTTCGCGCCGTCGTCACCTTCCCAGTCGGCGAAGAAATTGAGATTGTCGGTCTTCAGCTTGGTGCTGCGGACCAGCGTATCGAGCTGCGCGTTGCGCTGGCTGGTCGCCGCGCCGAACGCGGCATTGGTGACGACGCCGTTGCTGACCGTCGCCGACTGCAGGTCCTGACCGCTCCATGCGCCCGGAATGGTGTACATCGACTGGCTGTAATTGTTGTAGTCGCCGTCGATGTGCAGGCCGTTCAGCGTCAGCGTCAGGTTGCTGGCCGGGCGATACTGCACCGTGCCCGAGATGCTGGTCCGCTCGCGCTTCTGCTGGAAATAGGCGTAGTTGATGCCGAACGGCAGCACCGCATTCGCCAGATCGTTGCGCGTACCGCCCGAGACGGTCGCCGACGGGTTCTTGAACAGCGGCTGCCCGCTGGCGTCGCGGACCAGAATGGCGTTGCCCGCCGAATCGCGGGTCGGGTTACCGTCGGCGTCGTTGACGGTCTGGAAGAAGCGCGCGTCGGCCTTCTCGTAGCCGAAGAATTCGACACCGGCGCGCACCAGCTGCTGCTTGTCATAGGTGCCGGCGATCAGGACGCCGAAGGTTTCGTCGGCGTTCTTCCAGCTGTACAGGCCCGAGCCGCGGACGC
Organism: Sphingomonas endophytica; assembly: GCF_001476895.1. Taxonomy (GTDB): domain Bacteria; phylum Pseudomonadota; class Alphaproteobacteria; order Sphingomonadales; family Sphingomonadaceae; genus Sphingomonas; species Sphingomonas endophytica_A. The sequence continues at coordinate 13,379 of NZ_LDTB01000062.1, read as the reverse complement.
TGCCCTTCTCCGAACGGTCGTTGTAGGTATAGCCGCCCGACGCGAACAGCGAGTTGGCGTCCAGTTCCAGCGGACGGCGCGTGCGCACAATGACCGTGCCGCCCAGGCTGCCGTCTTCCAGACGCGCTTCGGGGGACTTGTACACCTCCAGCCGGTCGACCAGTTCCGGCGCCAGCAGCGAGTAGTTGAAGGTGCGGCTGGACGGATCGTTGTCGTTGCCGCCCCAGTCGGCCGACGCCAGCGCGTGGCCGTCGAGCAGCATGCGGTTCAGTGCCGGGTCGGTGCCGAGAATCGCGACCTTCTCACCCTCGCCGAAACGGCGGTCGATCGACACGCCGGGGATGTGCGCCAGCGATTCGGCGACGTTGCGGTCGGGGAACTTGCCGATGTCCTCGGCCGAGATCGCATCGACGACCGCGTTGGCGTTGCGCTTCAGCTCGATCGCCTGACGAAGGCTGCCGGCATAGCCGGTGACGACGATATCCTCGCCGGTGTCGTCCGCCGCTCCGCTGGGCGCCGTGTTCGCGGGCGGCGCCGTCTCCTGCGCCTGCGCCACATGGGCGAACCCGAACAGCGCGGTGGACATCAGCATCATCGAGCGCAAGCGCATGGGTAATCCCCCTCATAGGCCCGGCACCGACCGGGTCGCGTGATAGATCCGGGCCGCGACGACGATCCGATGACGCCTGTCACCGCTGTCTTCGTCGGTCCTAAACTGGTCCTGTAACCAATTTGGATCAGCGCGGACATACTCTGTTACGGAAAAGTTTCACGGGCAAAAGAATTTTTTACCGTTTTGCGGAAAGTGTGTCTTTCAGGAGACATGGGTGGCACCGGCCATCAAGATGGCGCGCAGTCCCACCAGCGTGACAAAGGTACGTAGGTGGGCTTGCGGATTGTTACATCCGGACGCTTTGGATACGATCCCGTTCACGGGGTGCAAAGGGGAACGGCGCCGCGATCAACAGGGAAGGGATGCCGATGGCCTTTTCGGACGAGGTGGGACGGTTTCGCGAGGGGAATGCGGCGCCGCTCTACCTCCAGCTACAACAGGTGATCCGGGAGGCGATCGGCGGCGGCATCCTGAAGCAGGGCGATGCCATTCCCGCCGAGCGCGACCTGGCGACCGAATATGACGTGTCGCGGATCACCGTGCGCAAGGCGATCGGCGGGCTGGTCGAGGACGGGCTGCTGACCCGGCGGCGTGGCGCGGGGACGTTCGTCGCCGGGCGCGTCGAGAAGAGCTTCTCGAAACTGTCGTCCTTCTCGGAGGATATGGCAGCGCGCGGGAAGACCGCGTCGAGTAGCTGGGTCAGCCGCGTCGCCAGCACGGTGAGCCCCGAAGAGAGCATGGCGCTGGGCCTGTCGCCCGGTGCGCCGGTGTTCCGGTTCCAGCGCATCCGCCATGCCGACAACGAGCCGATGGCGCTCGAGATGTCGACCATCGCCGGCTATTGCCTGCCGTCGGTCGAGGCGGTGGAGGATTCGCTCTACACCGCGCTCGACAAGGCCGGCAGCCGCCCGGTGCGCGCGCTGCAACGCTTGCGCGCGGTGCCGTTCGGGCCGGAACATGCCAAGATGCTGGGGGTCGAAACCGGCCATGCCGGGCTGCTGATCGAGCGGCGCGGCTTCCGCCGTGACGGCCGCGCGGTGGAGTTCACGCGGTCCTATTATCGCGGCGATGCCTATGACTTCGTGGCGGAACTGTCGGACCTGTAGAGGCCGCCGCCATCCCGCCCCATCGTCATCCCCACCTTCGCGGGGATGACGATGACGGTGCGGCTTACGCTGTCAGCGCTGCGGTATCCGCCACGAGCAGGTGCAACGTCCCGTCGGCCGGACGTGCGACCGCGCGAACGCCGAGGTTTCGCAGAGCCGCCTCATCGACCGTCCCGCTCGCCAGCGCCACGCGCACGCGACCCGGATGAACGCTCGCCTCGCGCACGTTCGCGGCGCCGCCCAGCATCTTCAGCACCGCCGGCGACAGCGCGACCGGCGCGTCGTCGACCGGCTCCGCGACCGGCGCGGCGGCGACCGCGACCCCGCCCGCTGCCAGCGCATCGCGGATCTCGACCGCGACGACATCGGCGATCGGGCCGAGCACGACCTGCAAGGCGGTGTTCGACGGACGGATCAGCCCGCGCGCGCCCAGCGCCTTCAGCGCGGCATCGTCGACCGCCTGCTGGTCGCGGACGTTGAGGCGCAGCCGGGTGGTGCACGCGCCGACCTCCGTCAGGTTCGCCGCGCCGCCCAGCGCGCGGGCGAAGGCCGCGCCACGCTCGCCCGCCGCGACCGCCGTCGGCGCACCCGCCTCGACCGGCTCGCGCCCCGGCGTCTTCAGGTCGAACTTCGCGATGAAGAAGCGGAACAGCCCGTAATAGAGCGCGAAATAGACCGCGCCGACCGGGATCAGCAGCAGCGGCTTCGTCGCGCGGTTGAAGTTCAGGACGTAATCCAGCAGCCCGGCCGAAAACCCGAAGCCCAGCTTCACGCCGAGCGCGTTCATCAGCGCCATCGACACGCCGGTCAGCACCGCGTGAACCGCGTAGAGAACGGGCGCGAGGAACATGAAGCTGAATTCGATCGGCTCGGTCACGCCGGTCAGCGCGGAGGTCAGCGCGAGGCTGAACAGCATGCCCCCGATCGCCTTGCGCCGTTCCGGCAGCGCGGCATGGTACATCGCGAGGCAGGCGGCGGGCAGCCCGAACATCATGACCGGGAAGAACCCCGCCATGAACGCCCCCGCGGTCGGATCGCCCGCGAAGAAGCGCCGCAGGTCGCCAGTGGTGCCGTGATAGTCGCCCATCACGAACCACACGATATTGTTGAGCAGGTGGTGCAGCCCGGTGACGAGCAGCAGCCGGTTGAGCAGCCCGAACAGGAACAGCCCCGCGCCACCCGAGGCGGCGATGCCGTAGCTGAGCTGGTCGATCCCGCCCGCAATCGTGGCGAAGCCGGTGCCGATCAGGACGGCGAGCACCAGCCCCGCCAGCCCGCTGACGATCGGCACGAAGCGGCGACCACCGAAGAAGGCGAGATATTCCGGCAGCTTGATCGTCGAGAAGCGATTGTAGAACAATCCGCCGACCAGCCCGGAGATGATGCCGGTCGGCACGTCGAGCCGCGCGATCGCCTTGGCCTTCCACGCCGCGATGGCCAGGTCGGCGGAGGGGCCGGTCAGCCCGGCGGTCGTCTCCGGCGGGACCGACAGCAGCACCTTCGACGCTTCGGTCGCGACGAGGAAGCAGACCACGCCGGCCAGACACGCCGCGCCGTTGCCGTCGCGCGCGAAGCCGGTGGCGACGCCGATCGCGAACAACAGGCCGAGGTGCGAGAAGATCGCATCGCCCGCCGCGCTGACGAACGCGATGTCCAGCAGGTCGGGCTGGCCGAGCCGCAGCAACAGGCCCGCGATCGGCAGCACCGCGATCGGCAGCATCAGCGCGCGGCCGAGCGGCTGGAGTTTGCCGAGGATCGATTTCATCGTGCGAACTCCCGTGCGAGGCGGCGGACGGCGCTGGCGTCCGGACAGGCGAGCGCGGCGCGGGCATGATCGCGCGCCGCCGCCAGGTTGAGGTCGCGGACCAGCGCCTTGATTTCCGGCACCGCCGCCGGGGCGACCGACAATTCGGTGACGCCGAGGCCAAGCAGGATCGGCACCGCGAGCGGATCGGACGCTAGGCTGCCGCACACGCCGGTCCAGCGTTCGCGCAACGCGCCACCGCGCACCGTCTCGCCGATCAGCCGCAGCACCGCCGGATGCAACCCGTCGAGCGCGCCCGCCACCGCCGCGTTGCCGCGATCCATGGCGAGCGTATATTGGGTCAGATCGTTGGTACCGATCGACAGGAAATCGGCGTGCGCGGCGATCAGATCGGCACCGATCGCGGCGGCGGGCGTCTCAACCATCACGCCCAGCTCGACATCGCGCGCGCCGCCGGTCAGCCGGTCGAGCACCGCGCGCACCTTGAGCAATTCGTCGACGCCCGCGATCATCGGCACCATGATCCGGCAGCGGCCCAGCGGGCGGACAGCGAGGATCGCGGTGAGCTGATCCTCCAGGATCTGCGGATGCGCCAGCACCACGCGCACGCCGCGCAGGCCCAGCGCCGGGTTTTCCTCGCCCTCGATCGGCAGATAGGGCGCGGGCTTGTCGCCGCCGATATCGAGCAGCCGGACGATCAGCGGACGACCGTCCAGCGCATCGACGACCGCCTGGTAATCGGCGGTCTGTTCGGCGACGTCGGGCGCGGTGTCGCGGTCGAGGAACAGCAATTCGGTGCGCAGCAGGCCGCAGCCCTCCGCGCCGTTCTTCACTGCAAAGGCGGCGTCCGCGGGCGAGCCGCAATTGGCGAACAATTCGATCCGCGTGCCGTCGGCGGTGCGGCATTCCTCGCCCGCGCGGGCGAGCGCATCGGCGCGGCGGGTCGCGGCGGTGGCGACGCGCGCCTCCGCATCGGCCAGCGTCTCGGGCGAGGGCGCGGCGTGGAACAGCCCGGCACCGGCGTCGAGGATGACGCGCGCGGCGACCGGCACGTGACGCAGGGGATCACCCAACGCGACCAGCGTCGGCACGCCGCGCGCGGCGGCGAGGATCGAGACGTGCGAGGTCGGCCCGCCCTTCACGATCGCCAGCCCGGCGAGCCGGTCGAGATCGAGCGCCATGAATTGCGACGGCAGCAGGTCCTCGGCGACGAGGATCGCGCCCTGGGGCAACGTGACGCCGCTGTCCTCGACGCCCATCAGGCGCCCGATCAACTGGCGCTCCAGATCGCGCATGTCGTCGGCGCGCTCGGCGAGGCGGGCGTCGCCCCCCGCGCGCAAGGCATCGGCCTGCGGACGGATCGCGGCGCGCCACGCATGGGCGGCGCTATGCCCGGCGGCGATCGCGGCGCGCGCGGCACCGAGCAAGGCGTCGTCTCCGAGCATCGCGGCATGCGCGTCGAGGATCGCGCGCAGCGGGCCGCTCGCGGCGGCGGCCTTGGCGGCCAATTCCGACGATAGCGCGGCGCAGGCCTGCGTGAAGGCGGCTTCCTCCGCCGCGATCCCGCAGCCCTCGGACGGCACGTCGAGATCCTGCACGTCCCAGCGCGCGACGGTGCCGATCGCGAGGCCCGGCGCGGCGGTGACGCCCGCGATCGCGCCCTCGGGCACGTCGGTCGGGCGCTCCGGCGCGGCGCGGGCAGGGGCCGCAGGCTCTTCCTCGATACCGTGGAGGATCAGCTCGGCGACTGCCGCGACCGCCGCTTCGGCCTGCGGGCCGGTCGCGGCGATCGTCAGCTCGTCGTTGTGCGCGACGATCAGCGACAGCATGCCGACCGGGCTGCTCGCACTGACGGCCGCGCCCTGCTTGGCGAGCGTTACCGCCGCGTTGAAGCCCTTCGCCACCTCGGCGATCCGGGCGGCCGGGCGCGCGTGGATGCCGTGCGGCAACGGCACGGTGATCGTGCGCGCGGCGCTGGGGCCGTCGCCCGCCGCTTGTATCGCCGTTTGCGCCAACGGAGAGAGCGTCACGAAGGCGTCGCCGGTCGCGACCATCCCCGGCGCGGCGCGCGTCCTGATCGCGAATGCCTCGCCATTGGTCACGACGACCGGCGTCACCGCCGCGCGCGCCTCGCGCACGATCAGGTCGAGGTCGAAGCGGATCAGCGGCTGGCCACGCGTTACCGTGTCGCCCGCCGCCACCAGCATCTCGAACCCGCGCCCGCCCAGCGTCACCGTGTCCAGCCCGATATGGATCAGCAGTTCCGCGCCCTCGGGGCTGCGCAGGGTTATCGCATGGGCGGTCGGCTGCACCGTCAGCACCACCGCATCGCACGGCGCGACCAACGTGTCGCCGGTCGGGTCGATGGACAGCCCGTCGCCCAGCATCCGCTCCGCGAACACCGCATCGGGCACGTCGTCGAGCGGACCGGCCCAACCCTCCAGCGGTGCGGTGAGCGTAATGGGGGACATGGCGGCTCCGATGGACAAAGGGGTCAGGCGACCGGCTGTGCGCCGATCCAGGTGCTGGCGGGGTGCAGGTCGCGGGTCAGGATCGCCCAGTCGGCGCGCTGCCCGACCGCCAGCGTCCCGCGCTCATGGGTCAGCCCCAGGAACGCCGCCGGGCTGGTCGCCGCCAGCCCCGCCGCTTCCTCGGGCGACAGCCCGAGCCGCGTCACCGCGCCGCGCACCGCGCCCGCCATGTCGAGGTCGGAGCCGGCGAGCGTGCCGTCAGTGCCGACGGCGCGGCCGCCCTCGACATGGATGTGCTGCCCCTGCATCACGAAGTCCTTGGTCTCCGCCCCGACGCACGGCATCGCATCCGTCACCAGCATGAAGCGGTCGGCAGGACGCGCGCGCAACGCGATCCGCAAGGGCGCGTCATCGACATGGAAGCCGTCAACGATGATCCCGCAATAGGCGGTCTGGTTGTCCAGGCACGCCCCGACCACGCCGGGCGCGCGGTGCTTCAGCGGGGACATGGCGTTGTAGAGGTGCGTCACCCCCGTCACGCCGGCGGCGAAGGCGGCGGTCGCCGTCGCGTAATCGGCATCGGTATGCCCCAGGCAGACCAGCACGCCCGCTTCGGCCAGTGCGGCGATCCGCTCGACGGGCACCTGCTCGGGGGCGAGCGTCACCATCACCTTGCCGCGACGCGGCGCGCTGAGCAGCGCCAGCATCTCGTCGTCGAGCAGGCGGAAGCGCGCGGCATCGTGGATGCCCTTGCGCGCGACGTTCAGGATCGGCCCCTCGACATGGATGCCGACGACGCCGGGCACGCCCGCGGCGATCGCGGCATCCACCGCGTCCAGCCCGCGCCCGATCACGTCGGGCGTGTCGCTGATCAGCGTCGGCAGCAGCGCGGTCGTGCCGTAACGCGCGTGCGCGGCGGCGATGGCGGCAATCCCCTCGACGGTCGGCGTGTCGTTGAACAGCACGCCGCCGCCGCCGTTCACCTGCGTGTCGATGAAGCCCGGCATCACCCAGCCGCCGTCGAGATCGGTAGCATCAGCGTCCGCCACGGCGTGGATCGCGGTGATGACGCCGTTCTCGACCTCGAACGTCGCCGCATCGAGCGTGTCCGAAGGGGTGACGACATGGCCGTTGGTGAAGCTGTGCCGCGTCATAGCGTGCGCGTGACCTTGCTCAGGTGGAGGGGGGCGTCGGGATCGAGCCCGCGTGCGACCGACAGCGCATTGGCCATCCGGTAGAAGCTCTGGATCGACAGGATGGGCTCGATCGCCGGATGATCGGTCAGCGCGGGCGGGTGGCTGTCGCCGTTCGCGCGCGCATCGGCCAGCGCGACGCGCGCGCCGCGCCCGGCGAATTCCGCCGCCGCCTCGCGCACGCCGTCGCCGGCGGCATCGGAGGTGGCGAAGGCGATCAGCGGAAAGCCTTCGTTGACGATCGCCATCGGGCCGTGGCGGACTTCGGCGGCGCTGAACGCCTCGGCATGGAGCGCGCAGGTTTCCTTGAGCTTCAGCGCCGCTTCCTGCGCGATGCCGAAGCCCAGCCCGCGCCCGATCACGAACAGGTTGTTGGCGTCGACCAGCATGTCGACCACCTCGCTCCAGTCGAGCGCCCATGCCTCGGCCAGCCGCTCCGGCAGGCGTGCCACCGCGTCGCGCAGCGTCGCGTCGTCGGCCCATTCGGCGACCAGCAACGCCTGGGCGGCGAGTGCGGTGATGTAGGATTTGGTCGCGGCGACCGACTTTTCCGGGCCGGCCATCAGCGGCACCAGCGTGTCGGCGGCCTCGGCCAGCGGGGAGGTTGTGTCGTTGACGAGCGCCACGACATGCGCGCCCGCCGCCTTCTGCGCGGCGACGGTGGCGAGCAGGTCCGGGCTGCGCCCGCTCTGCGAGATCGCGATGCACAGCGGCGCGGTGGGGGTCTTCACCGTCGCGTCATAGATCGACACGACCGAGGGGGCGGCGGAGGCGACCGGCACGCCGACCATTGTCTCGATCAGATATTTGCCGAAGGTCGCGGCGTGATCCGACGAGCCGCGCGCGCAGGTCACGACGACGGCGGGCGGGTTCGCGCGCAGATGCGCGGCCAGCGTGCGCAGCGTGTCGCGATTGGCATCGATCATCCGCGCCACGGCGGCGGCGGCCTCGCCGGCTTCGGCGAACATCAACGTGCTGTCGGGCTGATCGACCATGTCGGAATGAAGCTCCCTCACATCGGGGTCAGCACGGCGCGCCGCCTCCGATGATGACGGCTTAAGTCCTAGATTGGTATTATTCAAGAGCGGTCGGCGCGCAGAAAATGCACCAGTTCGGTCACTGTCGCGGCATCGGTCGCCTTCGCGCCAACCGCTGCGAACCCGAAACGTGCCAGCATCGGGTCGGCGGCGGGCAGCGGCGCGCGGCACGAGGCATGAACCTCGCGCACGCCGGTGGACAGGATCGCGGGCAGCGTGGTCGCGGAAACACCGCTGCCGGCGAGGATCGTGATCCGATCACCCGCGCGCGCCACCAACGTGGCCAGCATGTCGCCGCCATCCACCGCCAGCGGCGCGCCACCCGAGGTCAGGATACGCTCGAACCCCAGCGCCACCGCCTCGTCCAGCGCGGTGGGCAGGTCGGGCACCAGGTCGAACGCGCGGTGCAGCGTCAGCGACAGCGGCGTGCCGCGCGCCTCTCCCAGATCGCGCGAGAACGCGATCCAGCGCGCCAGCAGGTCGGTGTCGAGCCGCCCGTCCTCCCGGCTGGCGCCGATCACCACGCCCGCCAGCCCCGCCTCCGCGGCGGTGCGGATGTCCTCGGCGACCAGCGCCCGGTCGGCGGCATCGTACACGAAGCCCCCGGCGCGCGGGCGGGCGAGCAGATGCACCGGCAGCGGCGCCTGGGCCGCCGCGCGCACCAGCGACGCGGGCGGCGTCAACCCGCCGACGTCGAGCGCGGCGCACAGCTCGATCCGGTCCGCGCCACCGCCCACCGCCGCCGCGATGCCGTGCGCATCCTCGACGCAGACTTCCAGCGTGGTGCGTGTCATGCCGCGAACAGCGATGCGGCCTTGCGAACGACGGTGCGTCCGGCGGCATCGGTGACGGCATAGGTGAAGCCCGGCAACAGGCAGAACGCCCCGACATTCCCGCGCGGATCGAGCGCGAGAAAGCCGACCTGCACGCCCTTGATCGCGTCGCCGCGCAGTCTCGCGATATGGCGGACCACTTCCTCGCACGCCTTCTGCGCCGTCATGCCGGCCCGCATCGACGCGACGACGCGCGCGGTTCCGGACACGCGCGTCACTTCCTCGCCCAGCCCGGTCGAGGTCGCCGCCCCGACGCCGCGTTCGACATACAGGCCCGCGCCGACCTGCGGCGAATCCCCGACGCGGCCGCGCATCTTGAACGCCATGCCGGAGGTCGTGCACGCGCCCGCCATCCGTCCGCTGGCATCGCGCGCGAGCAGGCCGATCGTGTCATGGTCCAGCGCGCCGCCGGGCGTCACGTGCCGCTGTGTGCCGTACGTCCCCGTCTCGCTGTTGGCGACCGGCTGATACTGCGCGGTCTTCAGCCATTCGCGCCACGCCTGTTCGGCCTCGGGGGTCAGCAGGTTCTGCTTGGGGAAGCCCTGCTCGCGCGCGAACCGCGTCGCGCCGTCGCCGGCCAGCAACGTGTGCGGGGTCTTTTCCATCACGCGCCGCGCGACCGAGATCGCATGGACCGTATCCTCCAGCACCGCGACCGCGCCGACCCCGCCGGCATCGTCCATGATGACCGCGTCGAGCGTGACGTGGCCGTCGCGATCGGGATAGCCGCCATAGCCGACCGAGTGATTGGCGGGATCGGCCTCGGGCACCTTCGCCCCCGCCTCGACCATGTCGATCAGCGATCCGCCCGCCTTCATCGCGGCGAACGCGGCCTCATTGGCGGCGGCGCCGAAATCCCACGTCGATACGATCATCGTCGCCTCGCCGGACACGGCCCGCGCGCTCAGCGGCGCAGCCGCGCCCAGCGCCGCCAGCCCGGTCATCACCGACCGCCGATTCGTCATGTCCGTCCCTCCGCCCATCGTCTCGACCTTTACCATGCACGTCCCATCGCCGGTCGCAATGCCAACCTGCATTGGTTATGTGCTTGGTTATATTAAGGTATTGACGACAGCGATCGGCTCCTGCAACCAACAGGAATAATTAAATCATCAGAAACAATTAGATATACGGGAGCAGTCGATGTCCGTCCTCAGTCATAGCGTATCGGTAACGGCCCTCGCAGGCGCCCTGTTGCTCGCCTCGCCCGCGCTGGCGCAGGTCGCCGCGCCGGGCGACAGCGACGCCGCCGCGCAGCGCAGCACCGCGATCGCGGGCGAGCCGATCGAGACGCCGGCCAGCACCGGCGACGTCGTCGTCACCGGCTCGCGCATCCAGCGCCCGAACGTCGCGAGCGCCGCGCCGATCACCTCGGTCACCGCGCAGGACATCCGTGCGCAGGCGCCGCTCAACGTCGAGGAGGTGCTGAACCGCCTTCCGCAAATCGCGCCGGACAGCCAGCAGAACTATCAGGACTCGGATGGCCGCCAGCGGATCAAGCTGCGCAGCCTCGGCTTCGAGCGGACGCTGGTGCTGATCGACGGCAAGCGGCTGGGCACGCAGAACGGACAGGACACCGGCATCATCCCGCCGTCGCTGCTGGAACGAGTCGACGTGCTGACCGGGGGCGCATCGTCCGTTTATGGCTCTGACGCGGTGGCCGGCGTGGTCAATTTCATCCTGCGCCCCAGCTTCGACGGCATCCGCATCGACGGCAATTACAGCTTCTACAACCACCAGAATCGGGACGGCACCGCGTCGCAGGTGGCGCGCGCGTCCGGCCTCGCCTCGCCGCGCGGGCTGGTCAACGACGGCGGCCGCAGCGACATCACGCTGACCGCGGGCAAGAAGTTGTTCGACGACAAGCTGAGCCTGATGGGCTTCGTGAATTATCGCCAGGCGAATTTCGTGCCGTACAGCGCGCGCTCGACCTCGGCGTGCGAGGTGCAGCAACTGTCCAAGGACGGCCCGCTGTCATGCGCCACCACCTCCTATGCGCCGGGCGGCTTCGTGCGGCCGGGCAACGTTTCCGATCCGGCGTCGCAGCCGGAATTCATCAACAATCCCGATGGTTCACGCACGTTCGTGCCCTATGGGCAGGGCACCAGCAACGCCTTCGACCGGCGCGGCTATCCGCTCCAGCGCGACATGGAGCGCGTCAATGCGGGCGGCTTCGCGACGCTGACGCTGGCGCCGGAGCTGGAACTCTACGGCTCGGCGATCTGGTTCGAGGACACGTCCTACAATCGCTATCCGACGCGGGTGCTGAGCAGCAGCAGCTATGGCAACCAGCCGTTCCAGGTGAATTGCAACAATCCGTTCCTGTCGGCGTCGCAGGCGAGCGCGCTGTGCGGCGCGGCGGCGGGAACGACTGCGCTGGCGCCGCTCGACGTGCGTTACCGGTTCGACAATCTGCCCTATACGCTGGACGAATATGTCAATCGTGGCCTGCGCGCGACGGCGGGTGTACGCGGCAAGGTGGGGACGGCATGGACCTATGACGTCGGCGGCGTCTATGCGCGCAACACGCAGGACGTCAGCTACGGCGACATCCCCGATTTCGCACGCGTCAACAATGCCTTGAACGTCGTGAACGTGAACGGCACGCCCACCTGCGCCTCCGGCGCGGCGGGGTGCATTCCCTTCGACGCGTTCAGCGCCGGCAATGATGGCGCGGTGCTCAACTATCTGCTCGCCGGCAACCCGGCGACGACGCGCGGCGTGGGCACGCTCTGGGACGTGACCGCGAACGTGACCGGTGATCTGGGCGAGTACGGTATTACCTCGCCGTTCGCCGATGACGGCGTGGCGATCGCGCTCGGCGCGGAATATCGCAAGGACAGCTACCGCGCGACCGCGAATGAGCGCTTCCGGCAGTTGAACGCAGGGCAGGATTTCGACGCGTCGCAGGACGTGTGGGAATCGAACATCGAGGTTCAGGCGCCGCTGATCCAGGACAAGCCGTTCGCGCATCTGTTGCAGGCCAACGGCGGCTTCCGCGTGTCGAAGTACAGCACCAACCCCGACACGTTCACGACCTGGAAGGCGGAAGGGCTGTGGGCGCCGGTCCGCGACCTGACGCTGCGCGCCTCGTTCAACAAGGCGCAACGCGCGCCGACCGTCGTGGAGATCCGTCAGGCCCGCAACATCAGCTTCGGCCAGCAGGGCGGGCAGCGCGGCGACTTCTGCGCGCCGACCCGCAACGCCGACGGGACGTTCAATCCGCCGGCCGCCTCGATCGATGTGTGCCGCGCGACCGGGCTGAGCGACGCGCTGTACGGCAGCCCGACGCTGATCTGCCCGGACAACAGCTGCACCATCCGCTCGGGCGGGTTCACCGCCGATCCGGAGACCGCCTATACGCAGACCTATGGCTTCGTCGCGCGGCCCAGCTTCGTGCCCGGCCTGACCTTCTCGGTCGATTACTACCGGATCAAGATCGACAATTCGCTCGGCTACAACGACGACAATTACTATCTCGACGGCTGCCTGCGCTCGGGCGGCGATCCGTTCTTCTGCTCCGGTATCGTCCGCGACGCCAACGGTACCTTGTTCGCATCGGCGGCGAACAATCCGACCAGCGGCTTCATCCGCGCCGGCACGACCAATTACTATCGCTCGCTGGCGCGCGGCTGGGACTTCCAGGCGCAATATACCCTGGATGCGGGCAATGCCGGGCGGTTCGACTGGGGCTTCACCGGCTCGCTCACCACGCTGGCCGGCGGGCAGGACTCCCCGATCCAGCCGGAGCGGAACTGCGCCGGCTATTACGGCAACGGCTGCGGCCAGTTGATCCCGAAATGGTCGCACGGCCTGCGCACGACGTGGAGCAGCCCGGACCGGGTGTTCAACGCCTCGCTCAACTGGCGGCATGTCGGCCCGCTGACCAACGCCAACAACTCGGGCGATGCCGCGATCGGCGGAACCCCGGACCGGGTGCAGCAGACCTATTACCGGGTCGATGCGCAGGATTATTTCGACCTGGCGCTGACGTTCAACGTCAACCGCCAGTTCGCGCTGCGTGTGATCGCGAACAACCTGCTCGATCGTGTCGCGCCGTTCGTGCCGAATTCGTACAATATCAGCCTGGCGCGCAACAACACGATCCCGCAGCGCTACGACTCGCTCGGGCGGCAGATCGCGATCGGGGCGACCGTGACGTTCTGATCGGGGTTCTCACTCCTGCTCGTCACCCCGGCGTTCGCGGGGGTGACGAGCAGGGGTGGGGGGGCGCGTTTCCGGCGATCCCATGGAGAGAAAAAGCCGCGGAGATCCTCCGCGGCTTTTCGGGACTTCAGCGTTGCGGCGCGCGGCGCGCGAGTATGACGACCATCGACAGGGTCGCGATCGCGCCGATCGCG
>NZ_LDTB01000061.1 GCF_001476895.1 Sphingomonas endophytica | reverse complement strand
GAATGCCTGCGGGCGGTGGTGGACACCTCGATCTCGGGCAAGCGGGTCGTGCGCGAGCTGGTCGACCTGGTTGCCGAGCGCGGCCGGCCTGGCATGATCGTCAGCGATAACGGCACCGAGCTGACCTCGAACGCGGTGCTGGTCTGGTCGGGCGAGGCAAAGGTGGAGTGGCACTACATCGCGCCGGGCCGCCCCATGCAGAACGGCTATGTCGAGAGCTTCAACGGGCGCATGCGCGACGAGCTGCTCAACGAGACCCTGTTCCTCAGCCTCGCGCATGCCCGCGCCGTGGTCCGGGCATGGGCCGACGACTACAACACCGAGCGGCCGCACTCCGCGCTCGGCTACGCCACCCCGGCGGCCTTCGCCTCCGAGATCGAGAAGCAACGGCCTGGACGCGTCCAGGCCGTTGCTTCGGATGCGCTCGCGCGCCACAACAACCGCCGGTCTCTGGTCCCGGCTGGATGAAACCCGGGGGTCACGTCATCGCCTCGAAATGCGCGCGCGGGCTGTGGTGATGGCGAGGCTGTCGACACCCTGATCCGTCAACATGACAGCGAACCGAGATAACCACCGATGTACCCGAGCTGGACGCGCCAGCAATTCGGGGTATCACCAGCCCGACCAGTCATGGTCGAAGCGGGTCAGCCGTTGTCGCGAAATTCCGGGTAGAGTGACATGCCACCATCGACGAAGAGTGTTGTTCCGGTGACGTAGTCCGCTGCATCAGAAGCCAGCCAGAGGACCGCTCGAGCAACATCTTCTGGCTCGCCGATACGACCATAGGGGATAAGACGCAGAAGCTTGGTCAGCGCCTCTTTGCTGTCCCACGCTTCTTTGTTGATTGGCGTACGAATGGCACCGGGCGCAACGGCATTGACCCGGATACCATCGGCTGCGACTTCCTGTGCCAGCGACCGCGTCAGCATCCGTACACCGCCCTTGGCCGAAGCATAATTGAGATGTCCGGCCCACGGAATGATCTCATGCACTGAGCTCATCGCAATGATCGCGCCAGCGCTACGCGCCGGCCGCCCGCCCTTTGGTTGTGTGCGAAACCGCCTTACGGCTTCGCGCATGCACAGGAATTGCCCGGTGAGGTTGATGTCGATGACCATGTTCCAATCCTGGAGCGACATATCGGCAACGGTGGCATCCTTCTGTACTCCGGAGTTTGAGACGAGCACGTCGACACGACCGAAAGCGGACACCGCCTCATCGAAAAGGCGAAGGACGTCCGCTTCCTGCGAGACATCAGCCTTGACGGCTATAGCCTGACCGCCCTGAGCGTTGATCCGAGCGGCAAGTTCATCAGCCGGCTCGGCATGAGAATGGTATGTTATGGCGACAGAAGCGCCAGCGAACGCAAGCGCCTCGGCCACCGCAAGGCCGATACCTGAGCTGGCACCCGTGACGACTGCGGTGTGGCCGGTGAGCGGTTCAGATGAAGACGGCACGGGAAATATCTCCGGATCGGGCGGATAGGGATAAGGTTGTTAGAAAATGGCTCTAGATTCGAGCCTAACGCGCAAATTCTTTGCGATGATCCTGAATGAAATCTCCGAACGTGTGCGGTGGCTTGCCGGTGAGACGCTCGATCTCAAAGGTCGGATCGATGTCGTGATGACCAGCGACGACATCAGCGAATTGCACTACCAGTCCCTTTGCCATCCAATTTGAGTTTCCCGTCAGGCGAAGGATGAGCCAGAACAGCGGTGACGGAAGGTCGAGGTAGCGCACCTTGTGGCCGATAGCCTTGGAGAAGCGGGATGATGCTTCCTTCATGTCGATCGTCTCCGGCCCGGTTAAAAAATAGGTTGCGCCCTCATGACCGTCTTGGGTCAGCACGGTCGCGGCCACGCGAGCGACGTCGCGCGTATCGACCCACGAAACTGAGCCGCTGCCTGTCACCTGCGGCAGGAATCCCTTGGTGATTGGATCTTTAAACCAGAGAAAGTTTTGCATGAATGCTGTCGGCTTCAGGATCGTCCAGTTGATCCCCGATGCACGCAAATGGTGGTCGATGAGGGCATGGGACTTTGCCCAAGGTACGGGCGATAGCACGTTGCTGTCAGACGCGGAGATCTTTACAATTCGGCCAACCCCCACTTTTTGAGCAGCATCGATCGCAGCTGTCTCTTGGTCGACCTGCTGGGGTGTAGGCGGCGTGATGAGAAACATGGTCTCAATGCCCCGCAGGGCGGAT
Source organism: Sphingomonas endophytica (assembly GCF_001476895.1). GTDB lineage: Bacteria > Pseudomonadota > Alphaproteobacteria > Sphingomonadales > Sphingomonadaceae > Sphingomonas > Sphingomonas endophytica_A. The sequence continues at coordinate 5,673 of NZ_LDTB01000061.1, read as the reverse complement.
GCCAGCGTCTCTGGCCGGTCGAAATCGCCAATTATGGCATCGATGCCCTTCTTCTGAAAGTCTTGCACCTGCTCGCCCTTGCGGCACAAGGCGCGAAACGGCGTACCTGTTTCCTTGAGCAGTCGACAAATTTCTCCACCGATGCCACCGGTCGCCCCTGATATCAAAATCACGTCACAACTCCTTTCACGAAGCGTTGTTGGGGGAAGGGGATGCCTCCGTTCGGTCCAGCCACTCGGTCAGGATGGCGTTCATTTCGCCGAGAATGCGGGTGGCGTCTTTGATACGTTCACGCCCGATCCTGTCAGCGATCTCCCTGTCGAGGGTCGCGACAGCTTGTTCGGCACTGGTAACAGCAGCCAAACCTTCCCGGGTAAGGACGACGAGCTTGGCGCGTCGATGATGCGGATTGTCTTCAAACGCGACCATGCCGCGCTCGGCAAGGAGATCGACAATGCGCTGCACAGCTTGCCGGGTCAGGCCCATGTTGCGAGCGATGGACGCGGTGGGTAGCGGAACCGGCGAATAACGCAGTGCACCCAAAACTTGCCACCATGCGCTGGTGAGACCGAGATGCGCGACGCGTTCATTGCCAGTCGCGATCAATCGACCGCTCGAAGCGAAAACCGCTATTGCCAGCTCACGCACTTCAGTGATCTGTTCGGACACTAGACAGCACCATTCCAATACGACAGCTCGTTGTCAAACTCGGTGGTTGCGTGAAGGTTCCTCGAAGCTGAGCGTGCCTTGAGCGCTGTTCTCCCGATCATCGCATCGACTGATTCTCATTGGGATCGAATAACGGGAGAGCGGAGGGCTTCTCACAACTCACCCGCCAACGGTGATGCGAGAAGGGCGCTTCTGTCGCGGTCGTCACGTTCTTAGCCTTGCCTCTACGAAGGCAGGCGGTGAAGATGCCGGATCGGGGGGTGACGATGACAAATGATCGCGAACACGCGAAGCTCGAACGGCTGACCTTCTTTTCGGACGCAGTGTTCGCCATCGCCATGACGCTGCTGGTGATCGAGGTTCGCCTACCAGAGCTGCACGCGGCGACTGATCGCACGCTGGCGCAGGCGCTGGTGGACCTGCTGCCGAACTATATCGGCTTCATCATCAGCTTCCTGGTCATCGGACGCTTCTGGACCGGCCACCATCGCCTCATGGCGATGATCGATGCGGCCGATCCGGCGCTGGTGCGCGCCAATCTGCTGCTGCTGATGGCGATCGCCTTCATGCCGTTCCCGACCGCGGTGCTGAGCGACTATTCGCTGCTGCGCGTCGCGATCGGCTTCTACACCGCCTACCTGCTGGTCGTCGGCCTCGCCAACGTGCGGGTCATCAAGGTCGCCCTGCGCCACCTGTCTCGAGACGATCCAGAGGCTGCGGAGGACGCCCGCCAACTACGCCGCTCCATGTGGTCGCCGATCGTCATCGCCGGCGCGGGGTTTGCGGCGGGCATGGTGTCGCCAGCGGCCGGGCTGGTCGCGATGATCGTGGTGACGCCGTTCGTCCTTCTGATCCTGACCCGGCTCGGCAACCGTGGGATGAGGCCGGTCGAGGCGGAGCAAGGGTGATGGCGTCTGCGTTTCACCTCTCTCTTGGACGCACGCCGGTCGTGCGCCCCGAACGGATCGACCGGGTGCTGTCGATCGGCGCGGCTATGCTGTTCGCCGCGGCCGTGGTCGCGATCGTCCGTGGCCACGCGCAATGGCACATGGTGCCGCCCCTGATCTGGGTCCATCTGGCAACGATCCTCGTCGCGACCGCGCTGACGCCGGTCATGCTCCTGCGGGTGCGGGGCGATCGGCGTCATCGGACGATCGGCAAGGTCTGGATCGCGGCGATGCTGGCGACGGCGATCACCTCCCTGTTCATCCACGTTTCCGGGCCCGGGCGGTTCAGCGTCATCCACCTCCTGTCGCTGTGGACGCTGGTGCAGGTGCCGTTGATCTGGTGGACGGCGCGCCACCACAACGTCGCCCGGCATCGCCGCGCCGTTCACGGCATGGTGATCGGCGCGCTGCTCGTCGCCGGCTTCTTCACCTTTCCGTTCCATCGGCTGCTCGGCACCTGGCTGTTCGGCTGATGCCGCAACCTATTTGCGGGTGCGCGTGGCCTGCCACGTCAGGACGAAGCGTCGGCCCTCCGACCACGTTTGCCCCTCGATATGGTCACCGACGAGGCAACCCGATGTCTGATAAGGACCGGAAGCGTCCTGGGTGCGGAAGGCGAAACACGGACGCCCGTTGGTCGCGCCGGCCCGGCCGAGGTCGATCGGATGCTCATAGAACGCGCCGGTCAGTGCCCCGTCCGCCGCGACGGCGAGCGTCATGGGCTTGAGATAGGCCGGCGCCTGCGGCGTCGGGCGGAGATCGACTGTCCACTCGCCGGAGAGATCGGTCTTCTGTTGAGCGAAGGCAGGAAGCGCGATGGCGCCAAGCGCGACAGCGAGGAGCAGTCGATAGGTAGAACGGGTCATGGGAATGCCTTTCAAGCGGTGGGAGGACAGAAAGCGACGGACAGCAGGTCGAAGGTCAGGCCCTTGCCCTGCCAGACCTCGCCGAACTCGGCAGAGGCGTCGTTGGTGAACAGGATGACGGCGCGGCCCAGCGCCGGCGCGATGACGTTGCGGACCTGGGTGCCGCCGAAATCCCCGCGCCGTTCGACGAGCTGGACCGGCGCGGTGCAGCCTTTCAGGCGCGCGGGGAACGACCAGACGCCGAGCGCCATGAAGCCGAGCTTGGTGTCGCCCGCCCAGGCAGCGGTGCGAGCCACGGGACCCAGCAGACGCCCGGTCATCAGACCGCGATCGAAGCGGGCGAGGTCGCCGGCGCTGCCGGTCAGTGCCGCGGCGGCACCACCCGTGGCGACGTTCATCGCCGGCACGGGCGCGGCGCCGTCGTAGCCGGTCGCCGCCGCCCCTCCGTGCGACGCGCCGTCGCGGGCGAGCCGCAACGTCCTGATCCGCAAGGGGCCCGCGATGCGTTGCTCGACGAGTCTGGCATAGCTGCGACCGGTCACAGCCTGGAGCGCGGCGCCGAGTACGAGGTAATCGCAATTGTTGTACTCCCATTGGCCGCCACGCGAGCCCTTGGCCTTGCCCGAGCAGAAGCCGGCGGCGCGGGCGGCATCGCCGATTCCTGATCCCGCCTCGCGGTAGAAGCTGGGCACGCCATCGACGGCGGTCGTGTCGGACGCGTTGGGAAGGCCGGAGCGATGCTGGAGCAGTTCGCGAACGGTGATGGCGCGGTCGCCGCCGAAGTCGGGGAGGTAGCGGCCGATCGGTGCGTCGAGCGCCATTCGGCCCGCCGCGACCTGCTGCATGACGAGCGTTGCCGTCACCTGCTTAGTCACCGACGCCCAGAGCCAACGCTGACCGACGCGGTTCGGCTTGTTCGCCGCCCGGTCAGCCATGCCGAACGCGGCGGACCTCTCCGCGCCGGCGGCGTCGGTCACGACCAGCTCGCCGGGCAAGCCGGCGGCCTTCACGACAGCAGCGGCGCGGTCGAATGCGGTATCGAGCGACGGGGCCGGCCCGGCGACCGGCGGGCCTGCTATCACCCGACCTGCCACCGTGCCAAGCAGCAGCGCTAGCACACCTGTTCGGACCGCCTTCGTCGTTCTCATCGCCATCTTCCCCTGTTCGATGACCGATATGTCGCGGGTCATGCTGTGAGCGTCGAGCGCGGAGCGACCGGCGTCGTCACGCTGCGATGGGCGTCGTGCGACGTGGGGTGGCAGGACCGAGGGACGTGCTAGACATACCGGCCATGCACGATCCCGCTCGTCCTGCCGTCGCCATTCCGGTGTCCACCCGCCTTGCCCTCGCCAGCATCGCCGGCTTCTGGGCGGTGTGGCTCGCGCTCGTCACGGGGCGAGCGCTGGTCATGGGCTGGCCCGATCAGGGCGGGATGCTGGCCCGCCGGCTCGGCATGACGCTGGTCGGCGTCGGACTCGCTTGGTGCATCCATATGGGGCTGCGGCGCATGGTATCGGTGCGCCTGCCGATCCGCGCCGCTGCAGCGTTTCTGGCGTGCGCGCCCGCTGCGATGTTGTTTGCGGCGCTCAACAGCTTCTTGTTCTACCGCTGGCTCCCCGTGCCCTCGGTGTTGCCCGACCTCGCCCGATGGGAGGACGGCGCGGTGTTGCGGACCGCCATCGCGGACGGCTTCGTCACCTGGTACTTCTTCTTTGCCGCATGGGCCGCGTTCCTCCTGGCGCTGGGAGTCGTCGGCGAGGTGCGCGCAGTCGAGCGCCAGCGGGCGGCTGCCGAGACTGTAGCGCGCGACGCCCGGCTGGCGATGCTGCGGCTACAGGTCGATCCGCATTTTCTGTTTAACGCCCTCAACGCGCTCGCGGCGATGGTGGCGGGGGGCGAGACGAGGGCCGCGGGCGCGATGATCCGCAACCTGGCGGCCTTCTTCCGGGCGGGGCTGGTCGAGGATCCCGTCGCCGATATTCCGCTTGCCGACGAGGTGGAGTTCCAGCGCCTCTACCTCACCATCGAGCAGGCTCGGTTCGGCGACCGGCTGTCGGTCGAGATCGACGTGCCCGCGTCGCTGCACGGCATTATGCTGCCGCCGCTCGTCCTTCAGCCGCTGGTCGAGAACGCGGTCAAGCATGGCCTCGGCGCTACTACCGCACCGGTCACTATAGGCATTCGGGGCCAGTGCGAGGGCGGGACGCTCCACCTGCATGTGACCGATCGTGCGTCGGGCACCGCGGTTCGCCGGCATGTTGTTCCCTTGCCGTCGACCGGCATCGGCTTGGCGAACGCAAAAGCGCGGCTCGCCACACGCTTCGGCGCTGGCGTCACAATCTCGGCCGGCGCGGTCGAAGGCGGGTGGGATAGTATCGTGTCGATCCCGATGGCCAGTACGCATGGCTGATCGCGCGCTTTCCGCGCTGATCGTGGACGACGAGGCACCGGCCCGCCGCCTGCTTGGCCTGCTCTGCGCGGAGATGGGCCTGCATGTCGCCGGCGAAGCCGACTGCGGCGAGGCCGCGTTGGAGGCCTTGCGCGAGCGACCGGTCGATATCCTGTTCCTCGATATAGCCATGCCAGGCATCGGCGGTATGGAAGCGGCACGACGACTACCGCGTGACACCCACGCACCCGCGATCGTCTTCACCACCGCCTTCACCGCGCACGCGCTCGCCGCCTTCGACGTAGGCGCGGTCGATTACCTGCTCAAGCCGATCGAACCCGACAGGCTGGTGCTGGCGATGACGCGCGCGCGGGCGTTCCTGGCCGGACGCTCCACCGACGACGTGGCGGTGGAGGACCATGTGTGGGTATCGCATCGGGGCGATCTGGTCCGCCTCGATCTCGCTGCGGTCGAGCGGATCGAAGCCGAGCGGGACTATGTGCGCCTGCATGTCGAAGGCCGGTCGCACCTGCTGCGCGAGACGATGGAGAACATCGCCACCCGGCTGCCCGCTCCTCTGTTCCGGCGCATCCACCGCTCTACGATCGTCCGGCGCGATCTGGTCGCTGGTCTGCGACACGAAGGGGGCGGCGTCTGGTCCGTCGTGCTTCCTGACGGCGCGACGCTCCGTATCGGCCGAAGCTATCTCGATGATGTGCGCGAAAGATGATCTTCCCGATTGAGGAACGGCCAGCGAGACGGCATCGTCGTTCTCGGAATCGATCGGGAAATGGGAATGTCG
>NZ_LDTB01000060.1 GCF_001476895.1 Sphingomonas endophytica | reverse complement strand
AAGAAACGGGGGTCACGTCAAGGTCTTTTGCGAGCGCGCCATGCGATTAGGTTGCTGGCCAGAAGCCTCAGCCCGCGTGGCAAGTCCGTGCGGTAATTGACGGCGATTGCGTAGGCCTAGCGAAGCATATCGCGCCATGGCGCAGCATCGGCGGGGTGGGCGGGCCGTGCTCCGACGCTGGTGAGCATTATATCTGGACTATAGCACTCTGACGCCGCATTTTTTGGTTCAATGCTAAGCCCACTGGAAAAGCTCGTCTGCAAAGCCCGTTGGGGCGTGTGGAACGCCCAGCAGTTTGAGCAGGCGGGTGGTCATCACGAGATTGACGCCGGTCGCCTGGTAAGGATTGGCGGCATCGATCATCTGATCGAATGCGGAGCGAAGTCCTTTTCGTGCTTGGCTATCCCTTGCGAAACGCATCGCGCAGCCAGCAAGAATATCTGCCGCCTGTAAGCAGGGTTCTTTTATCTCGGTCGTGAAGAACAGATCGGCACGCCCGCATAGTTGGTAATCCGCGAAGGGCACGATAGGCAGCGCGGCGTCATTGGACAACTTCTCCATGAGCGCCTTTGCATCCACGAGCACCTTCGCATACTGCATCTGTTCGTCGTGAATGAGCTTGGCGCTGTCGAGGCCGGTTGGACGAGACAGGTTGATGCGGGCGTAGATGTTGGTGAGGCATTGAAGGTTGGGCAACATCCACACCTTCTTACCGGCCTCGGTCTCGTCGGCGATTGGCAGAAAATCCTCAGTCTTGGCCGAAGCTTCCCGCACACGATCGCGAGCAAACATGGTCAAAACTTGGGTGGTCCGCGCGATCTCATCGTCGGATTGCTCCAGCCAGTCCCATAGCAGGTCGATGACTGTCGCTACCGCCGACACCGAAGGCGCTTCGCAGGCGGTAATGTAGGCCAGCAGCACCGCATCGGAATCCCCGTCCGAAAGAAACTCCGCCATCACGTTCCGGCTTGCCATATCGACATTGTCGAGCCCGTAGGGGCCGCAGAGCACATGATTGACGATATGGATTGCGACGAAGAACCGTTTGTCGACCAACTCTACGAAGAATGGCCACCGCCGCTCGGCCAGGAAGGCGACGAGGTCGTGCGATACCGGCCCCAGCTTCTTCCCCAGCTTGCTGGATTTGAGTTCGCCATCGCCGCAGGCGTATTGGGTGCGCAGGCGGTCCAGTTCAGTTGTCAGCGCCGTGTCATCTGCAGCACCGACGCAGGCCAGCGCGAAGAACGGCTGGCCGGCGAAATCGAGCGTCTTCGCTGACGCCAGATCGCCGCCGTGACCGCTTTCGTCCAGAAAGTAGCGGTCGGCGTGAACACACGGGACCGGCCCGGCACGACGATCGATCATCGACCGTGACAATGCTTGTATTTCCGGCCTGAATCACACGGGCATTGCTCGTTGCGTCCGACCTTGGTTCGACGCTGTTGGGGCGTCGGCGCCGGGCCGTTCCGCGCAGCGAGCAGCGCCTGCATCGCCGGAGGGATAACCACTTCTCTCTGCGGCGGCGGCCCGAACCGGCGCAAATGCGATACCAAGCGGCGTTGATCCTGCAACTCGCCCTTGCCGGCAGGAGACAGGCCCGCCTCATAGGGGGCGAGCCGCCGCATTTCGGTGTCGGCGGCATCGAAGCGGCCCGAATATGCGAGTATGACCGCATACTGGCTGCGGACAGGCACTACCCATGAAACGAGGTTCAGCGCCTGAACGGTAGGTAGAAGGGTCTTTTCGATCACGTCTCGCGCACCCGCGAAGTCGCGGTGCTCACAATAGTCGTCCACGAGGTCCTGCCCCACCCGGATCACCGATTGCGGCGCATGGGCAAGCTCGTAGAACTTCATCGCGTGGATTCGGGCCAGCGGCGATGACCTGCCGACCTTCTTCAGCGTCTGCGCATGGAGATCCAGCGTGTCGGCCAGATGCTTCAGGTCATCCCTGTTTTCTCGGCCTTTCGGCAAAAGGGGCCGAATGGCAGACGGATTTCTGGCGAAGACCTGATCGGGTGTTAGGCCGAGAAGGCCATAATATTCTTCGCCAAGCGGCTCGGTTTCCTGAAGCGTGAGGTCGTATGCGCCGAGCTTGAACATCGCCAGCGCCCGATTGTAGCGGAAGATACGATGATGCTGGTCGCTTTCCGGCAGCCGTTCTTCGACCTCGGCGAGCATGTCCATGACCCCCTGGGCATCGTCATTGCCGGACACGGCCAGCATACGTTTCATCGCCCAGGCCAGCCATTCGTCCGGCCCAAGATCGTGGTCGTCGAGTAAGGCCCGCATCGCATCGATGCGGGCCAGTCCACCTTCGATGTCGCCTTCGCGAAGATCGTTGAAAACTAGGCCGTCGAGTGCCCAAAGGCGCGTTTCCGCATCCTCGTTTTCGTCGGCCGCTATAGCGATCAGGAACGGCTCGATTTCCCGCCAGACGCCCATTTCATGAAACAGCTCATCGGTCGCGAACTCGACCAGAATCTTGGCTTGGCCGAGCTGGCCGAACAACCTGACCAGCAGGGCGACTTTCGCGATGCTCCAGTTCTTCTGGATCGATTCGATGATCGTATCTGACAGGAGCTTCCTGATGTCGCGCTCATGGTCTTCACCGCCCTCTGCGATATGCGCACGGCCGAGCAGTCGCATCGCATCGTGAACCTTGATGCCTGCATTGCTGAAAAGCTCGACCGCGCCGCTGTCCGGGAGTTGGCGCAAGGCGCTGACGGCGTTCTGACGTGTGAGCTTGCACGCTTTCTGAAGATACGCGCTGGCCTCGTCTCGTGAGAGGGGAACATCCGCCAGACTCAGGGCCGCGACCACCTCCCTGATCCGGTCGGGCATCGTGTCGAACGCGCGTCTAAGGATGATTTCTTGGGCCGTTGCTACAAGATTGGTCTGTGTTTCGACCTCCACGCAGACGGCGGCGATCGAGCCTTCATATTCGCGTTTGGCGACAGTCGCCGCATTCAACACATAATATGGCAGTCCGCCGGTAAGGCGCGACAGGCGTTCGCAATCCGCAAAGTCGGCTACGCAGCCGGCCTCGACGATGGCGGCAGCGATCGTATCCTCATCCCAGCCGCCCAGGGTTTCCTGATCGACGCCAAGCAGAGCCGCTATCTCCCCGGACGCAGCGCCCGGCTGACACAGCAGAAGAAAACGAATGTTCTGGGCCTGATCGATAATCGGTTTCAGATCGATCGGCGCGAGGCGATGGGCGTTGTCGATCACGACATGGACGGAAAGTCTATCCTGACCGAGCTTCACGTTCAGCGCACCAAGCGTCTCGATGCCGGATGCACCGGGCAGGAGGATCTCGCCCAAAGCGCCGTGGCTTCGGCCGAACATCTTCGCCGCCACCTCTCGTGCGACCGCTGACGCCAATGCCGGCCCAGGCATTTCGCCGACATCGAGGTACACGGCCGGAGTTGCCAGATGCGTCGCCGCCTCTGCGATCCAGGCCGTCTTCCCCGCGCCGGACAGACCTGAAAGCAGCCGGACCCGTTGTCCGGTCGCCAAAGGCGGTTCACCGATCTGCGCTCGGTAAACAGCCGGAGGCGCCGGGAAATCCTGCATCTGCACCACCAACTGCTCGAACAGCGCGGGCAGCTCGGCACGATGGAAAGCGTGATCGCTGCGGGGCGGCGTGCCCGATGCCGCAAGCATCGCCACGCCCGCGAGTTTCCAGGTCAGCGTGTCGGGCCGCAACATCGCAAAGGGCAGAGCGCCCGCCAGCATGTTGCAGGCCGAGACAGCAGCACTCACGTCGATGGGCGGCTGAGGCAGCGCCGACGCTGTGACTATAGGCCCGCCTGGCCAGTGAAGCTGCACGTCCTCGGGCCAGTTCGTCGCAGCGAGCATCTCTGCCAGTTTCGGTGCCGGGGCCGCATTCGACGCAATGACGAAGCGGGCCGTCCCGGTCCGCGCACCGCTGGCATGTTCTGCTCGGATGACAGTGAAACGCTCAAGCGCACCGGTGATGTCGCCCACCGCCAGCGACCCTTGGCGCGTCTTGACCTGCACATAGAGGTGGTCGATCGCCCCATGAAGTTCGACGTCCTCGTCACCTTCAACGACGATTTTATCGATGCCCGCCGCCGCTGCGCGCAACAAGCAATTGGCCAGATAGAGGTGCTGATACAGGAATCCACGATGCACCGCTTCGATACGCACCAGTTGGCGTGCGTCTAGGACATCTGGTTTCATCTCGCTGTTCGGACCATTCATGTCGCCGCCTATGGCTTAATGGGTGAAACGGTATCGAAACGCTCGACCGCTTCGGCCTGGGAAGCCGCCTTGTGCAGCGCAGCCCAATCGTCGGGTGGATTGCCGTCGTCCAGCATTCCTTTGAAGACCTTGTAGGCATCGGTCTTCGCACCATAGGTCCGCAGCGTCGTCTCATCATTGACCCAGGCAAAAATGATGACTTTCGCGTTCGATTCGTAGCGGAAGAACAAGCGAAAACGCCCGTTCCCGAACTTCGCGCGGAACCAGTGCTTGTAATCATCGCCGAGAGTCGACCCTTGCCGATACGCGGTTGTTGTCGGGTCAGCCGGAACGGCCTCGAAAACGAGCTTGTTCAACGCGGCCAGCAGCTTGGTGTTCGCGTTTTTCCGATAATCCTCGGGCTTCTTTGCTTTCAACGCCTCGACTGTCTCGATCAGCTTTTCCAACTGATCGAGAAAAAGGGGATGCGCAAGGATGGTCCACCCATTGATCGTGAGCATAACTAGAGTGCGACGACCCCGTCGATCTCGGCATCGAGGTCAACGTCGATATCGCCGACCAGCGCCGCCATGCGATCCCGCAACGTAGCGGGTAGCGAGACGACAGAAGTGCCGGGGTGCTTGATCATGTCGTGCGCGAGGAATGTCAGGAAGCGATCGACCACCGGATCGCTCACCTCTTCCGTCGCCTTCTCGACATAGACGCGACGCGCGTCATCAACAACGAACGCGATGCGTCCGCCATAGTCCACGCCCAAGGCTTGCCGGACGGCCTTGGGAACCGTGGTCTGGCCCTTCGCCGTGATGGTACTTTCTTCTTTCAACAATGCGGCCATGGTCGGCTCCCAACTTGATCTTTGGAAGAGTAAGGAATAAACCTTACCTCGTCAAGTGATGGTTCGTGAATGAGGGGGCCATTGCCGCCTCTACAATGCCACGCCCTTTTCCATACCAGCGGGTTTCTCTGCCTAATTCTCTGCGACCGCCCGTCAGCAATCGGCCAAGGTCGCAATCGCGCTATTCAAATAATTCGCAATTGGCTTAAATAAGCAGTAAGCCAATGTGAAAGCTTTTAAACAAAGGAAGACATTAACATTTTGGCGAACGACGTGGTGCTCGCGCACCCTCAACTGTCACCCCTGATGTCAGGCGACCTCGCCGGCGGGTTCGTGTTCGGCGCGCCAGGTATCGAAGCTTTCGCGTGCCCTGTCGGTCAGAAGTGATGCAAACACGTCGGGATCGCCAGTATAGAGGCAGTGCCGCATGACGGTGAAGGGATTGAGCGGAGTACCCTCGGGACGCGCCTCGAAGTCGGCCTTGTAGCGCCGGACTTGGCCGATCTTCTCCCTCAGGTAGAAATTGAACTTGCCACGGCTGATGTCGGGCTTGAGGTCGATGATCTGCTGGGTGAAGCCATCCACCTTGTGCGGCTCGAACTCCTGCCCAGGAAAAAAATGCTTCGCGATCCGCAACAGGCTAAAAGCGTTGAGCGGGGCATACCGACGAGGCGCGGCGTCAACGGCGGCTTCCGGTTCGGCAGGGACGACCGCCGACTCTTCCTCGATCTCAGCATAGGCATCCGTTCGCGCGATCTCTTCGGCCGTTCCGTCGCGAATGGCACGGAACTCGCGATCAGCCAGTTCGAACAGGGCAGCTAGCGTGTTAATGCGCCTCTTCAAAGCATTGGGGATGGACTTCTTATATTTGATCTTATGGTCGAGAACACTCCAGGAATCCTGAACGACTGTCCGAATCTGAAGTTCGAACGGATAGTCCGCATAGGCGGCATATTCCTTCAATGCCTTTCGATTTTCACTCAGGCGTAGATCGAGATGCAGCCCTTTGTACCCGAACGCATCCGCCGTTTCTTCCATCTGCGCGGTCTTGTCGGTGACACCCAAAACGTCGAACTCGGCCGATATGAGATCCTTCACCCGCTCCACGTCGTCCTCATAGAAGCAGACAATGCGCAACCCGATCAGATCGGATATGTGGTCGCGAATGGCATAAGCCGTTTTCGTGCTTTCCAGCGCCGTCTGATACTTCAGCCGAAACTTACTCAGGCATTCCTCGCGGTCCTTAATCCGTCCTTCGACCTTGGCGCCCGCAATCGCCGCATCCGTAGCGAGAAGGGAACCGATCATGGTGATGAAGGCGATCCGGGCCGCTTCCATCGTGTCCCAGGAGGCATCGTAGAATTCGCGAAAGGCAACTTTCTCGGTTTCGTAGTCCTGCGATGCCATCCCACCCTCAGGTGTTGTTTCGATAATCCTACGTTGAGATTCGTCTGAAGAAAATCCTTCGTTGCACTTAATTCTTATGATTGAGGGGAAATCTTCCTTTGCGGTCGAGCTAAAATCTCGTTCGACCCGTTCTGCGGTGGCGCGCCGCAACGTCCCGACAGGATACAGCCGTCAGGGATCATGAGCTTCAGCATCGCGGGCTTTTTACCGTGATCCCGCTTTATGCCCGGCTCCCGCTTTCGCTCACGCCAGGCCGATTGCTTGGGGGCGCTGCCCCCCGGCGCGGCGCAAGGGATCGCTGACGCTCGGTCGGGACGGTATCCCCGGCCTTCCTCCACGTCGTTCCTCCGTTCCGTGCAGGCCGGGTGATCCCCCTCCGTCCCGCCCGCCCTTGCACCTTGCACCCCCCGGTCTCGCCGACGGGCAGGGGTTCAGGAGCGGCGCTTCGCTGCTCTGAACCCCAAGCTCCGAGGACTAGAGAGATGACCGACGCAGTCGAAAGCAATCCCCGCATCTACGTCGCCTGCCTTGCCGCGTACAATAACGGTTATCTGCACGGTGCCTGGATCGACGCGGACCAGGACGCCGACGAGATCAGGAGCGAAATCGCCGCCATGCTCTCCCGATCGCCGGTCGAGGGTGTGGAGGAATATGCCATCCACGATTACGAGGGATTCGAGGGCGTCGCCATCGAGGAATATGCCGGTATCGAGAACGTGGCGCGGATCGCCGCATTCATCGCCGAGCATGGCGCGTTGGGCGCGGGTTTGCTGAACGAGTTCGTCGGGGACATCGACCAGGCCGAGACCGCCATGCGGGACTGCTACCATGGTCAGTTCACAAGCCTTGCCGATTGCATGGAAGAGCTGACCGCCGAGACGGTCACGATCCCCGACGCCCTGCGCTATTATATCGACTGGCAGGCGATGGCGCGCGATGCCGAGTTGGGCGGCGACCTGTTCACGGTGGAAACCGCACATGACGAAGTGCATGTCTTTTCCCGCCGCTGAAAGGCTTCCGTCGCTTTGCCAGCTTCCGCCGGCAAAGCGACGGAATGCGGCGGCCCGCTGTTGCATGGAGACGTGCGGCAGGAAGCGGTCGACCTTGCGGAATGACGGCCGCTTGCTGGCTTTCCCAATATTGAGATAGAACAACCGAAACGGATATAAATTAACTATAATTGCGATCGTGTTGCACGCTCCAGTTATCTGGATAGTGCGGCTACACCGATCCCTCTTTCTCCATGACCATCTCTATCCGGGCTTCGTTCTGCGCTGCCCGGAATTGGGGAGGTGACGCCATGCTGAGTATCGACTGGCGCTCGCCGGCGGCTTACGCACACACGAAAACCATTTCCGCCGCCGGTTTTGCTTGGGAATATCTTCGTCGAAATCACGAATATCGGGAGGACTTCCTGTCCGCCAGCGCGGACGAATACGGCGGGGCCGACCGACTCGAACGCTTCGTTCGGCGCTGGGGGTTGCGATTTCCCAAGCGATCCCGACAAAGCGCCTGACCTCGAACCGCCGATCTGGTCGCCGGGCTTGCAGCCGCAAGCGGTCATGCTGTCGCCTGCCGAGCATCGTAGCGGCGAGACGGAACCGATGATCGTTCTCGCGCATCTCGATGGCCTTCGACTGAGGCAGGCCGAAGATGGCTGGCATGGCATCTGGCAGGCCGATGGGGTCATGCACCAGTTCTGGCTGCGCGCAGCCGTGCCGGACGCAGCCGCCTTCTATGCCGCGACTCTGCCGATGGATTCCTGGCTGGAGCTTCGCGCCCACGCCGCGCGCCGTCTCTGGCGCGCGCTCACGGGGCGTCCGCCAGGTGCGGACTTTCGGGCGCTGCCCGCCCAACTGCGGCAATGGCATATCCTGTCGCTGCGCGCGCTGGACGCCCGGTTACGCGGGGAGAGCTATCGCGCCATTGCCGAAGTGCTGCTCGGCTTCCAGGGCAGCAAGGAGGATTGGGAGGTCGATCCGAGCAAGAACAAGGTGCGCCGCCTCGTCGCGCACGGCATCAAGATGATGCGCGGCGGCTATCGCCTGTTACTGCACTATCCCATCAAGCCGACAACGCGGCCGTGACGCCAAACCGTCAGGGTTTGTCGGCTGCCTGTTTCAATATCTGCCGATAGCCTTCGCGCGACAGCCATTGCGCGCGTTCGAGATGACTTTGCCAGCAACGGCGAGTGCGCAGCGCATCGGCGATCGGATCACGATGCAGCACGATCGGCGCGACTTCCTGCCAGTCCGCGTGCTCGGCTTCGGCATCCAGCAGCCGCATGTAGGTCACGAAATGCCGCTCGTCATAGGGCGTGATCGCATCGCCGGTCGGCGCTTCGTCATCCACATCGGGATCGAGTTCGACAGGGGTTTTCACGGCCGTTCCCTCCGCCTTCGGAGAGGTTGGTCTGCGGTGCGCCCCCGCAAACGACACTCTCTGACCCTTGGTGATCGGGGAGTTCGAAACCGTGGTTAGACGGCCCTGTGGCCTTTAGTTCGGAGAACCTGTTGCATACGCCACAGGCTCCCCGACCATAAGGTCAAGGAGTTCGGTGCCGTCACGGCCGGCACCAACCGCTAACCAGGGGTTTCGACGCCCCGGAGCAGCGCGTCTCTGCTCCGCGTCCAGCCTTACCCGAATCGCGCCGAAATGTCTCCGCCCAATCCGAGCCGGAAATGGCGGGTCACTGAATCGCCTCGACATTTTTGCTTCCGGCGGCCCTCTTGGGGTGCCGTCAGCGTACGGCCGCAAATGCGGCACGCTACCGGCCGCCGATCCCTCGCCATGGTTCGCCACAGCCCGCTCGCCAGACGGCAGCGGCACCAACCACGAACCAGAGGTGATCCATGGCCGTCCGCCCCAACGCGGATTTGCCGCCGCGCATGTTGCGCACTCAGGAAGCCGCCCGCTTCCTCGGCATTTCCATCCGCACGCTTGAGAAGCATCGCACCTACGGCACCGGCCCGACCTATCGCAAGGTCGGCGGGCGCGTCCTGTACACCGTCCACGACCTCGAAGCCTGGACCGAGATCGGTTCGCGCAAATCCACCCGCGACACGACAGCCGGCAGGGTCTTTCCCGCCCGTCCGCTGACGCCGCAAGAGCGGGGCGAGTGCTGATGCTGCGCGATGAGGATCATGAACCCGCCGCGCAGGGCGGAGACGCCAGCGAGCGCAGTCGCCTCGCTCCCTTCGTGGTCGCGACCGGCGACGCGCCGCCGCGCGATCAACGTGACCTGATGGAGCGGCCCTTCTTCTCCCTGGCGAAGACGCCGCGCACCACGCCCATTCTCTACAAGGCGGCCGACATCGAGGTGCAGGTCTTCGCCATGCCCGAACACGGCATGGCGACCATCTGGGATGCCGACGTGCTGATATGGGCTGCCTCGCAGATCGTGGCGGCCAGGAACGCGGGCCTGAACACCTCGCGTTTCTTCCGTTTCACCCCCTACCATCTGCTACGCGCCATCGGTCGGCCGACCGGAAATCGCCAATATCTGCTGCTGAAGGCCGCGCTCGCCCGCCTGCAATCGACCTCCATCCGCACGACGATCCGCCACGGCGAGCATTGGCGGCGACGGCAATTCTCCTGGATCAACGAATGGGAGGAGATGACGACGCGCGACGGTCGCGTCGAGGGCATGGAGTTCGTCCTGCCCGAATGGTTCTACTCCGGCGTCGTCGATCGTTCGCTCGTCCTCACCATCGACCCGGCCTATTTCCGGCTGACCGGCGGCATCGAACGCTGGCTCTACCGCGTCGCCCGCAAGCACGCCGGACACCAGCCGCACGGCTGGCTGTTCGAGATCGCGCATCTTCACCAGAAGTCCGGCAGCCTCGCGCGGATTTCCGATTTCGCGCTCGACCTGCGCCGCATCGCCGCCCGGCAATCGCTGCTCGGCTATCGCCTCGACATTCGCCGCGAAGGGCGGCGCGAGCTGCTGCAAATCCGGCCCGAAATCCCATCCACAGTGCCTGTTGATAAGGGTGTGAAAACCATCGGCACATCAGGCGCAAAGGGTATCGCTACATCAGGCGCAGCACTATCGGCACATCGGGCGCACGGATCGCAGTTAAGCCTCTGGCCCGAAAAGCGGAATCCGGCTGCTAACTTAGAGTCTAACAGAGAATCTAACTTTTCTTCTTTGACGCGCGCGCAGGCGAAGTGTGGTGCCGGTGCCGCAAGGTCGGTCGCCGACGTGCTTCGCGACATGCTGACGCCCGACCCGTCCGACA
This sequence comes from Sphingomonas endophytica, assembly GCF_001476895.1. Classification (GTDB taxonomy): domain Bacteria; phylum Pseudomonadota; class Alphaproteobacteria; order Sphingomonadales; family Sphingomonadaceae; genus Sphingomonas; species Sphingomonas endophytica_A. The sequence goes on along the minus strand of NZ_LDTB01000060.1, from coordinate 10,253 downwards.
GCGATGGAGGACGGCGATGGAGGACGGCGATGAGCGGCAAGGCATCCCGCCACACGCATGGTCGCCTGCAATCGGACGGACCAGCGCCCTTCACCACATTGGTCGAGCTGACCTTCCAGAAGCAGAAGGTCGAGCACTGGATCAGGTTCGGTCGCAAGAGCTACGAACGGATCATCGACCGTCGCCGCAGCGTCGTCGGCTTCGCGCCCGATAGCGTCTTCGCATTCGTTCGCTGGGCGGCGGGCGATCATGGCACGGTCGTCTCGCGCATCGACATCGTGCGCGCCGTCCGTCGCGGCGAGGCATTCCAGACCGTGCCCTTCGTGCGTCCGGGCGGCGACATCCTGCTGCGGCTGAGTGGCTGGCAGAAGGTTCAGCGCGTGCTGGCGGCGATCGACGCGGTGGACGCGCTCGGCGTCGATCCGGCCGATACTTCGCCCGATCACTGGCGACACGTCCATAACCGGCTGACCGCCAATCAGGAGCCGAACGCCTACACGCCCGAGCGCCATGCCGCATGGATCGGCCGCCGGAGGATCGACCCATGACCCGGTTCGGCTATGTCATGGCGACGTATTTCGCCGTGCTCGGTGTGGCGGTCGCCGCCATCATCCCGACGCCGACGAAATTCGTCTGGAACGTCACGGCGAGCGCGCCGATCGGTCTCTATGCCATTGAGCCGGCGGACCAACTCACGGTGTCTGAGCTGGTCGCGGTCATGCCGCCCGAGCCACTGGCGAGCTTCATGGTGGAGCGTGGCTATATCGGTCGCGGCGTGCCGCTGTTGAAGCGTGTCGCGGGCCTGCCGGGGCAGCGGGTCTGCCGAAATCGCGTCGTCATCACGGTCGATGGTGTGGAGACGGGCGAGGCACTGGAGCGCGATCGGTTCGGCCGCGCGCTGCCCGTCTGGCGGGGTTGTCGCATCATCGCGCGCGGCGAACTCTTCCTGATGAACGGTCGCGTGCGCGACAGCCTGGACGGCCGCTACTTCGGCCCCGTTCCCGCCAGCACCGTCATCGGTCGGGCGCTCCCGTTTTGGACCGACGAGGACGGCGACGGCCACTTCGCATGGCGCGCGGCGACGCGCTGACTTCCCCGAATCAAGGAGGCTATTCATGCTCAATTCGTCTGAGAGGCCGGCATGGCGAGATGCCCTTCTTGTAGGTCTCGGTGCGCTCACAATCTGCGCGTGGCCGGAGGTGGCGATGGCGCAACCCGCGCCGATCGTTCGCCAGACCGCTATCGATCCCTATGCCCTCCACATCGCCGAGGCGGCGCAGCGGTTCGGCATACCCGAGCGCTGGATTCGCGCCGTGCTGCGCGCCGAGAGTGCGGGCGACGCGCGCGCGATTTCGCCAGCGGGTGCGATGGGGCTGATGCAAGTCATGCCCGATACCTGGGTAGCGTTGCGCGTCCGGTATCGGCTCGGCCGCGATCCTCATGACGCGCGCGATAACATCATGGCGGGCGCGGCCTATCTGCGCGAATTGTGGGACCGCTACGGCAACGTCACCGCGATGCTCGCCGCCTATAACGCCGGTCCCGGCCGATATGACCAGCATCGCGCGACCGGCCGTGCCTTGCCCGCCGAGACACGCGCCTATGTCGCCACGCTCGCGCCCGTTCTCGGCGGTGCGCTGGTGCCTGAAACGACGGTCGAAAACCCCGCACCGCCGCCAGACTGGCGCGAGGCGGCGATCTTCGTCGCGCGCTCGACCGACGCCCGGCCTGCCGTCGTGTCGTCATTCGGAGCGCAATCCGATGACAGCCGCACAACCGCCCCGGTTCGCCCGCCCGTCGATGAAGACGCGCAGAGAGGCGGCATCTTCATCGCCCGTGCGAGCATCGGGAGCACGCGATGATGGCGGAGCTTCCGCGCGCGGTGGCGTTCGTTCCGATGTGCAGCCAGGCGGATTTTTGTCTGTCGGCATATTGGGTGGGAAGGGCAGAAAGGGACGGAGGAGCGGAGGGCAAGATAAAAGAAACCGGCACTCCGCCATGCCCGGGATCATGGCGTCGACACGATCTTGTTGGCGGGGGACACGTTCGACACGGAAACTCCGGCGGCCGATGTGCGGCGGCAGGCGCTGACCGAGATGGCGCATCATGCGCCGATCCGGTGGGTGATCCTGCCCGGCAATCATGATTCGTTGCAGGCCACCGAGCTTTGGGCGCAGCTGGTGCGCGAGGCACCATCTAATGTCCTTCTTGCCACCACACCGCACCCGATCACGCTTTCGGAGGGCGCGTTCCTTCTGCCTGCACCGTGCACGACGCGGCGACCGGGACGCGATCTGAGTGAGTGGATGGACGGTGCTTCCACCCCGGACGGCGCGATCCGCATAGGGCTGGCGCATGGTGCCATCCAGAACTTTTCCGAAGAGGCGGTGAGCGATGACGTGATCGCGCCGGATCGGGCGCGCCGTGCCGGTCTCGACTATCTGGCGTTGGGGGACTGGCATGGTGCCATGGCCGTCGATCCGCGCACCCATTACAGCGGCTCGCCGGAACAAGATCACCGCCAGGTAATCGCCATATGCACCGGCCGCGTATTGCGATCCGCGATCCGAATGGCAGATGAGGCCGGGCGCTGGTCGTTGCCGCTGGGCTGCCATCATCAGCGCGGCGAGCGGCAGCTCGGTTCGCATATGGTCGCGCATCGCCCAACCGACGATCTTGCGGGTCGCCAGGTCGAGGACGGCCGCGAGATACAGCCAGCCCTCCCCGGTGGCGATGTAGGTGATATCCGCGAGCCAGACCCGGTTCGGCGCAGATGCCGTGAAGCGCTGCGCCAGCAGGTTCGGGGCGATCGGCAGGTAGTGGCGGCTGTCGGTGGTGCACGGCCGGAACCGGCGCCCGGCCAGCGCGCGGATGCGATGCCGGCGCATGAGGCGCTCGACGCGGCCACGGCTGCACCAGTGGCCTTCCGCTCGCAGCGCGGCATGCATCCTGGGTGACCCGTAGCGGCCCTGGTGCCGCTGTTGGATCCTGCGCACGTCATTCAGCAACGCCAGGTTGGCGGTCGTTCGTGCGCTTGGCGGACGGTCGCGCCAGCCGTAATAGCCGCTACGCGACACGCCGAGCATGCGGCACATGACGTTCACCGGCCAGGTGGACGCATGCTGCTCGATAAAGGTGAACTTCACCGCGGCATCTCCGCAAAGATGCCGACGGCTTTTTTTAGGATGTCGCGTTTCATCCGCGCCCGGTCCAACTCGCGGCGCAACCGCGCGATCTCCGACGCCTGATCCGCCGGCGACGCCATCGTCGATACTGACGGCTTCGCCGCCGGGCTTGCCGGCGGGGAACCGCCCTCCTGCAACTTGCGCTGCCAACGACGCAGCATCGTCGACATGATCCCCAACTCGGCTGCCACCTCGGTCTGCATCCGGCCGCTCGTCTCCCACAGCGCCACCGCCTCACGCTTGAACTCGTCCGTGAACCAACGCTTCGTCGTACTTGCCATCAAAACACCTCCTGGCTCCGCAGAGCCTATCATCGGTGTCCGTCAAACCGAGGGAGGATCAGACGTAAAACCTGCCGCACGCGCAATCACGCAAAGGCCGACGTGTTCGACTACATCGAGCGCTTCTATAATCCGACGCGACGCCACTCGACCCTGGGTTATCTCAGCCCCATAAACTTCGAGCGCCAAGCGCAGGTAGCTTGATGTCGTATCCACGAAACCGGCAGCAGCTCAGTCCAGAAATCTAGGCCGGATCGACATTCAGGATTCCCAAAGCTGTTGAAGGCTGATTCATAGGCATCCGAGTTGAGACGCGGGGCGAGTGATGGGGATCAAGCGGTATGAGTTGAGCGAGGCGCAATGGTCGCGGATTGCATCGCTGGTCCCTGGCAAGGTGGCCGATCCCGGTCGAACGGGCGCCGATCCGCCTGTTCGTAAACGGATGTTTGTGGGTGCTGCGGTCAGGCGCCCATTGGTGCGATCTTCCGGAACGCTACGGCAAGTGGAAGACGGTGCACCGGCGCTTCAGTCGCTGGTGCCATGCTGGCGTCTGGGAGCGCGTGTTCGAGGCGCTGACCGCCGACCGGGATAACCAGTATCTGATGATCGGCAGCACCATCGTTCGCACCCACCAGCAGGCGGCAACCGGAAAAGGAGGGGCAAGGATCAGGCGCTGGGGCGTTCCCGAGGTGGACTGACGACCAAGGTTCACATGCTTGCCGACACGTTCGGCCGCCCCCTGCGGTTCCGCATCACGCCCGGGCAAGCCAGCGACATCGCCTCGGCATCCAGTCTACTCGGAGGCCAGCACGGCAAAGCGGTGCTCGCCGACAAAGCATATGACGGCAATGACTTACGTAGCCAGATCGCTGCGATGGGGGCCGAGGCGGTGATCCCGTCCAAGCGCAACCGCAAGGTCGCCATCCCGCACGATACCAGCATCTACAGGCATCGTAACCAGGTCGAGAGATGCTTCGGCCGCCTCAAGCACTTCCGCCGCTTTGCCACTCGCTACGACCGCCGTATCATCCACTTCACCGGCTTCGTCCACCTCGCCGCCGCCTTGATCTGGCTGCGCTGAATGTCGATCCGGCCTAGGGCTACTCAATAGATCAACGCGCGACGATCAGGCCGACATGACCGGCGCCCCGTTGCCGGTTACCGCGACGGTTCGATCGCGCCGCCGACCGCGGTGTACAGCGCCACCGTATCGATCAGCCGCGCGGCGCGTGCCTGCACGAACTGCTCGCGCGCGTCGGCATCGGCGGCGGTGGCGTTCAGCAACGCCAGCGTGCCGACGCTGCCCAGCGCCAGTTGCCGCCGCGCGAAGGTCAGCGCCTGTCCGGCCGCGTCGCGCGCCCGGGTGGCGGCATCCAGCGCCGTGGCGTCGGTTTCCAGCCCGGTCAGCGCGTCGGACACGTCGCCGAACGCCTGGAGCACGGCCGTCCGATAGCCCGCCTTCGCCCCGTCCAGCGCGGCCTCGGCCGCGCGTTGCTGGTGACGCAACGCCCCGGCGTGAAACAGCGGCTGCGTGATCCCGCCCAGCAGCGTCCAGAACGGATTGCCGCTCTTGAACATGTCGCCGAACCGCTGCGCCGAGCCGCCGGCGCTGGCGCTGAGCTGGATCGACGGCAGCCGTGCGGCGATCGCGGTCTGCACGTCGGCGCCCGCGCCCTCCAGCTCGGCGCGCGCCGCCTGCACGTCGGGGCGCCGCGCGACCAGATCGGACGGCAGCGCGAGCGGCAATTGCGTCGGCAGGGTGAGCGACGACAGCTCCGGCAGGGGCGGCAACGGTTCGCCCGCCGCGCGGCCCAGCAAGGTCGCGATCACGACGCGCTGATGCGCTTCCTGCCGGATCAGCGGCGGCAATGCGCCTTCGGCAGTGGCGAGCGCGGTCTGCTGCGTCGCGACATCCGCCGCCCCGACATCGCCGAGCCGCTGCCGCTTCAGCAGCGCGTTCAGGATGTCGCGATTGACCGCGATCGCCAGTTGCGCGTCCTGCACCTGTTCGGCCAGCGCCGCGCGCTGGATTACCGCCTGCACCAGATTGGCGACGACGGTGGTACGCGCGGCGTCGAGCCGGTGGCGCTGCACCTCGGCGGCGGCGCGGGCGGAGCGGATGCGCGAGCCCACCCCGCCGAACAGGTCGACGGTATAGCCGACGTTCACCTGCGCGGTGTGGAGCGTATAGAGCTGCTGGTTCTGGTTGGCGATCGTCGGGGAGATCGCATCCGATACGCGCGTCCGCTCCGCCTGATAGCCGGCGTCGACCTGCGGCAGCGCGGAGCCGGACGTGGCACGCGCCTGTTCGCGCGCCTGGCGCAGCGCGGCGTCGGCGGTGGCGATGTCGTTGTTGCGCGCCAGTGCCTCGACGACGAGCGCGTCGAGTTGCGGGCTGGCGAAGGCGGTCCACCAGTTCGCGGTCGCGGCGGTGGGCACGAAGGCCTGCGCCGGGCCGCTGGCGGGCGTGATCGCAGCTGGCGTCGCGGCCGGGGGCAGGGCGGCGTGCGCGTCGAGATCGCGCGGACCCATTGTACAGGCGGCGACCGAGGTGCAGGCGAGCAGCAGCGCGAGCGTGCGGGTCATGCCGTTACCTCCGGTCCTTCGTGATGGTGGGAGACGTCGTGGCCGTGCGCGCCGCGATCCTCGGGGCGGACGCGCGTCGAGAAGCGCCCGATCAGCACCGGCAGCACCAGCAGGATCAGCACCGGCGCCAGCGTCATGCCGCCGACGACGACCAGCGCCAGCGGCTTCTGTACCTGACTGCCGATGCCATGTGAGAGCGCGGCGGGGAGCAGGCCGATCGCGGCCACCAGACAGGTCATCACCACCGGGCGCAGCGAGTGGCGCACGGTCGTCGCCAGCGCGGCGGCGCGGTCCATCCCTTCGTCGATCGCATTGTTGAAGGTGGTGACGACCAGGATGCCGTCCATCACCGCGATGCCGAACAGCGCGACGAAGCCGATCGCCGCCGAAATGCTGAACGCGGTGCCGGTCAGCGCCAGCGCCATCACCCCGCCGACCACGGCCATCGGGATCGCCGCGAACGCCAGCAGGCTGTCACGGATCAAGCCGAAATTGGCATAGAGCAGCAGCAGCATCAGCAGCAGGCTGATCGGCACGACGATCTCCAGCCGCGCGATCGCGTTCTTGAGGTTGTCCAACTCGCCCGCCCATTCCAGGTGATAGCCGGCGGGCAGATGGACGTTGCGGTCGATCCGCGCGCGCGCTTCCTCCACCGCGCCGCCCAGATCGCGCCCGCGCACCGAGAATTTGATCGGGATGTAGCGTTCCTGATGCTCGCGATAGATGAACGACGCGCCCGAGGTGAGGCGGACGTTGGCGACCTCCGACAGCGGCACCTGGATCGTGCCGCCGCTGCCGTCCGGCGCGGGCGCGCCGATCGTGATGCGTCGGATCGATTCGATCGAATCGCGCTGTTCCGGCTTCAGCCGAACGACGATCGGGAAATGGCGGTCGGTGCCCGCCTCGTACAGATCGGCGCTGGAACTGCCGCCGATCGCCGCCGCGACGGTGGTGTTCACGTCGTCGGGCGTCAGGCCGTAGCGAGCGGCCTTGGCGCGATCGACGTCGACGCGCACGGTCGGCTGGCCGAGCGACTGGAACACGCCCAGATCCTCGATCCCGCGCACCTTGCTCATCTGGTCCTTGATCTGGTCGGCATATTTCTCGAGCGTCGGCAGGTCGGGACCGAACAGCTTGATCGAGTTCGCGCCCTTCACACCCGATGCCGCTTCCTCGACGTTATCCTCGATGATCTGAGAGAAGGAGAAATCGACGCCGGGATATTTGGCGATCAGCCGCTTCGACAGTTCGTCGATCAGCTTCTCCTTCGTCATGCCCGATGGCCATTCGTCGAAGGGCTTGAGCGGCACGAAGAACTCGGCGTTGAAGAAGCCGGTCGCGTCGGTGCCGTCGTCGGGACGGCCGTGCGCGGAGAGGACGGCTGTCGCCTCCGGATACTCCGCGATGATGCGGCGGATGCCGTTTACCGTTGGTTGCCCCGCCTCCAGGCTGATCGACGCCGGCAAGGTGGCGCGGATATACATATTGCCTTCTTCGAGGTGCGGCAGGAACTCCACGCCCAGCGAGCGGACGCCCACGACCGCCATCAGCAGCATCAGCGCCGCGCCGCCGATCGCCAGCACGCGATTGTTGAGCGCGAAGGCGGCGGCCGGCTCATAGGCGCGGCGCAGCTTGCCGACGACCCACGTCTCTACCTCGGATAATTTGTCCGGCAGCAGCAGCGTCGCCAGCACCGGCGCGACCGTGAAGGTCGCGATCAGCCCGCCGGTGATCGCATAGGCATAGGTCTTGGCCATCGGGCCGAAGATGTGGCCCTCGACCCCGGTCAGCGTGAACAGCGGCAGGAAGCTGGCGATGATGATCGCGGCCGCGAAGAAGATGCCGCGGCTGACCTCGCTCGATGCGCCCAGCACCGCCGAGAAGCGGTTGGCGACCGTGTAATGGCCCTTGCCGCTTTCGACATGCGCCGATCGTTCGACCATGTGGCGGAAGATGTTCTCGACCATGATGACGCTGGCATCGACGACCAGGCCGAAGTCGAGCGCGCCGACCGACAACAGGTTCGCGCTTTCGCCCTGCAACACCAGGATCAGGATCGCGAAGGCGAGCGCGAACGGGATCGTCGCCGCGACGATGATCGCGCTGCGCAGATTGCCCAGGAACAGCCATTGCAGCGCGAAGATCAGGATGATGCCGACGACCATGTTTTCCAGCACGGTATGAATGGTCAGCCGGATCAGGTCCGAACGGTCGTAGATGCGCTGCAACTGCACGCCCGGCGGCAGCACGCCGGAGGCGTTGATGTCGGCCACTTCCTTCTGCACGCGCTCGATGGTCGGCATCGACTGCGCGCCGCGCTGCATGAGCACGATGCCCTGCACGATGTCGTCCTGATCGTTGTAGCCGGCGATGCCCAGGCGCGGTTCGTTGCCGATCGTGACCTTCGCGACGTCCTTCACCAGCACCGGCTGCCCGCCGGCGGTGCCGACCAGCACGCTCTCGATCCCCGACGGCGACTGGATCAGCCCGACGCCGCGCACGATCGCGGCCTGGCTGCCGAAGTTGATCGTCTGCCCGCCGACGTTGCCGTCGCTCTTGGAGATGGCATTCAGCACCTGGCTGACGGTGACGTCGTGCGCGGCGAGCCGGTCGTTGTCGATCACCACGTCATAGGCGCGCAGTTTGCCGCCCCAGCCGGTGACGTCGATCACGCCGGGAATCCGCTTGAACCGGCGTTGCAGCACCCAGTCCTGCAACGTCTTCAGGTCCATCACCGAATAGCCCTTGGGCGCAGTGATCTTGTAGCGATAGATTTCGCCGACCGGGCTGGTGGGGGACAGCGTCGGCTGCGCGCCACCGGCCAGCGGCGGCAGCTGCGACAGGCGGTTGATGACCTGCTGGCGCGCCTGTTCGTTGGTGTAATCGTAGCTGAACTGGATCTTGATGTCCGACAGGCCGAACAGGCTGATCGCGCGGATCGCGGTCAGATGCGGGATGCCCGCCATCTGCACCTCGATCGGGATGGTGACGTTGCGCTCCATCTCCTCGGCGGACAGGCCCTGCGTCTGGGTGATGACCTCCACCATCGGCGGGACCGGATCGGGATAGGCCTCGATATTGAGGTTCATGAACCCGATGACGCCCGCCACCAGCATCGTGACGAAGACCCCGACGATCAGGAGCCGCTGACGCAGCGCGAAGGCGACGATGCGGTTCACTCGCCCAGCCCCGCTTCGTTCACGAACAGCGCGCCGGCGGTGACGATCCGCTCGCCGGGCGCGAGGCCGCTGACGATCGTGACCTGCCCGTCCTGCGCGTCGCCGGTGACGACGTCGCGCGACACCAGCAGCCCGCCGGGCCGCACGACCCAGACGCGCGCGCTCTCGCCCTCATGGATCACGGCGGCGGCCGGCACGCGGATCGCCTCGCCGTTGCGGGCGCGGCGGATCGCGAAGCTGGCGAACATCTGCGGCTTCAGCGCGCCGTCCGGATTGGCGATCGTCGCGCGCACCGGCAGACGGTGGGTGACGGGGTCGAGCGCGGCGCCGACCAGATCGATCCGCGCCTGGAAGCTGCGGCCGGGCAGCGCGGGGGTGGTGACGATCGCGGTGTCGCCGACATGGATCGCCTCCGCATCGCTCTCCGCCACCTGCGCGACCAGCCAGACGCGCGACGGATCGGTGATCGTCATCACCGGCTTGTCGCCGCCCTGTGTCACATATTGCCCCGCTGACACGTCGCGCGACGCGATCAGTCCGCTGATCGGCGCGTGGAGCGTGGTAACGTCATGGAAGCCCGATACCTCGCCGACACCTTCCAGTCGCCGGATCTCGCCCGGCGTCTTGCCCAGTACGACCAGCTTGTCGCGCGCCGCGCCCAGCGAGGCGGCGGCGGTGCGCGCGGTCGCCTGTGCGGCGGCCAGATCGGCCTGCGCCTGCTGATAGTCCTTCAGCGCGCCGCCTATCAGAACGCGCAGGCGCAGCTGTTGACGGCGCAGCGCAATGCCGAGCGGCAGAAGCAGATGTACGAGACCGCCGGCGGCGCGCTGAAGGACTATCAGCAGGCGCAGGCCGATCTGGCCGCCGCACAGGCGACCGCGCGCACCGCCGCCGCCTCGCTGGGCGCGGCGCGCGACAAGCTGGTCGTACTGGGCAAGACGCCGGGCGAGATCCGGCGACTGGAAGGTGTCGGCGAGGTATCGGGCTTCCATGACGTTACCACGCTCCACGCGCCGAACAAA
>NZ_LDTB01000006.1 GCF_001476895.1 Sphingomonas endophytica | reverse complement strand
GAAACCCGGGGGTCACGTCAAGTTCCGCAAACCTGCTGATCGCCTCATGCCGAAGATCATGAAATCTAAGGTCCAACAATCCTGCACGTTCTCTTAATCGGTTCCAAGAGAGCCGAAGTGCAAGTGCGGATAAAGGGAAAACCTTACCGACCGTTGCTTTCTGATTCTTCAATATCGCAATACTGGCCTCGGTAAGCGGGATAGTACGAGCATAGCCCGTCTTCGTATGCGGGATATGCGCTGTCCGCTTCTCTAAATCGACGTAACGCCATTCTAAATCGAGAATTTCCCCCCGTCTCATACCCGTTTCTATCGCGAACATGACCACCGGACCGACAAGCGGATTACGGGTCTTCTTTAAGGCAGTTAGTAGCAGTTCCAGTTCGCCAGCTTCTAACCGGCGATTCCTTGCGTCTCGAACTGGTAACCGCCGAACCTGTGCCACCACGTTAGCGGTCAACCCGTAACCCCAATCCTTTCGCGCAACCTCAATCACGTTGTGCAGAAGGGACATTTCCCGCGCTACTGTTCCGGGCTTCACCTCCTTGGCTCTTTGATCTCTGTAAGCCGCTACAGGGGCGCTAGAGAGGTCCGCGAGCGATAAGGTACAAAGGGGAGCCTTCGCTAGCTTCCTTAGCCGTAGCGTCTCCGTATCCGCACTACGCTTAGAAGGAGTCACTTCATCTACGTAGCGGGTAATCAGATCGCCAAGGGTTGTCCGTTTAAGGTCGCGATGGCTGGTCGGTTGGTCGCCCCGATCAATCGCCGCTTCCCTATCACGTGCCCAACGTTCCGCCTCCACCTTGGTGGGAAAGGTCCGAAACTGCGGTTGGTAGCCCTTGCGGCGAATCTGGACGAACCATCCACCCGCTCGCTTGCTGATTGTCGCCATGTAGCACGCCCTTGTGTCCGTTTTGTGTCACGGAGCGATCAAAGAGGCGATTCGGCGGATCGAGGGCAATTCAAATTGCCCAAAAAACGCCCTAAAACAACAACTTGCAAAGCTGTTTTCTGGCGCACCCGACAGGATTCGAACCTGTGGCCTCTGCCTTCGGAGGGCAGCGCTCTATCCAGCTGAGCTACGGGTGCCGGTGACGCATCGCCTAGCAGGGGTTTTGGCGACGCGCTACCCGTTTCGCGCGGGAATTGTCATTGCGACAGGGTGCTCGGCTGGAACGGTGCCAGGCCGCAGGACGCGCCGCGCATCGGGCCGCTCTGATAGAAGACGGTGATGATGTCCTGCGCACACAATTGTCCGATCGACGTGGCGTAGGAGAAGCGCCGCTCGCTGCCCAGGCCCGGACAGGCGTGCGGCAGGGTCACCCGGTACATCCGTCGGCCCGATGCGCGAAAGTCGATCACGCGATCGCTGCGAACGATGCTTTCCCGAATCGTGGCAAGTGGCAGGCATGTCAGCGGCGTCCCGACCGGCGTGGCCGGCGGGATGGCGCTGCCGGGGGCTGCGAGCAGGAACACGGGGAGCAACGCGCGCATCGGGATCAGGCCTTTGCCGGGGGAAGCGGTGTCTTGGGCTTGAACGCACAAAGATCCGCGACGATGCAACGCCAGCATTCGGGTTTGCGCGCCTTGCAGACATAGCGGCCATGCAGGATCAGCCAGTGGTGCGCATGGACGCGAAACGGCGCCGGCGTGACCGCGTCGAGCCGCTTCTCGACCGCCAGCACGGTCCTGCCCTTCGCCAGCCCGGTGCGGTTGCCGATACGGAAGATATGCGTGTCGACCGCGAAGGTCTCGGCACTGAAGGCGACGTTCATCACCACATTGGCGGTCTTGCGCCCGACACCGGGCAATTTCTCCAGCGCGTCGCGGTCGGCGGGGACGTGGCCACCATGGTGATCGATCAGTGCCTGCGACAGCGCGATGACGTTCTTCGCCTTCGTATTGAACAGCCCGATCGTGCGGATGTGCCGCTTCAGTTCTTCGAGGCCGAGCGCCACCATCTTCTGCGGCGTATCCACCTCCGCGAACAAGGCGCGGGTCGCCTTGTTGACGCCCGCATCGGTGGCCTGTGCCGACAGCACCACCGCAACCAGCAGCGTGTAGTCGTTCACCGATTCAAGCTCGGTTTCCGGATGCGGGTTCGCCTCGGCAAGCCGGCGGTAGAATTCGACGACGTCGGCCTTCCTCAAAGCCCAAGCACCTCGGCCATCGCATAACGGCCCGGCGCACGGCCGGCGAGCCACACCGCGGCCTTCACCGCGCCACGCGCGAAGATGGTGCGATCGTCGGCGCGGTGCGCGATCTCGATCCGCTCGCCCTCCCCCGCAAAGACGACATTGTGGTCGCCGACCACCGATCCGCCGCGCAAGCTCGCGAAGCCGATCGTCCCCTCCGTGCGCGCACCGACCAGCCCGGCACGGCTGTCGACCCGTACCTCCGCCAGTCGCGTGCCGCGCCCCGCCGCCGCCGCCTCGCCCAGCAGCAGCGCGGTGCCCGAGGGAGCATCGACCTTGTGGCGGTGGTGCATCTCCGCGATCTCGATATCCCAGTCCGCGCCCAGCCGCGCCGCCGCCTCCCGCACCAGCACGCCCAGCAGGGTGACGCCAAGCGACGTGTTGCCGGTCTGCAGCACCGGGATCACGTCAGCGGCCTGTTCGATCAGCGCGTGATGGGTGTTGAGCAGCCCGGTGGTACCGATCACGATCGGGGTACGCGCCGCCGCCGCCGCCGCCAGATGCGATTCGAGCGCCGCGGGGGTGGAGAAATCGACCAGTACGTCGGCGGCATAGGCGACGGGGAGTGGATCGCTGCCCGCGTCGCCCCCGCCGGCCACGATGACGCCCTCACTCGCGGCGATGGTAGCGATGGCGCGGCCCATGCGGCCGTTGCTGCCGTAGATGCCGATGCTGGTCATGCACTCACCCTGGACATTGGTCGGACAATAGTTCGCCCATCGCATGAAGCCCCCCGCACGAACAGGGGGCTTCACATGCGTTATGCGACCGACAGCGCGAGTTTGCCGTCGCCCTCGTCGACATGAACGGTGGTGCCGTCCTTGACCTCGCCGCGAAGGATCAGTTCGGCCAGCGGATCCTGAAGGTGGCGCTGCACCGCGCGCTTCAGCGGTCGCGCGCCATAGACCGGATCGTAGCCGACGCGCCCCAGCCACGCGCGTGCGGCATCGGTGAGATCGAGCGCGACCTTGCGATCGGCCAGCAGCCTGCCCACCCGCCCGACCTGGATGTCGACGATCGGCCCCATGTGCGCCTGACCCAGCCGATGGAACAGGATGATCTCGTCCAGCCGGTTCAGAAACTCCGGCCGGAAGTGCGCGCGGACCACCTCCATCACCTGCGGCTCGACGCTTTCGACCGCGTCATTCTCGCCCATGTTGGCCAGATACTGGCTGCCGAGGTTCGAGGTCAGGATGATGAGCGTGTTCGAGAAGTCGACCGTGCGCCCCTGCCCGTCGGTCAGCCGACCGTCGTCCAGCACCTGCAACAGCACATTGAAGACGTCCGAATGCGCCTTCTCCACCTCGTCGAACAGCACGACCTGATAGGGCCGCCGCCGCACCGCCTCGGTCAGGACGCCGCCTTCCTCATAGCCGACATAGCCCGGCGGGGCACCGATCAGCCGCGCGACCGCGTGCTTCTCCATGAACTCGCTCATGTCGATCCGCACCATCGCATTGGGATCGTCGAACAGGAACTCGGCCAGCGCCTTGGTCAGCTCGGTCTTGCCCACGCCGGTCGGCCCGAGGAACAGGAAGCTGCCGAGCGGCCGGTTCGGGTCCTGCAACCCCGCGCGCGCGCGGCGTACCGCGGTGGAGACGGCGCGCACCGCCTGTTCCTGCCCGATCACGCGCTTGCCGATCACCTCCTCCATGCGGAGCAGTTTCTCGCGCTCGCCCTCCAGCATCCGGTCGACCGGCACGCCGGTCCAGCGGCTGACCACCGACGCGATATCGTCGCTGGTGACTTCCTCGCGCAGCATCGCGCCATGTGAGGTTTCCTGCGCCTCGGCGAGCTGCTTCTCGAGCGCGGGGATGCGGCCGTAGGACAGTTCGCCCGCCTTGGCGAGGTCGCCTTGTCGCTGCGCCTGTTCCAGTTCCAGCCGAGCGGCGTCGAGCTGTTCCTTCAGCTTCGCCTCGCCGGCGATCTTGTCCTTCTCGGCCATCCAGCGCTGCGTCAGCTCGGCGGACTGCTGCTCCAGATTGGCGAGCTCGCCCTCAAGCGTGTCCAGCCGATCGACCGACGCGGCATCGGTTTCGCGCTTCAGCCCCTCGCGCTCGATCTTCAGGCGCAGGATACGGCGGTCGAGCGCCTCGATCGCCTCCGGCTTGCTCTCCACCTCCATCCGCAACCGGCTGGCGGCCTCGTCCATCAGGTCGATCGCCTTGTCGGGCAGGAAGCGGTCGGTGATGTAGCGGTTGCCGAGCGTCGCCGCCGACACCAGCGCGCCATCGGTGATCCGCACGCCGTGGTGGAGCTCGTACTTTTCCTTCAGCCCGCGCAGGATGCTGATCGTGTCCTCGACGGTCGGCTCGCCGACGAACACCGGTTGGAAGCGGCGTTGCAGCGCCGGATCCTTCTCGACATGCTTGCGATATTCGTCGAGCGTGGTCGCCCCGACGCAGTGCAGCTCACCGCGCGCGAGGGCGGGCTTGAGCAGATTGCCCGCGTCCATCGCGCCTTCGGACTTGCCCGCGCCGATCAGCGTGTGCATCTCGTCGATGAACAGGACGATGTCGCCCTCGGCCTGCTTGACCTCGTCGATGACGCCCTTCAGCCGCTCCTCGAACTCGCCACGATACTTCGCGCCCGCGATCAACGCGCCCATGTCGAGCGCCATCAGCGTCTTGTCCTTCAGCCCGTCGGGCACGTCGCCGTTGGCGATGCGCAGCGCAAGGCCCTCGACGATCGCGGTCTTGCCGACGCCGGGTTCGCCGATCAGCACGGGGTTGTTCTTGGTACGGCGCGCCAGCACCTGGATCGTGCGGCGGATTTCCTCATCGCGGCCGATGACGGGATCGAGCTTACCGTCGCGCGCCGCCCGGGTCAGGTCGCGCGCGAATTTCTTGAGCGCGTCGTAGCGATCCTCGGCGCTGGCGGTGTCGGCGGTGCGGCCGCCGCGCAATTGCGTGATCGCGGCATTCAGCGCCTCCGGCGTCGCATTGGCGGTCTTCAGCGCCTTGCCGGCCGCCGTGTTCAGGCTGAGCGCCAGTGCGACCAGCAGGCGCTCGACGGTGACATAGCTGTCGCCGGCCTTCTGCGCGATCTGCTCGGCCTGATCGAGGACACGCACCGCATCTGCCGATAAACCGGGCTGATTCTGCGCGCCCGATCCGCTGACCGAGGGGATCCTCGCCAGCGCGGAATCGGTTTCGGAAGCGGCGCGACGTGGGTCGCCGCCGGCGGTGGTGATGAGGCCGGCGGCCATGCCCTGCTCATCTTCCAGCAGCGCCTTGAGCACATGCTCCGGCGCGATCTGCTGATGGTTCATGCGGATCGCAACGGTTTGAGCGGATTGGAGAAATCCGCGCGCGCGATCGGTAAATCTCTCTAGGTTCATCTGTATGCCCTGTCTCTCTTGGGTGTCAGATGGTGTGGCGCAATGGCAACACAAGGGGCGCGCCGAGCGGATCGCGCATGAAAAAGAATGGCGCCGCAACGGGGCCGTCAGGAGGTTTTCGCGCCCAAACAGGAGCGGTCGGTTCGATATTCGCCATCCGAGATCGCACCACGCGTCAGCCGCTCTTGGTCAGCACGAACGCGATGAGGAAGCCGACGACCGCGATCAACCCGGAGTAATCGTGCGTGGCCTCGGTCGCCTCGGGGATCATCGTATCGACCAGCATCGCCAGGATCGCCCCGGCCGCGACCGCGGTGACGCCCGCGATCAGATCGGGACCGCTGCCGGCCAGCGCGACGTTGCCGATCATCGCGGCGACGGCGGAGGCGCCCGCGATCCCGCCCCACACGCCGAAGACATAGGCGGGCGACCGGCCCGCCGCCTTCATCCCCGCCGCGCTCGACAAGCCTTCGGGCACGTTCGACAGGAAGACGGCGGCGACCGTCACCGCGCTGACGCCCGCGCCGCCGAGCAGGCTGACGCCGATCACCACCGATTCCGGAATACCGTCGAGCAGCGCGCCGATCGCGATGGCGGCGCCGGAACCGCTCCGCGCATCGGGCTGACGCTCGTGCGGGTTCGAGCCGGAGCGCTTGCGGTGCTTCGCGCCGCGCCGGGACACGATGAGGTTGGCGAGCGTGTAGACGATCGCACCGCCCAGGAAACCGGTGGCGGTCGAATCGAACCCGCCCCGCCGAAACGCCTCGTCCATCAGGTCGAAGGCCACCGCCGAGATGAGGACGCCCGCGCCGATCGCCATGATCGAGGCGATCAGCCGCTGCGGCAAGGTGGCGAACCACGCGATGGCCGCGCCAAGGACCAACGCGGACCCACCCACGAGACCCCAGAACCCTGCCGCCCACACCCCCGACATCGCACGCCTCCTTCGAGGATCGACGAACGTCCGCCGCGCGCCGAGGCTCCGTCGTCGCCGCATCGCCACGTTCGTCTCCACGATGGCGATGGTGACGTTCGGCGGCGCCTGTGCCGTGCTCGCCCATGTCGCGCGGCAGGCGGCGCCCCGCACCGGCGGGCGTCAGGCCGCGAGCTCTTGCCGGACGATGTCCGCGCCCGCCGCCAGCGCCCGCAGCTTGCCGGTGGCGACCGCGCGGCGCAGCGGGGCCATGCCGCAATTGGTCGCCGGGTAGAGCTTGTCGGCATCCACGAAGCGCAGCGCGGTGCGCAGGGTGGCGGCGACCTGTTCGGGTGTCTCGATCGTGTCGGTCGCGACGTCGATGGCGCCGACCATCACCTTCTTGCCGCGGATCAGTTCGATCAGGTCCATCGGCACCCGCGAATTCTGGCATTCCAGCGAGATGATATCGATCGTCGAGCCGCGGAGGTTGGGAAAGGTCCGCTCGTACTGACGCCATTCGGCGCCGAGCGTCTTCTTCCAGTCGGTATTGGCCTTGATACCGTAACCGTAGCAGATGTGGACGGCGGTTTCGACCGTCAGACCCTGAGCCGCGCGTTCCAGCGTGGCGATGCCCCAGTCGTTGGCCTCGTCGAAGAAGACGTTGAAGGCGGGTTCGTCGAACTGGACGATGTCGACGCCGGCGGCTTCCAGTTCGCGCGCTTCCTCGTTGAGGATGCAGGCGAACTCCCAGGCCAGCTTCTCGCGGCTGCGGTAATGGGCGTCGTAGAGGGTGTCGATCATCGTCATCGGCCCGGGCAGCGTCCACTTGATCGGCCGATCGGTCTGGGCGCGCAGGAAGCGCGCATCGTCGACGAACACCGGCCCGGGGCGGGAGACGGCGCCGACGACGGTCGGCACGCTGGCGTCATAACGGTCGCGGATGCGCACCGTTTCGCGCTGTTCGAAATCGACGCCGGCCAGATGCTCGATGAAGGTGGTGACGAAGTGCTGGCGCGTCTGTTCGCCGTCGCCGAGGATGTGGATGCCGGCCTGTCGCTGATCGTCGACCGCCAGGCGCAGCGCGTCCCGCTTGCCCGCGGCAAGTTCCTCGCCCGCCAGCTTCCACGGCGACCACAAGGTTTCGGGCCGGGCGAGCCAGGACGGCTTGGGCAGGCTGCCCGCGGTGGTGGTCGGCAACAATGTCGTCATGGAAAGTACCTTCATCTGCGTGGGGATCAACGGCCGGCGGCCTCGGACCAGCGGCGAAGCGCGGCCCCGTGCGGCTTGATGACATGCTCCTCGGCGTAGCGGCCCTGCGCGACGGCGAGCCGGCTGCGCTCCTCGCGATCGTAGACGATGCGGGTCAGCGAATAGTCCTGACAGGTCAGGCTGGGCTGATAGCGCGCCGCCGCCACCGAATTGGCGTTGTAGATCTCCGGACGGTAGATCTTCTGGAAGGTCTCCATCGTGCTGATCGTGCTGGCGAGTTCGAGATTGGTATAATCGCTGACCAGATCGCCGACATGGTAGAAGGCCAGCGGGGCGACGCCGTGCGGCGGCATGAAGTACCGGACCCTCATGCCCATCTTCGCGAAGTAGCGATCGGTCGGCGAATAGCGATCGTGACGGTATTCGACGCCCAGGATCGGATGCGCGTTGGCGGTGCGATGATATACCTCCCTGCTCGATACGCTCAGGCAGATGACCGGCGGTTTCGCGAAGCGGCCGCGATAGGCGTCGGATTCGAGGAAGCGCTTGAAGAGATTGCCGTGGAGGTCGCCGAAATCCTCGGGCGGGCCGTCACTGCCGGTCTTCAGGTGATCGGCCAGGACGATGCTGAAGTCGTAATCGCGCACATAGGAGGAGAAGTTGTTGCCGACCATGCCGTCGCGGCGCTCCCCGCTGCTGCGGTCGGTGACGATGGTGCGCAGGATCTCGATCAGCGGAAAGGCGGCGGCGGCGTCCCCCTCCCCGATCCGCAGCCCGGCCGAGACGATCTCCAGTGCCAGCGCATAGCGATCACCGGCGGGATTGTCCCAGTGCATCAGCGCGTTGAAGCGGCGATCCATCATCACCAGCGTGTTGCGCAGATTGTCGCGGCGGCGATCGCCGCGCGCGAGATTGGCGAAATTGGTGGTGATGCGCGTGCCGTCGGCGGGACGATAGTCCTCGTCGAACGGAATGCTGCTGATCGTGAACGTGAACCCGCTGTTCGTCATGACTCACCTGCTTTGCGGGCAGAGGTCAGGCGAGAGCGCGCAGGGCGACGACGGACCCGGAGGGCGGCACGCCACGGATCCACGCGTCAAGCGCGATCCACCGGAGGAACCCCCGTCCGAGGAACGTTATGGCGTCGGAAGGCAGGTCTCCTGGCTTGCGGGTCAACGCGGTGGCTCCGGCCTTCCCAGGCTCCTTGCGGGAGCCCAGTGGCACGATATGGAGCCGCCACTCGCCGCTTACAGTTGCGGGGGCAGCGCCGGACTCTGCCCGTACAGGGCACCACCGGCTTCCCGTCTTAGCCCCATCGCCATGCCTGGGATGGGGAACCTCGACACCCGCGTTTCAACACCATCGCCGGACCCATGTCAACAGCGATATAAAGATATCCTTATATCTTGATGTCAGCAGGGCAGTCGCTGCCGACGGAAGGACGCGCGGCGGCGCCCCTCCGCCGGCATGCGGGTCACCAGAACAGATCGCCGGAGGCGAGCGAGCCGGTCACGGTCAGGACGAAGTCCGCGACGCCGTCGCCGTTCTGGTCCAGCGACAGGGTCGTGACGCCATTGCCGCTCTGGATCACGGCCTCGCCCGCGCGACCGCCGAAGCGCGACACCTGGGTGAACGCCTGATCGCCGTCCCGCCCGAGATCGGCATCGATCGCCGACAGGTCGATGCGGTCGACGCCGCTGGTGAAGTCGGTGATCTGGTCGCGCGCGTTCGACCGCGAGTCGGTGATGCTGGTGAAGGTGAAGGTGTCCGCCCCCGATCCGCCGATCAGAACGTCGGCACCGCCGCCGCCGATCAGCACGTCGTTGCCGGCATTGCCGGTCAGCCGGTTGGCGAACTCGTTGCCGATGATGCGATCGGCGCCGGACCCGCCGACCGCATTCTCGATCACCACCCCCTGCGCGATCGCGACATTGCCCTTCAGCCCGCCGACGTTCGAGAAATTGCCGTCGTTCAGATCGATCAGCTGCGCCTGGCTGTAGCCGGAGAAGTTGAACGTGTCGGTTCCGCCGGCATCCCAGGCCGCGAAGATCAGCACCGATCCCGACGAACTCGCGCTATAATAATCGCGCCCCGTGTTGGAGGAGAAGCCGTACACCGTGTCGCCGGTCCGCGTGGCGGTGTTCGCGCCATAGAGCCGCTGGATGGCCGCGATATCGTCCAGCAGCGGCGCCGCCGCATAATAGCCGCCGTTGTCGCCGCCGGTGTTCGTCTCCGACCAATAGCTCATGACCGAATATTGGCGCGTATCCTCGTAATAGGAGGCGCTGTTGCTGTAGGTCGGCGATCCGTTGCCGGCGTTGTAGTCGCCCGGATGCCCCAGCCCGAGCGCGTGCCCGATCTCGTGGATCAGCACCTGTCCGCCGTAGTTGAGAGTGTCGGGCGCGCGATTGTAGCTGAGCGAGCTGTTGTACCAGCTGTCACCGCCGACCCCGTTGCCGGGATAATAAGCGAAGGCCGCCGCGCCCGAGGCGCCGCTGGAGTAATTGCCCAGCAGCATCTGGGCGTTGTTGCTGTAGCCGTCGCCATTGTCGACGCGCCGGAACGTGACGCGCGCCACGTCCGCCCACGCCTGCAACGCGATGGTGGTCTGCTCGATCTGCGCCCCGTTGAAGCGCGAGAAGCCGCTGGTGCCGTTGGGCATGGTGGTCGGCGCGGTGGAGCGATAGGCGTAGGTGACGTCGGCCGCCTGCCCGAGCGTCGATCCGTTCCATGTCTGGTTCGCGCGGCCGATCTGCGCGCCCGCCTCGGCGATCGTCAGCGACGGCTTGCCGTTCGGCCCGCCCTCCCCGCGCTCGTCACCGTTCAACGCCGCCTGCGGATCGGTGGCGTGGTTGCGATCGGGGTTCGCGCTGTTCATGCACCCCCAGCACTGGCAGCCCTCCGCCGCGACATCCTGCGTCACCGCCGCCTGCCGGTGAAACAGCCAGGCATCCCAGCCGAACCCGAAGACGGTGCCCGAGGCCGGAAGCGCGACGTCGGCGGCGTCCGCCGCGGCCGGGGACGACGACCCGACCAGGTCCGCCTCGGCCGTCGGATTGCCCCGATCATCCAACAAGTGCAAAAGAGACGCCAGGCCATCCTGGCGCGGCGTGGCAAAGTCCTCACCCGAGGACCGGTTCGACAAGGAAGTTGTGCGATGCAATACGGGCACGAAATGCCTCCATTTGTTTGCAACCCGAAGTCGACGCACAGTCGGTTCTGTGCTCGTTCGCCAAGTCTGACTTCCTGCGTCGTCGTCCTAACATTGTTTATGATCGGCTGCGCCGACGCAACATCTCTGGAACACGGCAGAAATATAATGACACATGGTGGCGATGAGACGCCTCAAACGAGCGGCAGCCTGAGAATGCGCGAGCCGGAGGAGCTTGCGGGGGCCTGGGCGATCGAGACCCCGACGGCGACCTGCGCGATCACGTTCACCACGCGGCGCGTCGAGTCCGCGAACGGCTGGGCGATCGACGACCCTGGCGGCTGTCTGGCGGCGGTGGTGAGCGGCGCGGTGGCGTGGCGACCGATTCCCGAGGGCGTGGCGCTGGCGGCTGACGACCGGCGGACGCTGGTCGTGTTCAACGCCGCGGCGGACGGGCAGACCGGCACCGCGTCGCTGAACGGCGGCACGGCGACATTGCGCCGGACGTAACGCCGACGGCCGATCGCAAGGAGACAGCGCCAGCACGATCCGGTTTCGGGGCGCGCCGACACATCGATGCAACAAGACCTTTGCAACCGCCCGCAGGATCGCGCAGGAGGGGCGGTACAGCGGGGGGCCTTGGACAAGAGATGCAGGCGAAGCGGCGGGTGTTCGAGCAGCTGCCGCTGCTTCGCGAGCGCAGGGCGCTGGCCTATTCGGCCGCGTTGCTGCTCTGTGCCGTCGCGTGGTGGATACGCTGGACACTTGACCCGGCCTTTCCGCCGGGATTTCCGTATCTTACCTTCTTCCCGGCGGTCATCATCTCCTCGTTCCTGTTCGGGCGCGGTCCGGGCACACTGTCGGCGGTGGTGTGCGGACTGCTCGCCTGGTATTTCTTCATCCCTCCGGTCCACTCGTTCCAGGTGGAGGCGCGGACGCTCGTCGCGCTCGGCTTCTATGCCGGTGTCGTCGCGGTCGATGTCGCGCTCGTCGATGCGATGCAGCGCGCCAACGAACGATCGTCGCGGCTGGCGGCGGAACAGCGGCAACTGGCGGAACGGACCGAGCTGCTGTTCCGCGAGTTGCAGCACCGGGTGTCGAACAACATCCAGATGGTCGGGGCGATGCTGTCGCTGCAGCAGCGGCAGGTCACCGACCCGGTCGCGCGCACGATCCTGACCGATGCCTCCACCAAATTGCAGCTGATCGGGCGCATCCAGCGGCAGCTCTACTCGACCACCGGGGAGCAGGTGCCGCTGGACGTCTTCCTCAAGGACCTGATGGCCGACCTGTTCGCCGCCGAGCACCGGCCGGGCATCGTCCACCGGATCGAGGCGGTGTCCGGCATCCGGCTCTCGCCCGATGCGGCGATCCCGCTGGCGCTCATCATGGCCGAAGGCATCGCCAACGCGATGGAACACGGGTTCGTCGATCGGGACGCGGGCGAGATCGTCGTCACCCTGACCCACGATGACCAGATCATTCAATTGTGCGTGATCGACGACGGAGCCGGCTTGCCGCCGGATTTCGATCTGCATCGTTCGGACAGCCTCGGCCTGAAGCTCGTGCGAAGCCTGGCGATGCGAATGGACGCGCAGCTCAGCGTGGAGGCCGCACCGTCGTCGGGCACGATCCTGCGCCTCTCCCTGCCCGAGAGCGCCTGTCAGGCATGAGACGAGGGCGCGACGCTTTCCTCCTCGCGGATGCGCCCGCGCGCATCCGGTCCGGCCCATGGGCGTCGCCGGCGGGTTCCGATCGGCGAGCGGCGCGGATCAGCGCTGTTTCCTGGTGATCGTCGCGGTGAAGTCCGGATCCTTCTTCGCCACCCAGTCCACGAATTTGCGGACGTTGGGATGATCGAGCAGGCCGGCGACGTTCATGCCGTGCCGCTGCAACTCGGAATTGGTGAAATTGGCGGTCAGCGTCTGCTGGCAGATCGGATGCATGGGCACGACATCACGACCACCCCGGCTCTTGGGCACCGGATGATGCCAGACGATGGTCTTGCCGGTCGGACGAGCGCACAGCCAGCATGGCACCGGCGCGGTCGCCGCATCGTCTTCCCGCGGAAGATGATCATAGGGATCGTGTTTCGAACGTCTGGCCATAGCGCAACATCACCGCCTCAATGGGCCTCGCCCCTAGCCCCTCGCCCATGGCAAAGCCATCCGCCTGATCGTATGGAACGCCGCCGACCACGCCCCGGCGCGTCGGGGCGACCAGGGGAAAACGATGACGGAACCGACGAAACCGTGGGACGCGGCGCTGGTCCGCAAGTGGCTGGAGCGCCGGTACGCGGCGTCGCGGCTGGATCAGGCCGCCGCCGACCGGCGCGGCTATGACGCGCGCGACGATTTCGACAAGGCCGCCGCCGAGGAATGGGCGTGCCGCGCGCTGAAGGACGCCGACTGCATCGAGGATCAGAACACGCTCGCCGCCCGGCTGAAGGCGTTGATCGCGCAGGACGATTATCCCGCGACCGGCCTGTATGACGATGTCCGCTTCGAACGGCACGTGCGCACCTATCTGCGGAAGCTGGCCAGGATGACGAAGGCGAACGAGGGATTCGACAAGTTCCTGCGCCATCAGTGAAGCCGGCGGAGCGCCCGGCCGGCGCCCGAGCGGATTCGCGTGCCTCGGCGCCAAATGCGCGCTTGCGCCCGGCCCGATCAGGCGTGACGATGCGCCATGCTGTTCCTCCTCCCGTTCTTGCTCCTTCAGGCCGCGACCGGCCAGGTGCCGCCGCTCACGCCGGCGAACAGGCCCGCACCATCCGCCTCGCACTGGCCCGCCCGCGATGCGCAGTTCACGATCCGCGACTTCCGCTTTCGTTCGGGCGAGACGATGCCGGACGTGCGCATCAACTATACGACGCTGGGATCGCCACACCGCAACGCCAAGGGTGAGATCGACAATGCGGTCATGGTGCTGCACGGGACCGGCGGCACCGGGCGCCAGTTCCTGGCGCCGCAATTCGCCGACGCGCTCTACGGCCCGGGACAGCCGCTCGACATCACGCGATACTGGATCATCCTGCCCGACGGGATCGGGCACGGGAAGTCGTCCAAGCCGTCCGACGGCCTGCACATGCGCTTCCCGCATTACGATTACGACGACATGGTCGAGGCGCAATATCGGCTGCTGCACGACGGGCTCGGCATCCGCCGGATGCGGCTGATCATGGGAACCTCGATGGGGTGCATGCACAGCCTGGTGTGGGGCGAGACCCACCCCGACTTCGCGCGCGCGCTGATGCCGCTGGCCTGCGAGCCGGTGGAGATCGCCGGCCTGAACCGCATGTGGCGCAAGCTGGCGATCGACGGGATCGAGGCGGACCCGGCATGGGCGAACGGCGAGTATCGCGCGCCCCCCGTGCAGGGTCTGCGCACCGCCGCCAGCCTGCTGTTCGTGGCCGGCGCCGCCCCCCTGTACTTCCAGGCGCAATATCCCCGCCGTGAGGCGGCCGAGGCGTTCGCGCGCGACCGGGTGGCCGCATCGATCGCGGGAACGGACGCGAACGACCTGATCTATCAGATCGATGCGTCGCGCACCTACAATCCGTGGCCGCGGCTGGAGGCGATCACCGCGCCCACGACGTGGGTCAACTCGGCCGACGACTTCATCAACCCGCGCCAGCTCGACTATCCCCGGCGCGCGGTGGCCCGGATGCGCGATGCGCGGTTCCGCCTGATTCCCGAGACACCCGACACACGCGGCCATGGAACGCACACGCACGCCCGCTTCTGGAAACAGGATCTGATCGACCTGCTTCGACGCACGGAACATGGTGCGACGCCGCGCGCCGGAGCGTCATCACGCACCGCCGGGCCGCGCCGCCAGAGCGCGACCGTCGCCGCACCTTGATCTGGATTGGACACGGTAAATTAGGGGTTGCTCCCCTACGCCGCACCGATGGATCCGATATCATGAGCGGCTGCCAGGGCTGCCGACAGGAAGACGCCGCTTTCGATCTGGCAATGGCGTTCCAGCCGATCGTCGACATCGTCTCCGGCGAGGTCTGGGCCTATGAGGCGCTGGTCCGGGGACGCGACGGCCAGGGGGCCGGACAGGTCCTGAAGAGCGTGACGCCGGAAAACCGCTACGCCTTCGACCAGCAGTGTCGCGTCGCGGCGATCACTCAGGCGGTCGAGGCCGGGATCGTCGCCACGGGGGCGAGACTGTCCATCAACTTCCTGCCGAACGCGGTCTATTCGCCGCTCGCCTGCATCCAGCTGACGCTCAGGACCGCCGCCGCCGTGGGCTTCCCCACCGACCGCCTGATCTTCGAGTTCACCGAGAACGAGGAGATGGTCGATACGCGGCACGTCGGGGAGATCATCGACACCTATCGGCGAATGGGCTTCGCCACGGCGCTGGACGACTTCGGCGCGGGCCATGCCGGCCTGTCGCTGCTCGCACGGCTGCAGACCGACGTCATCAAGCTGGACATGGAACTGATCCGGGGCATCGACGCCAGCAGGCCGCGACGCATGATCGTCGAGGGGCTGCTCGCGTTGTTCGCGCGCATGGGGATCACCACGATCGCCGAGGGGATCGAAACCGTCGCGGAATATCGGATCCTGCGCGAGATGGGCGTGCGCTACATGCAGGGCTATCTGCTGGCGCGCCCGGGGTTCCGCACGCTGCCCGCGCATATCCTGCCGGAAGGGGAGCCGCTGCGGCTGAGCGCATAGCCACTTGGCCGTCATGACATCGGACGCCCGATGATCGTCGCGCGAATGACGGCGTCCTCGCGCACCGAATCGGAAGACCCACGAAAAACGACGAGGCATCAGTAGTATACGATCGCTTTACTTCGTCTTAAACCGCGCCGCCTACCCTTTGCGCGAGGTTAAAGGGTGCAATCATGAAGCCTGCTGGCGCGAAATTCACTTCTATCGGTACCCGGATCCTGACGATCCAGTTGGCATCGGGGATTGCCATCGCCACGATCGTCGGCGGTGCCGGCTTCTACGGCATGAACGCGCTGACCGGCGCCATGACGTCGATCTATGACGACCGTCTGGTACCGGTCCGGCAGCTGAAGGCGGTGTCGGACGCCTATGCGATCAACATCGTCGATACCACGCACAAGCTGCGCGCCGGCAAGCTCGACTGGGCCCAGGCCAGCGCGTCGGTGGCCGACGCGAAGCAATCGATCGACCGCGACTGGTCGGCCTATATGCAGACCGACCTGACCGACGAGGAACGCTCGGTCGTGGGGCAGGTCCGTCAGAACATGAACCGGTCGGACGAGGCGGTGGCGCGGCTGAACGCGATCATCGCCGCGCATGACAGCGCCGCGCTGGCCCGCTTCGCAGACAACGACATGTATGCCGGAATCGACCCGACCACGGCCGGGATCGGGCGTCTGTCCGATTACCAGCTGAAGGCCGCCGAAACCGCGCGGGCCGAGGGCGCGGCGCTGTCGCGCACGTTGAACTGGGTGATGGCGATCGTCGCACTGGTCGCGCTGGCCGTCGCATCGGCGGTGGGATGGGTGGTCACCAATGCGATCCGGCGCAACCTGCGCCAGGCGACCGACCTGGCCGAGGCGGTCGCGCAGGGCGACGTGTCGCATACCGTGGAGGTTCGGTCGAACGACGAGGTCGGCCTGCTGACCAACGCGCTGAACGAAATGGCCGGCAACCTGCGCCAGACCGCGGGCGTGGCCGACACCATCGCGCAGGGCGACCTGACGATCGATCACAAGCCGCTGTCGGACAAGGACCGGCTGGGCCATGCCATGGTCGCGATGACCGCTGGCCTGCGCAAGTCGGCGGCGCTGGCCGACACGATCGCGGTCGGCGACCTGTCGGTCGATTATGTACCGCTGTCGGACAAGGACCGGCTGGGCCATGCGCTGGTGTCGATGGTGACCGGGCTGCGCAAGTCGGCGACGCTGGCGGACGAGATCGCGCGCGGCGACCTGACGATCGATCACACCCCGCTGTCCGACCGCGACAAGCTGGGCCATGCGCTGGTATCGATGGTCGACCGGCTGCGGGTCGTGGTCGGCGATGCGACGACCGCGGCGGACAATGTCGCCGCCGGCAGCCAGGAGCTCTCGGCAGCGTCGGAGCAGGTGAGCCAGGGCGCGACGGAACAGGCCGCCGCCGCCGAGGAAGCGTCCGCGTCGATGGAGCAGATGGCGGCCAACATCAAACAGAATGCCGACAATGCCGCGCAGACCGAAAAGATCGCGCGTCAGTCGTCGACCGACGCCGAAGCCAGCGGCGTCGCGGTCGACAAGGCGGTCGATGCGATGCGCACCATCGCCGCGAAGATCGGCATCGTGCAGGAAATCGCCCGGCAGACCGACCTGCTGGCGCTGAACGCGGCCGTCGAAGCGGCCCGTGCCGGTGAACATGGCCGTGGATTCGCGGTCGTCGCGTCGGAAGTGCGCAAGCTGGCCGAGCGCAGCCAGACGGCCGCCGCCGAGATCAGCGCGGTGTCGGGCGACACGGTGCAGGCAGCGGCGCAGGCCGGCGAGATGCTGACCAAATTGGTGCCCGACATCCGCCGGACCGCCGAACTGGTCGCCGAGATCAGCGCCGCCTGCCGCGAACAGGATATCGGCGCGGCGCAGATCAACCAGGCGTTGCAGCAGCTCGACACCGTGACGCAGCAGAATGCGTCGGCGTCCGAGGAGATCACCTCCACCTCCGAGGACCTGGCCAACCAGGCGGACGAATTGCAGCAGAGCATCGCCTTCTTCCGCATCAGCGACGATGCCGCCCCCCGCAAGCCGGCCGCGACCCGCAAGCCGGCGGAACGGCGGGCCAGGGCTGCCCCCGCCCCGAAGGTCAAACCGAACTCGGTCCTGGACCAGCAGGGTCGTGCGCGGGGCTTCGCCCTCGACCTGACCCACGGCGGGCCGGACGAGGACGACGACGCCTTCGGTCGCGCCGCCTGACCCGAGGCGGTTTCGATCCGGGGCAGTGGTGCTTGGGCATCGCTGCCCCGTGCCTCGCTCCGGCCGGCGATCACCGCGATACCGCGGCGATCGCCAGGATCGTGATGGTCCGGACGAAGCGGGATGGCGCCCGCGGCGCAGCGGAACACCGTCGGCAGATGGCGCACCGTGGCCTCACGATCGGGAACGGGAAAGCGGAGACAGGCGAGCCGAGGTTATCGCGCCCAGGCTGTCGGCGCATCGACGATCGTGGCGAAGGCGTCCGCAAGTTCCGATAGGGCGACCGCGTGCGGGACGGTCGCGTCGATGACGCCACCGTTACCGTCCGGCAGATCGCGTGTGGCGCACGCCGATCGGATGATCGTCGTCCGATACCCCGGATCGCCCGCCGCCCGGGCCGTCGCGGAGATGCAAAGATGCGTCTGCATGACGCCGAGCATCGGCGCGAATATCCGGGATCATTCCAACGCCGGTGCCAATCGTGCCAACGCTGGCACGGCACGATTGCAATAAATGGCAGTTTTCTGGGAAGTAAATGGCGGAGAGGGTGGGATTCGAACCCACGGTACCCGTGAGGGCACGCCGCATTTCGAGTGCGGTGCATTCGACCACTCTGCCACCTCTCCGCAGAGGTCGCCGGGGCCCGAAAAAGCGGTCCGGCTGCGGTCGAAGGGCGCGCCTAGACGGGTCGTGGGACAAACGCAAGCACCTCCTGTGTTGTGATGCGCGATTTCTGCATTAGATGGGGCGCATGACGCCGAACGACGCGAACGTGCCCCTGCCCGATCCCAACCCCCTTCCCCCGCCCGTGGCCTATGCCCGCTTCGCGATCGGCGACGTGGTGCGGCATCGGATGCTCGACTTCCGCGGCGTGATCTTCGATGTCGATCCCGTCTTCGCCAACAGCGAGGAATGGTATCAGTCGATTCCGGAGACGTTCCGCCCGCGCAAGGACCAGCCGTTCTATCACCTGCTGGCCGAGAATCTGGAATCGACCTATGTCGCCTATGTCAGCCAACAGAACCTGGAGCACGACGACAGCGACGAACCCGTCGACCATCCCGCGATCGCCGGATTGTTCGATCGGACCGAGGACGGACGCTACGGGCTGAAGCGGCTGCACCGCCACTGACGCCCCCCGATTTCCGAAGGCGGCGCTTTTTCGGGGAATCGGTTGACATCGAGCGGGGGGTCACTTAACCGCCACGCTTCAACCGTGCGGTGCGTCCGTCGCGGTCCATGACATTTGGGAAGCAATTCCCGTTGAAGGAATGAACGTAGCCATGTTCGCAGTCGTGCGCACGGGCGGCAAGCAGTATCGCGTGGCCGCCGGAGATAAAATCGTCGTCGAGAAGATCGAGGGCGAGGCCGGCGCGTCGGTGACGCTGGGTGACGTGCTGCTCGCTGGCGAGGGCGCGGAGCTGAAGGACGTCGCGGGCCTGACCGTCGCCGCCGAAATTATCGCCCAGGCCAAGGGCGAGAAGGTGATCGTTTTCAAGAAGCGTCGCCGTCACAACTATCGTCGCCGCAACGGCCACCGCCAGAACCACACGATCCTGAAGATCGTGTCGGTCGGCTGAGCCCAGTTAGCGCGAAGGAGCAAGAGCAATGGCACATAAGAAAGCAGGCGGTTCGTCGCGTAACGGTCGTGATTCGGCCGGTCGTCGCCTCGGCGTGAAGAAGTTCGGCGGTCAGGAAGCGATCGCGGGCAACATCCTGGTGCGTCAGCGCGGGACGAAGTTCTACCCGGGCCGCAACGTCGGCATCGGCAAGGATCACACCCTGTTCGCACTCGTCGACGGCCGCGTGGTATTCCACGACGGCAAGCTGGGCCGTAAATTCTGCTCGGTGGACATGATTGCGGCCGCGGCCGAATAACATCGGGTAACCGGACGGGTTGCCCACCAGGGCGACCCGGGGTTCCCAGATGGAATCCAGCCAGACAAGGGAGACGGGTCCGCCCCGGCTCCCTTTTTTCATGCTCCCTCCCCTGATCGCCGTCTGTCGCGCCATCGTCATGGTCGCGTGGCACGGCCCGTCGAAGGAGATGGAGCATGTTCGCGTTGACGCCCCGACTGACCTTGCGCCCCGGCTGGCTGGAGGACGCCCCCGCTTTGTCGCGCGCGATCGGGCACGAGACGGTCGTCGGCCGTCTGGCGCGTGCGCCGTGGCCCTATGCGCTGGGCGATGCGGAGACGTTCCTGTCGCTGCCGCGCGGGGCGACCGAGCCGCGCTTCGTCATCATCGCGCGCGAACAAGAACACCGGCTGATCGGCGGCATCGGGCTGCATCGCGCCGACAACGGCGACCATGAGCTGGGTTACTGGCTGACGCCCGACACCTGGGGCCGCGGCTATGCGACCGAGGCGGGGCGCGCCGTCATCGACATCGCGCGCCATGCGCTGCCGCTGACGCGGGTCACCGCCTATCACCATGCCGACAATCCCGCCTCCGGCCATGTCCTGCGCAAGCTGGGCTTCGTCGAGACCGGGCGCTCGCGGCGCTATGCGCTGGCGCGTGATGCGATGGTCGAGTCGGTCGAGTTCGCGCTCGACCTCGACGCGGACGATGCGCACGAGGGAGCGGCGATGCCGATCGCGGCGTGAGCGCGGGCTGCATCACCGTCGTCCACGACGGCGACCTGCGCTGACTCGCGACGCATGAATCGGGCGCGGTCATCGTCACCGACGCGCCAAAGGACCATCACGGCGGCGGGCAGAGCTTCTCGCCGAGCGAACTGCTGTCGGTCTCGCTCGGCGGCTGCGTGCTGAGCATCATGGCGATCGCCGCGCGCACGATGGACCGCGATCTGGCGGGGGCGAGCGCTGCGGTCACCAAGGAGATGGCCGACGCCCCGCGCCGCATCGCCGGCATGGCGGTGACGGCGCGCGTCCCCGGCGCCTTCGATACCCGCGAGCGCGCGAAGCCGGAGGCGGCGGCGCATGCTTGCCCGGTGCACCGCGCGCTCGCGGCGCCGGTGGTAATGGCATTCCAGTGGCCGGGGTAAGGTCCCGCAGCTTGCGATGAGCGAGCCGCGAAAGTCCGTCATTCCGGTGCAGACCGGGATCCATGCGACCGCGTGTGCGGACGCGGCGAGCACGAGGACGGATGCGCCTCGGCCTGCACCGGGATGACGGTCGAATCGTCGAAGCAGCCCGCGATCAACGCATCCGCAACTCCACGATCTGGTCCCAGCCATCCCCCAACGGCGGCAGGCCCGACAGTTCCACCGCGCCCCTCCGCGCCGCGACCGTCACCGGCGCGCCACCATCGAGCAGCCGCGCCGAGGCGACCTTCGCGGTCATCGGCAGCGCGATCCGCCCGCCATGCTCGCGCATCAGATGGACATAGACCGTCTTGCCGCGCTGCGTCGTCACGCCCCAGTCGCCTGGCGGCACGGGACCGCCGCGCGTGCCGTAGATGCTCTGGCCGTTCGTTTTCAGCCATGCGCCGATCGTGTGGAGCGTCGCGAGATTTTCGGGCTGGATCTCGCCGTTCGGCATCGGGCCGGTGTTCAGCAGCAGATTGGCGTTGCGCCCGGCGGCGCCGGCGAGCGTGCGGATCAGCGTTTCCGGCGACTTGAACTTGTCATCGACCAGGTTGAAACCCCAGCTGCCGTTCATCGTCTCCGACATTTCCAGCGGCAGCCGGCCGATCGTGGCAGTGCCGCTGTAGCCCATCGTGTTCTGCCCGGGCAGGTCACGCTCGAAGGTCTGGTAGTCCTCGCCCGGAAACGGCGCATGATGGTGGTTGTTGACGATCAGCGCGGCGGGCTGGAGCGCGTGGATCAGGCGATAGGTGCGCTCGATCCGCCAGCGATCGCGCAACGGCGTTTCCTCCTGATCCCACCAGCCGTCGAACCAGATCCCGCCGATCGGGCCATATTGCGTCAGCAGTTCGCGAAGTTGCGCATCCTGATAATCCAGATATCTGTCCCAGTCGCCCGCCTCCGGGCGACCGGTCGTGTGCCCGGTGCGCCCGCGCGGGAAATAATCGGGATGATGCCAGTCGAGCTGCGAGTAATAGAAGAACAGCTTCACGCCCTGCCGCCGGCACGCCGCCGCCAGCTCCGCGATCGGGTCACGCGCGAAGGGGGTCGCCTTCACGACATTGTAGGGCGACACCTTGCTGTCGAACATCGCGAAGCCATCGTGATGCTTGCTGGTGATGACGATGTAGCGCGCGCCGGCATCCTTGAACGATCGCACCCAGGCATCGGCGTCGAACTTCGTCGGGTTGAAGAACCTCGCCAGCCGCTCGTACTTCGCGGCGGGAATCTTGTTCTCCTGCATGATCCATTCGGCGAGCCCGGGCGACCCGCTGCCGCCCAGTTCGCTGTAGAGGCCCCAGTGCAGGAAGATGCCGAACTTCGCATCCTGAAACCATTCGCGCGCCGCCAGATTGGCCGCGACCGGGGTGTAGCTGGCCGGGGTTTCCGCCCGCACCGGCGCGGCGCAGGGCAGCGCGCCACATGAAAGGGCGATCGCCGCCCAAGCCGCCACCCGTCGCGCGATGCGTGTCATGCCATGCTCTCCCTGTCGTCGGCCGGCAGAGTGGGCGGCGAGGACAGCACCTGTCCAGCCGAAAAGACCGCACGTCCAGTGCATTCGCCCGACGGGTGCGGACGACCGCCGCGTCAGTGGAGATCGCGGCAATAGATGTGCCGGCCCTTGCGGATGCCGGCATCGACCTTCTCGCCCGCCGAAAGATCGACCGCCGCCTCGGTCTTGTCCGTCGCCACCACCAGACGCGCGGGACCGGTGACGTGACATGCCACGTCGATCCGCTGTCGCACGCAGGCACGGGTGTAGGCGCTGTACTCGACAAGATCGGCATCGGGCAGCGGCTCGACCGACATGGTGGAGGCCGCCGATCCACCGAACAGCGCCTTGCCAAGCCCGCCCAGCAGATCGACCTCCCAGAGCGCAGCCCCCTGATCGCGTGGCGTCGTTGCCGCCTGCTTCATCTTCAACTGCGGTGCCAGGCGTGCGCAAGCGGTCGGCGTGGCCGGCTGGGCCTGCGCGATCGATGGTCCCGCCAGCACCATCGCCGCGATCGCTGCTTTCACGCTCATCCCGCCCTGGCCTCCCGCATGTTGCCCCTTGTCCTATGGCAGCCGGCGGCGAGATGGAAGATGGGCGTCACGCCGGGGTCGCCCGTCCGGGCAGCACCGCCGCTTCATAATCGCTCTCGGCGCGTGCGATCAGCGCGCGGTCATCGTGCTTCCACGGATGGAAGCCGGGCAGGAAATACGCCGCCCAGATGCCGGCCACCTTGCGCGCCATGCCGGGGTTGCCGAACGCGTACCAGAACATCCGCGCCCAGACCTTCGGTCCGGTCAACCCGTCCTGCCGCAGCAGCTCGGTCATGCCGCGCGCCCGGCCATGAACGAAGCGCCACGTCGTGATGAGCATCACCAGCGCCTTTACCCGCCAGCGCGTGAAGCGCGGCCAGTCGCGGGTCGCGTGGAGCCAGGTGTCATAGGCGACGCCCTTGTGCTCGATCTCCTCGGCGGCATGCCACAGCCACAGGGCGCGCGCCTGTTCGTCGCCGCCCGCCAGATGTTTCGGGTTGGCGATCAGTTCGTGCGCCAGCATCGCGGTGAAATGTTCGAGCGCGCTGGTCGCCGCCAGGCTGCCGATCGGCGGGCGATCCTTGGTCAACGCCAGCGCGGCATCGACGTCACGGTCGAGCAGGGTCGTGTCATAGCCCTGGTCGGTGACATGCCGGTTGAACGCGACATGCTCGCGCGTATGGATCACCTCCTGCTTCACGAAGGCGTTGATCTCGCGCTCCAGTCGCGGCGGGGTGCCGTCGCGGAAGCGGCGCACGCTGTCGACGAAGAACCCCTCCCCCTTCGGAAAGGTGACGGACAGCGCGTTGTAGAACGCCGTCGCATAGGGATCGTCGTTCAGCCACCAGCGACGGATCGCACTTCCCCGGCCGAACCGCCGGTCGCGCGGGGTGATCGTCAGGTCGGCGGGAGTGGTTGCTTTCGCCACGGAAACCTCCACTAAGGACAGACACAATCCGTTAACTTACACTGGTGTTAGTTAATTGCCCGTTATCGCCAATGCAACCCCCCGCCGCCGGCTGAGTCCCGCGGCCTCGCGCGACGCGGCGCTGGAGGCGGCGCGCGCCTTGCTGGTGGAGGACGGACCGCAGGCGGTGACGCTGAAGGCGGTGGCGGGGCGCGTCGGGCGGACACATGCCAATCTGCTCCACCATTTCGGTTCGGCGGACGGTTTGCAGCGCGCGCTGATCGAGCGAATGACCGCATTGGTGGTCGCCCCGATCCGCGACGCTGCCCGCCGCTCGCGCGAGCGCAAGGACCCGGCGGAACTGGTCGACGTGGTGTTCGACGCGTTCGGCGCGAACGGCGCGGGGGCGCTGGCGACCTGGATGATCCTGAACGGCAATCAGGACGCGCTCGACCCGATCCTGACCGCCGTCCACGATCTGGTCGAGGACCTGTCGCGCGACGAACACCGCCCCGACGCCCCGATCAAGGACGAGACGCTGCAACTGGTGCTGGCGGCGCTAGGCGACGCACTGCTGGGCGCCCCGATGGCGCGCGCGCTGGGGCTGCCGCGGGACCGCGCGCGGGGGATCGCGCGGGAGATGTTGCTCAGGGATCGGGGAGTCGAGCCGCCCGTCATTTCCCCGCAGGCGGGAATCCATAACCTCTGACCTTTCGCCCCTATCGGCAAGCCTGCGCGTCTGGATTCCCGCCTGCGCGGGAACGACGGATGGTAAGGGTCATCGTCGCGGCGAAGCCGCGTCGTCGGTCGCGGGCAAGCCCGCGCCGGCCGGGCGCGCGGCATAGTGCTTTAGCGGCGCTAAAGCGCTAAGCCGCGCGCCATGCACTTTCTCGATCAAGCGAAAATCTTCGTCCGCTCCGGCGCGGGCGGTCCCGGCGCGGTCAGTTTCCGGCGCGAAAAATATATCGAATATGGCGGCCCCGACGGTGGTAACGGCGGCAAGGGCGGCGACATCGTGTTCGAGGCGGTCGCCGGCCTCAACACCTTGATCGACTTCCGCTATACCCAGCATTTCCGCGCCCCGCGCGGCATCGGCGGTTCGGGCAGCAACCGGACCGGCGCGGGCGGCGAGGATCTGGTCATCAAGGTGCCGGTCGGTACGCAGATCCTGGCCGACGACGACGAGCGCACGCTGCTGGCCGACATGACGCGCGTAGGGGAGCGAATCACTTTCCTGCGCGGCGGCGACGGCGGGCGCGGCAACGCCAGCTACAAGACCTCCACCAACCGCGCCCCGCGCCAGCACGGCACCGGCTGGCCGTATGAAGAGGCGTGGGTGTGGCTGCGGCTGAAGCTGCTGGCCGACGCCGGGCTGGTCGGACTGCCCAATGCGGGCAAGTCGACCTTCATCAACCAGGTGACGAACGCGCAGGCCAAGGTCGGCGCCTACGCCTTCACCACCACGCGCCCGCAATTGGGCGTCGTGCGCCACAAGCAGCGCGAGTTCGTCGTCGCCGACATCCCCGGCCTGATCGAGGGCGCGGCGGACGGCGCGGGGATCGGCGATCGCTTCCTGGGGCATATCGAGCGCTGCCGCGTGCTGCTCCACCTGATCGACGCCAACGACGAGGATGTGGCCGAAAGCTATCGCATCGTCCGCGACGAACTGACCGCCTATGGCGGCGGGCTCGATGAGAAGCCGGTGGTGGTCGCCCTCAACAAGATCGACACGCTCGACGACGAATTGATCGCCGCGCTGTCGGCGGAACTGGAAGAGGCGAGCGGCGCGGAGGTCATCCCGATCTCCGGCGCGAGCGGGGTCGGCGTCGACTGGGCGCTCGACCGCCTGCTGGAGGCAATTCCGGCGCCGGATCGCCCGGTCGACGACGATGGCGAGGAGGATTCGCTCGAATGGTCACCGCTGCAGCCGGGGCGCTGAGGATGTAACGCATTCTATTAACCTTACCTGCTACGGAGGGGCAGGGAAGGTTGATGATGCAGATCAGAGAAGGCATTTTGCTGGCGTCGGCGATGCTGCTCGCCTCGTGCGGGAGCGACGGCTCGCCGAGTCCGGCACCGGCAACGGCACCAAGCCCGACACCGGCTTCGCCCCTCTCGCCCCTCCCCAGCCCGTCACCGACGCCGGCTCCTTCGCCGTCGCCGACTCCTTCGCCGTCGCCGACTCCTTCCGCGGCGCCGTCCCCCACCGCGGCTGGGGTGGAGCCCTATGCGCTGGGCACCCTCGGCTATACGCTCGATCCCGGCATTCCCGGCGACAAGCTGGAGGCCATTCGGGAGGCGATGGATTTCGCGATCAGCCACACCAACACCCTGGGTGCGTTCAGCGGCAACGTCTATGTCACCTATGGCGCGGGTACGCCGACCGCCGATGCCAGCTATCGCGGGCAGATACGGTTCGGCGGCTCGATCGGACGGCGCGTGGCACTGCACGAACTGGCGCACTGGTTCGGCTCCGGCACGACCGACGAATGGGACCGGCTGGTGCGTGACGGACGCTTCATCGGCACGCGAACCGTCACGCGCATCACCGCCTTCGACGGGCCCAGCGCGTATCTGAATGCGGGCGGGTATCATTTCTGGCCCTATGGCCTGAATTACGACAATGAATTTAGCGACACCCAGCGCAACACGCAGCTGGTGAGCACCCAGGTCGCCGACATGGGGCTGGGGCAGGACGTGACGGCCGCGATCGCTGGCACGCGGCGGTTCCAGAACCGTTCCAGCCGCCATGTTCTCCAGTCTGTCGTCTCCGCGGGCTACCCGAGCGAGGCGGCATCGGTCACCGGCGGCACGCAGGAGTGGCGCGTCACCTTCGCGGACGGCTTCATCACGCTGGCGAACGGCGCGGACGGACGGATGATCAAGGCAACCGCCAGCGGCGACAATGCCGCGGCGATGATGGCCACGGCGGACGGTTCGACGGCGCAGCAATGGGAAATGATGCCGACCGGCGACGGATGGTTCCTGCTGCGCAACCGCGCGACGCGCAATTGCCTCGACAATATCGGCGATCTGGCGGCGGGCGCGCCGGTCCGGCTGTGGGGCTGCGGCTGGCACCCGAACCAGCAATGGCGGCTGATCCGCTGATTGAAGCGGCGGGCGCGGGTGGCTAACGCTGCGCGCATCATGTCGCTGTTCCCGCCCGCCACCTGCCCGCGCCTGATCGTCAAGATCGGCTCGGCGCTGCTCGTCGATCCCGATGGGGGTGTGCGGCGTGCGTGGCTGGAGCGGATCGCGCGCGCCGTCGCCGAACGCACCGCCGCCGGGCAGCAGGTGGCGGTGGTGTCGTCGGGCGCGATCGCGCTGGGCGCGCGGCGGCTGGGGCTCGCCAAGGGTGGACGCGCCAGCCTGGAGGACGCGCAGGCCGCCGCCGCGACCGGGCAGATCGCGCTGGCGGGGGTGTGGGCCGACGTGCTGGCCGCCGAAGGGCTGACCGCCGCGCAGATGCTGGTGACGCTCGGCGATCTCGAAGAGCGCCGCCGCTATCTGAACGCCGCCGCCACCCTGGGGCGGCTGCTTCAGCTCGGCACGGTGCCGGTCATCAACGAGAACGATTCGGTCGCGACCGAGGAAATCCGCTTCGGCGACAACGACCGGCTGGCGGCGCGCATCGCCCAGGCATCGGCCGCGCAGGGCGTGGTGCTGCTGTCCGACGTCGACGGCCTGTACGACCGCAACCCGGCGTTGCCGGGCGCGCGGCATATTCCGCGCGTCGAGCGGATCGACGGGACGATCGAGGGAATGGCCGATCGCGGCTCCGCCTCCGGCATGGGATCGGGGGGCATGGTGTCGAAGATCGCCGCCGCGCGGATCGCCAATGCGGCGGGCGCGGGCCTCGCGATCGCCTCGGGCCGGGTCGAACAGCCGCTGTCCGCCGATGCGCGTCATACGCTGTTCGTCGCCGAACGCGCCGCGCCCGCGCGCAAGGCGTGGCTGGCGGGCGGCCTCACGGCGGCGGGGGCGATCCATGTCGATGCCGGTGCGGCACACGCACTGACCGAGGGGCGCAGCCTGCTCGCGGCGGGGGCGACGCGCGTCGAGGGCAGCTTCGCGCGCGGCGACCTCGTGACGATCAGCGGCCCCGACGGGGTGATCGCACGCGGCCTCGCCGAATATGACGCCGCCGACGCTGCCCGGCTGCTCGGGCGGCGTAGCGAGGAGCATGAGGGGCTGCTCGGCTATGCCCCGCGCGCTGCGCTGGTTCATCGCAACCATATGGCGTTGCTATGATTCTCGCCATCACCGGCGGCACCGGCTTCGTCGGCGGGCAGGTGATCGAACGGGCGCTGGCCGCAGGGCATAGCGTCCGCGCGCTCGCTCGTCGTCCGCAGCCTGCGCGCGAGGGCGTGACGTGGATCGCGGGCGCGCTGGACGATGGCGATGCGGTATCCGCGCTGGTGTCGACCGCCGCGGCCGTGATCCATGTCGCGGGTGCCGTGAACGCCCCCGACCGCGCCGCCTTCGCCGCCGCCAATATCGACGGCACCCGCATGGTCGTCGCGGCGGCGCGGACGTGGAACGTCCGCCGCTTCCTCCATGTCTCCTCGCTCGCCGCGCGCGCGCCGGAACTGTCCAGCTACGGCTGGTCGAAGGCCGGGGCGGAGCGGGTCGTGAGCGACAGCGGGCTGGACTGGACGATCGTCCGTCCGCCCGGCGTCTATGGCCCCGGCGACATGGAGCAGCGCGACCTGTTCCGCGCCGCCGCGCGCGTCGGGATCGTGCCGATGCCGCCGCATGGGCGGCTGTCGATCATCCATGTCGCCGATCTCGCCCGACTGCTGCTGGCGCTGGCCGAAGCGCCCGCCGACCGGACCGTCCACGAACCCGGCGACGGCAGCGTGCTGAGCTATGCCGACTTCGCACATGCGATCGGCCGGGCGGTCGGGCGGCGGTCGATCGCGCTCTCCCTCCCCGCCCCGCTGCTGCGCGGCGCGGCGCGCATCGACAAACTGCTGCGTGGACGCGGCGCGAAGCTGACAGCCGACCGCGTCGCCTACATGCTCCACCCCGATTGGGTCGCCGATCCCGCCAAGGCCCCGCCCGCCGCGCTATGGCGACCCAAGATCGGCACGGCGGAGGGGCTTTCCGACACGGCACGATGGTATCGTGCCCACGGCTTGCTATAGCGCGGTCAGACAAACGCCGCATTTCAGGGCCACAGCATCATCATGACCGACCGCACCGCCATTCTCGACACGCTCCGCGCCCAGATCGAATCCTTCAACAAGAAGGGTATCGAGGTGACCGAGGCCACCACCTTCCAGGGCGATCTGGAATGGGATTCGCTGACCGTCATGGATTTCGTCGCCGCGATCGAGGACGAGTTCGAGATCATCATCACGATGAACATGCAGGCCGAGATCGAAACCGTCGGCCAGCTCGCCGATGCGGTCGAGAAGCTGAAGGACTGACGCGGATGACCGAGAGCGGCCTCCAGCCCGAAGCGCTGCCCGCAGAGGCGACCCCGGTCGCCCCGGAACGCGACCTGTTCTCCAAGTTCGATCCGCTCCTTGCCGAACGCGACGCGCTGATGTCCTCGGGCGTGCGCGATCCGTTCGGGATCGTCATGGAACAGGTCACTTCCCCCACCACGGCGGTGATCCGTGGCAAGGAGACGATCCTGCTCGGCACCTACAATTACATGGGGATGACCTTCGACCCTGACGTGATCGCGGCCGGCACCCGCGCGCTGGAACAGTTCGGCAGCGGCACCAACGGCAGCCGGATGCTCAACGGCACCTTCCGCGACCATGTCGAGGCCGAGGACGCGCTGAAGGAATTCTACGGCGCCAG
Organism: Sphingomonas endophytica; assembly: GCF_001476895.1. Classification (GTDB taxonomy): domain Bacteria; phylum Pseudomonadota; class Alphaproteobacteria; order Sphingomonadales; family Sphingomonadaceae; genus Sphingomonas; species Sphingomonas endophytica_A. Next base: position 40,839 of record NZ_LDTB01000006.1, on the reverse strand, counting down.
CGGCGCGATCGTCTTCTCGACCGGCTATCAGGCCAATCTCGGCACGATCTCGACCATGGCGGGACGCGGCGAGTACGTCATCCTCGATGCCGACAGCCATGCGTCCATCTATGACGGCTGCAAGATGGGCGATGCGGAAATCGTCCGCTTCCGCCACAATTCGGTCGAGGATCTCGACAAGCGCCTCGGCCGCCTGCCCAAGGAACCGGGCAAGCTGGTCGTGCTGGAGGGCGTCTATTCGATGCTCGGCGACATCGCGCCGCTGCGCGAGATGGTGCAGGTGTCGAAGAAGCACGGCTGCATGGTGCTGGTCGACGAAGCGCATTCGATGGGCTTCTTCGGCGAGCATGGGCGCGGCGTGTACGAGGCGCAGGGACTGGTGCTGGGCGAGGACGTCGATCTGGTGATCGGCACCTTCTCGAAATCGGTCGGGACGGTCGGCGGCTTCTGCATCTCCAACCATCCGAAGTTCGAGGGGCTGCGCTTCTCGTGCCGCCCGTACATCTTCACCGCCTCGCTGCCGCCGTCGGTGGTCGCGACCGCCGCGACCTCGGTGCGCAAGCTGATGACCGCGCATGACAAGCGCGCGCGGCTGTGGAGCAATGCGCGCCAGCTTCACGCCGGACTGAAGGCGCTCGGCTTCGCGCTCGGAACCGAGACGTGCGATTCGGCGATCGTCGCGGTGATCCTGCAGGATCAGGCGCAGGCGGTGGTGATGTGGCAGGCGCTGCTGGAGGCGGGGCTGTACGTCAATGTCGCGCGCCCGCCCGCCACGCCGTCGGGCACGTTCCTGCTGCGCTGCTCGATCTGCGCCGAGCACACCCCCGAACAGATCGATCGCGTGATCGCGATGTTCGCCACGGCGGGTCAACTGGCCGGCGCGACGAGTTGAACGTCGCTTTGTCACTTCGTTAAGCAATGTTAACCTAACGTCGTGTCCGAGATGCTGGACGACGACAACCCGAAGGGCCTGGCCGCGGCCTGGCGGACCATCACGCTCAGCGTGATGGCCGTGGCCGGGGCCGTCGTGCTCGCGCTGCTGGTCGTCACGCTGAGCGAGGTAAATCGCCAGCGCGATCAGGCACTTGCCTCGCAACGCCACAGCTATGACGTGATGATCCTGGCGCGCACGGTGCAGGGCACGGTGGCGCATTCCGAGGCATCTCTGGGCCGCTACGTCATTTCCGGCGACCAGCAGCTGGGCCAGATCTATTACGACGACTGGCGCCGCGCGGCGATGGCGATCCGGCGGCTGACGAAGCTGACCGCCGACAATGACGTGCAGTCGCGCCACCTCGCCGAACTACGCGACGCGTTCCAGGCGCGCGGCGACGAGCTGGCACTGACCGCGCTCAGCACCAATTACGGCCAGAACAACCAGGCCCTGTCGCGCTTCTATCAGGCGCGGCGCAGCGACGCGCTCACGCGGATCAACGACGCGCTCGACGGGATCATCACCGACGAACGCCTGCTGCTGGAGATGCGTACCGCACAGGCGCGCGCGTCGGTGCGGCGATCGACGACAATCGCCAAGGTGCTGGCGGTGTTCGGCGTGCTGCTGGTCGGCGGCGGGATCGCGATGGGCTGGGTGATGGTCGATGCGCTGACCGATCGGGCACTGGCGCGCGCCGAGGCGCGCGACGAGCGACGCCGCGCCGACGAACTGGCGGAGGCGGTCGCGCGCGCCACCGACGAATTGCGCCAGCAGGAAGCCCGGCTGCGACAGGTGCAGAAGATGGAGGCGGTGGGGCAGCTCACCGGCGGCATCGCGCACGACTTCAACAACATGCTGGCGGTCGTCGTCAGCGGGATCGAACTGGCCGCGCGCCACCTGCCCCCCGGATCGGGTGAGGCCGCACGCCATCTGGAGGGCGCGCGCGACGGGGCGGAGCGCGCCGCGGCGCTGACCGGCCGGCTGCTCGCCTTCGCGCGGGAAACCGCGATCAATCCGGAGCCGATCGACGCCGCGACGCTGTTCGCGGACCTTCAGGACATGCTGGTGCGCTCGCTGGGCGACGGCATCATCCTGGCCTTCGAGGATCGCAGCGACGGCTGGCGCACCCGCGTCGATCGCGTGCAGCTGGAAAACACTTTGCTCAACCTGGTCGTCAACGCGCGTGACGCGATGGACGGGCGCGGCACGCTGACCATCCGGGCCAGTGCCGCGACCCTGCCACCGGGCGACGACACGACACGCCCCGCCGGCGAGTTCGTTACGCTGTCGGTCACCGACCACGGCAGCGGCATCGCCCCAGACGTGCTGGAGCGGGTGTTCGAGCCGTTCTTCACCACCAAGCCGGTCGGCAAGGGCACCGGTCTGGGCCTGAGCCAGACCTTCTCCTTCGCGCGGCAGGTGGGCGGCGACGTCTCGATCGCCTCCACGCCCGGCGTGGGCACGACGGTGACGCTGCTGCTCCCGCGCGACCAGTGCGACGAGGGCGCGGTCCGCCCGACCGACGCACCCAGCGGGCCGCTGGCGCCGGCCGAGGTCGCGGGCAGCATGTCGATCCTGCTGGTCGAGGACGACCCGCGCGTGCTGTCGGCGACCATGGAGGCGTTGATCGAACTGGGGCACCAGCCGGTCCCGTGCGACGACGCCGCTCATGTCGCGGAGACGCTGGCCGGGATGCCCTCGATCGATCTGATCGTGTCCGACGTGCTGATGCCGACACTGACCGGCCCGGAGATGGTCGCCACGCTGCCCGACGCCTACGCGCATGTGCCGGTGCTGTTCGTCACCGGCTTCGCGGGAGAGGCCGGTGCCGGGGCCAACCTGGGCGACCGACCGGTGTTGCGCAAGCCGTTCACGCTCGCCGGGCTGGACCGCGCGATCTGCGCGGCGGTGGCGCGCGGCGACCAGACCCCGCTCGCCGCCGAATAGGCCAAATCGACTGCTGACGTGCCGGTCCGGGCGCCGTATAGCCGGTCGTCCCGTCCGTTTCCCACGAAGGCTGCGCCGTCCCGCCCATGACATCGATCGACCGCTACATGGCCCGGCTGATCGCGCTGCCGCTGTTCTCGACGCTGCTCATCGCGGCGATGCTGCTGATTCTCGACCGGATCCGCCGCCTGTTCGACTTCGTCGCGACGCAGGGCGGCCCGGTCAGCGTCGTGTGGAAGATGCTGGCCAACCTGCTGCCGGAATATCTGGGGCTGGGCATACCGATCGGGTTGATGCTGGGCGTGCTGCTGGCCTTCCGCCGCATCGCGACGTCGAGCGAGTTGGACGTGATGCGCGCGGTCGGCATGAGCTACGGCCGGCTGCTGCGCGTTCCCTATTATTATGCGATCGTGCTCGCGGCGCTGAACATCGCGATCGTCGGCTATATCCAGCCGCAGGCACGCTATGCCTATGAACAACTGCGTTTCGAGCTGCGCACCGGCGCGCTCGGCGCGTCGATCAAGACCGGCGAGTTCACGCATCTGGGCGACAAGATGACGCTGCGGATCGAGCGCAGCCAGGATCGCGGGCGCAAGCTGTCGGGCATCTTCGTTCATGCCGAAACGCCGCGCGGCGACTGGGTGGGCGTCACCGCCGCATCGGGGCAGTTCCTGGCCACCGACGATCCCAACGTCATCATCTTCCGCCTGACGAACGGTACGCTGATCCACAATCGTCCGGACTTCCGGACGCCGCGCACGCTGACCTTCAGCTCGCACGACCTCCCGATCAACCTGCCGCGTTTCGAGAGTTTCCGAACGCGTGGCGGCAAGAACCTGGAATATACGCTGCCCGAACTCGCGCGGATGGGACACGCCCCGACCGCCAGCGAGGAGCAGCGCGACGGCAGCCGCGCGGAGTTCCACTTCCGGCTGGTCGAGGTCGCATCGATGTTCCTGTTGCCATTGCTGGCGGTCGCGCTGGGCGTCCCGCCGAAGCGGTCGACGTCGGCGCTGGGCGTGTTCCTGTCGATCGTGATGGTCGTGACCTATCACAAGATCAACCAATATGCCGCGTCGCTGGGTGAGCGCGGAACCGTCGATCCGGCCATCGCCCTGTGGGTGCCGTTCGTGATCTTCGCCGCGCTGATCCTCTGGATGTATCACCAGATCGCCAATGTGCCGGGCGGGCAGCCGATCGGGGCGCTGGAACGCTTCTTCGGCAAGGCATGGGCGATGGTGGCCCGTTACCTGCCGGGCCGGCGTCGCAAGGAGGCCCGCGCATGAGCGCGCTGTTCCCGTCGCGCACCGTCGCGATCTATATGGCGCGGCTGTTCCTGACGCGGACCTTCGGGATCCTGTTCGGGCTGGTGCTGGTGCTCCAGACACTCGACCTGCTCAGCGAGAGCGGGCGCATCCTGGCGACCGCCGGCAACGGCGACGCGGAAGTGTGGCGGTACGTCTCGCTGCGCGCGCCGCAGCTGATCTCGACCTTCCTGCCCTTTTCCGTTCTGCTGGGCACGATCCTGACGCTGATCACGATGAACGCCAACAGCGAGGTCGTGGCGCTGAAGGCCAGCGGCCTGTCCGCGCATCAGGTGCTCGCCCCGCTGGTGATCGCCAGCGTCGGCATCGCCGGGATGACGTTCGCCTTCAACGACCGGATCGTCAGCCGTGCCACCGCCGAACTGAGCGCATGGCAGAAGGTGAATTACGGCGCGATGCCCGTCGATCGCGGCAATCGCAGCAACGTCTGGGTGCGCGCGGAGAACAACCTGATCCAGGCCGATGCGATCGCCGGGCGCGGCGCGGGTGCGAGGCTGGGCGGCGTGACCGTCTACGAACGCGATGCCGAGGGCGGGCTGACGGGGCTGGTGACCGCACCGCGCGGCGTGCGGGACGGCGACGGCTGGCGGATCTGGCCGGCCAAACGCTTCGATGTGGCGGCGGGTACGGTCACGCCGCTGGGCGCGACCGTCGTCGGGCGCGGCGTGACACCCGATCAGTTCACGCTGGCGAACGTCGATGGCGATGCCTTGTCCTTCAAGGGCTTGCGCGAGGCCATCGGCGACCTTCAGGAGGCCGGCCGCCCGACCAAGGCGCTGGAGGGCGTGCTGTGGCACAAGCTGTCCGGCCCCTTGTCGTCGGTGCTGATGCCGCTGCTGGGCGCGGTGGCGGCGTTCGGGATCGCGCGGTCCGGCGCGCTGTTCGTGCGCGCGGTGATCGGCATGGCGCTGGGCTTCGCCTATTTCGTGGCCGACAATTTCGCGCTCGCGATGGGCAATCTCGGCGCCTATCCGCCATTTCTGGCGGCCTGGGCGCCGTTCCTGCTGTTCCTGCTGATCGGCGAGGCGGTGCTGCTGCGGACCGAGGAATAGCGTCGCGTGCGGCGCGGGGTCAGCGCCCCCGCATCGTGGCAGTGGCGATCTTGCCCACCAACCCGGGCAGTCCGCGATAATTCGCCTTATAATAGGGCGAGTCAGGCTCCAGAACGTCGCTCAATCGCCGGTGCGCCTCGGCCAGCGCGTGATAGGGCACGCCCGGCAGCAAATGATGCAGCGCGTGATAGCGCAACCCGATCGGCGCCCAGAGGACCGGCAGCAGCGCCGGCGGCGGCACGTTGACCGAATCGAGATATTGCGCGGTCACCGTCATCACCTCGCCCTCATTCTCCCAGAGGTGCGCGACGAGCGTGCGGACCTGGTTGATGAGCGCGACGCCCGACCCCACGGCCAGAAAGACCAGCACGGCCTTGAGCGGCAGCACGCCGGTCACGGTGGTGACGATCAGTGCCAGCGCCCAGATCGCGGTCACGGTTTCCAGCATGTCCCAGCGCGCCTTCTCGTCGCCCTGCGGCATCCGGCGGCGGAACTGCGGATTGATCGACAGCGCCGAATAGCGTGCGATCACCGTCTCGCGCAGCGCCGGCGACAGCGCGGACAGCGGCGCGAGCACGCCGAAGCGGATCAGCAGCCCGATCGGCGCCAGCGCCGACACCAGGATGAACACCGGCAGCGTCCACGGCTTCATCAACGCCAGCGGCAGATATTCGGGATCCTCCGCGGTGCCATAGCGCGTCTTCGCATGGTGCAGGTTGTGGACGCCTTCGTACATGAACGACGGGATCATCATCGGCACGCCGATCAGCGCGTTCCAGCCGGTGCGGAAGCCGGGAAGCGACGCATGCTTCACGTGCGTCAGCTCGTGGATCATGCTCATGCCGCGATACAGCGCCAGCACGGCGACGATCCCGGCCACGATCGCGACCCAGAGCGTGCCGCTGAGGATCGCCACCGCCAGCGCCCCATAGCCGACCAGCGACGAGCCGATCAGATCGGCCCAGTAGATGCCGGCATTCGGCTTCACGAGATCGCGGGTCAGCTCCGCCGCCGCCTTCAGCATCGCCTTGTCGTCGGCGATCGGCAGACGCGCGGGGCGCGCGGCCGCGCCGGCGCGTTCGAGGGTGATCGTGTTCATGGAGGTAGCCATTGCCGTAACATAGTGGCGACACGGTGGCCGTAACAGCGGGTCGCTCTCACCAATCTGTGCAATTGTTAACTCGCTATGATCGAGCGAGCCGTTTACCACGCCGTGCCATGAGCGACCTTTCCATTACGCCCGTCCTGACGAACAAGGATCGCAAGGCGTTCGTCGATGTGCCCTTTCGCCTGTATGCGGACGATCCCTGCTGGGTGCCGCCGCTGAAGGGCGAGGCGCTGGGCCTCATTACCCCGGCGAAGAACGGCTGGTTCAGTCATGCCAAGGCGCAACTGTTCCTCGCGCGGCGCGGCGGGACGATCGTGGGGCGCATCTCCGCGCATATCGACACGCTCGGGCTGGAAATGCCGGTCGAGCGCGGCTTCGGCCCCGGCTGCGGCCAATGGGGCCTGATGGATGCCGAGGACGAGGAGGTCTTCACGGCGCTGCTCGCGACGGCCGAAGGCTGGCTGCGCGACCAGGGCATGACCCGCGCGCTGGGCCCGATCAGCATGTCGATCTGGGAAGAGCCGGGGCTGCTGGTCGAAGGCTATCATCAGGCGCCGACGGTGATGATGGGGCATCACAAGCCCGAATATCGCGGCTGGATCGAGCGCGCCGGCTATCGGCCGGTCAAGAAGTTGCAGACCTATGAGCTGGACATCACGCAGGAATTTCCGCCGCTGGTGAAGCGGATCATCCGGTCGGGCGAGAACAACAAGAGCATCGTCGTCCGCAAGGTCGACAAACGCAGGTTCGAGGAGGAAGCCGCGATCATCCTCGACATCCTCAACGATGCATGGTCCGACAACTGGGGCTTCATCCCGCTGACCCCGCCCGAGGTCAAGGACGTGGGCGTCAAGCTGAAGCCGATCGTCTTCAACGACCTGATCCGCATCGCCGAACTGGACGGCAAGCCGGTGGCGTTCATGATCACGCTGCCCGACCTGAACGAGGCGATCAAGCCGCTGAACGGCAGCCTGCTGCCGTTCGGCTGGGCCAAGGTGCTGTGGTGGCTGCGCAAGCCGAAGGTCACGACGATGCGCGTGCCGTTGATGGGCGTGCGCAAGGAATTGCAGGCGTCGCGACTGGCCGGGCAACTGGCGTTCATGATGATCGAGGCGATCCGGCAGGCCTCGGTCGCGCATTACGGTGCGTCGCGCGGCGAGATCGGCTGGGTCCTGGACGACAATCAGGGCATGAATTCGATCGCCACCGCGATCGATAGCCGCGTCAACAAGGTCTACCAGATCTACGAACGGGCGCTGTAGCCCGCTGCGACGGGCACCGGCCAGCTGCGGCGGCGGTGCCCGTGCGACAGGCGGGGGATCACAGCCCCTTCGGAACGATGACGCCGATGTCCTTCCAGTCGCTGCGCGTCTTGCAGACGGTCGTGACGATGTGGCTGCCGGTCATCTCGGTCTTGTAGCAATAGCGCGTCGCGGGCGAGCGTACCGCAGCGACGGCGGCGGTCGAGGCGGCGGCGACCGCGGCGTCGGGGGTGGCGGTCGGCTTGGGATCGGCGGTCGCCGGCAGGACGGCGATCAGGCTGGTCAGCGCGGCGGTGATGATGGTCTTCATGGCAAATCTCCCTGCCCGATGATCGGGACACGGGAAGCATTGCACGGTGCGTGCCAAGTCAATTTCTGGCGGATTTGCGTGCTTTTTCGACCATGACAGGTGTGTTACATCAGCATAACACGCCAATGTTCGGCGAAATCCGCCGCTAAAAGGTCAGAACAGCAAGGCGCCCCCGACGACGAAGCGGACATCGGTCGTGTCGTCGTTCAGGCCGACGACGGTCAGCACGTCGAGCTGCGCGCGCTTGCCGACCTGCCACGCCACCGACGCCCCCGCCATCGTCCGCGTCGCATGGTCCAGCGGATCGTCGTCACGATCGATCGCCAGCTCGGCGGTGGCGGTGAGCGCGTCGGTGAGCGCATAGCCCAGGCCGAACACACCGAGCCCGTCGAAATGCCGCCCGACACCATCCTCATCGGTCGCCGCCGCCAGCTGGCCGGTGAAGCCGAGCGTCCACTGCTCGTCCAGTTCCCACGACACCGGCAGCACCACGCCCGCCGCCCAGTCGCCCGCGCCGACCCCGCTGTGCCCGACCGGAAGCGTGACATAGGGCTGCACCGCGATCGACACTGCCGCGCCGTCCGGATGCGACAGCGCGTGCCGCCAGCCGAGCGTCACGTCGCCGGTACCGTGCGTCCGTTCCAGCGTGCCGGTCGCCTTGTCGCGAACCCGCACGGTTCCGAACGGCGTCCAGCCGATCTGCACCTCGTCACGCCGCGTCACGCCGGTGCGCAGCGTCACGTCGCCGTGCAGGAACACTTCCTCGCGCGTGTCCGCATCCTCGTCGAAGGCGCGATCGCTGATCGACAGCTCGACCTGCACCTGCCCCGGCAGCGTCGTGCAGCCGCTGGCCCCCAGCGACGGGCGATTCGGGCAGAAGCGCGCCTCCTCCGCCAGCGCCGGGGCCGACGCCGCCAGCAGCAGCCCCGACACGCCGGCGCGGATCATCGCAGCCGGACCCAGGTCGGCGCGTGGTCGCTGGCCTTCTCGCGGCCGCGATGGTCCTTGTCGACGCCCGCCTCCGCCAGCCGGTCGGCCACCGCCGGGCTGAGCAGCAGGTGATCGATGCGGAAACCGGCATCACGCTGCCACGCCCCGGCCTGATAGTCCCAGAAGGTCCACACGCCGCCCTTCGGATGACGCGTGCGCAGCGCATCGGTCCAGCCCTGCGCCAGCAGCGCGCGATAGCCGTGGCGACTCTCCGGCTGCATCAGCGCGTCGGCGGCCATCGCCTTGACCGAGAAGGTGTCGTCATCGTTGGGGATGACGTTGTAGTCGCCCGCCAGGATGACCGGGCGTTCCTCGGCGAGCAGCGCACGCGCGCGTGCCTGCAATCGCTCGAACCAGCGCAACTTGTAATCGAATTTGGGCCCCGGGACCGGATTGCCATTGGGCAGATAGATCGAGGCGATCACCAGCCCGAAGACCTCGCATTCCAGATAACGGCTGTGCTCGTCCTCCGGCTCGCCGGCCAGTCCACGCTGCCGCTCGACCGGATCGACGCCCTTGGCCAGCACCGCCACGCCGTTGAAGCCCTTCTGCCCGTGCCAGACCGCGCCATAACCGGCGGCGCGGATCTCCGCCTCCGGAAAGGTCTCGTCGCTGGACTTCAGCTCCTGAAGGCACACCACATCGGGCTGCGCCTCGGTAAGATACTCGATCAGGCGCGGGAGCCGCGCCTTGATGCCGTTGACGTTGTAGGTGACGATCTTCACGTGCGCCGGTCTAGAGCGGGGACCGGCGCTTGTCTAACCTACACCGAGAAGCTGGTGCCGCAGCCGCAGCCGCTCGCCGCGTTGGGATTCTCGACCTTGAACGACGCACCGCCCAGCGACTCGACATAATCGACCTGCGCGCCGCGCACGAGATCCAGGCTGATATCGTCGACCACCAGCCGCACGCCATCGGTTTCCGCCACCAGATCCGACGCCTCGGGCGCGTCCGCGAAGCCGAAGCGATACTGGAATCCGGAGCAGCCCCCCCCCTCCACCGACAGGCGCAGGATCGCGGGCTTGTTCTGCCGCGCGGCGATCGCGGCGACGCGTGCGGCGGCGGCGGGGGTCAGGACGATATCGGGTGCCAGGGTAGCCATGCGCGCCAAGATAGGCGCAGCGGCGCGCAACGGAAAGGGCCGGCCCGCGATGTGCGGACCGGCCCCGTTTCCGTTCAGTGCGACCCGACGGATCAGTCCTGCGGCGCGGGGCCGGAGGTCGACACCGGAATCTGTCCCACGGCGCGATCCTGCGCGGCCATCAGATAGTCGGCGGTGGTGAGGAACGGCACCGGATTCACGGCATGGCCGTCGATACGGACTTCGTAATGAAGGTGCGGGCCGGTCGAGCGGCCGGTGGAGCCCATCAGCGCGATCAGTTGCCCACGCTTCACGCGGGTGTTGTCGGCGACGATGATCTTCGACAGGTGGCCGTAGCGGGTGGCGATGCCCTTGCCATGGTTGATCTCGACCATGTTGCCATAGCCGCCCTGACGCCCGGCGTGGCTGACGATCCCGTCGGCGGTGGCGTAGATCGGGGTGCCGGTCGGGCCGGGAATGTCGACGCCCGCGTGCATCGCGGCGGTGCCGCGGAACGGATCGGAACGGATGCCGAAGTTGCTGGTGAAGTTGAGCTTCTGGACCGGCTGCACCGACGGAATGGCGATCACGCCCTGTTCCAGCCGGTCGAGCTTCTTCCAGCTCATGAACAGCGAGCGGAACTGCTGGTCGGCGGCAAGATCGGCACGCGCCTCGGTGCTGCCGGTTTCGACCAGCGGACCACCGCGTGCCGCCGTCTTGGCGCTCTGGGCCAGCGCCGGGGCGGCGCCGGACAGCAGCGCGGCGGCGGCGAGGACAGCGGTCGCGCGGGCGCGCAGCATGGAAACGGTGTCGGTCATCGAACCCCAGATCAAGAATGCGGCGGACGCGAAATCGCGCCGGCCTTCCCCTTTTCCGTGCCCGCCGCGTGCAAGAACCCAGCACCAGCGAACGCAAAGGTTTGTGGCCGGGGAAAGGTTAATCACGCAATAGGAGGGCGCCGTTCGCGCGTCCAAGTGCCGGAGTCGTGCGCCGAGCCGTTGGAAAACGGCCCGTCGCCGCCCGTCTACAGCGCTTTCGCGGCCTCCAGCACCGCTTCGGCATGGCCGGGCACCTTCACCTTGCGCCACGCGCGGACCAGCGTCGCGTCACGATCGAACAGGAAGGTCGCGCGCTCGATACCCATATAGGTTTTGCCGTAGAGTTGCTTTTCGCCCCACACGCCGAACGCCTCGGTCACGCTGCCGTCGAGATCGCTGGCCAGCGCCACCGCCAGCCCATGCTTCTCGCGGAACCTCGCGTGTTTGGCGACCGTGTCGCGCGACACGCCCAGCACGGTCACGCCGGCCGCCGCATAATCGTCGGCGAGCGCCGAGAAATCCTGCGCCTCGCGCGTGCAGCCGGGGGTGTCGTCCTTGGGATAGAAATAGACCACCAGCGGGCGCGGCAGATCGGCGAGGCGCAGCGAAGCGCCATCGCCGCCGGTGGCGGTCACGTCCGGGAGGGTGTCCATGCGATGCTCTCCTGCCAGGTTGCCGCCACCCTCTCGCGCACCGCCTCCAGCGTGGCAAGCACCGCCGGCCAGTCGGGCAGCATCACCGCGCGCGCGATCAGCGCGCGGGTCGCGGGCGCCGCCGGCTCCTGCGCGTCGGGGGCGACCAGCCGGCACGTGACCAGCAAGCGCCCGAGCAGATCATAGGCGGCGCGCAGATCGGGGGCGAAGGCGCCCGCCGCGATCAACGCGTCGATCGCCCGGCCCAGTTCGGGATCGAAGGCGGTACGCCGCGTGAGTTGCGCGACATGGACCGCGAATTCCAGATCGACGAGCCCGCCCGGCAACAGCTTGGCATCGAGTGGCCCTTCCGGCGGCTTGTGCTGCGCCATCTCGGCGCGCATCGCCGCGGCATCGGCGGCAATGTCGCGCGGGCGGCGATCCCCGGCCAGAACGTCGGCGACGATGCGCGCGACCGCCGCGCGCGCCGCCGCGCTGCCAAAGACCGGGCGGGCGCGGGTGAGCGCCATATGCTCCCACGTCCACGCCTCCTCCCGCTGATAGCGCGCGAAGGAGTCGAGGCTGACGACCAGCGGCCCCTGCGTACCGGACGGGCGCAGGCGCGTATCGACCGCGTAGAGCGGGCCGGCGGCGGTCGGCACCGACAGCGCGGCGGTCACGCGTTGCGCGAGCCGCGAAAAGTAGAGCGTCGCGCCCAACGGCCTGGCGCCATCGGACTCGGCGGTGAAGTCGCCGGTAAACAGATAGATGAGGTCCAGGTCCGAGGCGTGGGTGAGCGCCCTGCCCCCCAGCCGCCCGAGCGCGAGGATGACCAGCTCCCCGCCGGGCACGCGACCATGCGCCGCCTCGAACGCCGCGACCGTCCGCGCCGTCAGCACCTCGACCGCCGCCTCCGCGACACGTGCATAGCCCGCCGCGACATCGAGCGGATCGGCCTTGCCCGCGACGATCTGCGCCCCCAGCGCGAAGCGGCGGTCGCCGACGACGCGGCGGACATGCTCCAGCACCGCCTGATAATCGGCATCGCGCTCGGTGGCGCGCATCGCCGCGATCAAGGTGCCGACATCGCCGACCGGCGCGAAGGCGCTGGCGTCGATCAGCCCGTCGAGCAGGTCGGGACGCCGCGCCAGCGCCTCCGCCAGCGTCGGCGCGTGGCTGAGGATCTCGCCCAGCAGGGTGGCGAGCGCCGGTCGCGCCTCCAGCAGGCGGAAGATGTTGATCGCGCTGGGCAGGCGTTCCAGCATCCGGTCGAGCCGGTTGAGCGCGACGATCGGCACCGGAGACTGCGCCAGCGCGTCGAGCAGCCCCGGCAGCACCGCCTCCAGCGCGCCCTGCGCGGCGGCGCTGCGCAGCGCCGGATAGCGCCCCTCGCGCCACGCCACGACGCGGCGGGCGGCATCCTCGACATCGGCAAAGCCGGCGGAGGCCAGATAGGTCGACAGTCGCTCGGCATCGTGCGGGACCGCCTCGACCGATGGCGGCGCCAGCTTGTCGAACGTCGCGCCGACCCGCGCGACATGCGGCGCGAGCAGGTCCAGAAGCGCCGCCCCGTCCGACAGACCGTGCAGTCGCGCGACCCGGTCGAGCGCCTCGCCTTCGGGCAGCGTGTGCGTCTGCCGGTCGTCGATCATCTGCACGCGATGTTCGATCGTCCGCAGCACCGCATACGCATCGCTCAGCGCGCGCGCGTCGTCGGCATCGATCCGCCCCGCCGCCGCCAGCGCCGCCAGCGCGTCGCGGGTGGCGGGGGCGCGCAACGCCGGGTCGCGACCGCCGTGGATCAGCTGGTGGATCTGCGCGAAGAACTCGATCTCGCGGATGCCGCCGCGTCCACGCTTCAGGTCGTAGCCGGGACCGAAAGCCTGCCCCTGCGCATGATGGTCGCGAATGCGGCGCGTGATATCCAGGATTTCGCCGACCGCGCCGAAATCCAGGCTGCGCCGCCAGATGAACGGGCGGATCGTGTCGAGGAACCGTTGCCCCAGCGCCATATCCCCCGCCGCCGCCCGCGCGCGAATGAAGGCGGCACGCTCCCACGGCAGCGCCTGCGATTCATAGTAAGCGATCGCGGCATCGACGGGAATGACGATCGGCGTGGCCTCCGGCGAGGGGCGCAGGCGCAGGTCGACGCGCAGCACATAGCCGTCGGCGTCGCGCCCTTGCAGCAGTTCCAGCACGCGCCGCCCGATCCGCACCGCCGCATCCGCGACATCCTCGCGCGGCCGATGCGGCAGGGTGGCGGGATCGTAGATCAGGATCGGGTCGATATCCGACGAATAGTTCAGCTCGCGGCTGCCCTGCTTCCCCAGTGCGATGGCCGCGAAGCCGCGCGCCTCGGCCTCCGGCGTCCGCTCCGCGATCGCCGCCGAGATCGCCCGGTCCAGCGCCGCATCGGCGAAATCGGTCAGTGCGCCCGTGACCGCGGTCAGATCGAGCGTCCCCGCAAGATCCCCCTCGGCGACCGCCAGTGCCAGCGCGCGTCGTTCAAGCCGCAACCGCCGCGCCACCGACAGGTCCGGTTCGGCCAGCGCGGCGGTCGTCACCGCGCGTCGCGCCAGCAAGCTATTTAGAAACGGGGCATAAAGTGCGGCGCGTTCACGCGCATCGGCAAGCGGATCTGTCATGCGGCCGCAACCTTAGCCAACAATCGGCGTTGCGGCACCATGGTTCACGATGCTTCCTTCAACAGCCCTTCGCCGCGTGGCGCCTATGTGGTGCAAGCGCCGCGTGCGGCCGATGCGCTCGCCGAACCGCTGCAAAAAGCGTTCGCCCGGCAGGGGGCACTGCCGGGCGATATCGAGGCATGCCTCGCACGGCTTCGTCAGGTGCGATATCGCCCCTGACGGACGGACAACGGCTCAGGCGTCGCGGTCGCGGCTGAGTTCGTCGACTTCACTCATGATCGAGTCCAGCGTCGAGCGTTCGCTGTCGACCTCGTGATCGCGCCGCGACGACAGCGCGCTGCCGGCCATCAACGCCTCCAGCGCGACGCGGCCACGCGCCACGCGGCTCTTGATCGTGCCGACCGCCACGCCGCAGATTTCCGCGGCCTCTTCATAGGCGAAGCCGCCCGCGCCGACGAGGATCAGCGCCTCGCGTTGCGGCTGCGGAAGATGCAGGAGCGCGCGCTGCATATCGGCGAGTTCGACATGCTTGTCCTGGCTGGCCGGCGCGGCAAGCACGCGATCCGCGACGAGATCGTCCCATTCGCCCTTGAAGCGCGCGCGGCGCATCTGGCTGAGAAACAGGTTACGCAGGATGATGAAGGTCCAGGCGCGCATGTTCGTGCCGGCCTGGAAGCGCTTGCGCGCCGCCCATGCCTTCAACAACGTCTCCTGCACCAGATCGTCGGCGAGATCGCGATTGCCCGACAGCGAACGCCCGAAGGCGCGCAGATGCGGGATCACGAGCGCGAGCTGCTTCTTGAATTCCGGATCGGAGAGCGAGACATGCTCGACCGGAGCCGACGCCGCCGCATCTTCCGCAAGCGTGGGGGATTGGGTCATGCCGCTCCGTTGTACTGGCGCGGGGCCGGTCTGGCCCCCGCCCGAGCCGTCAAGATAGGTAGCGTCCGGCCGCTTGGCCAGTCCGTCCGTCAACATCATCGCCTTACGACAACAGGATGGCCGCGAAAATCGCGATCACCAGCAGCAACGACGCTGCCAGAATATACCGGGTAACCCCCGGCGTGCTGCCGGCACGCGCCTCGTTGGTGTCGAGGTGAATGCGCTCTTTTTCGTCTGCCATAAGCGCTTAAACCCCCAAGGACCGTTTTGGGTCCGTATCGAACCGGACCCGCAACGCATGAACATGCCGCCGGTCAGGCGGGCACGGTGCTTTCGTCGAAGAACAACGCCTGGCTGATCGCCGCCTTCACCGTCGAGCGCTGGAACGGCTTGGTGATGAGGAAGGTCGGCTCCGGACGTTCGCCGGTCAGCAATCGTTCCGGGAAGGCAGTGATGAAGATCACCGGGACGTTGAACTCGGCGAGAATGTCCTTCACCGCGTCGATGCCCGAGCTGTCGTCCGCCAGCTGGATATCGGCCAGCACCAGACCGGGACGGTCCTCCATCGCCAGCGCCACCGCCTCGTCACGGGTCACCGCGACGCCGGTCACTTCATGACCCAGGTCGCGCACGATCGATTCGATGTCCATGGCGATGATCGGCTCGTCCTCGATGATGAGGACGCGGGCGCGGGTCTGCTTCTCGATCTCGGCCAGCGCCTCGGCCACCAGCGCATCGACCTCGGCCGGCTCGACCTCGATCAGATAGGCCGCATCCTCGGGCGTGAAGCCCTCCATCGCGGTCAGCAGCAGCGCCTGCCGGGACAGCGGCGTCATGCGCGACAGGCGCGCGCGGGCGACCGCCTCCTGATCCTCCGCCGGCGCCTCGTCGGCGGTCTCATCGAAATTGGCCGAATTCCAGATCGCCTGGAAGGTGCGATACAGCCCGAGCCGGGGATCGACGTCGCGCGGAAACTCCTCCGGCGCCGCGACGATCGCCTCCAGCGTCGCACGCACATAGCGGTCGCCCTGCGCCTGGCTGCCGGTCAGCGCCCGCCCATAGCGACGCAAAAACGGAAGATGCGGCGCGAGTTGTTGTCCGAGCGACATGTCTAGAAAGCCCTCCCTGCGGCACACGACACCAATCGCCCGCCGCTGAAACCAAAACATTCGTGCACGCTGTAGCCAGGCCGCAGATCATACCCCCCGGACCGGCGAAATTCGTCGCACAGGCAGGGAACCAACGACGCCGGTTTTGGTTTCATGAGCCGAACGGGCATATCGCTCTCGTCCAGCTTGGGGATCGGCCTTCGCGCTCGCTCGGCCCGCCAGCAAGGTTCACAGGGTCGGGTAGTCTTGGGGGGTTTACGTTGACGTCGGAAAAGGAAGCGCCGGAAAAGCCGAAAAAGGGCACTGCCGCGCAGTCGAAGAATCGCGACATGGGGTCAGCGCTCCGTTCCGTCTACCAAAAGACCGTCGAAGAGGCGGTGCCGGACGATCTGATGTCGCTGCTCGGCAAACTCGACTGACGCGACGTGGCGGCACCTTCCGCCAGCGACGCCCCACGGCCGGCCGTGGGGCGTCCTGATCTTTTTTCGCGCTGGCCCACCGGTGCCAAGCTGTTCCTCATCCTCAGCATCGCGCTGCTCCCGCTCGCGCTGATCGCGATCTTCGCGACGCTGCGCGTCACCCAGATCGCCGATACCGAGCTTCGTTCGCACCTGCGCGTCGCGGCATCCGAAGCGAGCCGCGCGATCACGATCGAACTGGTCGGTGACATGACCGCGCTGCGCGTCGCGGTCGATGCGCTGACCGCCGACCGCGGCGACGCGCCCAGCTGCGCGCGCGCGCGCGGCGTCTTCGCGCAGCAATCGGCGGCGGGCACCGGATTCGTCATCCTCGACCGACGCGGGCGCGCGATCTGCGGCGAGCCGTTCCCGGGCGCCGCCGCGTTCGCGCGCCAGTCGCCCAGCGACGTCGTGAGCGCGCGGATCGTCGCGGACCGCGGCCTGATGCTGCGCGTCGCCGGACGTCATGACGGGCTGACCGCCGCCGCCTATTTCCCGGCCGCCTTCCTCCAGCAGATCAGCCGGCCGAGCGGCTTCGCGCCGGACTACGGCCTGACGCTCACGCTCGGCGACGATCGCCTCCAGCTCGATTCGCTCGACCGGCAGAGTGCCCTGGAGCGGCGCGAGAATATCCGCAGCGACCTGGGCGTGGGCGGGCTGATGCTGGACATGCAGGTGCGCAGCGCGCCGATCGGCTCGCCGTTGCTGATCGCGCTCACCTTGCCGCTGCTGATGTGGGCGGCCGCGTCGGCGATCAGCTGGTTCGTGGTCGACCGGCTGCTGATCGCGCCGTTGCGCGCGCTGCGCGGCAGTATCGCGGCCTATGCGCCGGGCGACGAGCCCGACCCCACGCTGCTGCGCGCGATGCCGGCGCAGGAGATCCGCGACCTGGGCGATACGTTCCGCGCGCTCAGCCGTACGGTCGCCATCCACGAAGCCGGGCTGGCCGAGGGATTGATGCGGCAGACGAAGCTGACGCGCGAGGTCCACCACCGGGTCAAGAACAACCTTCAGGTCATCTCCAGCCTGATCAACTTCCACGCGCGTGGCGCGCGGAGCATCGAGGCGACGCAGGCCTATGCCTCGATCCAGCGCCGCGTCGACGCGCTCGCGGTCGTGCATCGTTATCATTACGCCGAGATGGAAGAGAATCGCGGCGTCGGGCTGCGCGCCGTGCTGGGCGAACTGGCGTCGAGCATCCGCGCCACCGCGCCGGAAGGCTCGCGCGTCGGGATCGTTCTGGACATCGAACCCTTCTACGTCACGCAGGACGTGGCGGTCGCCGTCGCCTTTCTGGTGACGGAACTGGTCGAGCTGGCGATGACCTGTGGCCCGGAAACGCAGGTGCGCATCTCGCTGAAGCCGGTTTCCGATCCGCAGCGCGCCGTCCTGCGGCTGTCATCGCGGGCGCTGGTCGATACGGATCATCTGCGCGAAGGGCTGCAACACCGCTATGGCCGGGTGATCGAAGGACTGACCCGGCAGCTGCGTTCCACGTTGCAGCATGATCCGCTGACCGGCGCGTACGAGATCGCGATCGCCGTCACCGGTCGCGAGTGACCGGAACCGGTGAAAAAAAGCGGCGCGGGCCGGAACCTCGCGTCCATGTCGCCGTTCAGCATTGCGGACAGCGACTATATGCCCCCCCGCTTTCGCTGTCCAAGACACAGGCCCGGAAGCGTCCACCCCTCCCCCCCCCGGTGACGCTTTCGGGCCTTACTTTTTTTCCGAACCTTCCTGCACCGTGGTCGCGGAACGAAGCTATGTTCCTGCGCATTGTCGTGGCGTCATGTGAAGGGAGACGGGTTCGATGCGTAAGATGATGACCGCCATGGTCCTGGCCGGTGCCGTGCTGGTGTCGGCATGCAATACGGTAAGCGGTGTCGGCAAGGACGTGTCGTCGGCCGGCGACGCGGTCGCCGGAGCAGCCGACAAGCACAAGTAAGCCGCGTCTCGCAAACGGCAAAAAGGGCGGTCCGCGCTGGCGGGCCGCCCTTTTTCCTGCGCTACTCGCTGTCGGTCGCCACCTCTTCGCGCGACCGGCGCCGCTCGGTAAACCAGATCCCGATGATCGCCGCCTCGTACAGAATCACCAGCGGGATCGCGAGCAGCAACTGCGATCCGACGTCGGGCGGGGTCAGCACCGCCGCGATCGCGAAGGCGCCGACGATCGCGTAGCGGCGCGCGCCGATCAACTGCTTGCGGGTGACGATCCCGCCGCGCTCCAGCAGCATCAGCAGCACCGGCAGCAGGAACGCCGCGCCGAACCCGAACAGGAACTGCATGACGAAGCTGAGATAATTGCCGATCGCCGGCAGCGCCTGTTGCTGCACGCCGCCGATCATCCCGGAATAGCCGAGCAGGAAGTGCAGCGCCATCGGGATCGCGATGAAATACGCCATCGAGGCGCCCATCAGGAACAGCACCGGGGTGGCGAGCAGGAACGGCAGCAGCGCGCGCCGTTCCTTGCGGTACAGGCCGGGCGCGACGAATTGCCAGAGCTGGTTCGCGATTACGGGAAACGAGATCATCATCGCCGAGAAGAAGGCGACCTTCACCTGGACGAAGAACGCCTCGAACACCTGGGTGTAGATGACGGTCTTCTGGCCGGCATGAAGCAGCGGCTGGACCAGGAAGGCGAAGATGTCCTCCGCGAAATACCAGCAGACGAAGAACGCCACCAGGATCGCGGCGATGCAATATAGCAGCCGGCGGCGCAATTCGAGCAGATGGTCGAGCAACGGCGCGCGCGAATCTTCCAGTTCGTCGACGATTTCGCTCACGAAGGGGCCTTGTTGTCAGCGGGGGGCAAGGGCGCGGGCGGCGCATCGGCCGCCACGACCTGCGGCTTTTCGACCATCACCGGCGCCTGCGTGCCATCGGTCAGCGCGGGTGGCGCAGGCGGCGGCGGCAGGTCGGATCCGGGCGGCGGCGACGGGACGAACGGATGCTCGCGCATGATCCGCTCGTTCTCCGCCTTCCACTTCTTCTCCATTTCCTCGAGCTCGGCCTCGCGGACCATCTCGTCGAAACCGGAACGGAACTGGCGGCCGACCGCGCGCGCACGGCCCACCCAATAGCCCAGGACGCGCATCGCCTTGGGCAAGTCCTTGGGGCCGATCACCACCAGCGCGACGAACGCCACCAGCAGGAATTCGGACGGAGCGATATCGAACATTCAGCGTCGGCCGGTCAGATGACGGAGAATCAGCGACGTTCCTCGTGCACGCGATCCGCATCACGATCGAACGCCGGCTCGGCGTGGCTCTTCGCCTCGATACGCGCCTTGGGACGGGCATCGTCCTCATCATCCTCGGCCATGCCCTTCTTGAAATTTTTCACGCCCTTGGCGACGTCGCCCATCAGGTTCGAAAAGCGCCCGCCACCCAGCAGCAGGATCGCGACCACCGCGAGGATGAGGATATGCGGAAGGCTGAAGCTGCCCATGACGAAATCTCCTAAGATGTAACGGTATCTAGTCTTCCTCGCCGAGGTTTTCCACCGCGAGTTGGTCGAAGGCCAGATCGACCGGATCGAGCAGGCCCGCGGCACGCAGGTCGTCGATCCCGGGAAGGTCGCGCCGGCTATTGAGCCCGAAATGTGACAGAAATTCGGGGGTCGTCGCAAATGTCAGCGGGCGGCCCGGCACCTCGCGCCGCCCGGCCGGTCGCACCCAGCCCGCCTCCATCAGCACGTCGAGCGTCCCGCGCGCGGTCTGCACGCCGCGGATCGCCTCGATCTCGGCACGCGTGACCGGCTCGTGATAGGCGATGATCGCCAGCGTCTCGATCCCCGCGCGGCTGAGCTTGCGGATTTCGTCGCGGCCGCGCCGCAGCAGATGCGCCAGATCGGCGGCGGTCTGGAAATGCCAGCGCCCGCCGCGCTCGACCAGTTCGATCCCACGCCCGCGATACCGCGTCACCAGCCGCGCCAGCGCACCGCGCACGTCGCCCTCCCCGGCGTGTGCGCGTATCGCCTCCACGGTCAGCGGCTCCGGCGAGGCGAAGACCACGGCCTCCACGGCGCGATCGAACGCGTCGCTCATCCCGTTGCCGGCCGTCGCAGATAGAGCGGCGCGAAGGAACGTTCCTGATGCAGCTCCACACGCCCCTGCCGCGCGAGTTCGAGCGCCGCGAGAAAGCTGGACGCCAGCGCGGAGCGGCGCAATGCCGCGCTGGTCACGTCGGGCAGGAAGGCCTGGATATCGCGCCAGTCGATCGCGCTGCCCACCAACCCGGCGACCCGCGCCAGCGCCGCCTCCAGCGTCATGACCTCGCGCTCGCGCACGACATGCAGCACGGGCCGCGACCGCGCGCTGACCCTGCCGTAGGCGGCGAGCAGATCGTAATATTCCACATCCCAGAACGACCTGCGCACCACCTGCAACCCCTCCGGAGCGCCGCGTCGGAACACGTCGCGACCGACCCGGTCCCGCGCCATCAGGCGGGCACCCGCGTCGCGCATCGCATCCAGCCGCTCGAGCCGCAATTGCAGGCGCAACGCGAGTTCGTCGGGATCGGTGTCGCCCACCTCCTGCGTCGCTCGCGGCAGCAGCAGGGCCGATTTCAGATAGGCCAGCCATGCCGCCATCACCAGATAATCGGCCGCCAGTTCGAGCCGGAGCCGTCGCGCCTGTTCGACATAGTCGAGATATTGCTCGACCAGTTGGAGGATCGAGATCTCGCGCAAGTCGACCTTCTGCGCGCGCGCCAGCGACAGCAACAGGTCGAGCGGCCCTTCCCAGCCGTCGAGCGCCAGCGTCAGTTGTTCGGGCGGCTCGCTCATCGCGCGGCGATACGACGATCGGAGGCACTGGCGCGGTACATGGAGCCGGTGTGACACAGACCGGCCGGCGCGGCCAGAGGCGGACCGCGCCTTCAGCGACGGGGACGCGGGCGGAAGGCGCCGTCCGGGCGCGGGGTCCGGGCCCCCTGCGCGCGGTTCGCACGACGCAGGTCGCGATAGTCGCGGCGGACGTCCTGCCGATACTCCCGGCGCGCGTCGCGTCGCTCCGCCCGGAACTGCTCGCGCGTGATCCGCCCGTCACGCAACGCCTGACGATCCACGCGGATGTCGCCACGATAGTCACGCCGCTCGCGCCGGACGTCGCGGCCGAAGTCGCGCCAGTTCGCGCGCACGTCGCGGTCGGCATAGCCGTTGCGGCGTTGCTGCCAGTAGCGCCGCTGACCGTCGTTCCACGGATAGGCGCGGCGATAGCGGTCGTACACATAGGCACCGGTGCCCGGATAATAATAATTGTCGTACCAGCCATAATAGCCGGGCGCGTAGCCGGCGGCATAATAGGGATCGTCGTAGAAGCCGCTGCCGGCCCCGACCGACACGCCGCTATAGCCATAGCCGCCGGTGCACGCCGACGTGCCGAGCAACAGGCCGCCCAACAGCGCGGCCAGCGTCATGCGATGAACGAACATGGAAAGTCTCCCGGACACGGAAGGAAGCGGCGGTACGCGCCGCTGATCCATGACGAACGTCGTCATGGGGGCGAGGTTCCGGGCGAGCGCGAGCGAGCGCGAGCGATGTTTTCTCGCGCAGGGACGCGGAGACGCAGAGATGGTGCGATCGCCGCGATGGCGGCAGTGCCTGTTTCGGTCGCGTCCGAAAAGCGGGCGTCGCCGCGCTCCGTCTACCTCCGCCCCTCTGCGCCTCTGCGCCTCTGCGCCTCTGCGCGAACATCTCGGCGTCGGCGCCGCGGGTTGTCGATCCTAATGCCCCGGGAAGGCCACCAGCGACGATACCGACAGCCCCTCGCCGCGCAGCAGGTCGGCGCCGCCCAGGTCGGGCAGATCGACCACGAACTGTGCCTGGGTGACGCTGGCGCCCGCCTTCCGCAACAGCCGTACCGCCGCCCGCGCCGTGCCGCCGGTCGCGATCAGATCGTCGACCAGCAGCACGCGCGCGCCGGGCGCGCAGGCGTCGGCGTGGATCGCGATCCGATCCTGCCCATATTCCAGGGCATAATCCTCGGCGATCGTGGCGCCGGGCAGCTTGCCGTCCTTGCGGATCAGCAGCACGCCCGCGTTCAGCGGTACCGCCAGCGCGGCGGCGAACAGGAAGCCGCGCGCCTCGACCCCGGCGACCAGATCGACCGGCCCGTCGACCGCCGCCGCCATCCGCTCGATGGTCGTCGCCAGCCCGGTCGGCGACAGCAGCAATGTCGTGATGTCGCGAAACTGGATACCCGGCTTGGGGAAGTCGGGAATGGTGCGGATCAGCGCCTTGAGATCGTCGTTCATGCCGGCTGACCTACACGAAAACGGCGACCGGGGGAGTGCCCGGTCGCCGCTTCGTCATGCGTAAGGCCACGTCGTCGGACATGGCGAGTCCGCGCGGCGCCGACGCACCGCCCGGCCCCCCGGGTCAGTGCTTCACGTTGCGCCAGACGTTCTGATACGCGCCCCAGGTCAGATACACGAAGATCAGCAGGAAGATGATCGCCGCGACACCCGCCGCGTGACGCGCTTCCAGATTGGGCTCTGCGGTCCAGGTCAGGAAGGCGGCGACGTCGCGCGCCATCTGGTCCTTCGTCGCCTTCGTCCCGTCCGTGTACGTCACCTGTCCGTCCGACGTGATCGGCGGCGGCATCGCGATATTGAGGTTCGCGAAATAGGGATTGTAGTGCAGCCCGTCCGGCGTCTTCGCATCCGGGAACTCGCGCAGCAGCTCGGCCGGCTGGTCGCGGTACCCCATCAGCAGCGCATGGACGTAGTTCGAGCCGTCCTCGCGCGCCTTGGTCATCAGCGACAGGTCGGGCGGCAGCGCATTGTTGTTCGCGGCGCGCGCGGCGA
This sequence comes from Sphingomonas endophytica, assembly GCF_001476895.1. Lineage (GTDB taxonomy): Bacteria > Pseudomonadota > Alphaproteobacteria > Sphingomonadales > Sphingomonadaceae > Sphingomonas > Sphingomonas endophytica_A. Next base: position 17,480 of record NZ_LDTB01000006.1, on the reverse strand, counting down.
CCTCGTTGGCGAACGGCGACGGGAAGTGATCCGACGGCAGGTTCTTGCGCGTCGCCACTTCACCCGTCTCCGGATTGACGCTCGGCTGTTCGATCACCCACTGGTTGGCGATCGCCTTCACCTCGGCCTCCGAATAGCCGATCTTCTGCAGGTCGCGGAAGGCGACGTACTTCAGCGAGTGACAGGCGGCGCAGACCTCCTTGTACACCTGGAACCCGCGCTGCACCTGCTCGCGATCGAACTTCCCGAAGAAGCCCGCCGAGGACAGGTGAATGTTTTCGGGATGCTGGTGGAAGGCATGTTCCGCAGTGTGCGGTGCCGGGTTCTGGATCGCATCCTTGGCGGTGAAGAACAGCGCCAGCGCGAGCACGAAGACGAACCCCGCACCGACCAGCAGTGAAATGAGACGAACCATGACCTGTCGAATCCCCTCTTCGTCTCTGTTCTCAGCTCGCCATCGCGGTCTGCGCGGGGCTGGTGCCGCCGTGCTTGGCCAGCACCGCCTCGGTGATCGAGTTCGGCAGCGGGCGCGGACGCTCGGCCGCCGACACCAGCGGCAGGATGATGAGGAAGTGCGCGAAATAATAACCCGCCGCGATCTGCCCCATCATCACGTTACGCGCGGTCGCCTCCGCCCCGCCGACATAGCCCAGCACGAGCACGTCGATCAGCAGCACCGCCAGGAACCAGCGATAGGTCGGGCGGTAATTGGCCGAGCGGACCGGCGAGGAATCGAGCCACGGCAGGAAGAACAGCAGCAGGATCGAGCCGAACATCGCCAGCACGCCCCACAGCTTGGCCGGCAGGATGAAGTCGGCGGTGAAGCTCTTCAGGATCGCGTAGAACGGCAGGAAGTACCATTCCGGCACGATATGCGCGGGCGTCGAGAGCGGGTTCGCCTCGATGTAATTGTCCGGGTGGCCCAGCAGATTGGGCGAGAAGAACACGAAGAACGCGAACACCAGGAAGAACGCGCCGACGCCGACGCCGTCCTTCGCGGTGTAATAGGGGTGGAACGGCACCGTGTCCTGCTCACCCTTCACGTCGACGCCGGTCGGATTGTTCGACCCCGGAATGTGCAGCGCCCAGATGTGCAGGATGATGACGCCCGCGATCACGAACGGCAGCAGATAGTGGAGCGAGAAGAAGCGGTTCAGCGCGGCATTGTCCGGCGCGAACCCGCCCAGCAGCCACACGCGGATCGTCTCGCCGACCAGCGGGATCGCCGAGAAGAAGCCGGTGATGACCTGCGCACCCCAGAAGCTCATCTGCCCCCATGGCAGGACATAGCCCATGAACGCGGTCGCCATCATCAGCAGGAAGATCACGACACCCAGCAGCCACACCATTTCGCGCGGTGCCTTGTACGACCCGTAATAAAGCCCGCGCCCGATGTGGATGTAGACGACCGCGAGGAACATCGACGCGCCGTTGGCATGCGCATAGCGCAGGAACCAGCCCGCGTTGACGTCGCGCATGATGCTCTCGACCGAGCCGAAGGCGACCCCGGCATTGGCGGCATAATGCATCGCCAGCACCACGCCCGTCACGATCTGGACGACCAGCGCCAGCCCGGCGAGCACGCCGAAGTTCCAGAAATAGTTGAGGTTGCGCGGCACCGGATAGCCCGCGCCGATCGCGTTGTAGACGAGCCGCGGCAGCGGCAGCTTCTCGTCCATCCACCGCATCAGCGGCTGCTTCGGCTCGTAATGCTTGGCCCAGGGAAAGCTCATTTCTCTATCTCCCCTCAGCCGACCGTCACGACGGTGTCGGAATTGAACGTGTAATCGGGCACCGTCAGGTTCTTTGGCGCCGGTCCCTGCCGGATGCGGGCCGCGGTGTCATAGGCCGAGCCGTGGCACGGGCAGAAGTAGCCGCCGAACGGTCCCTTGTTCTCGCCTTCGCCCGCGCCCAGCGGCACGCAGCCGAGGTGGGTGCAGACGCCCAGCGTGATCAGCCAGTTCTTCTTGCCGGCCTTCGTGCGCTCCTCCAGCGTCTGCGGATCGCGCAGGTCGCCGAGCGGCACCGCATCGGCCTCGGCGATTTCCTTCGGCGTCAGATTGCGGACGAACAGCGGCTGCTTGCGGAAGCTGGCCTTGATCGCCTGGCCGGGTGCGATCTTCGAAATGTCGATCTCGGTCGTCGACAGCGCCAGCACGTCGGCGGAGGGGTTCATCTGGTTGATGAGCGGCAGGACGATCGCGACCGCGCCGACACCGGCAAAGGACACCGCGGCGATATTGATGAAGTCGCGGCGGCGCGGATCGTGCGCCTCCTCATGGTAAGGCGCGGGATCTTCACCCAAGGGGATTTCCTGCTCTGCCATCGCCATTCGCGTTCAACCTCTGCCCGTTCGTCTGTCCGGCGGGTGGGCCGATGCCGCGTGCGACACAGATGCTCCCCGCCAGCGGCCTGCCCGTCCCCACGGCGACCTTTCCGGCCCTGATAGCCATGCCTCCGCCGCTTTGCCAACAGCATTTTGCGGGCGTAGAGGACGCCGCCATGCGGATCGCGCTCTTCCAGCCCGACATTGCGGGCAATGTCGGCACGCTGCTCCGGCTCGGCGCGTGCCTGAATGTCGGCATCGACCTGATCGAGCCGATGGGATTCGCGTGGAGCGACCGCGCGCTCGCCCGATCGGGCATGGACTATGCCGGCCATGTCGAGGTGCGCCGCCACGTCGACTGGGACGCGTTCCTGTCCGGAGTGACGGGCCGGATCGTGCTCGCCACCACCAAGGGCGCGGTGCCGCTGCCCGAGGCGCGGTTCGAGCGGGGCGACGTGCTGCTGCTCGGCAGCGAGGGCGCGGGCGTTCCCGATCACGTCCATGATCGCGCCGACCTGCGCGTGCGGGTGCCGATGCGGCCGGCGATGCGCTCGCTCAACGTCGCGGTGGCCGGCGCGATGCTGGTCAGCGAGGCACTGCGGCAGACGGACGGGTGGCCGACTGATCCGCCCCCGCATCCTTCGGCGTGACCTTGGCGATCGCGGTCAGGACATGGCGGAGCAACCCCGCCTCGTCGTGATGGATATTGTGCCCGCCCGGCATCGCGATCACGGTCGCGCCCGGCACGCGGAGTTGCGGGCACAGGCTGTCGTCCTCCTCCGCCCCCTGGATGCAGGTCAGCGGTGCCCAGGTGAGCGTGTCCGCGGTATCCTTCGCCACGCTGTCGGGGGTGCCGTGATAGGCCCAGCCGGTCGGGTCGGCGCGGAAGTACACGCTGTCGCCGGGCAGCACGAGGACGATCGCGGCGACGTGCCGCCGGAGCTCGGCGGGCAGGTTCGCCAGCCCGGTCTGGACGATGTCCGCGCCATAGGACTGCCCCATCACCACGATCCGGTCGCGCCCGGTACGCGCGATCGCGGTGCGCACCGCCTGCGCCATGAAGGCGTCGACCTCGGCCCGCGTCCGCTTCGTGCGGAACACCGCCGGGGTCGAGATGCCGACGACCGGGATGTGATGCTCGGTCAATCCGCGCGAGGTCGATGCGCCCATCAGGAAGCGCAGGCCCATGTCGCCCGAGATGTTGACGACCGCGATCGGCCTTGCCGGTGACCGCGCGGGATAGACGTGGACGGGATCGCGATCGAAATAGCCCGCCGCGCCGACCGCGGCGCAGACGAACGCCGAACTGACGAGCGAGACGCGGATGCCCCGCCAGAAGGATTTCGCACTCATGGCCCCGATCTGTGCCAGTCCGCCCCCGCCTTGGCCAGCGGCGCGCGACGGGCTAGGAACCGCCACCATGATAACGCTGGATACCGAACAGGCCGCCGCCCGTCAGTGGTTCGAGGAATTGCGCGACCGGATCTGCGCCGAGTTCGAGGCGATCGAGCGCGAGGCGGGATCCGACGCGCGATTCGACTATGTCCCCTGGGATCGCACCGATCCGGGCGGATCGCCGGGCGGCGGCGGCGTGCGCGGCGTGATGAAGGGGCGTGTGTTCGAGAAGGTCGGCGTCAACGTCTCGACCGTCGGCGGCACCTTCGAGGGCGATTTCGCGCGGACCATCCACGGCGCGGGCGAGGATCCCCGCTTCTTCGCGACCGGGATCAGCCTGGTCGCGCACATGGCGAATCCGCATGTTCCGGCCGTGCACATGAACACGCGCTTCCTGGTCACGACCCGGCGCTGGTTCGGCGGCGGCGCGGACCTGAACCCGCCATTGCCGATCGCCGAGGATACCGAGGATTTTCACGCCACGCTGCGGCGTGCGTGCGACGCCCACGACCCGGATCATTATCCGCGATTCAAGAAGTGGGCGGACGAGTATTTCTACATCCCGCACCGACAGGTCCATCGCGGCGTGGGCGGCATCTTCTATGACCATCTGGAGGGCGATTTCGCCGCCAGTTTCGCGTTCACGCAGGATGTCGGGCGCGCGTTCCTGGACGTCTACCCCCGGATCGTGCGGCGGCGCATGGCGATGCCGTTCACCGATGCGGATGTCGCGCAGCAGCGCGCGTGGCGGGGGCGCTACGCCGAGTTCAACCTCGTCTACGATCGCGGGACGCTGTTCGGCCTGAAGACCGGCGGGAACATCGACGCGATCCTGATGAGCCTGCCGCCGGTGGCGACATGGGAGTGACGGCCGGCGGACTGACGCGCGTTCCCGACGATCAGGTCGCGACGATCGTCACCACGCTGGAGATGACCGAGCGGCCGCGTGCCCGCGCTTTACCGGATGCGCCGTTGCGGCTGGTGCGCTGGGATGGTCCCGCGCTGGACAAGTACCGGGCGCTGTTCCGGCGGGTCGGGGCGCCGTGGCTGTGGTTCTCGCGACTGGTGATGGACGATGCCGCGCTCACCGCGATCATCCATGATCCGCGTGTCGAGGTCTATGCGGTGCTGGATCGCGCCGGCATCGAGGTGGGCATGCTGGAACTCGACCTGCGCACCGATGGCGCGTGCGAGATCGGCTATTTCGCGCTGATACCCGAACTGGCCGGACGCGGCCTGGGACGCTGGCTGATGGCGCAGGCATTGATGCTGGCGTGGCGCGCCGGGGTGACGCGGGTGTGGCTTCACACCTGCACCCTCGACCATCCCCGCGCGCTGGGCTTCTATCGCGCGCAGGGTTTCGTCCCCACCGGGCGCACCGTCGAGACGTTCGTCGATCCGCGCGTGACCGGCCTGCTGCCCGCCGACGCGGCGCCTCACGTCCCCTTGCTGGCGCGCACCCGGTAGGCGACGACGCCGAGCAGCAGCGTCGAAAGCGCATAAGCTGCGCCGATCCCCGCGATCAGCGCATCCACGAGCGCGAGCGCGAGCGGATTGGCACTGGCGGGCAGGCGCAACGCCTCGTCCGCCAGCAGCAGCGGCGACACCGCCATCCATTGCGCGAGGAACAGCGCGACCAGCGCACCGGTCAGCGCGCGGTCCAGCCCCTTCGTCATCTTCCAGCTCAGTCGCAGCGCGGCCAGCGGGCGCAGCGCCGGATGCCGCGCCATGGCGGGCACCGCGACGATCAGCCGCGCCTGAAGGTACAGCCCCGGCAGCACCAGCAGCCACAGCCCCATCGCGACCGGCACCGCGATCGCGACCGATGCCATGACGAAGGCGACCAGCCGCACCATCGCCTGTCCCAGCGCCTGTCCGACCGTCACCCGATCCGGATCGAGCAGCAGCAGCGCGATCGCCGCCAGCCCGAAGGCGGCGACCAGCTCGGCCAGCAGGAACCAGACCCCGTTGCCCTGTCCCCAGATCGTCACCGCCTGCATCCACGCCTCCATCACGATCTCGTCGCGCGGCGACGGGGGCAGCGGGGGCACGGGATCGCACAGCAACAATGCCGCGAAGCCTGGCAGGAAGACGAACGTCCCGACGATCGGCAACAGCAGCGCGGCATCGCGCCGCAACAGCCGCCACGCCACCGACAGAAGTCCCGCGAACCCGATCGTCATACCAGCGGCGCCATCCGTTGCTCGCGCTCCACCGCCGCGACGTAGAAGCGGGCGTAGAACACCGACTGCACGACCGTGGTCAGCGCCGAGACGATCGCGCTGACCGTCGCGATGATCAGCGCCGCGACCACGGACTCCCGCCCCAGCGTCAGTCCCGCGACAACGCCGACCACCGATGTGGCGGCAAGCGCGACGACGAATGCCACGACGACATAGAGGAGCAGCACGCCGATCAGCCGCAGCGTCGCGCCACGCGACAGCGCGAAGCTGCGGCGCAACGCCCCCAGTCCGCACCGTTCGTTCACGACGATGCCGAACAGCGGCACGATCCGCGCGCTCACCCACAATCCCAGCGCGACCGTGGCCAGGAACGCGAGTGCCGCCGCCGCGGTCAGCCCGGTGCCGACCGCCGGCACCACCACACCGCCGGCCTTGTTCACGCTGACCCCCGCCAGCGCCATCAGCACGACCGCCGGCGTCAACAGCACGCCCGCGATCACCATCAGCGCCACGACGATCCCGAGCGCCGGCAGCAGCCGCTGGACGGCGATCCTGAACGCGCCGGCGCGATCGACCGCCGGATCGCTGGCCACGGCGGTCATCGCCAGAACGCCGAGGATCATCAGGACGACGCTCGCCAGCGACACGGCCGGCACCAGCACCAGCCACGGGTCGCGGGTCGCGACCAGCAGCCGCACCGCCGTGCCGACGACGGCCGGCAGGACGATGGTGAGCGCGGCGATCGTGGCGAGGATACCGGCGCGTCCGCGCAGGACGTCCACCGTCCGATCCCAGATATCGCCGATCCTGACCATCATCGCCTCTCGGTTCGCGCTCGTGATGCCTGCGGCCTAGGCGGTGCGCCTGCCACTGGCAATGGCCGCGCCGCTTGCCAAGCCGCGAGCGCCACCGCATCTGTCGCGACGTGGAACACATGATCGAACAGCCCGCCCCCGGACCGGACGGGATCGAGTGGCGGGTATCGCCGGGGCTGACCGACTATCAGGTCGCGCTGGCCGAGATGGAGGCGCGCGCCGCAGCGGTCGCGGCCGGCACCGCGCGCGAGCTGATCTGGCTGCTGGAACATCCGCCCGTCTACACCGCCGGCACGAGCGCCGACCCGCGCGAGCTGGTCGATCCGCGCTTCCCGGTCGTGCCGGCCGGGCGCGGAGGACGCTATACCTATCACGGGCCGGGCCAGCGCGTCGGCTATCTGGTGCTCGACCTGAACCGGCGCGGACGCGACGTGCGCTGCTTCGTCCATGCGGTGGAGGGCTGGGTGATCGCCGCGCTGGCGCGACTGGGGATCACGGCGTTTCGCGCCGAAGGGCGGATCGGCATCTGGACCCACGATGCGAGCGGTGCGGAGGCGAAGATCGGCGCGATCGGCATCCGTGTCCGCCGCTGGGTGACGCTGCACGGCTTCTCGGTCAATCTTTCTCCCGATCTCCTGCACTTCACCGGGATCGTCCCGTGCGGACTGGCCGAGTTTCCGGTGACCAGCGCCGCGGCGCTGGGCATGGTTCACGACACTGCAACTTTCGACGCGGCTCTGGCGTTCACCGCCGAGGCCTTCCTCCAAAGCCTGATTTGTGCTGGCGAAAACGAGACTTGAGGGGCCGGTCATCTACGATTAATGTCCACGTCGGTTTGGGAACAAAAAAACGGCCGGTCGGTCGCCAAATCCACAGTCTAGGGAGCAATTTCATGCGTGCAGTCATCACCAAGGTTCTGACCGGTTCGGCGCTCGCGGCCGCCGCCCTCGCGGTTTCGGCTTGCGGCTCGAAGACCGAGAACGTCGACAACACCATGGTCACCGACATGAACGCCACCGAGGGCATGGACACCATGACCGACAACATGACCGCCGTCGACGGCGCGATGAACGGCGGCGCGATGGCCAACGACACCATGGGCAACGACATGATGATGTCGAACATGGGCGGCATGTCGAACGCGATGTAATCTGCCGCACCGGCGATTGTATCCGAAGGGCCGTCCGGGCAACCGGGCGGCCTTTCTTTTGATCCGCACGCCGTAACGACCGTTACGCCACCCGAACAACTATGCGCCGAGGCAACTGATTTGCGCCGAACCGAATCCGATACGCGGCAGATTGCGCTTGGGCCCGGCTGATGATTTGCCGTAAAGACAGTCATGCGGTCGCGGCCGCGCGCGAGGAGTGTTCGGAATGCAAAAGGTGGGGATCGCCGGTGCCGTGGCGGCGCTGGCGGCGGGTGTGCTGATCGCGACGCCCGCCACGGCACAATTCTTTTTCAAGAGCAAGGATCTGCGCGGGGAGCGTGTGCGGGGCGACGAACCCGGGATCGGCCAGATGCTGCCCGGCGCGACGCCCGAGGAACTGCGCGCGGCGATGGTGTGGAACATGCGGGCCGCGCTGAACGTCGCAGCGCTGCAATGCCAGTTCGAGCCGTCGCTGCTGACCGTGCAGAATTACAACGCCATTCTGGCAGATCACAAGCAGGAGCTGGCCAGCTCCTATGCGATGCTCGGCAAGTATTTCGAGCGGGTCGCCAAGACCAAAAAGGACGGGCAGAACGCGCTCGACCAGTTCGGCACGCGCACCTATTCGGGATTTGCGACCGTGGCGGCGCAATATGGTTTTTGCACCACCACGTCGAGCATCGGGCGCGATGCGCTGTATGCACCGCGCGGCTCGTTCGGCGAGATCGCGCTCGGCCGGATGCGCGAAGTCCGCAACAGCCTGACCCCATGGGGCGAGCAGCAATTCCCGCGCTGGGAGGTCCGCCTGCCGCCGGCGTTCCTGCCGCGTTTCGACAAGGCGTGCTGGAAGAAGGACGCGTTCGTCGTGAAGAAGTGCGGCGAGCCGTTCGGAGCCGTCACCTACGCGGCGCGCTGATCCGGCCGACGGGGGCGCCCGGCCGGACGCCCCCGCCCGCGATCAGCGCAGGCCGAGCAGCTTGTGGGTCTGAAGCGACAGGCGCCAGCGCGGCCGCTCCATCACCACGGCCATCGCCGCCGCGACATTCTCCTGCCCCTTCGCGTCGTCGAGCGGCTGGAGAAGGAAGTGCGCGAAGTCCCAGCGCTCGATCGCCTCGATATCGCTGCCGGCCTGCGGCCACACCAGCTTCAATTCGTCGCCGCGCCGCTGCACCGTCTCGCTGCCGGCCTTGGGACTGATGCACACCCAGTCGATGCCGGGATGCACCGCGAGCGTGCCGTTGCTCTCGATCGCGATCTCGAACCCGGCGCCGTGCAGGGCATCGACCAGCGCGTCGTCGATCTGGAGCATCGGCTCACCGCCGGTCAGCACCACGAAGCGTCGCGCGTCCCCCCCGCCCCAAAAGCCCTCCACCGCGGCGACCAGCGCCGCCGCGTCGGCGAACTTGCCACCGCCCAGCCCGTCCGTCCCGACGAAATCGGTGTCGCAGAAGCGGCAGACGGCGGCTGCGCGGTCCTGCTCGCGCCCCGACCACAGGTTGCAGCCGGCGAAGCGCACGAACACCGCGCGCCGACCGGCCTGCACACCTTCCCCCTGAAGGGTCAGGAACATTTCCTTGACGGCGTAGCTCACGACGCGCGGCTCATGACAGCGGCGGGATCACCGCATAATCGGTCGGGTCCGCGATTCCCGCTTCCTCGAATCCCTTGTGACGCAACCGGCAGCTGTCGCACAGGCCGCAATGCTTCGCGCCCGGCGCGGGATCGTAGCATGACCAGCTCATCCCCATGTCCAGCCCCAGCCGTGCGCCCTCACGCACGATATCCGCCTTGGTCATGTGCTGAAGCGGCGCGTGAAACCGGAACGGCGCGCCTTCGACGCCCGCCTTGGTCGCCAGTTCGGCCAGATGTTCGAACGCCGAAATGAACTCCGGGCGGCAGTCGGGATAGCCCGAATAATCGAGCGCATTGACGCCCAGAAACACGTCGCGCGCACCGGCCGCCTCCGCCCAGCCCAAGGCGAGGCTGAGAAAGATCGTGTTGCGTGCCGGCACATAGGTGACGGGGATCGCGTCGCCGACGCCTTCCTTGGGCACCGCGATCGATTCGTCGGTCAGCGCCGAACCGCCGAACGCCGACAGGTCGATCGGCAGGACGACGTGCCGGACCGCGCCGAGCGCGCGCGCGATGCGGCGCGCCGCCGCCAGTTCGACCTGATGCCGCTGATTATAGTCGATCGACAGCGCCAGCAGCGGATGCCCGGCCTCACGCGCAAGAGCGGCGGAAACCAGGGAGTCGAGCCCGCCCGAAACGAGCGCGACCGCAGGAGTAGGACTGGTCATGATGCGGGCGAGCTAGGCCCTGCCCCTGCGGAGTGCAACCGCCGTCGATGCGCGACAGGACCAAAAAAGAACGGGTCGCCGTATTCGGCGACCCGCAGGATGCCCGTCGTCCGGGCGGGGGAGAGAGCATGCCGCCGAAACAGCATGGCTTCCTTATGGGAGATAAAGGTTAATGAAGAGTTAGGCAGAAACGCCGGTCGTTCCTGTTCGACGCGGCGGGGGGACGATTACGCCAGTTCGTCGGCCTTCATCGGGAACACCGTCGAGCAGAAGGCGCAGTCGACCGCGATCACGCCGTCCGCATCGGCCATCTCCAGCCGCTGTTCCAAGGGGAAGCGCGCCAGCACGGAGCGGATATGCTCCAGCGTGCAGCGGCAGCCGCGCGTGACGCCCTGCCCCTCCAGCACGCGCACCTCGCTTTCCTCGTTGAACAGCCGCCAGATGAGCGTCTCGAACGGCAGCGTGGCGTCGGCGAGTTCCTCGACCGCGATCGTCCGGCCCAGCGCCTCGACATGCTCCCACTCGGGATGATCGAGCTTGGTATGCAGCCGTTCGCGCCCCTCCTCCCCCTCAGGCAGATGCTGGAGCAGCAGCCCGCCGGCGACGCATGTGCCGTCCGCCGCCTTTTGCAGGCCGACCCGCACCAGCGTCGGAATCTGCTCGGACTGGTAGAAGTAGCTTTGCGCCGCCTCGGCGAGGGTATCGCCGTCGAGCGGCACGATGCCCTGATATCGCTCGCCGGTGCTGGCGAGGTCGAAGGTGATCGCGAGATAGCCCGGCCCGAACAACGCGAACAGCGTCGGATCGGCGGGGCCGGCGGCGAGCTTCTCCGAATCGAACTGGACGTAGCCGCGCACCTCGCCGCCGCGCCAGTCGCAGACCAGCAAGGTCACGATGCCGTCCTGCGTCTGCGTCTGCATGGTGAGCTGGCCGGCGGGATCCTTCAGCGTCGCGCCGATCAGCGCGGTCAGCGTCAACGCCTCGGCCAGCAGCTTTTCGATCGCGGGGGGATAAGCATGTGCGGACAGGATCGCGTCGAGCGTCGGCCCCAGCCGCACCACACGACCGCGCGCGTGGCGACCGGGAATGGTGAAGCCGAGCGCGCGATCCAGATCGGGGGTGGCGAGATCGGGGGTTTCGCTCATAATTCCTCGTGCAACGATCGCCCAGCCGCTGCCGTCATCCCGGCGCGTGCCGGGATCCAACGCGCCGCGACTACGGCGGCCTCCGTGTCCCCGGAGATATGGATCCCGGCCTGCGCCGGGATGACGGAGGGGTTGGGGGCCGCCCGACCGAGCGGCAACGCCCCTTATCTGGTAACGGCGGCCGCCGCGATCAACCGATCTGGCCGAGGCACCAGCGCAGGATCGATTTCTGCGCGTGGAGCCGGTTCTCCGCCTCCGCCCAGATCAGCGACTGCGGGCCGTCGATGACCTCCGGCGTCACTTCCTCACCGCGATGCGCGGGCAGGCAGTGGAGGAACTTCGCATCGGGCTTCGCCATCGCGATCAGCGCGGCATCGACCTGATAGGGCATCATCGCCGCCAGCTTGGTCTCGGCATGGGCCTGCCCCATCGAGATCCAGGTGTCGGTGACGATGATGTCCGCGCCCTCCACCGCCTCGCGTGGGTCGGAGACGACGCGCGCGCGGCCATTGGCGCGGACGATCGCTTCTTCCTCGGGCTGAAAACCCTGCGGACAGGCGGCGACGACATCGAAGCGCATCAGCGCCGCCGCCTCGACGATCGAGGCCAGGACATTGTTGCCGTCGCCCAGCCATGCGACCTTGAGCCCGGGCAGCGCCTTGCCGCTTTCGATGATCGTTAGCAGGTCGGCCATGATCTGGCACGGATGCGACGCGTCGGTCAGGCCGTTGATGACGGGGACGGTCGCGTACTGCGCCATCTCCTCGACCTTGGCGTGATCGTCGGTGCGGATCATGATCGCATCGACATAGCCCGAGAGGACGCGCGCGGTGTCGGCGACGGTTTCGCCGCGACCGAGCTGCATCTGTCCGGCCTCCATCACGATCGACTGACCGCCGAGCTGGCGGATGGCCATGTCGAAGCTGACGCGGGTGCGGGTCGAGTTCTTCTCGAAGATCATCGCCAGCACATGGCCCGCCAGCGGCGCGTCGGCATCGACGCGCCCCTTCGTCCAGCCGGCGCGCGCCCGCTTGCGGGTCAGCGCATCGTCGAGCATCGCGGCGATCGAGTCCGGCCCGGCGTCGGTAAGATTCAGAAAGTGGCGCATCTTGTTCCCCCTTCCCCGTTCGACGACGGGGTTCAGGCCATCAATCGTCGGCGACCGGCACGTACACCCGCGCCGCTTCGCTCAGCTTCTCGACGCATTCGGCGATATGGCTTTCGTCGATCACCAGCGGCGGCAGGATGCGAACGACGTTCTCGCCGGCCGCGACCAGCAGCAGCCCGTGATGATCCCGGCAGTGCGCGACGAAGCGGCGGCTGTCGCTCTTCAGCTTCAGGCCGAGCATCAGCCCGTGCCCGCGCACCGAATCGAACAGCGTGTCGTGGTTCGGGATCAACTGCTCCAGCGACGACCGCAGCCGCGCGCCCATCTGCGTGACGTGATCAAGGAAGCCGTCGCCCAGGATGACGTCGAGCACCGCTTCGCCGGCCGCCATCGCCAGCGGGTTGCCGCCGTACGTGGAGCCGTGCGTGCCGAACACCATGCCCTTCGCCGCCTCGGCGGTGGCGAGGCACGCGCCGAGAGGGAAACCGCCGCCGATGCCCTTGGCCGCCGCCATGATGTCGGGCGTGATGCCGTAGAGTTCATGCGCGAAGAACTTGCCGGTGCGGCCATAGCCCGCCTGCACCTCGTCGAGGACCAGCAGCAGGCCGTGCTCGTCGCACGCCTTGCGCAGACCGCGCAGGAACTCTTCGCTCGCCGGGCGGATACCGCCCTCGCCCTGGATCGGCTCGACCAGGAAACCGGCGGTGTTACCGTCGATCAGCGCCAGCGCACCGTCGAGGTCGTTGAACTGCGCGTATTTGAAGCCCGGCAGCAGCGGCTCGAACCCGTCGCGCATCTTCGGCTGGTTGGTGGCCGAGATCGTCCCCAGCGTCCGCCCGTGGAAGGCGGTGTCGAAGGTGATGAGGTCGGTCCGCTCCGGGTTGCCGTTGGCGAAATGATAGCGGCGCGCGGTCTTGATCGCGCATTCCACCGCCTCGGCACCCGAATTGGTGAAGAACACCGTGTCGGCGAAGGTGTGGTCGACCAGCCGCTGCGCGAAATGCTCGCCCTGCGGGCTGCCGTACAGGTTGCTGACGTGCATCAGCGTCGCGGCCTGCTCGGTGATCGCCTTCGTGAGCGCCGGATGGCCGTGGCCGAGCGCGTTGACCGCGATGCCGCTGGCGAAGTCCAGATATTGCTGGCCGTCCTCGCCGTAGAGATAGACGCCCTCCCCTCGCACCGGTCGCACGCCACACCGCGGGTAGACGGGCATCAACGGCGGAATGGATGCGTCAGGCGACACGGGGTCTTCTCCTCAACGAAAGCGGGCGGCCCGACACGGACCGCCCTCGCCGGGCCTTGTAGAGGCAAACAGGCGCGCGAACAACACCGCGTCAGCGCGGATCGCGCACCGCGATCGACACCATGGCCAACCCGCCCGCCGCGACCGCCGCATACCAGAGCGCGGCGACCGGCCCGGCGGCAAAGGTGCCCGCCCCGATCACCCCGCCGCCGACCAGCCCGACCCAGAGCAGCAGATAGGGCACGCACGATGCGAACGGCTCGTCCCCGATCAGCACCGCCGCCAGATGCTGCCCGAACTTCACCAGCGTGCCGGTGATATAGGTGACGCCGATGCTCACCTCGCCATCGCGGAGGAACACCGCATTCAGCGCACCCATCGCGCCGGCAAGCACCGCCACCCCCGGCGCGGGCATCGGCACCACGGTCGCCAGCGCCAGCAGCGCCGCGCTCGCCGCGATCACCACCGGCCGCCGCCACGTGCCGCTCGCACGCCCCAGCACCTCGCCCAGCACCACCCCGGCGACGAACCCCAGCACCAGCCCGCCGGCCGTCGTCGCCGCGCCCGAGCGACGGGCGACCCCGACCGCCAGTTGCGTGGTATTCCCGCTCATGAACGACACGAAGAAGCCGCTGAGATGCAGGAAGCCGATCGCATCGACATACCCCGCCAGCGTCGCCAGTCCGACCGCCAGCCACCAGTCGCGGGAGGGATGATACCTCATGCGTCGATCGCTTCCTCGTCCAGCCGGGCGGCATTCTCCTGGATGAAGGCGAAGCGATGGGCGGGGTTGGTGCCCATCAGGCGATCGACCAGATCCTTGACGCCGGCGCGCTCCTCATATTCCTGCGGCAGGGTGATGCGGATCATGCTGCGTTTCGCGGGGTCCATCGTCGTCTCGCGCAGTTGCGACGGGTTCATCTCGCCCAGTCCCTTGAAGCGCCCGACCTCCACCTTCTTGCCCCGGAACGCGGTGCGCTCCAGTTCGGCGCGGTGCGCATCGTCGCGGGCGTAGAGGCTCTTGGTGCCCGCCGTCAGGCGATAGAGCGGCGGCTGCGCGAGATAGAGATGCCCCTGTCGGACCAGATCGGGCATCTCCTGGAAGAAGAACGTCATCAGCAAAGTCGCGATATGGGCGCCATCGACATCGGCGTCGGTCATGATGACGATGCGTTCGTAGCGGAGCTGTTCGGGGCGGCAGTCCTTGCGCGTGCCGCAGCCGAGCGCCTGGATCAGGTCGGCGATCTCCTGATTGGCGAGGATCTTGGCGCTGGTCGCGGAAGCGACGTTCAGGATCTTGCCGCGGATCGGCAGGATCGCCTGCGTCTTGCGATCGCGCGCCTGTTTCGCGGAGCCGCCCGCCGAATCGCCCTCGACGATGAACAATTCGGTGCCGTCCGGGCTGTCGGCGGCGCAATCGGTCAGCTTGCCGGGGAGGCGCAGCTTGCGCGCGGACGTCGCGGTCTTGCGCTTCACGTCGCGCTCGGCCTTGCGCCGCAACCGCTCGTCCATCCGCTCCAGCACATAGCCGAGCAGCGCCTTGCCCCGATCCATGTTGTGGCCGAGCCAATGGTCGAAATGGTCGCGCATCGCCTTCTCGACCAGCCCCGCCGCTTCGGGCGAGGTCAGCCGGTCCTTGGTCTGCGACTGGAATTGCGGCTCGCGAATGAAGACCGACAGCATCAGTTCGCTGCCGACCATCACGTCGTCGGCGGTCAGTTCCTTCGCGCGCTTGTTGCCGACCAGATCGCCGAACTGGCGAAGCCCGCGCACCAGCGCCTGTCGCAAGCCCTGCTCGTGCGTGCCGCCATCGGGGGTCGGGATGGTGTTGCAATACCAGCTGTAGCTGCCCTCGCTCCACAGCGGCCAGGCAACCGCCCATTCCACCTTGCCCTGATGATCCGGGAACTCCTGCTGCCCGGCGAAGAAATCGGCGGTCGCGCATTCGCGGCCGGCGATCTGCTCCTTCAAATGATCGGACAGGCCGCCCGGGAACTGGAATACCGCCTCGGCAGGCGTATCATCGGTGATGAGCGCCGGCGCGCACTTCCAGCGGATCTCGACGCCCGCGAACAGATACGCCTTCGACCGTGCCAGCTTGTAGAGGCGCGCCGGCTTGAAGAGCAATTCGGGGCCGAAGATTTCGGTATCGGGCACGAAGCTGACGGTCGTGCCGCGCCGGTTCGACGCCGCGCCGACATTTTCCAGCGGCCCCAGCGTCTGCCCGCGCGAAAAGCGCTGGCGGTATAACTGCCGGTCGCGCGCCACCTCGACGGTCGTGTCGCTCGACAGCGCGTTGACGACCGACACGCCGACGCCGTGCAGACCGCCCGAGGTCGCATAGGCCTTGCCGGAAAACTTGCCGCCCGAGTGGAGCATCGAGAGGATGACCTCCAGCGCCGATTTGTCCGGGAACTTCGGGTGCGGATCGACGGGCATCCCGCGCCCGTTGTCGACGATCGTCAGGCGGTTGCCGACATCCAGCGTCACTTCGATCCGGGTCGCATGGCCCGCCACCGCCTCGTCCATCGCATTGTCGAGCACTTCGGCGGCAAGGTGATGCATCGCGCGCTCGTCGGTGCCGCCGACATACATGCCCGGACGCCGCCGCACCGGCTCCAGCCCCTCCAGCACCTCGATCGACGACGCATCGTAATTGGCGGGGGCGGCAGTGGCGGACGCGAAGAGATCGGACATGGCCGCATCTATACGGCGGCGCGGGCGCTGGCGCCACCGACACCGTTCGTCGTGGCAGCATGGCCACATGGCGCCACGGCAATGCTTCGTCACGCAACATAACCCATGTCACCGCCGTTGCCCGAGCGTGAAATCTCAGGGAGTTGAGTGGATGAAGGCGTATCTTCTCGCGGCGGCGACGTTGCTGGTGGCGGTCCCGGCTGCGGCGCAGGACATGGGCGCTCAGGACAATCCGAACCGCGATCCGGGCGTCTCGCGCGGCTTTTCGGGCATCTATGTCGGCGCGTCCGGCGGCTATGACGTGCAGCCGAACGATGGCGGCTCGACGATCTTGTTCGACCGCAATCTCGACGGGCGCTTCGGCGACAGCGTCCTGACCGGCGCCGGTGCCAACGCCTTCGCACCCGGCTTCTGCAACGGCGAGGCACAAGGCGCGCAGGGACCGCAGAACGGCGGCCCGGGCTGCCGCAACGACAAGGACGGCTGGTCGTACAATGCGCGCGTCGGGTTCGACACGCAGGTCGGTCGGATCGTGTACGGCGTGGTCGGCGAGTTCGGGAAGACCAACATCACCGACAGCGTGACCGGCTTCTCCTCCACCCCTGCCAATTACGTGATGACCCGCGAGATCGACTGGGAAGCCGCGGTGCGCGCGCGGGCGGGCTATACGCCCAACGATTCGACGCTGTTCTACGGCACGTTCGGGCCGTCCTATGCGCGGATCGATCGCGACTTCTCGTCGAGCCAGAGCACCAACTCCTTCACCCAGAGCGGCAAGCGCAACCAGTTCGGTTTCCAGGGCGGCGGCGGCATCGAACAGCGGATCGGGGACAATTTCTCGATCGGCATGGAATATGTCTATCACCAGTATCGCGATAACGACTTCCGCGTCCGCGCGGCCGGGCCGGCGGGCACGCCCTTCACCAATGCGACGAACGGCGGGACGGTGAACGGGACCGACTTCCGGCGGTCGGACGAGCAGTTCCGCTGGCACAGCCTGCGGGCGACGGCGGCGTTCCGGTTCTGAGGCGACGAGCGGCCTGCGCCATTATGACGCAGGCCGCCCAAACCCGGTCAGCGGGGCGAAGCGCCGTCTGACGACGCGGCTTTGCCGCGGC
>NZ_LDTB01000059.1 GCF_001476895.1 Sphingomonas endophytica | reverse complement strand
ACGAAATTCCTGACAGTCCCAACGGCTATGTCGAGAGCTTCAACGGGCGCATGCGCGACGAGCTGCTCAACGAGACCCTGTTCCTCAGCCTCGCGCATGCCCGCGCCGTGGTCCGGGCATGGGCCGACGACTACAACACCGAGCGGCCGCACTCCGCGCTCGGCTACGCCACCCCGGCGGCCTTCGCCTCCGAGATCGAGAAGCAACGGCCTGGACGCGTCCAGGCCGTTGCTTCGGATGCGCTCGCGCGCCACAACAACCGCCGGTCTCTGGTCCCGGCTGGATGAAACCCGGGGGTCACGTCAGAACATGTCGACCAAGCTCTTGCTTGGACCATATCGTAATGGCTGAAGGGCAAGGCTCATTCGGGACGAAAGGATCAGGCCTCGGATCGGTGGGATGACCGGGCCGCGGGCTCCGCGCGGCAGACTGGCGCCACTGATCGCTCATTCGAGCGAGGAATTTCGTAAGGCAAGCAGGACCTCGTCAGTGTAGCCCGGCGGCCTGCCCTTAAACGTCTTGCCGCCCGTTGCCTGATGCTCGACCAACTCGCGGACGGGAAGGCTGAAGGTCTGCACGGTGGAGAGGGAGGGCCCGTCGTGCCGGTAGATCACGCGTCTCGGCGGCTCGCGGAAGGGCGAGACGGCGAGGGAGCCGCCGAAATGCCCGCAGTTGCAGACCACGACGTTCGTATAGACTGTACGTGCAAGCGCCTCGGCCATGTGGTTGAACGAGTGCGAGTCCCGATTGAAGCTCAGCACGAATAGATGCTGGATCCGCTTGCGATACATCGCGGCGCGCTCGAGATCGAGGAAGTCGTAGCATAGCACGACGCCGAAGCTGCCGAAGCTGCCGCCGTCGAACACCCAAACGGACGGCTCCTGAATGAAATGCAGCCCTACCTCTTTGAGGCCCCGCTGCTCCGCCTCGGCGGCGTAGGTCTTGGCGATGCGGCGAGTGACTGTGCCCCGACCCACGCGACGGTCACGCCAAACCGACGGGACGATCACGACGGCCTCGTTGCGGACGCCCGCCGGTCCGACGGCGTAGTCGACCCCCGCCACGATCACCGCGCCGAGCCGCTCCGCCAGCCGGCGGAGCTCCCGCTCCCAGCCCCGCGGCACCGCCAGTTCGGGAAGCAGGATGATATCGGGAGCCTCGGGCCCCTGAAAGGCGCCCATCAGGGTCCTGATCTCCGCAATCGCGGCCTCCTCTTCCTCGCGCGACATCTTCGCTCCGCTCCGCCACGCGCAGGGATGCATCCCCGTCTGCACGAGCCCCACCCGCAGCCACTCCACGCAAGCGCCGGGGTCAGGCAGCGACATCGGCATCTTCCTCCACCGCGGCCTTGGCCGCCTCCGCGAGCCGCACCGGCACAAGCTGTCGAGGCTGGTGGTCCATGACGGTTACCTGCTGACTCTCAAGTACCGAAACGATGCGACCCAGTTCGTCCCTCACGTCGGCGAGGGTCTCGAACCGGAGCTCGAATTCGGTGTCGTCGGCGACCTGTTCAATCATGGATAGCACCTCGGGATCGGCATTCTCCACCCCACGCGGCGTGAGGCAGGCCCGCAGGAAGCGCGCGCTGTCCGACGATATCGGCAGGGACTCCAGGTCGGCGTAGAGGCGTCGCAGAACCGCGCGCTCCTGCCCACGTATGTTCCAGGGGGACGGAAGCGCAAAATCTCGCCTGAACAGCCCCCAGAGCAGCGATCCGATCGCGTGCAGGGGCTCCGTAAGCCGGGTGCCCGAGGCCCCCTCGACGGAGTAGCGGTAGTCGAGGACCGGCTCTGACCGCAGGGTCGGCCTCTCGCCATCCCTGGCAACGGCCTTCCAGCCCTCCCAGGTTCGTTTGATCAGGTCCGGCTCGGGGTCGGCCCAAGCATCCGGCACGCGCACGTTCGCCGGGTGCAGCCGCCTTGCGACCTCCAGCGGCTGGACCGGGTCGATCGTCTGCTCAAGCAGTCGGCGAACGAGGGTCAGAGCCGTCCATTCGGTAAGCCGCGGATCATGGACCGACGCGCCCCTGAGCGCGTCGATCCACCCATACAGGGACACTCCGCCATCGACCAGCGAACCCTCCGGCAAGCGCACCTCCTCCTGCACGGCGGTCAAGCCCGAGAGCCGCTCCACGTCCAGCAGCCAGCCACCGTCGTCGTCGCGCAAATCCGGTCCGATCCGCTCAAGAATGGCAGGGGTGACACGTCCGGGGTGGCGACGGACCGCATTGCGGTCGGCGGCCTGCGAAAGGTCAGCCAGCTCGAGCGCAGCATTCCACCACACCGGGGGCCGGTCGTCGGACGCCGACACCATCTCCCCCCAGTGCAGCCACGAGAGCGGCGTCGCGCCGATGGCCGCCCGCCAGGCGGCGATCCCGTTGGCGCTGGCGCTGGAAGAGGCGAGCGCCAGTCCGCGCAGGCATCTCGCGATGGCGACGAGCGACCGGTCACGTGCGGCCCTGCCAGCGTGGACCAGCCTAGCCGCCGCGACGGCGTAGGACGCGATCAGCGCTCGCCGCGACGACGCGGCGAACTCGGCCGCGTCGTCCAGGCCGAATCCATCGCGCCCAAAGTCGGCGACGTTAGCTAAAAATAGTTGCGCAGCCTCCCGCTGGCGATCCAGCATATTTCGGTCGCCAACTGAGCCAGCCGCATCCACCATCAAGCGCGCGAGCAGCTGATTGCCGAGAGCGCGCATGTACCGCCGGCGCGCCTCGTGGCACGGCGTGGAGCCGCCCTCGGACAGCAGCTTGGCAAGGGCGCCTAGTCCGTCGTGCCCAGTGCGACGGCAATACTCCAAGGCGCGTTGAAAGAGCCTCGGCTTGTCCGGGTGCGCCCGCACCGCATCAACGAGCAACTCGAAGTGGCGGACGAGCATGGCCTGCCGCGCCTCCCGATCGGACTTCCTTAGCCCTTCAAGCTCCGCGTCCCGCCTTCGCCTCGCGGCGTCATCCTCCGCACTGTCCCCCGTTAGCCCGGTGTCGTCACCCCTCGAGCGGACACGCAGCGCCTCGACTAGGTCGCGCGACACCTTGTGGTGCCCGGGAGTCATCATCGCGATCCTCCCCGCAGCGAACGAGGCACGAGTGTCGCCCCTGATCTCCGCCTCGGGGATGTTGGCGAGGAGGAGGTACTTGAGCTGATCGAGGTGGGTTGTGCGGGGGCCATCAGCCAGCACGTCGGGTTCGACGCCGGCCAGCACTGAGACGAGTGCCAGCGTGCGGGTTGTCAGCGTGATCGACTTGGAGCCGTCGATCTCGCATGCCTTGCGCGCCTTCTCGAACTCTTCCGACCAAGCGGGGCCCTTCAGCGCGCCACCCAGATTCTCGGGCTCATACTTTTCGGCGGCGATGCCGGCCGCGATGCCGTGGTGCTGCAGCCGGTCGCTATACCAGCCGATCCAGTCGACGAGCCTGGCGAAGTCCCTTGAGAGGAGGGCGTGATCGTCGACGTAGCGGAAGTGGGCAACGTCGCGGTCTTCGATGAATTTCCTGTCGACGTCGTGATCGACCGGGAGCATCGCGACGTTTGCGAGGAAGCCCGCCACCATGAGGCCCGTTGGCACGCCGTCATAGGCGGACGGGACCACCTTTCGCCGCGCCTCATCGGCAAACACGAAGAGTTCGCCTGCATAGTCGTGGCTCACGTCGAACCGCAACATGCCCTCAAGCAGCCGCAGCACCCCGTCGCCGAGCGCCGGCGAGGTCGACATACCCGCCATAACGTTCGCCGCCGTCAAACGAGGGTAGAAGTCTTCAAGGTCGAAGGTGGCATGGTAGAGGCGCGTTCCCTCTCCGTCGCCCCCGAGGCCGTCGAAGTAGGGCAAGCGCGTATGCCCGCTTTGGCCCATGAGCCAAGCTCCCTTCTCGGTATCCTCCTGCTCGTCCTCGCGCAGGGGGCGACGGAGCGCGACGGTGCGCGCGACGAGGGAGAGGTGCCTGCGGAAGAGCGGCCAGGAGTGCTTGAACCGCCGGTAGGTGTGCCCAGTCGTGTGCCGATACGGTCCGATGAGCAACTCGCGGGAAGAGCCCGGAGCCCTATCGCCGTCGAACCAGACGGTGCGGTAAAGCCTGTTGCCGTAACTCCACCCCGGCATGCGCGCGTCGAGGCCGGGTCCGATGGCATTCAGGACCGCCATCCACGCGACCTCGTCGCGGACCGTCGGCAGGAACGACTCCCGCATGCGCGGATTGCCGTCCGCATCGGGCTTCTTCGGCTGCGGCTGGAAGCGGAGTGGATCGCACCGGTACTCCCCAGCCGCTAGGCGGGAGCCGATGTCCCTCAGGTTAGACTCGAGTTCCAGGTCGAAGACGGCTACCTCGCCCTGATCGTAAAGGCCGTCCATGTGAACGTAGGCGCGCCTGACCTTCAGCCAAGCTCGCATCAGGTTCTCAGGCTGCGCGATGCGGGCCAAGTCAACCACGGAAGCACATGCTCCAGTCGTTCAGGTCCTTGAAGGGTGTCGGCACCCGGAACTCGTCGGCCGCGATCCCATGCGTGCTGAGCAGACGTAGCAGGCGTCTGGCGAAGCTCCTGCCTCGATCATCATTGTCGCCGACAACGTAAACGTCGCGGCCGCGAAGTAGGGCCAGCGTGGCATCGTCGAGGCCCGCGTCCGCCCCAAGCATGCCAAGGGCGTCATGCCCGAGGCCAGCGGCGGTGAGCGCGTCCGTCACGCCCTCGCAGATCCACACGCCGCGCATGCGGTCCTCGCCGAGCAGGCGATAGGCGCGCTTGCGTTGACCCCTGAGCCCCATCCACCTCGCGTCGGCGCCGCCGAGGCTCCGCGCCTGCAGCGCCACCGGCACACCATCCTCTTGGAAGGGGAACAGGAGGGCTGGACCGCGAAACAGGGGGCGACGCGGTCCGCCGGGCTCTCCACCGAGCAGTCCGGCGGAATCGAGCCTGTCCTCACCGAACTCGCGCCGCAGGAGATCGAACGCCCCCCGGTCCGCAGCAATCTCGCCTACGCGCGACATCTCTACAACGCGGGCGGCGATCGCTCGCGAAGCGAGATAGTCGCGACCCCGTTCCGAAAGCGGGGAAAGCTCTAGCAGGCGGGCGTAGACATTCGGATCCGGCTCGGGCCACTCAAAAACGGCAGGTCCGGCCGGCACCCGAGCCAGCGCGATCGCCGAACTGCCGCGCCAGTCTCTGAAGTGCTCCAGCGCCGCGGGCAGGTCGCACGACCGCGCCGCGCGAACTAAGTCGAGGGCGTCGCCGGAGCGCTGGCAGCCGAAGCACTTCCAGCGGCGCCCATCGGGGCTGATCCAGAACGACGGATCGCGGTCAACGTGGTCCGGGAGCGGGCAACGGCCGCTCCGCCGCCTCCCGGGCGGCATCGCCAGGCCGAGAGCCAAGCCCACCCCGCGCACATCGGCCTCGCGCGCGTCCCGGAGATCCGGGGACTGTACGACACTGCGAACGCGACGCCAACCGCTACGCATGGCGCTCGCGCCACGTGACGCGGGAGTAAGCGGGCGCGCCGCCCGAACTGTACACCTTGCGGTCAAGCCACTCGCACTCCGCGCCAAGCGCCTCCTCCCCGATCTCGCGACGCCAGCGCCTGTCCCGCTGGTTCCACCGATAGCCGCGGGCGCGGAGCACTCTCGCGGCTTCGAAGGGGGCGTCGACGGCATCAACAAGCACGGTGTCGCGACGGGCCGTCTCCAGCAAGACTTCGAACAATGCGCGCCCGTCACGGAGGCGGTGGACCAGCATAGCAATGAGCGCCGCAACGTCCGAGGCAGCCCTGTGTCCGTCGAAGAACATCCCCAGCTGGAACATCAGGTGCGAGAGAGAGCGACCCTCGAAGCCGAGCGCAGCCCAATCCACGTCGTTGCAGGTGCATGCCCACGCGCCGCCCGCCACCTGGGGCAGCCGGCGCTCCACGAACGGCCGGTCGAAACCGGCGTTGTGCGCGACGACGAGGTCGGAGGCCCTTAGGACGCTCACAGCCGTCCGGTCGTCGATGCGTCGGCCCTCGAGATCGGCATCGGTCAGGCCGGTCAGACGCACCACCTCCGCGTCGAGCGGGCGGCCAGGATCCTCAAGCCACGACCGCCGCTCGCCGAGCCCGACGAGCCGCCCGTCCAAGGTCATGCGGATCCGGCGGATCGCGAGCTCGACGATGCGGTCGCTGTCCGGGTCCAGACCAGTAGTCTCCACGTCGACTACCGCCACGCTCATAGTCGGTGACCCGTCGTCCGGCTCAATCGGCGGTTCCTCCGGCACACGCCTCAGCAGCCGGTAGTCGTCTGAGGCGTCCATGGCCTCCAGGAGGCTCACAAGGCGGGTCGCCGGCGCGTTGGTCACGTCACGCCTCGACGAACCCGGCGGGCGCGCCGGGCAGCTCGGCGAGGTCCAGCTCAACGCGGCTACCGCCTGCCGTCGCTGCGCCAACGGTGAATGCGCCATAGGCGACGAGCTCTAGCCGCGCCCGGCCCTTCCGGAAAACCACTGAACGGCGGTAACGCTTAAAGGTGGGGTGGAGGAAGAACGTGACCACGGTTCCTTCTAGGCGGTCTCTCGCCTCCCGTGTCCGGCCTTCAAGTTCGATGCCCAGCGCGTAAAGACCCGGCCTCGTCTGCAACGGCTCGACTTCGCCGCGCAGCCGCACCTCCGCGTCCTCTGACTCGCCTCCGAACTGGCCCTTCCAAGGGTCGTCCGGATGTTCGCCGGGAACGATGGCCGCCAGGGCGGCCGCGTCGGGTCCGTCGAGAGAGGCCCTCGACGTCGAGACAGGTGTGGTCTGGAAGTCGCCGCTACGGACGGCGTCGTCGATGATTTCCCGTTCGGCCTCCTCCCGTCCGCGCCTGAGTTCGCCAAGGAAGTAGCGCCGCATCCAAAGATAAGCGATGAGGAAGCCGAGCACGGCGAAGCACGCCATGATCGTCCCCGCGACGGGGGCGCTGCAGGGCTCCCCGGCGGGTCGGCAGGCCATTGCGGCGGCGACCTGGGCGGCGGCGTTCTCCAGCCGTCCACTGATGACGTCGAAGCGGGTCAAGGTGATCCCGACAACTATCTTCACCAGCCAATCAGCGATCTGCTCTAGCGACGTGCTCTCGGCGACGGGGGCGGAGGGCGTCCCCGCCACGCGCGGTACCAGCGAAGGCAGGCCGAAGAAGAGTCCGAGGGCGAGGCCGACTGAGAAGGACGCCAGCGCGGTGGCCACTGCGATCCCGAGGTAGGACCACGACGCCGCCACCGCAGGAGCCGTGGCTACGAGGAGCGCGAACGCGCCTGCGCTGAGGCACAACAGGAACCCGAGCGCTCGCTCGGTGTGCCGCAGCCGGCCCCCTCTCCAGAACAAATTTGTCATCCGCCCCACCATCAAGTCCCCTGCACGACCCCAAGAAGCAACTCGTGCCATACCCCCAGCCGGGGTCAAGAAGGGACGTGAGAACAAGGGGCTCCGTCCCGCTTCGCCGCTGCGCCGGGAATCTCGCCGCTCGACAACGAGCTGTTTGCATACCACCGACCTGCGCCCGTTCTAAGGCGAGCGTTTGACGCTCCTCCGCGCCACCTGAATGAACGGCTACATTGTTCGTGTAGTACTCGACAGCGGACGTGCTGCTTTCCCCCCAAGCCAACCCAAATGATCCGATTAGTTCAAAGGCGGTGGGGTTCCAGGTTGTGCATTGAACTGTGCACCAACCTGTAGCACAAGGCTGTTCGGACGAACCAGGAACCGCGGATTTTCGTGGCTTTCGGCGCCGTAAGATATTGGAACGGAATCCCTTCACCCGCTCCACGAAAATTCCGAAATTCCATCATGATCCGATCTTGCGGTCGTTGACGCTCGTCCGCTGATACATTTGGCGCGGTTGCTCCTCGCCCAATGGCGCGTCCTGTTCGCGCCTGCCGTCACCGACGTTCCTTGATCGCCCCCTCCCCCCTGCGTTGCCGGCTCACGGAGTCGCTCCGGCTGGCCTCGTCGCGATTCGCGGGGTGCTGGCACGTTAAAGGCATTGGTGACGAAGGCGACCTGCCTGACAAACCGTCGCGCGGGTGGAAAGGATGGAAATCCATTATCACATTGATAATTCATCATACTTTTTAGCGGAGCTCGAAAGAGGGACTACCCAGACCAATCCCGGACCTCTTCCGTGTAAGCTGCTTGACAGATTGGCAAATCGCGTGCGATCGATAGTACCATAAGATTACAAACGCGCCGCAATTGAAGACCAATTCATTCAGCGGCGGAATGGGATACGCGATGGTCACGATCGTCGCGCATGCGGGGGTCATCGTCTCACGGGGCGTCGCGGCGGCATGTCGTGACGGTGACGATGTCTCCCGAAGCGGCCGCCCGGGAAGCGGCCACGGATCCGACGGACGCCGGAACGGGCGCCGACGGAGCATTCGAGGGAGGGAAATACATGACGACACCGACGCGTGATTCCGTGCGCAATCTGCCGCCGCGCTGGTTGCAGACCACGACCTGTCCCGCCGCGATCATGGTCGCACTGCTGGCCGCCACGCCGGCACTGGCGCAGACCGACGCCACCACCACGCAGCCGCTGCCGACCGTCGACGCATCACCGCAGGCTGCCGCGCCCGCCGGAGACGACACGAGCGGCGACGTCGTCGTCACCGGCTATCGCCAGAGCATCGCCTCCGCACTCGCCGCCAAGCGCAACGACATCCGCATCACCGACGGCATTTCCGCCGAGGACATCGGCAAGTTCCCCGCGCAGAACATCACCGAGGCGATCCAGCGCATCGCCGGCGTCCAGATGTCGAACATCAACGGCCGCGGCTCGACGATCAGCATCCGTGGCCTGGGCCCGCAATATGCGCGCACCACGATCAACGGCCAGACCTTCGCCAGCGCCGACTTCAAGGACGGCTTCCGCTATGACATCATCCAGACCGATCTCGCCAGCGCGATCCAGGTCGTGAAGTCGCCGGTCGCCGACATGGACGCGGGCGGGCTGGCAGGCACGGTCAACATCGATACCGTCAAGCCGCTGGCCTATAAGGGGCCGAGCTTCGTCGCGGGCATCAAGGGCTATCACTCCGACTATCGCGGCGGCGTGACCCCGAAGATCAACGGCGCCTTCATCAAGAGTTTCGCCGACGATACGATCGGCGTGATGCTCGACCTCGGCTATCAGAAGCTGAAGGATCGCGGCGATTACCTGTTCATCAAGAACTGGTATCAGCCGGGTGCGGTCGCGGGCGCCAGCGACGTGCAGGTGCCGGGCAACCTTCGCTATCGCCGCATCGATCGCGATACCGAGCAGTTGATGGGCAGCGGCGCGGTGCAGTGGAAGCCCGCCGACAATTTCGAGGCGCTGCTCCAGGCCGAATATTCGCGCGACCACACCACCTATGACACGCGCCAGATGGTGTTCGGCCGCTGGGCCGCATCGGCGGTGACGGTCAACGGCAAGGCGAACGGCGTCGCCAACAACATCTCGATCAGCAACTTCAACGTCGACAACAACGACCAGCCCGAACTCCGCAAGCTGCAGACGCAGGCGTACACCGGCACGATCAACTGGAGCCCGGGCGACACCTTCCACGTCCGCGCGGTCGGCCATTACACGCAGGGCGATGCCAAGCTGTACGAATGGGCGACGATCGACGAGGTGCGGTTCCGGGGCGGCGGCACGCTCGACATCTCGAACCCCGAGAACGTCAAGTGGAACACCGCCAGCCTGACCGACGGTTCGATCTACAACACCGCCAACCGCACGTGGTTCGCGTTCGTCGACGGGGCGACGCACATCCAGTCGGCGCGTGACCGCGCGGCGCAGGTCGATTTGACCAAGGATATCGACGCCGCGGGCATCAAGTCGTTCGTGTTCGGCGCCAAGTTCCACCACGAGAGCTTCCAGACGCTCGCCTATCGCCACGACCGCGACGGCGACATGGACAATCTGGCGGCCTATCCCGAATATGGCTCGATCCCGGATCTGGGCTCGACCGGCGTGCTGGTGAAGAACTTCCTCGGCAACGACATGTCGATCCCGCACCAGTTCCTGTCGGTGAATGCGCCGCTGTGGCAGTCGATCCTGCGCGACAAGGGGATCAGCGTTCCCGACACGCCCGATTATCCCAACACGTACCGCGTCGATCGCTACATCCCGGCCGTGTATGGCATGATGAACGTCGACGGGATGCTGTTCGGCAAGTCGGTGCGCGGCAATATCGGCGCGCGCTACGAGCATACCAAGCAGGACGTGACCGTCAGCGTGACCGACGGCACCGACAGCAGCGCGAAGCTGATCGGCCAGACCCACGTCAAGCAGGATTATGGCAACTTCCTGCCGAGCGCGAGCCTCGCGCTCGACCTGACGTCGCGCTTCGTCGCGCGTCTGGCGGTGGCCAAGGTGCTGGTGCGCCCGCTGCTCAACAACCAGACGCAGATGGCCGACACCATCTTCCGCGACACCAGCAGCCTGCGCCCCAGCGTGTCGGTATCGCAGGGGGAATCGCGGCTGAAGCCGCTGACCGCCAACCAGGCCGATATCAGCTTCGAATTCTACCACGGCAACGGCAATTCGATCACGCTGGCGGGCTTCTACAAGGCGATCAAGAACGGCACGTTCACGCAATTCTACTGCCCGTCGTCCTATGACGGCGTGGCGCTGAACGGCGTGGTCAGCGATTGCCAGTCGGCGGACGGGCGCACCGACTACAGCTTCAGCCGCAAGCTGAACGACAATAACGTCATCCATGTGAAGGGCATCGAACTCGGCGCGTCGCAGAACTTCGACATGCTGCTGCCGGTCAAGGGCTTCGGCGTGGTCGGCAACGTCACCGTCGTCGATACCGACGCCAAGGCGCTGGGCACCGGGTTCAACCTGCGCGACCTGTCGAAGCTGACGTGGAACCTGACGCCATACTGGGAGAACCAGATGTTCAGCGCGCGGCTGTCGGTCAATCACCGCAGCTCGTACGTTCAGGACGCCTCGACCAGCTTCTTCGTCAACGGCGGGCTGACCCATGTCGTCCGTCCGCGCACGCAGATGGACGTGGCGCTGGGCTTCACCCCGATCCCGGCACTCAGCTTCACCGCCGGCGTCATCAACCTGAACGACACGCACGAGGACGCGTATCAGACGACCGCCGACACGTTCCAGATGACCAGCCGTACCGGCCGGACCTTCTACCTGTCCGCGTCGACGCGCTTCTGATGAAGGAGGGGGCGGACCGGCCGCGCGGCGTCCGCCCCCTTTTCTTTGCCCACGATCACGACGAAGGATTCCCGCCATGACCATGCTGCGAACCTCCGCCCTGATCGCCGGCCTGTTTCTGTCGACCGCCGCGCGCGCGCAGACCGCCGCCGACGCGCGCGCGTCGCTCGCGCGGCTCGGCATCCCGGCGGCGAAGGTCGCCGTCACCCTCACCCCCGCGCAGGACGCACGCTATCGCGTGCAGGTCGCGCGTGACCGGGTGAACGTCACCGCGTCATCGCCCGTCGCGGCGGTGCGCGGGGTCACGCAGGCGCTGAACCGGCAGGGCCGCTTCCACGCCGCCTGGGAGGGGAGCCGGGTCGGTGCGCTGACCGGACTGACCCGCCAGGACAGCGGCTGGATCGTCTCGCCGTTCGGCTACCGGGCGTATCTGAACACCTGCACCTATGGCTACACCACGCCTTACTGGGGCTGGGCGCGCTGGGAGCGTGAGATCGACCTGATGGCGGTCCACGGCGTCGACATGCCGCTGGCGATGGAGGGCCAGGAATATATCTGGCGCGCGCTGTGGCGCGAACAGGGGCTGAGCGAGGCGCAGGTTTCGCAGCTCTTCGCGGGCGCGCCGTTCCTGCCGTGGGAGCGGATGGGCAATATGGCGGGCTATCGCGCGCCGCTCTCGCCCAACTGGATCGAGAAGAAGCGCGTCCTGCAAAAGCGCATCCTCGCGCGGATGCGATCGCTCGGCATGACGCCGATTCTGCCCGCGTTTGCTGGATACGTGCCGGAGGCGTTCGCCAAGGCGCACCCGGAGGCGCGCATCTACCGTATGCGTGAGTGGGAGGGGTTCCCGGGGACGTACTGGCTCGATCCGTCAGACCCGCTGTTCGCCAGGCTCGCGGCGCGCTTCCTGAAGCTCTACACCGCGGAATATGGCGCGGGGCGTTATTATCTCGCCGACGCGTTCAACGAGATGGTGCCGCCGATCGCCGAGGACGGCAGCGATACCGCGCACGCCCAATATGGCGACAGCACCGCCAACACCGCCGCGACCCGCGCCGCCGCCTTGCCCAAGGAGGTGCGCGACGCGCGGCTCGCGGCCTATGGCAAGCGCCTGTTCGCCTCGATCGCCGATGCGCAGCCGGGCGCGACCTGGGTGATGCAGGGCTGGCTGTTCGGCGCCGACAAGGATTTCTGGACCCGCGACGCGATCGCCGCCTTCCTGCGCGACGTGCCCGACAAACGGATGCTGATCCTCGATATCGGCAACGACCGCTATCCCGGCATCTGGAAACAGACCAACGGCTTCGACGGCAAGGATTGGATCTACGGCTACGTCCACAATTACGGCGGCAGCAACCCGCTATACGGCGCGCCGGATTTCTATCGCACCGACATCGCCGCCTTGCTCGCCGATCCTTCGCGCGGGCAGGTGCGCGGGTTCGGGATGTTCCCGGAGGGGCTGCACAACAACAGCCTGGTGTACGATTATGCCTTCGACGCGGCCTGGCCGTCGGGCGACATGGCGCTGTCGCCGTGGCTGACGCGCTATATGCAGAGCCGCTACGGCAGCAGCGACCCCGCGCTGATCGCGGCGTGGCGGGATGTGGTCGCGGGGGTGTACGACACGCGCTATTGGACGCCGCGCTGGTGGAACCAGCGCGCGGGCGCGTATCTGTTCTTCAAGCGGCCCGCGAGCGACGCCCCGACCTTCCCCGCCGAACCCGGTGACCGGGCGAAGGCGCGCGCGGGGATCGACGCGCTGCTGACGCTCGCGCCACGCTATCGTGACAGCGCCTTGTTCCGCTACGATCTGATCGATCTGGTCCGGCACGAAGCGAGCCTGTCGCTCGACGATCACGTCAAGGCGGCGGTCGCCGCGTATCAGAAGGGCGACGTCACCACCGGCGACCGTGAGACCGCGACGATCACCCGTATGGCGCGCGCGATCGACCGGCTGATCGGCGGACAGCAGGAGACGCTGGCGAGCTGGATCGGCGACGCGCGCGCCTATGCCGACACCCCCGCCGAGGCACGGCGGTTCGAGCAGGATGCCAAGGCGCAGGTCACGATCTGGGGCGGCGCGGGGCATCTGGGCGATTATGCGTCGAAGGCGTGGGCGGGGCTGTACGCGGATTATTATCTGCCGCGCTGGACGATGTACCTCGCCGAGGCGCGCACCGCCGCGCTGGCGAAGCGTCCGGTCGATGACGCGGCCTTCACGACGAAGCTGCGTGCGTGGGAGGATCGGTGGGTCGCCGACGACCACGCCTATCGCGCCGCCGCGCCCGCTGATGCGGTGGGGGATGCGCGCGCGCTGATGGCGGAGGTCGCACGCCCATGACGACGGTCGCCGCCAAGCCGGAGCGCTTCGCCTCACTCGACATGTTCCGCGGCGCGACGATCTTCCTGATGATCGTCGTCAACACCGCGGGCGCGGGCACGCCGTTCACGCAACTGGTTCATGCGCCGTGGATCGGTTTCACGCTGGCCGATCTGATCTATCCGTCGTTCCTGTTCGCGGTCGGCAATGCGATGAGCTTCGCGCTGACCAGGCCGATGCCGGACGGCGTGTTCCTGCGGCGGATTTTCAAGCGGGCCGCGCTGATCTTCCTGCTCGGCTTCCTGATGTACTGGTTTCCGTTCGTCACCCACCATGCCGATGGCAGCTGGGCGGTGAAGCCCTTCGGCGAGACGCGCGTGACGGGCGTGCTGCAACGGATCGCGCTCTGTTACCTGCTCGCGGGGCTGCTGGCGCGATACCTGTCGCCCAGGTGGCTGCTGGCGACGGCGGTCGCGCTGATCGTCGCCTATTGGGCGATCCTGGTCGGCCTCAGCCCGCCGGGCGAGGCGTTCGGGCGGTACCGGAACGCGGGCACCTTGTTCGACCTGTGGCTGATCGGCCCGGAGCATCTGTACCGCAAGGATCACGGCTTCGATCCCGAGGGGCTGCTCGGTACGTTGCCCGCCACCGCCAATGTCATCGCGGGCTATCTCGCCGGCGTGGCGATCCAGCGTTGGGGCAAGCATGCCGCGACGGTGAAGCGGATGGTGCTGATCGGCGCAGCGCTGGTGCTGATGGCGGTGCTGATCGCGCCGGTGTTTCCGATCGCCAAGAAATTGTGGACCGGGTCGTTCGTGCTGCTGACGGTCGGGCTGGACATGATCCTGCTGGGCGCGGTGATCGGCGTGGTCGAGGTGAAGGGCGTGCAGGCCGGGCGCGGTTTCCTCCAGATGCTCGGGCGCAATCCGCTGGCGATCTATCTGTTCTCCGAATTGCTCGTGGTGGCGCTGGAATTGATCCACGTCCGGCCCGGTGTGGGGCTGTATCGATGGATCGGCGAGACGTGGTTCCAGACCCTCGCGCCGGGGCCGGTCGGGTCGTTGCTGTGTGCCTTGGCCTATACGCTGGTGTGCTGCGCGTTCGGGTGGATGCTCGACCGGCGGGGGATCATCCTGAAGGTGTGAGGCGGCGCGGTGCATGGTGGCATGGCGTCGTTCGCCATACCCACCCGTCATCGCGAGCATAGCGAAGCAATCCAGCGCCGGATCAGGACGCCGTGGATTGCTTCGCTACGCTCGCAATGACGGACATGCGGGAGGAGCATGTCTCACCCGTCACCCCGGCGCGGGCCGGGGTCCAGAATCACGGCCGAAGGTTCTGCTGGGCACGGGACCCCGGCCTGCGCCGGGGTGACGGTAGAGGAACCCTATCGCTCCCGCACCGCCACCACCTTCCCCAGCCCCGAAGGCTGCCCCGGCTCCGCCTGCACCAGCAGCACCAGCGCATGCTCGCCCGCGCCCTTGGGGAACGGCACCAGAAGCGGTCCGGCCGCCGGATCACTCTTCACCGCGCGGCGCTCGCCGTCGATCCACGCCTCGGCGCGCCCGACGACCTCAGCGAAGGCGACCACGCCGCCCTGCTCCGCCACCCGACGGCGCGGGACGAACGTGGTGCGATAGGTCGACCAGACCGCTGCCGCATCGCGCGATTGCTCCAGCCGACCGGGGCGCGCGCCCAGCAGGCTGTTCATGTCGTTCTTCGCATAGACGCGCAGCGGATCGGGACGGGTGGCGACGAACTCGCTGCGCTTCCAATCGGTCAGTTGCGCGACCGGCCGCGTCGGGGGCAGCGCGGGCAGCGGCTCCGCCTTCACCACCCGCGCCATCACGCGCGCACTCTTCAGCCCCGGCGCGCTCGCGGTCAGCGTGACCGTACCTGCACCCGCATCGGCGCGGACCAGCGCCTGCGCCAGCCCGGAGAACAGCCGCCGCACCGGCTCGACCTCCGAATCGTGGTCGTTGGGATCGCCGTTGCCGACGCCGATCACCGCGCCGCCCGTCACTGCGAAGGTCACGCGCGCGTCCGCGCCCGGCACGACGCGCCCGCGCGCATCGACCGCCGCCACGGTGAAGGGCTGCACATCGGTCCCGGTGCCGAGCATCGTCCGCCGGTCGGCGATCAGCTGCAGCGCGACCGGCGCACCGACTGTCTCCACCGACGTGCGCGCGATCTCGCGCCCGCCGCGCCACGCGACCGCCTCCAGCCGTCCGGATTGATAGGGCACCTGCCATTCGGGCATCGCCAGCCGATCGACCTTCTGCTTGCCCAGGCTCTTGCCGTTCAGCGACAGTTCGACCGTGTCGGCATTCGACAGCACCATCACCCGGATCGGCTGCCCCTCGCGGCCCGGCCATGTCCAGTGCGGGGCGATCGCCAGCGCGGGCGCGGCATCCTCCCATTGCGCGCGGCGCAAATGGAACGCCATCTTCGCGAAGCCGCACAGGTCCATGATCCCGAACAGGCTGCTGGTCGTCGGCCATTCGAACGGCGTCGGCTCGCCATGATAATCGAAGCCGGTCCACACGAACGTGCCGCCGACGAAGGCGCGCGTGTCGATCTCCTTCCAGCTTTGGTGGTGCGTCAGCCCCCAGTCCGCCGCCTCGGTATCGTAGGACGACATTTCGTGCTTCGCGAGGTCGGTCTTCCACACGCCGCGCGTCATGAACGCGCTGGTGTCCTCCGAACTCGTCATCGGCTTGGCGGGATGCGCGGCGTGGAACGGGTCGTAGCTGCGATGCTGGTAGTTGATGCCGACGACATCGACCGCCTGCGACACATTCAGGGGCGTGAACATGCCGTCGTTCATCGCCGCCGTCACCGGGCGGCTGTCGTCCAGTTCCTTGACGACATGCGCCATGCGGCGGACCATTTCAAATCCCTGCTCGGTCGCCTGCATCGGTTCCTCGTTGAAGACCGACCACATGATGACGCTCGGGCGATTGCGGTCGCGCCGCACCAGCCATTCCAACTGCGCGAGGAAATCCGGGCTGGGGTTGAAGTTGCGGTTCTCGTCCATGACGAGGATGCCCAGCCGGTCGCACGCGTCCAGCATCTCGGGCGCGGGCGCGTGGTGCGAGCAACGGATCGCGTTGCACCCCATCGCCTTCAGCCGCCGCGCGCGCCAGTCCCACAGCGCGTCGGGCATCGCGACGCCGACCCCGGCGTGGTCCTGATGGACGCAGACGCCCTTCAGCTTGACGTGCTGTCCGTTGAGGTAAAAGCCCGTGCCTGCATCGAAGCGCAGGTCGCGGAAGCCGATCCTGGTCGCGCGGGTGTCGATCGCCTTGCCATCGCGAAGCAACCGCGCCTCCACACGGTAGAGCGTCGGCGTCTCGACCGACCATAGCTTAGGATCGGCGACCGCGATCGTCATCCGCGCCTCGCCCCGGTCGAGCGGATCGATCGTCACCGCACCGGTCGCGCGCCCGATCTCACGCCCGGCGGCATCGAACAGCACTGCCTCGGCCTGCACCGTCGCCGCCTGGCGCGCGTTGTTGGCGACGGTCAGCGCGACCGGCACCGTCCAGCGCCCGTCGACGCGGCGCGGATCGGCGTGGAGGCCGTCGGTGACGATGGCGACCGGGTCGCGCACCGCCAGCCAATTGTGGCGATAGAGCCCTGCGCCTTCGTACCACCAGCCTTCCATCGTATCGGCATCGACGCGCACCGAGAGCGTGTTCAGTTCCTCGCCGAAGCGCGCATAGGGCGTGATGTCGATCAGGATCGCAGTATAGCCGCTATAGCTGTGCGCGACGTTGATGCCGTTGAACCAGACGGTGGCGTTGGTCGCCGCCGCGCCGAGCTGGATTTCCAGATACTTGCCGCGCCATTCGGGGGGCAATTGCAGCGTGCGGCGGTACCAGCCGATCCCGCGCTTGCGATACCCTTGCGCGACATTCGCCGTGGGATCGACCGGCTCCTCCATCGCCCAGTCGTGCGGCAGGACGACCTCGCGCCAGTCGCTGTCGTCCCATGCCACCCCGGCCGCGCCCGGCGCGACGCCCGCCTTGGCGGCGTGATAGGTATCCTCATGCCCCATCGGTTGCGGCACGACGATATCGCCCTTGTGGAACAGCCAGCCGGTGTCGAGCCGCAGCAGCGACGGATCGGCGACGAAGGGCGGTTCGGGGACGATATCGAACGGCGCGGGGGCGTCGCCGCTGTCGAGATACGGCACCGCCGGCGCGGCCATGGCGAAGGGGGGAAGCGCGGGGACGGCGATGCCGGAGGCGAGCAGGGCGCGGCGGGTGACGGTCATCAACGGTCCTCGGTCGGGAAGGGAGCATAGCGCGGGCGGGCGCCGTCGAGCACCAGTTCGATGCGGTCGATCATGATGCCGGGATCAAGGGGAATCAGCGCGATGCGGTGCGCGCCGGCGGCGATGCTGTCGAGCACGATGTCGACGGTGGCGGTGTTGGCGAGGACGTTGGCGCGCCAGCGATCGCTGCGCCCATGGGTGGCGAAATCGACCACCTGCCACGCGCCATCGTCGATTCTGACCGCCGCGCGCAGTCCTTTTTCGGGGTCCGTCGGGTGGGTGGGCAGCGCGATCAGGCGCAGAATCGCGGACCCCTCGGTGATATTCGCGAAGCGCCAGGTGGCGGGGGTACCCTGCCCCGGATCGGCGCGGTGCGGCAGGTCGAGCCGCGACCGCAGCGCGCCGCGATAGCTGCCGAGATCGGGCACCCGCTGCCAGTCCGCACCCGCCGTCGCGGTCAGCGCGGGCATGGTGACGCGCCGATCGACCTCCTTCGCGCCGCCATCGGCCGGTGGGGCGAGCGTGGCGGCGTGGACGGTCAGCGGCCGGCCCCCGCACGTCAGCGTCAGCGGCGCGACCGCGCCCTTGCCGTCGTAGGAAAGCGTCAGCCGCTGTTCATAGCCGTTGGCGCCGGTCAGCGCCCCCCCGGCGACGGACAGCGACAGCCCGGCGGGCAGCGCGCCGGCCTGCCAGGTCACCGCGATGGGCTGGTGCGCGTAGAGCGTGACGGGTCGGGTGGCGGGGGTGCCACGGGTGAAGGTCAGGACGTTCTCGTCGCCGATCCACGATCCCCATTGCGCGGTCGCACATCCGGTCTGCCGCGACGCCTCCCACGACGGCCACATCGGCTCGGCGAAGACCGGCAGGCGGCGCGGGGCCATGTCCATCATGCCGCGCCACTTGCCGCCCGCCAGCGCATTGTAGCGCGCGGTGTCGGCGACCAGCGCGCGGTGCGCCGCCTGCGCGCGCGCGACATAGATGTTCGCGCTGGCGCGATCCTGCCGGGCGTAGAGCTGCGCCAGATCGAGGTCGAGG
Organism: Sphingomonas endophytica; assembly: GCF_001476895.1. GTDB lineage: Bacteria > Pseudomonadota > Alphaproteobacteria > Sphingomonadales > Sphingomonadaceae > Sphingomonas > Sphingomonas endophytica_A. Next base: position 11,998 of record NZ_LDTB01000059.1, on the reverse strand, counting down.
ATCCGCTCGTTCAGCCGCGCCGCCCCGCGCACCGGATAGCCGACCAGTTCCTCATAGGCATCGCGCCGGTCGGCGGGGATGCGCGCCGCGATCCGGTCGGCATCGGCGACCAGCGCGCGATAGGCGGCGATCCGCGCCTGCGCCTCCTCGCCGTCCGACATGACATAGGCGCTGGGGCGGTTCGGCGTCACCCATTCGGTTTCGCCAAAGCCCATGAACTCCGGTTTGCGCGGCCATGCGAGATCGTAGAAGCGCCACATCACATCGGCGATCGCGGCGGCGTCGGCGTCGCCGAACTGCTCGGCCATGAACGCGGTCAGATGCGCTTTCGGCGCGTCCTTGAACGTGTCGGCATCGAAGGCGAGGTCGAGGAAATATTGCGTCAGATATTCGATCGGCTTGATATCGCCGACATTGACCACCCAGATCCGCCGCGCGTCGGTTTCCCACGCCCGCCCCATCTGCTCGCGGATCAGCGCGGGGTGCGTGGTCCCCAGCCACAGATAGTCGTGCGGCCGCCCCCAATAGGACAGGTGGTAATAGACCCCCGCCCCGCCCGCGCGCCGCTGTTCGGCGGGCGTGCTCAGCCGCCGCAGCCAGCCGTAATTGTCGTCGGTCCACATCAGCGTCACGTCGTCGGGCACGGTCAGCCCGGCGTCATACGCCTCCTGCAATTCGTGATAGGCGACATAGAGCTGCGGGATGTCGGCGACCGGCCGCCCCAGGGTATCGCCCAGCAGCTTGCGCTGTCGCCCGACGACATCCTCCAGCACCGCGCGCCGCGCCGCCGTGGTCGTCGCGCCCTGCATCGGGCCGTCGTGCAACCCGCGCAAGCCCACGGTGTAGAAGCCGTCCTGATCCTTCGTCTCCGGGACCCGTTCACGCCAGTAATCGAGGATCGCGTCGCGCCGCCGGGTATAGTCGAAGGCGCCGCGTTTCGCCTCGCTCCATTCGCGCAGATTGTTGCGCAGCATCGGCTCGGCGTGCGAGCTGCCGACGACGATCGCATAGCGGCGCGCGAGCGGTGCATTGCCCGGATCGCCGAAGAACGGCGTCGAGATCGTGTGCATCGCGGGCCAGATCGTATTGGCCTTCAACCGCCACATCAGTTCGAAGACGCGCCGGTAGGTGCGCGGCCCGATATTGCCCTTGGCGGGATCGTAGGTCCGCGCCGCCCACGGCTCCAGCCCCCAATCCTCGTCGTTCAGGAAGATGCCGCGATACTTCACCGATGGCGAACGCGACACGATCGTTCGGTCGTCGATCGTGACCGCCGCCCGGCGGCGCGGCGTCACGTCCGCCCACCACGCCCAGGGCGAGATGCCGAGCGCGCGCGACAGATCGGTCACGCCATAGACCGCGCCGCGCGCATCCGACCCCGCGATCAGCAGATAGGTGCGCCCATCGGCACGCACCGTCGCGCGCGCATAACGTTCCCATGCCCCCTTCAGCGGTGCCAGATCGATACCGCCCGCCCTGGCCAGCCGCCGCACCAGCGGCGCATCGACCGTCCCGATCACCACGCAGGTCGCCGCGCAGCGCGTATCCTGCGCGACCACCCCCGCCGGGGTCGCGCCCAGCGCGCGCAGATCGCCCGCCAGCAGGTCCGCCGCCACCGCGCTCGTCCCGTCCGCATCGGCGACGGGCAGGATCGCGGCGCGCGTCAGATCCACCTCCGCCGCCAGCGCGGGCGGCGCCGCCCCCAGCGACAGCAGCAGCGCCAGCATCCCCCGGACCGTTGCGGCCTCACCCATGTTCGCTCGCCTCCCGTCGCCTCGCCGGGAGATGCTAAGCCGCGACCCGCACTTGTAAAGCCTTATCCCGGACCAAAGAGATACCATTTCCTGTGGATTGACGCGGATCATCGCGCATGATGTGAGGGCGCGGCCCGGACGTGTCGCGTGGCACGTTCCGGTAACGAAAGTGACCTGCCGATGATCGACACCTACGCCCTGCGCCTGTCGTGCGCGAACCGCCCCGGGCTGGTCGCGCGCGTCGCGGGCTTCCTGGCCGAGCGCGGCGGCGATATCCTGGACGCGCAGCAGTTCGACGACCAGCTGACCGAGCGCTTCTTCATGCGGATCGTCTTCGCACTGGCGGGCACGGATGCCGCCGCGCTATCGACCGCCTTCGCCACGGTCGCGACGGAGATCGGCGCGGCGTGGACGTTGCTCCCCACCGCGCAGACGCAACGCGTGCTGTTGATGGTGTCGCGTTTCGACCATTGCCTGGCCGACCTGCTCTATCGGCACCGGATCGGGGAATTGCCGATGGAGGTGGTCGGCATCGTTTCCAACCATCCGCGTTCGGCACTGGCGACGCATATCGGCGACATCCCGTTCCACTATCTGCCGGTCAACCGCGAGACGAAGGCGGAACAGGAGGCGCTGGTCCGGTCGCTGGTCGAGCGTAGCGGCGCGGAACTGGTGGTGCTGGCGCGCTACATGCAGATCCTGTCGGACGACATGGCGGCGTGGCTGTCGGGGCGCTGCATCAACATCCACCACAGCTTCCTGCCCGGCTTCAAGGGCGCCCGCCCCTATCATCAGGCGCACGAGCGGGGCGTCAAGATGATCGGCGCCACCGCGCACTACGTGACCGCCGACCTCGACGAAGGGCCGATCATCGCACAGGATGTCGAGCCGGTCGGCCACGCCGACACGCCCGACGAACTGGTCCGCAAGGGCCGCGACATCGAACGCCGCGTGCTGGCGGAGGCGGTGCGGCTCCACCTGCAAGGCCGCGTGCTGCTGAACGGCACCCGGACGGTGGTGTTTCGGTAAGACGGTCACGGCGAGCGTAGCGAAGCCACCCGGAGCGTCCTGATCCCGCCCTGGATGGCGTCGCCACGCTCGCCATGACGAACGGCGGCGGGGCGAGCGCTCAGAGCACCCGCCTCGCCTGACGCCTCAGAACCCGTAGGTCAGACGCGCGTAACCGAACCGGCCCGGAATGTCGTAGGTGGTCGGGTCGAAGTTGTTGAGGCTGCACGAGATGCACGCCGGCGGATCCTGATCGAACAGGTTGTTCACGCCCAGCGTCAACCCGATCCGCTCGCCCAGCAGGCCGGGCCGGAACGACAGTTGCAGGTCGGTGTAGAAGCGGCTGTCCATGCGGTTGCCGTTCTGCTGTTCGCGCACCTTGTCGATATAGCGCCCGGTGATCGTCGCGGCAACCGCGCCGATATCCCAGTCCAGCGTTGCCTGTCCCTTGAAGTGCGGGAACGCCTGATCGGGGCTGCCGCGTTCGAGACCGGTGAAGTCGATCGTCGTCGTCCCGGTCGTGGCGGGCACGATCTCGCGATAGTGCAGCAGGTAGTTGCCGCTGACCGACAGGCCGAACGTTCCCGCCCCGGTCTGGCGCGTCCGCAGGTTGAACGTCGCGTCGATGCCGCGCGTCTGAATGCCGCCGGTGTTGAGCAACAACCCGTTGATGGCGGTGATGACCCCGGTCGGTGCGCGAACGATGGCGGCGCAGGACAGCGCGTCGCCGGTTTGCGCGCACCGGTTGAGCAACGTCGCCTGCGGAATCGCCGCGATCGCGCCATCGACCTTGATGTCATAGTAATTGACTTCGAGGCTGAGCGCGCTGGCGAAACCCTGCCGTGCCCAGGCCGGGCTGTACACGCCGCCGAACAGCCATGTCGTCGCGGTTTCCGGGTTCAGGCGCGGGTTGCCGCCGGTCAGGACCGGCAACTGCCCGTTGGGCTCGGCATAGCTGCCGTTGGCGGGCACGCCCGCCGCGGTGCAGTTCGTGCGCACCGTCGCCGACGACTGATATGGCGATCCCGCGACGTTGCTGCACGGATCGGGCAGCGTGGCGTCGAAGCGCGACTGCGCACCGAACAATTCGCCGATCGACGGTGCGCGATAGCTTTCCGCATATTGGCCGCGCAGCAGCAGGTCGCTGACCGGCTTCCACAACGCCCCGCCCGTCAGCGTGGTATTGCCGCCGAAGGTCGAGAAGTTCGAGTGCCGCGCCGCACCGTTCAGTTCCAGCAAGCGCAGGAAGGGCACATCGCGGATCAGCGGCAGCCGCAGCTCGCCGTAGAATTCGTCGACGTTGAACTGCCCGCGCGCCGCCTGCGCCGGGATGTCCGCGCCCAGCCCGGCCTGGATGATCGGATCGGGGGTGAAGCTGCCCTGCTGGTCGCGATGCTCGTAACCGACCGCGACACCGACCGGGCCGCCCGGCAGGTCGAACAGCTCGCCCGACACGTTCAGCGTATAGTCCTTCAACGTCTGCTGGCTGCGCGACCGTTCGTTGAAGCCGACGAACGCCAGCATCTCGGGCGTGATCGAGCCGACGCCGCCGAACATGTTGAACGGCACGCACGCGCCGGTGCACTGCGCCACCGGGCCCAGCGCCTGCGCCAGATTGGCGGCATTGATGTTGCCGGTGAACAGCTGGTGCGCGTCGTTGGTCGCCAGCACCGCATTGGCGTCATAATACCAGTTGCGGCCGAACAGCTGGAACTTGCCGTCGATCGTCCCGGTCACCGACCAGGTATCGACCGTCTGGTTGTAGGTCCGCTGTCCCGCCTCCACGAGGCGGCGATAGATGGCGTCGTAATTCTGCCCCGGCACCAGCGACACGCCGAACGGATTGTACGGGTTGCTCGCGTCGATCGTGATCGTGTCCAGCAGGTTGCCGTTGCCGACGTCCGGCCCGATCCCCAGCGGCAGGAACGCCGCCTGGTTCTGCGACTGGCGATGGTTCCAGACGGTGCGGACGCGGACGTTGAACCAGTCGGCGAATTCGGCGCGCGCATTGGCGAACCCGCCATAGCGCTCGTTGGGGGTCAGCAGATAGTTGAACGGCGCGAAGTTGAAGCGGTCGCCGTTGCCGAACGCCTTGTAATCGCCGGTCGCCAGCGTCGGGTCATAGACCGGGCGGCGCCCGATCACCGGGCCGCGCAGCGTCATGTTCTGCCCGTTGACGACGAAGCGGCCCAGCGGCGTGAAGCTGGAGCAGCCGCCATTGGGGATGTTGCAGGTCGTCTGCCCAGGGTTCGGGAATTGCGAGATCGAGCGGTCGCGCGCGCTGACCGGATCCTGCTTGGTGTAGAAGATGCCCGCGTCGAGATGGATACGCTCCGCGCCGCCGCCCCAGCTCAGCTGGTAATTCTGCGTGCCGCCGTCGTTCTTGCCCAGATACTGGCCGTATTGCGCCGACGCGCGGAAGCCCTTCTGGCCCGAGCGGGTGATGATGTTGACCACGCCGCCGATCGCGTCGGAGCCGTACAGCGCGGAGGCGGCGGATTGCAGCACCTCGACGCGCTGGATCATGACGTCCGGGATCGAGTTCAGGTCGACCGTGCCGGGAATGCCGCTCGCGCTGGCGCCGTTGACGTAGCGCAGGCCGTCGACCAGCACGAGCGTGCGCTTGGCGCCCAGATAGCGCAGGTCGATCGCCGCCGAGCCCGCGCCGACGCCGCCGCCGTCGGGCGGATTGCCGGAATTGCCGGAATTGTTGAACTTGCTGTTCAGGCCGCCCGCGGCGGCCGGGATACGCTGCAGCACGTCGGCGACCGAGGACAGGCCGGTCTTGGCGATCGCGGCCTCGTCGACGATCGTGACGGGGGAGGGGTTATCGAGCGGGTCGCGGCGGATGCGCGATCCGGTCACCACGATGTCGCCGGTCGCGCTGCTCGCGGCGGTATCGGCGGGGGATTGTTCGGGTGCCGCCTGCGCGACGGCCGCGGCGGGCAGCAACAGCGTCGCGGCAAGTGCGATGACACTGGCGCGACGGGCGAAGGATCGTTTCATGAAGTCCCCTTGATCTGGTGGCGTGTCGTTGCACGTCCACGACACAAGCTGGCTCTACAGCCCGCCCCGACGCAAGATTCTTTGTGTGCATCGCAGCACTTGATATCGATTATGCCACGCCGCCGTGGCCGATATGACACAATGGTGACGATCCCGACGACGTGTCGATTGCGCTTGGCAACCGCTGCGATAGCGCTATCATACTGGAAACGAACGATGATGAGGGGATGGCCGTTGGCGAACGGAACAGGACGCGGCCTGATCGCGGCGTGCGCGCTGCTGACGGCGACGGGCAGCGTGGCCCAGCGCCCCGGATCGAACCCGATCATTCGCGACACGTTCACCGCCGATCCCGCGCCGCTCGTCGTCGGCGACCGCCTGTACCTCTATGTCGGGCATGACGAGGCGCAGCGCGACGAGATGTTCAACATGAAGGAATGGCTGGTCTATTCGACCACCGACCTGAAGCACTGGACCGATCATGGCGCGATCATGCGGGTCGCGGACTTTCGGTGGGCGAAGGCCGACGCCTGGGCGTCGCAGGTGATCGAGAAGAACGGCAAGTTCTGGTTCTATGCCGCGGTCGAACACGACAAGACGCATCCGGGCAAGGCGATCGCGGTCGCCGTCGCCGACACCCCGACCGGTCCGTTCCACGACGCCAAGGGCGCCGCGCTGATCACCAACGAGATGACGCCCAAGGGCACGCACAGCTGGGAAGATATCGACCCGACCGTGCTGACCGACGACGACGGCACGACCTGGATCGCGTGGGGCAACCGCCAATGCTATATCGCGAAGCTGAAGCCCAACATGGTCGAGATCGACGGCCCGATCACCGAGATCACGCCGCCGCATTTCGAGGAGGGCCCGTGGCTGCACAAGCGCGGCAAGCTCTATTACCTCACCTACGCGTCGCTCGACCGATCGAAGCATCGCGATGAAAAGGTATCCTATTCCACCGCGCCGTCACTGAACGGGCCGTGGACCTATCGCGGCGAGCTGACCGGATCGGGCAAGTACAGCTTCACCATCCACCCCGGCATCGTCGAGTACAAGAAGAACTGGTATCTGTTCCTGCACAACGCGACGCTGGCGATCGGCGACCTGAACGGGTCGATCGGACGCCGCGCGGTGACGGTCGAGCGGCTCCACTACCGTCCCGACGGCACGATGAAACCGGTCGTCCAGACGACGGCGGGCGTATCGACGCAACGATGACGGCGACAACAAGGGAGGATGGAGAGATGAAGGCCAGGGTTTGCGCACTCGCATGGTGCGCCATGGTCGCGCTGGGCACGCTCGCCGCGCCCGCGGCGGCGCAGGACGATCGGATGACGCCGATCCCCGCGCCCGCGCAGCCGACCGCGATCACGCTCGACACCGGGCCGCTGCCCGACGCCAGGAACAAGGAAGCGTGGCATCGGCAGTACGGCAGCACCTTCACGCGCAACGTGACGGTCGCGACGCTGACACCGTTCCTTCCCGCCCCCGGCACCGCGAGCGGCGCCGCGGTGGTCGTCGCGCCGGGCGGCGGGTTCCGGACCCTGTCGATGGAGAATGAGGGCTGGGACGTCGCCCGGGCACTGGCGGCGCGCGGCGTCGCGGCGTTCGTTCTCAAATATCGTCTGAACCAGACCCCGGCCGACATGCCCGGATTCGAGAAATCGATGGCGGAGATGTTTTCCGCCACCGCCGCGCGCCCGAAGATCGACGGCGACGCGATGACCGCGCGGCTGGGACCGCAGATCGCCGATGCGCGCGCCGCCTTCGCGCTGATCCGCAAACGCGCCGGCGAATGGCATATCGATCCCGACCGCATCGGCATGATCGGCTTTTCGGCGGGAGCGATGCTGACGATGGCGACGACGCTGGCGGGTCAGGATGCCAGGCCGGCGTTCATTGCCGACATCTATGGGCCGCTGGGCGCGATGACGGTTCCCGCCGATGCGCCGCCGCTGTTCGTCGCGATCGCGGCCGACGATCCGTTCTTCGCCAATGACGGGATCGGCCTGATCGACCGCTGGCGCGCCGCGAAGCGTCCGGTCGAATTCCATCTCTATGAGCGCGGCGGCCACGGCTTCGGCATGTACCGGAAGCCGACGACCAGCACCGGCTGGTTCGACGCCTATGCGCGCTGGCTCGACATGCACGGCCTGCTCAGCCCCAAGCGCTGAGCCCGGCGTCTCAGCCGTGCGGCGGGGCGACCGATCGCGCCGGCGGCGGGGCGGGGGTACGATTGTTTTCGGCCAACGCGAGATACCCGCTCGCCATCTGATGCAGGAAGCTGCCGTCCGGCGCACCGCACAGGTGCGCCAGACGATCGTACCGCTCGGCCTGTGCAAGAAGATGTTCTACAATCGATTCCACGACAACCAAGCGCCGGACGGATAAAAATGTTCCGCCGCAGGGATCAATTAACCATGTCTGTCGTTTTGGGCGCTTTCGCCGCGCGACGAAAATGATGCAATAACAACTCGGTATAGCCGTTGGGTTGCGTCGCGCCCTGGAACACCAGGGCACGTGCCGCCTGCATGGCGAGCCCGTCGGGGCCGAGCGGACGATACGCCGGGTCGCCGGCATTCTGCGCATCGACCCTGGTCGCCATCCGCAGGAAGGCCGCATCGACCTCCGCCGGGGCCGCGATCCCATGCAGCAGCCAGTTGGCGATATGCTGCGAGGAGATGCGCAGCGTCGCGCGATCCTCCATCAGCCCGATGTCGTGAATATCGGGCACCTTGGAGCAGCCGATCCCCTGATCGATCCAGCGGACGACATAGCCGAGGATACCCTGGACATTGTTGTCCAGTTCGTCGCGCACCGCCGCTGACAGCGCGTCGCGATCCGCCGCGAGCGGGATCGTCAGCAGCGCGTCGAGCGACGCGACGGGATCGGAACCGCGCGCCCGCTGTCGTTCGGCGACATCGACCGCGTGATAATGGGTCGCGTGGAGCGTCGCGGCGGTCGGCGACGGCACCCAGGCCGTCGTCGCGCCGGTCAGCGGATGCGCGATCTTCTGATCGAGCATGTCGCGCATCCGGTCCGGCGCCGCCCACATCCCCTTGCCGATCTGCGCGCGACCGCCAAAGCCGCACGCCAGCGCGATCTGCACGTTGCGATCCTCATAGGCGCCGATCCACGCGGCGTTCTTCATGTCCGCCTTGCGGACCATCGGCCCGGCGTGCATCGCGGTGTGGATCTCGTCGCCGGTCCGGTCGAGGAAGCCGGTGTTGACGAACACGATCCGCCCGCGCACCGCCCGGATGCACGCCGCCAGATTGGCGCTGGTGCGGCGTTCCTCGTCCATCACGCCGACCTTGATCGTGTGCCGGCTCAGGCCGAGCAGATCCTCGACCGCGTCGAACAGCCGGTTCGTGAAGGCGGCCTCGTCCGGACCGTGCATCTTCGGCTTGACGATATAGATCGATCCCGCGCGCGAATTGGCACGGCGCCCGCGCAGATCGTGCAGCGCGATCAGGCTGGTGACGATCGCGTCCAATATGCCCTCCGGCGCCTCCGCCCCGTCCGGCAGCAGGACGGCCGGCGTGGTCATCAGATGCCCGACGTTGCGGACGAACAACAGGCTGCGACCGGGGAGGGTGAACCGGTTCCCCCGAAGATCATGATAGACGCGATCGTCGTTCAGCCGCCGGGTGACGGCCTGACCGTTCTTGGCGAACGTCTCTTCCAGTTCGCCGGTCATCAGCCCCAGCCAGTTGGCATAGGCCGTGACCTTGTCCCCGGCATCGACCGCCGCGACCGAATCCTCCAGATCGCAGATCGTCGTGACCGCCGATTCGAGCACGACATCGGCGATCCCCGCCGGATCGTCGCGCCCGATGGGGTGCGTCCGGTCGACGACCAGTTCGATGTGCAGCCCATGGTGGCGATACAGCCGGTTGTCGCCCGCGCGCCCGACCTCCTGCGACGGATCGGCGAGCGGCGGAATTTCCCCCGCGATGTCGCGCCAGCTGCCGCCGGCCAGCGGCACCGCGCGATCGAGGAAATCGCGCGCCCAGCCGATCACGGCCGTGCCGCGCGCCGCGTCATAGCCAGGCGCAGCGGGCGCGCCGGGCAACGCGTCGGTGCCGTAGAGCGCATCATACAGGCTGCCCCAGCGCGCGTTGGCGGCGTTGAGCAGGAAGCGCGCGTTGAGAATCGGGACGACCAGTTGCGGCCCGGCGACCAGCGCGACCTCCGCATCGACATCGTGCGGGTCGATCGCGAACGGCGCGGGCTCGGCGGCGAGATAGCCGATCTCGCGCAGGAACGCCTGATAGACGGACGGGTCGACCGGCTGTCCCGCGCGGTCGCGATGCCACGCGTCGATCCGCGCCTGCAGGTCGTCGCGCACCGCCAGCAGCGCGGCATTGTCGGGTGCGAAGCGCGCGTAGATATCGGCCATCCCGCGCCATAAGGCATCGGCGGCGACGCCGGTGCCCGGAAGCGCGCGCGCCTCGATGAACGTCACCAGCGATGCGGCGACCTGTAAACCGGCCCGGTCGATCATCTGCGTCATCGTCGCTCTCCTCTGGTCACGGGGAAATAGACGATCGCCACTGTTGCCGGTAGAGACGAATAGGTCGAAACACCTTTTCGTCTGAGGCAACAATGCTCGATCCGGATTACGCCTTGTTCGAGCGGATCGTCACGGCCGGCAGCCTGTCGGCGGCGGCACGCGCGCTGGGCATCTCACCGGCGATGGCGTCCAAGCGGCTGGCGCGGCTGGAGGCACGGCTGGGCGTGCGGTTGATCCAGCGCACGACGCGGCGGCTGGCGGTAACGGAGGCGGGCGAGCGCTTCCACGCCGACGTCGTCGCGATCCTCCATGCGATCCGCGCGGCCGAGGCGCGCGTGACCGGCGTGCGCGACGCACCATCGGGTACGCTGCGCGTTTCCGCCCCCACCTCGTTCGGTCGGCTGCACATCGCGCCGCGCCTGCACGATTTCCTGCGTGACCATCCGCGCGTCGCGCTGGAGCTAGAGCTGTCCGACGCCAATGTCGATCTGATCGCGGAGCGGTTCGACGTGGCGGTGCGGATCGCGGTCGACATCCCGCCCAGCCTGGTCGCGCACCGGCTGGGGAGCAACCGCCGCGTGCTGTGCGCCGCGCCCGCCTATCTCGCCGAGCACGGCGCGCCGCGCGCGATCGGCGAACTGGCGCGCCACCGGCTGCTCGCCGCCGAGGGGCAATTGCCGTGGCGGCTGGTCAACGGACGGCGGCGGTACAGCGTCGACGGGCGCAGCCATGTCCGCACCCATTCCAGCGAGGTCGTGCGCGAACTGGCGCTGACCGGGGTCGGCATCGCGCTGCGATCCTTGTGGGACGTCGGCGATGCGCTGGCGGCGGGGCGGCTGGTGCCGGTGCTGCCCGGCTGGGAAGGCCCGCGCGACCTGAGCATCCACGCGGTCCATCCCCGCGCCCCCGCCGTGCCGCCGGCGGTGGAGGCGTTCGTCGCCTTCCTGCGCCGCACGCTCGACCCCGCGCCGTGGGAGGGATGACGGTTAGAGGCGATCGACGGCGCTACCGCGCCGCCTGCGCCTGCTCCACCGGCACGATCGGCAGCAGCACCGCACTCGCCTGCGTGCCGCCGCGCTTCAGCGTCACGGTCGCGGCGCGATAATCGCCCGCCTTGGCGAAGAAGATATTGGGCACGAAGGTCTGCGGATTGCGGTCGTAGAGCGGGAACAGGCTCGACTGTACCTGCACCATCACACGATGCCCCGGCTGGAAGACGTGGTTCACGGTCGGCAGGCGGAAGCGATAATGCTGCACCTTGCCCGCCGGGATCGCGGTCGGCTTCGCGAAGCTGTCGCGATAGCGGCCGCGGAAAATGTCGAGGCTGATCGGCAGTTCATAGCCGCCCATCTTCGGATCGGTGGCATTTTCCGCCGGGAAGACGTCGATCACCTTCACGACGAAATCGCCATCGGTGCCGGTCGTCGCGGCATAGAGGTCGGCGATCGGCGCGCCCGACACGCGCATCGGCTGAGTCAGCACCGGGCCGGTATAGGTCATCACGTCGGGGCGGCCGTCGACGTGCCGCTGGTCGCTGACCAGCCAGTCGCCCCAGCGCCCGTCGTTGAAATTGACCGGGCGCGACAGGTGCGGAACCGGGTTGCCCGGATCGGCGACATAGCTGTCCCCGCCCGCCGCGCCCTTCGTCGTCGACAGCCCGCGATCGGCCTGCAGATACATCGGCGTCAGCGGCGCGGCGCAGCCCTGCTCA
>NZ_LDTB01000058.1 GCF_001476895.1 Sphingomonas endophytica | reverse complement strand
CGCTGCCGCGCGGCAGCGCCTCACTTTAGCGGGACGATCACCTCGTCCGGATGGGCGACGTTCAGTTCCTTGCGGACCAGTTCGTCCACCATGTCAGGGTTCGCATGGCGTGGGTCGAGCAGGCTGACGCGATTCTTCAGCATCTCGCGGCGCTGATCCAGCGCCGCGAACTGGCGTTCCCGCGCGACCAGTTGCCGTTTATAATCGCCCAGCGCGATCAGCCCGTTCGGTCCCAGCACCGCATAGGCGCCGAAAAACACCATCACGGCTACCGACAACGCCGGAAAGGCGGCGCGGCGCAGCGTCTGGGTCAGGCGATTGGTCTTGCGGGCCATGGCGACTCGATGCGCGAATCGCCATGCCCTTGGCAAGTGTTATCCGCGCGCGCGCAGCACGTCGCGGCCCGCATAATGCGCGACGCTGCCCAGTTCCTCCTCGATGCGGATGAGCTGGTTGTACTTGGCGAGCCGGTCCGACCGCGCGAGGCTGCCGGTCTTGATCTGGCCGCAGTTGGTGGCGACCGCCAGATCGGCGATCGTCGAATCCTCGGTCTCGCCCGAACGATGCGACATGACGGCGGTATAGCCGGCGCGCTCGGCGATGCGGATCGCCTCCAGCGTTTCGGACAGCGTGCCGATCTGGTTGACCTTCACCAGCAGCGAGTTGGCGAGGCCCTGTGCGATCCCGTCCTTCAACCGCTTCGGATTGGTGACGAACAAATCGTCGCCGACCAGCTGCACCTTATTACCGATCGCGTCGGTCAGCGCCTTCCAGCCCTCGAAATCGTCCTCGGCCATGCCGTCCTCGATCGAGAAGATCGGATAGCGTGCGGCGAGGTCGGCGAGATAATCGGCCATCGCGCCCGGCTCCAGCGTCAGATTCTCGCCGGAAATGACATATTTGCCGTCCTTGAAGAATTCGGTCGCCGCGCAGTCGAGCGCCAGCATCACGTCGTCGCCCGGCTTGTAACCGGCGCGCTCGATCGATGTCATGATGAAGTCGAGCGCGTCGGTGGTGCTGGCGAGATTCGGCGCGAAACCGCCCTCGTCGCCGACGGCGGTCGCCAGGCCCTTCTCGCTCAGCCCCTTCTTCAGCGTGTGGAAGATTTCGGAGCCGCAGCGCACCGCCTCCGCCAGCGAGGGCGCGCCGACCGGCACGACCATGAATTCCTGGAAATCGATCGGGTTGTCGGCATGTTCGCCGCCGTTGATGATGTTCATCATCGGCACCGGCAGGACATGCGCCGCCGGACCGCCGACATAGCGATACAGCGGCAGGCCGCGCGCATCCGCCGCCGCCTTCGCCACCGCCAGGCTGACGCCCAGGATCGCGTTGGCGCCCAGCCGGCTCTTGTTCTCGGTGCCGTCCAGCTCGATCATCGCCTGATCGATCTCGAGCTGGTCCTCGGCGTCGAGTCCGATGATCAGTTCGGCGATCTCGTCGTTGACCGCCTCGACCGCGCCGTCGACACCCTTGCCGCCCCAGCGGGTCTTGTCGCCGTCGCGGCGCTCGACCGCCTCGTGCGCGCCGGTCGAGGCGCCTGACGGCACCGCTGCGCGACCGAAGCTGCCGTCGTCGAGCAGCACGTCCACCTCGACGGTCGGGTTCCCGCGGCTGTCGATGATCTGGCGCCCGTGCAGGTCGATGATTGCGGTCACGAAACGATCCTCCTAGTTTGCGCCCGACAGACTGGGCGCCTCGCCTCTAGCGGGCGGGCGTCGATGCTGCAACGCGATGGAACCGCGTTGCGGCCACCGGGGTTGTTCGACTTCGACCAGGGAAGGATTGATCATGGCCGACCAGCAGGATCGCGATACGCTTCAGCCGAGCAGCGCAGCGGATGCATCCCCGCCGCCCGCGGACGCCGCTTTTACCCCAGCCGCGCCGCTGAAAGACGCCGGGGTCGATTTCACGCCGGCCGACGAGGCGCCCGCCACCGGCGGCGCGCTGGCCGATGCCCGGCAGGCGGTACGCGACAATGTCGCCAAGGGTCGCGAACAGGCGACCGAGAAGGCCCGTGGTTTTGCCGAGGAAGGCAAGGTGAAGGCAAGCGAGGCGCTGACTCACTTCTCGCAGCTGCTGACCGACGCCGCCGCGCAGGTCGATGAGAAGCTCGGTGCGCAATATGGCCAGTACGCCCGTTCGGCGGCCGATCGCGTGCAGGGCTTCTCCAGCACCATCGACCAGAAAAGCGTCGACGATCTGATCGCGGACGCGCGCGCGCTGGTCCAGAAGAGCCCTGCGGTCGCCGTGGGCGTGGCGGCCGGCCTGGGCTTCGTCGTCGCGCGGCTCGTCAGCGCCGGTATCGATCAGCGCGACGCCTGACATCATGGACGTACGCGACGGCGTGTTGCCCGACAGCATACCGCACCTCGTTTCCCAACTCGCCAGCGACGCGCGTGACGTGGCGCAAGCCGAGATCGCGCTGGCCAAAGCGCGCGCCGGCTTCGCCGTCACCCGCTACAAGGCGGCGGCGATCCGCTTCGCGATCGCCGGCGTGCTCGCGCTGGCGGCGTTGATCGCGCTGCTGGTGGGGTTGATCCTGTCGCTCGCCACGCTGATCGGCCCCGGCTGGGCGACGGCGGTGGTGATCGGCGGCACGTTGCTGATCGCTGGCGTGTTCGCCCTGTCGGGCAAGTCGGCGCTATCGACGGGAGCCACCGAATGACCGGGCGGGACGTATCGCTGGCTCAGGCCCACGCGCTTGCGGCCCGCGAGCGCCTGAACGGCACCGCGCAGCGATTGCAGCATCAACTCGAGCCGCACCGCCTCGCGCGCAACGCGCTCGACCAGATCACCGATGGCGGCGAACAACTCGCACGCGCGGGGGCCGATGCGGCCCGCCGCAACCCCGCGACCATCGCGGGGGCGGCGACCGTTCTGGTCGTGCTATTGGCGCGCAAGCGGATCGGACGTCTCCTCGGCGCCGCGAAGCCGCCCGTTGCCCAGAAATCTGCCCTTCCGGCCGAAAGGATTGGATCATGACCGACCAACACACCAAGGATCACGAGCAGCACGGCCGCCTGCGCGACGGCATCGACACTGTCGTCGACACCGCCTCGCACGCGCTGGACACGGCCAAGCACAGGGCCGAGGATGCCGCGCACAAGGCCGGCGAGGCGCTGGAGACCAACCCGCTGGCGGTACTTGCCGGTGGTTTGGTGCTCGGCGCGATCGTCGCCGCCGTGCTGCCGCGCAGTCAGCGGGAGAAAGAGTTGCTCGCCTCCGTCGGGCGCAAGCTGAACGCCGCCGCCACCGCCGCGCTGGACGCGGCGAAGGAAGCGGGCCGGTCGGAGCTCGATCAGCTAGGCCTCACGCCGAACGCGGCGCGCGATCAGGCGAAATCGCTGTTCCAGGGCGTGCTGAAGGCGGCGGGCACCGCCGGATCGGCGGCGGCACAGGCGGGTAAGGCGCAGGTCAAGAGCGCGTCCTGACCCCTTCAAACCGGCCGCGCGCCGCGCTACAGGTCGTCGTATACCGGCGGTCCGATGCGGCGTCGATCCGATGTTAACGGGAGAGCGGATAGATGGCGTTCGCGTCGTCGTCCGCTCTTGCCGTATCCGGGTCGGGGCACGGTCGGGCGGGCGGTGACGATCAACCCCGTGCCGGGAGCGCGTGCATGAGCAAGCTTCATCTGGTGTTCGGCGGTCGCGTCAGCGATCCCCGCACCCTCGAGTTCGACGATCTGAAATCCATCGATGTCGTCGGGGTGTTCCCCGATTATGCCAGTGCCGAAAAGGCGTGGCGCGCCGCCGCGCAGCGCACGGTCGACGATGCGGAAATGAAATATGTCGTGGTCCACCTCCACCGATTGCTCGAGCCGGATCTGACGACGACTCCGGCCGCCTGAGCCGAGCGCCCCGAACGTTCGGAAAGACGTGAAGGATATTTGTTCATACGCAAGGCGCGGAGGTGCATCGGGCGCGGTAGCGCCCGCGTCGGCCTCGATCGAGATAGAAAAGCGGCGTCCGCGGCGGTGCCATCATCTCCGCGCCTCTGCGCCTCCGCGCGAACAGCATCGTCTTGAAGCGCGGCACTGCCGTCGCGCGTTCACCCGCGGGGATCGGCCATGGCCCCCGACTCAGAACAGCTCGTCGAGCGCCCGGTGCAGGTCCAGTCGCGGCCCGCCGAGCGACGCGATCCCCAGTTCCGCCAGAAAGGCGCGTTGCGCCGCTTCGCCGAACCCGCCCAGGTCGCGCCAGCCGATGACGATGTCGCGCCACGGGTCGCCGACGCCCAGCCGCCCGACATCCACGCACCCGAGGACCACCCCCGCCTCGTCAAGCATGACGTTGCCCAGCGAGAAGTCGCCATGCACGACCACCTGTCCCTCGGCATGGTGCGCCAGTTCCTCGACCGTCGCCAGCACGCGCGCCGCGCTCCAGCCGGCATGGTCGTCGTCGAAATCGCCGGTATCGACACGGCCCCTCGCGACCAGATCGCGCACGACCGGCAACCACGCCGCGACACTCGAATCGAACGGGCATTCCGCGACCGGCAGGGCGTGAAGCCGTCGAAGGAAGCCGGCCAGCGTTTCGGCCACCGCCACTGCGCGACGACGATCCGCCTTGATGAACGCGCCCGCCGACAGGCCGGGCAAGGCGGTGCTCAGCAGCCAGCACGCACCGTCCGTCTCGACCGTCGCCACGATACGCGATGCCGGCGCGCGATCGGCCAGCCACGCCAGCCGTGCCGCCTCCGCCGCCACCAGCACGGCGGCATCGCCCTCACCCACTTTCAGGAAAAGATCGCCGCCATCCCCGCGCATGCGATAGACCGCCGCGCCCGACTGCCCGTCGGCGACCGCTTCCGGACGCCGATCGCCGACCCTTGCGGCGATCGCGTCCGGTAGTCGCATGTCAGATGAACTCGATCTTCGACACCAGATAGTAACGGTCGCCCGCCGGCACCGACACCTCGACCTCATCGTCGACACTGCGGCCGATCAACGCACGGCCGAGCGGCGAATTGTAGCTGATGCGGCCGGTCTTCGCATCGGCCTCGGTCTGGCCGACGATCTGATACGTCACCGGCTTGTCGTCCTCGTCGAGCAAGGTGACGGTCGCGCCGAAGACGATCTTGTCACCCGACAGGTCGCGCGGATCGATGATCTGCGCCCGGCTCAGTTTGTCCTCGATATCGGCGATCGTGGCCTCGACCTGACCCTGCCGCTCCTTGGCGGCATGATATTCGGCGTTCTCCGACAGGTCGCCGTGCGCGCGCGCTTCCTCGATCGCGTCGACGATCAGCGGGCGCTCGGTCTTGAGCCGCTTGAGGTCCGCAGTCAGCTTTTCATAGCCTTCCTGCAGCATCGGCATCTTCTCGACGGTCGCCATCGCCCTTTTCCTTCGTAAAAACGCATCCCCGAAGGGCGGCCCCCTCCCTGTGGTGGCCGCCCCTTCATCAGCACATATGTCCGGGGATCAGTTGTGCGGCTGCGAATAATAGGATTGCAGCGGCCGCACTTCAAGGTTGCGCGAACCATCGCCCTTCACCGCGGCATGGATCGCCTGCGCTGCCTGCACCGCCGCCGAAGCGGTGGTGAAGTACGGCACCTTGCCGTTCACCGCCGACGCGCGGATCGGCTGCGAGTCCTTCAGGCTCTGCCACCCTTCGGTGGTGTTGAAGATCAGCGCGATCGCGCCGTCCTTGATACGGTCGACGATATGCGGTCGCCCCTGTGCGACCTTGTTGATCGTCTCGACCGGCAAGCCGGCGCGCGACAGATGATCAGCGGTGCCGGCGGTCGCGACGATCGCGAACCCGGCCTCCACCAGCGCACGGACGGCGGGGACGATTGCTTCCTTGTCGCCCGGCTTAACGCTGACGAACACCGCGCCGCTCGTGGGCAGGACAGTGCCTGCACCCAGCTGCGACTTGGCGAAGGCGGTGGTGAAATCGGTCGAGATTCCCATCACTTCGCCGGTGCTCTTCATCTCCGGCGACAAAACCGGATCAATGCCGGGGAAGCGCGCGAACGGGAACACCGCTTCCTTGACCGCATAATAATCGATGTTGCGGTCGATCGTCGGCAGATCGCGCAGCTTTTCGCCCGCCATCACACGGCTGGCCAGCTTGGCGATGGGGGTGCCGATCGCCTTGGCGACAAACGGCACGGTGCGGCTGGCGCGCGGATTGACCTCGATCAGGTAAACCTGCCCGTCCTTGACCGCGAACTGGATGTTCATCAGCCCGACGACGCTCAGGCCATGCGCCAGCGCCTCGGCCTGCCGCTCGATCTCGGCGATGATCTCCGGCGGCAGCGAATAAGGCGGGATCGAGCAGGCGCTGTCACCCGAATGGACCCCCGCTTCCTCGATATGCTGGAGCACGCCCGCGACCACCACATCCTCGCCGTCGCAGATCGCATCGACGTCGACCTCGATCGCATCGCGCAGATACTGGTCGATCAGAACCGGTGCGTCTCCAGACACTTGCACTGCGGTCTGAATGTAGTCTTCGAGCTGCTGATCGCTGTCGACGATCTCCATCGCGCGCCCGCCCAGCACATAGCTGGGGCGCATCAGTACCGGATAGCCGATGCGGTTGGCGACGTTCAGCGCCTCCTCGCGGCTGCGCGCGATGCCGTTGGCGGGCTGGAGCAGCTTGAGCCGGTTGACCAGCGCCGCGAACCGCTCGCGATCCTCGGCCAGGTCGATCGCGTCCGGGCTGGTGCCCAGGATCGGGATCCCCGCCTTTTCCAGCGCGCGCGCCAGGTTCAGCGGCGTCTGCCCGCCAAACTGCACGATCACGCCGACCAGTTCACCCTTCGACTGCTCGACGTGCAGGATCTCCAGCACGTCCTCGGCGGTCAGCGGCTCGAAATAGAGGCGGTCCGACGTGTCATAGTCGGTGCTCACCGTCTCCGGATTGCAATTGACCATGATCGTCTCATAGCCCGCATCCGCCAGCGCGAAGCAGGCGTGACAGCAGCAATAGTCGAACTCGATCCCCTGCCCGATCCGGTTCGGCCCGCCGCCCAGAATGACGATCTTGCGCCGGTCGGACGGCAGCGCCTCGTTCTCCGGCTCGCCGAAGCTGGGCGCTTCATAGGTCGAATACATATACGGCGTCTTGGCCTCGAACTCGGCCGCGCAGGTGTCGATCCGCTTGAAGACCGGACGCACGCCCAGCTTCAGGCGATGCTCGCGCACCTCATCCTCGGTCACGCCGCCGGTCATCGCCTTGACCGCCTCGTGGATCAGCCCCGATCCGCGCGCGATGCCCCGCTGCATCCCGCGCAGGTTCGCCGACTGCAGCGCCAGCCACGCGAGGCGCTTGTCGGAGAAGCCCATCGCCTTCAGCCGGCGCATTCCGGCCGCGTCGATCGGCAGGCCGTTCTCCATCACCTCATTCTCGGCGGTGACGATCTCGGCCATCCGCTCCAGGAACCATGGATCGTACTTGGCGATCGCATGAACCTCGGCGACAGTGAAGCCTTCACGAAGGGCTTGGGCGGCGACCAGCAGCCGGTCGGGGGTCGGCGAGGCGAGCGCCGCCTCGATCTCGGCGCGCGGCGCGCCGACCAGCCGGTCGACATGGTTGAAGCCCGACAGCCCCGTCTCCAGACCGCGCAACGCCTTCTGCATCGATTCGTGGATATTGCGCCCGATCGCCATGACTTCGCCGACGCTCTTCATCGCGGTTCCGAGCACCGCCTCGGCGCCCTTGAACTTCTCGAAGGCGAAGCGCGGGATCTTCGTGACGACGTAATCGATCGTCGGCTCGAACGACGCCGGGGTCGCGCCTGTGATGTCGTTCTCGATCTCGTCGAGCGTATAGCCGACCGCCAGCTTCGCCGCGACCTTCGCGATCGGGAAGCCGGTCGCCTTCGACGCCAAGGCCGAGGAGCGCGACACGCGCGGGTTCATCTCGATCACGATCAACCGGCCATCCTTCGGATTGACCGCGAACTGCACGTTCGAACCGCCTGTTTCCACGCCGATTTCGCGCAGCACCGCGATGCTGGCGTTCCGCATGATCTGATATTCCTTGTCGGTCAGCGTCAGCGCCGGCGCGACGGTGATGGAATCGCCCGTGTGGACGCCCATCGGATCGACATTCTCGATCGAACAGATGATGATGCAATTGTCCGCGCGGTCGCGGACCACCTCCATCTCATATTCCTTCCAGCCGAGCAGCGATTCCTCGATCAGCACCTCGGTGGTCGGCGAGGCGTCCAGCCCCTTGCGGACGATCTCGATGAATTCCTCGCGATTGTACGCGATGCCGCCGCCCGTCCCGCCGAGCGTAAAGCTGGGGCGGATGATCGCGGGAAGGCCAACCTTCTCAAGGCCCTCGAGCGCTTCCTTCTCGCTGTGCGCGATGTGGCTGCGCGCGCTTTCCAGCCCGATCTTGTCCATCGCGTTGCGGAACTTCAGGCGATCCTCGGCCTTGTCGATCGCATCGGCATCGGCCCCGATCATCGTGACGCCGAACTTTTCGAGCGTGCCGCCGCGGAACAGCGCCAGCGCGGTGTTGAGCGCGGTCTGCCCGCCCATCGTCGGCAGCACCGCGTCGGGCCGCTCCTTCTCGATGATCTTCGCGACCACTTCGGGCGTGATCGGCTCGACATACGTCGCGTCGGCCAGCTCGGGATCGGTCATGATCGTCGCCGGGTTCGAATTGACCAGGACGATGCGATAGCCCTCTTCCTTGAGCGCCTTGATCGCCTGCGTGCCCGAATAATCGAACTCGCACGCCTGCCCGATAACGATCGGACCCGCGCCGATGACGAGGATGGAGGAGATGTCGGTGCGTTTGGGCATTATTTCTCGCCGAAGTGCTTGCGGCCGATTTCGACCAGTTGTTCAAAAGCGTCTTTGCTCAAGCGCAGATTCTGACTTCTCTGCCCCTTGCTAACGCGGCTGGACGACCCAAGACTATAAAGCTGGAGGAACAGCTCGCCGTGAAGGCGCAGAGGGATTACTTCTCCCTCCACGCTCTCTTCCTGCCACTGCTGCCGGTCTTGCGAGCCAACCTCAAACTGTCGGATGACGGCCATTAACCGTTACTCACGGCGTGCTTGCCAAGCAGCGCCACAAACCGCTCGAACAGATAGAAGCTATCCTGCGGCCCCGGACTCGCCTCGGGGTGATACTGGACCGAGAACGCCGGGCGATCGGTGAGTTCCAGCCCCGCGTTCGACCCGTCGAACAGCGACACATGCGTCTCGCGTGCGTTGGCGGGGAGCGAGTCCCGTTCGACCGCGAAGCCGTGGTTCATGCTGGTGATCTCGACCGCGCCATCGGCCACGCGCTTGACCGGGTGGTTCGCGCCGCGATGGCCCTGGAACATCTTGGTGGTGCGCGCACCCACCGCCAGCGCGAGCAATTGATGGCCGAGGCAGATGCCGAACAGCGGCTTGCCCGTCTCCAGCAACTGGCGGATCACCGGCACCGCATAGTCGCCGGTCGCGGCGGGGTCGCCGGGGCCGTTCGACAGGAAGATGCCGTCCGGGTGCAACGCCATGATCTCGTCGAAGGTCGCGGTCGCGGGGACTACCGACACCTTCGCACCCGCCTGAACGAGGTTGCGGAAGATGTTGAACTTGCTGCCATAGTCGATCGCGACGACATGCGGCCGCTCGCCCTCGTCACCGGCGTCGTAGCCAAAGCCCAGCCGCCAGATGCCGCCCGCCCACGTGCCGTGCGTCTCGCGCGTCACGTCCTTGGCGAGGTCCATGCCCTCCAGCCCCGGCCAGCCGCGCGCCATCTTCAGCAGCGCGTCGAGGTCGAAGTCACCGCTCGACGAATGCGCCACCACACCGTTGGGCGCGCCGCCCGAGCGGATGCGCCGCGTCAGCGCGCGGGTGTCGATCCCGGCCAGCCCGATGCGCGTGTGGCGCTTCATCCAGCCGTCGAGATTCTCCATCGCGCGGAAGTTCGACGGCGCGGTCGGATCCTCGCGGACGATCATGCCCAATGCGTGGGGATTGTCCGCCTCGACGTCGTCGGGGTTCGCCCCGACATTGCCGATATGCGGGAAGGTGAAGGTGATGATCTGCCCCGCGAACGACGGATCGGTCATGATCTCCTGATAGCCGGTCATGGCGGTGTGGAAGCACACTTCCCCTACGGCAGCGCCTTCCGCACCGAAGCCACGGCCCCACGCCACCTCGCCATTGGCCAGGACGAGGACGCCGGTGGCGCCTTCCGGTTTGGACGCGTGCGGAAACTCAGGCTCGGCCATGATCGGCGGGCACTCCTTGTTTGGGTCGGCAATGTCGCTAAGCCCCGCCCGCTAGAGACGCGGAAGGGACGCGTCAATCGGTTAAGGACGATCAGATGATTCGCGACGACATCAAGGCAGCGCAGATCGCGGCGATGAAGGCGGGCGACAAGGAAGCGCGCGGGACTATCAGTCTGATTCAGGCGGCGATCAAGAACCGCGACATCGAGGCCCGCACCGGCAGCGCGCCGACGGACGACGACGCGCTGGTGATCGAGGTGCTGCAGAAGATGGTGAAGCAGCGCCGCGAATCGATCGCGATGTACGAACAGGGCGGCCGCGCCGAACTGGCGGCGGCGGAGGCGGCCGAGGTCGCGGTGATCGAGCGCTTTCTGCCGGCGCAGATGAGCGAGGAGGAGACGCGTGCGGCGATCGAGGCGATCAAGGCCGATCTCGGTGCGTCGGGCATGAAGGACATGGGCCGGGTGATGGCCGAGCTGAAGGCGCGCCATGCGACGACCCTCGACATGAGCAAGGCAAGCGGGTTGGTGAAAGCGGCGCTGGCGTAAAGGTCTAGAATAAGATTTGTTCGCGCAGAGGCGCGGAGGCGCAGAGAAGGTGCGCGTGCCGCGCTGCGCCGAGCCGCCTTGGCGGCTCACTCAGCCGGACGGTCGCTATGGGAGGTGCGCTGGCGCGCGGCGGAACCTCTCTGCGCCTCCGCGCCTCTGCGCGAATCAAAAATCCACGCCCGCTCGGAACAAAAATGAACAATCATTGCCGACTCACGGCGGATCGGCCATAAGGCCCGGTATAATGCGAAGGTGAGTTTGACCCCCGCCTTCCTCGACGAATTGCGCGCCCGCACCTCGCTGACCGCGCTCGTCGGCAGGACGGTAAAGCTGACGCGTGCCGGTCGCGAGTCGAAGGGTTGCTGCCCTTTCCACAACGAAAAGACCCCCAGCTTCTACGTCAACGACGACAAGGGCTTCTATCACTGCTTCGGCTGTTCGGCGCATGGCGACGCGATTCGCTGGCTGACCGATCACCAGGGTCTGCCCTTCATGGACGCGGTGAAGGAACTCGCCGCAGCCGCCGGGATGGAAATGCCCGCGCCGGACGCCCGCGCCGCGCAGCGCGCCGAGAAGGCCAAGTCGCTCCACGACGTGATGCAGGCCGCCGCCGACTGGTTCACGCAGCAACTGGGCGGGATCGACGGCGCGGAGGCGCGGGCGTTGCTCGAACGGCGCGGGATCAACGAGGCGACGCGGCGTACGTTCGGCTTCGGCTATGCCCCCGATGCGCGCGGCAAGCTGCGGACGGCGCTCAGGGATTTCGGCGACGCGATGCTGGTCGAGGCCGGGTTGCTGATCCAGGTCGAAGGCAAGGAACCATATGACCGCTTCCGTGGCCGGTTGATGATCCCGATCCGCGACCCGCGCGGGCGCGTGATCGCGTTCGGCGGACGGATCATCGGCGAGGGCGAGCCGAAATATCTGAACTCCCCTGACACCCCGCTCTTCGACAAGGGCCGCACGCTCTACAATCTCGATCGCGCCGCGCCCGCCGCGCGCAAGACCGAGCGGCTGTTCGTGGTCGAGGGCTATATGGATGCGATCGCACTGGCGCAGGGCGGGATCGGCGAGACGGTCGCTCCGCTCGGCACCGCGCTGACCGAGCAGCAGTTGGAGCGGCTTTGGCGGGTGGTCGACGTGCCGATGCTTTGCTTTGATGGCGACGGCGCCGGGCAGAAGGCATCGATCCGCGCCGCCCACCGCGCGCTGCCGATGCTGGCGCCGGGCCGCAGCCTCGCCTTCGCGACCTTGCCCGAGGGGCAGGATCCCGACGACCTGATCCGCGCGAAGGGCGCGACCGCGTTCGAGGCGCTAGTCCGCGAGGCGGAGCCGCTGGTCGACCGGTTGTGGAAGCACGAACTCGCCGCCGAACCGCTCGATACGCCCGAGCAGCGCGCGGGATTGAAGAAGCGGCTCACCGACCTGGCCGAGACGATCGCCGATCCGTCGGTGAAGGCCGAATACAAGGCCGAGTTCCGCAACCGTTTCGACGAACGCTTCGCGCGCCAGCGGCAGCCGTTCCAGCAGCGGCAACCGTTCTACCCGATGGGACAGCGCAAGCCCGGTCAGAAATGGGCCCCGCCCCCACCCCCCGTTACCGATGACGCCAAGAAGGTCCACGCCGCCGGCAACATCGACCGCGTACTGGCGAAGGCGGTACTCGCCGGACTGATCCGCCACCCGGCGGAAATCGCGCGGCACATGGAGGTTCTGGGCAGCCTGAAGATGGCGGACGGCGCGCTCGGGCGATTGTTCGAGGCGGTCGTGGACGTCGCGCTGGAGGATCGGCGCGACGGAGCGCTTGATAGCGGGCGGCTTGTCACCATATTGGCACGGTCCGGTTTCGAGGCGGTCGCGCATGATCTTCTGAGAGCCGATACGATGCCCTATTCGTTCACCCGCGCCGGCGGCGACGAGCAGCAGGCGCGCGCCGACCTTGACGAGGCGATCGCGGTGCTGGTCGCGCGGCCGGAGGTGGATGCGGCGCTCGCGGAGGCGACCTCCGCGATGCAGTCGCATTTCACCGCCGAGGCGTTTGAACGGCAGGTGGCGTTAGTGAACGAACAGCGGGCGCTGGACGAGCGGCTTGCAAATCTGGTGCAGGCAAACGAAGACGCCCGCGCGCTTGGACCCGAGGACGATTGATGGCGAAAATGAACGGTGGCGGTGGTGACGAAGGCGCGGAAGTGGCCGATGCCCCGCTGATCGACCTGAACGACGCGAACATCAAGAAGCTGATCGCGCGCGCCAAGAAGCGCGGGTACATCACCTACGATCAGCTGAACGAGGCGCTGCCGCAGGACCAGATGTCGTCCGACCAGCTCGAGGATGTGATGTCCGCGCTCAACGAAATGGGCGTGAATATCGTCGAGAACGAGGAACAGGGCGAGGACGGCGAGGGCGAGGAGCGCGCCGACGACGATGAGGCGGAGGCCGTCGACGGGGAAGCCGATGGCGCCGCGCCCGCGATCGAGAAGAAGAAGGAAACCGTCGATCGCACCGACGATCCGGTCCGCATGTACCTGCGCGAGATGGGGGCCGTGGAGCTGCTGTCGCGCGAGGGCGAGATCGCGATCGCCAAGCGGATCGAGGCCGGCCGCGACACGATGATCCTGGGGCTGTGCGAAAGCCCGATCACCTTCAACGCGATCATCGACTGGTCGACCGCGCTGAACGAAGGCACGATGCAGCTGCGTGAGATCGTCGATCTCGACGCGATGCTGTCCAAGGGCCCGTCCGCCGAGCAGGTCGAGGGCGCCGAGGACGACAGCGGCGAGATCAGCGCGTCGAACGCCGGGCCGCAGTTCAAGGAAGAGGACGAGCCCGAAGAGGTTTCGGCCGACGACGACGACGACATGACCGAGCGTCGCGCGCCGCGTCCGTCCGACGACGAGGAAGAGGACAATACCCTCAGCCTCGCGCAGATGGAGGAGACGCTCAAGCCGCAGGCGCTGGAGAAGTTCGCCAACATCACCGCCATCTATCGCAAGTTCTCCAAGATGCAGGAGAGCCGGCTGGAGGCGATGGGCAATGGCGTCGAATTGTCGGCGGCGGACGAGCGCAAGTATCAGAAGCTGCGCGAAGATCTCACCGCCGAGGTCGAGAGCGTCCAGTTCCACCAGAGCAAGATCGAATATCTGGTCGACCAGCTCTACAGCTACAACCGCCGGCTGACCACGCTGGGCGGGCAGATGCTGCGCCTGGCCGAGCGCCACAAGGTGAACCGCAAGGACTTCCTCGACCGCTACATGGGGCATGAGCTGGACGAGGGCTTCCTTGCCTCGGTCAACGGCCTCGACAAGAAGTGGACGGCGTTCGCGACCAACGAGGTCGCGGCGGTCGATCGCATCCGCACCGAGATCAGCGAGATCTCGCAGCAGACCGGCATGGCGCTCAGCGAGTTCCGCCGCATCGTCAACATGGTGCAGAAGGCGGAGCGCGAGGCGCGCATCGCGAAGAAGGAGATGGTCGAGGCGAACCTGCGCCTCGTGATCTCGATCGCGAAGAAGTACACGAACCGCGGCCTGCAGTTCCTGGATCTGATCCAGGAGGGCAACATCGGCCTGATGAAGGCGGTCGACAAGTTCGAGTATCGCCGCGGCTACAAGTTCTCGACCTATGCGACCTGGTGGATCCGTCAGGCGATCACGCGCTCGATCGCGGATCAGGCGCGCACGATCCGCATCCCGGTGCACATGATCGAGACGATCAACAAGCTGGTCCGCACCAGCCGCCAGTTCCTGCACGAGCAGGGCCGCGAGCCGACCCCGGAGGAGATGGCCGAGCGCCTCTCCATGCCGCTGGAGAAGGTTCGCAAGGTGATGAAGATCGCCAAGGAGCCGATCAGCCTCGAAACGCCGATCGGCGACGAGGAGGATTCGCACCTCGGCGATTTCATCGAGGACAAGAATGCGGTGATCCCCGTCGACGCCGCGATCCAGGCGAACCTGAAGGAAACCGTCACCCGGGTTCTCGCCAGCCTGACCCCGCGTGAGGAACGCGTGCTGCGGATGCGCTTCGGAATCGGGATGAACACCGATCACACGCTGGAAGAGGTCGGACAGCAGTTCAGCGTCACGCGCGAACGCATCCGCCAGATCGAGGCGAAGGCCTTGCGGAAGCTGAAGCATCCCTCGCGCAGCCGCAAGATGCGCAGCTTCCTGGACCAGTAAGCGCTGTCGCGACCGGCAGCTTTCTGCCGCCGGTCGCGTAAAAACTGCCGCCGTAAACCACCCCTTTACGCACCTGTCGCTACCGTCCTGCTCATCGACGGCCGCCGGGCCGCGACTTGCGGTCAAATCGGAGGACATGAGCGTGACCATGGCATTGGACAAACGCTCGGCCACGTGCGCCGAGACGATCTTGCGCATGGTCGGGACCGATGGCACCGCCGCCGCGCCGCACGCCCGCGCCTTGATGCAATCGTCCGCGTCGCTGCGCGACATTGCCGATGCGGTTCATGCGCTCTGCGTGATCCACGGCGCGTTTCCGGGCATCGTGGACCGCGCCTGCACCGGCACGCTCGATCCGGGCGCCCGCGACTGGCTGGAGCAGGCCGCCACCACGATGAGCGCGGAGCGCGCATTGCTGGTCCGCCTGACCGCCGCCGCCGGCCCCCTGCCCTCCACCCCCGGCCAGGCCGCGTCGCAGGCCGCGATCCTGGGACAGCGGCACGCGCTGGAGATGCTGGCGCAGTCCGATCGCGCCGGCTGCGCGGCGGGCACCGCGTTGGCATTCGTGCTCGACTGGGCCGCCGTGCGCGGCGTGCTGGACGGCTGCGCGGCGCGCATGGCGCTGCCCGCCGACGCGCCATTTTCGGAAGCGGCGACGGAGGCGATCGCGGTGCTTCGCGCGATCGTCGCGACGCCATCTGTCGAACGCGCGATGGCGTTCGGCGCGCAGCAGATGCTGGCCCAGCATCGCGGGCTGTGGCAGTTGCTGGAGGCGCGCGCCGCGGCCCGCGCCGGCTGACGCACGACGCTTGCCTCGCGGCCATCGCCGCCGCTATCCGTACCCGGTATTCGATAACGGGTGGATGGCGGAATGCAGCGGTTCGAGGGCACGCAGGATTATGTCGCGACCGACGACCTGAAAGTCGCGGTCAACGCCGCCGTCACCTTGCGCCGTCCGTTGCTGGTGAAGGGCGAACCGGGCACCGGAAAGACGGTCCTGGCGCATCAGATCGCCCGCGCCGCCGGCACCGAGCTGATCGAGTGGAACGTCAAATCGACGACCAAGGCGCAGCAGGGGCTGTATGAATATGACGCCGTCGCGCGGCTGCGCGACGGTCAGCTCGGCGATCCGCGCGTTCACGACATCGCCAATTACATCCGGCGCGGCAAATTGTGGGACGCCTTCACCCGCGCGCGGTCGCCAGTGCTGCTGATCGACGAGATCGACAAGGCCGATATCGAATTCCCCAACGATCTGCTCCAGGAGCTCGATCGGATGGAATTCCACGTCTACGAAACCGGCGAGACGGTGCGCGCCGAACAGCGCCCGATCGTCGTCATCACTTCCAACAACGAAAAGGAACTGCCCGACGCGTTCCTGCGCCGCTGCTTCTTCCATTATATCCGCTTTCCGGATCGT
The DNA here is from genome assembly GCF_001476895.1 of Sphingomonas endophytica. Lineage (GTDB taxonomy): Bacteria > Pseudomonadota > Alphaproteobacteria > Sphingomonadales > Sphingomonadaceae > Sphingomonas > Sphingomonas endophytica_A. The sequence continues at coordinate 28,255 of NZ_LDTB01000058.1, read as the reverse complement.
GAGACGATGCAGGCGATCGTCGACGTTCACTTCCCCGGCATCCAGAAGCTGCTGGTAAACCGTGCCATGGACATCTTCTACGAGGTGCGCGAGGTGCCAGGCCTCAAGAAGAAGCCCTCGACCAGCGAACTGCTCGACTGGCTGAAGCTGCTGCTGCACGAGGACATGCCGCCGGAGGTGTTGCAGAACCGCGACCCGACCAAGGCGATTCCGCCCCTGCACGGTGCGCTGCTGAAGAACGAGCAGGACGTGATGCTGTTCGAGCGGCTGGCGTTCATGGCGCGGCGCGGCCCGCGCGCCTGAGCGCATGTTCCTCGCCTTCCTCGACGCGTTGCGCGCCGCCGGCATCCCCGTGGGGATGAAGGAGCATCTCATCCTGCTCGACGCGCTCCGCGCCGAGGTGATCGACCGGACGCCGGAGCAATTCTACCATCTGTCTCGCGCGATCTACATCAAGGACGAGGCGCTGTTCGATCGCTTCGATCAGGTGTTCGCACAGGTGTTCAAGGGGCTGGAAACCTCCTTCGAGGATGGGCGCGCGGCGATCCCGGAGGAATGGCTGAAGGCGGTCGCGCAACGTTACCTGACCCCGGAGGAAATGGCGACGGTCGAAACGCCCGGATCGTGGGACGCGCTGATGGACACGCTCCGGCAACGACTGGAGGAGCAGCACGGCCGGCATCAGGGCGGATCGAAGTGGATCGGTACCGGCGGCACCAGCCCGTTCGGCAACAGCGGCTACAATCCGGAGGGTGTGCGGATCGGCGGCGAGTCCGTGCATCGCCGCGCGGTGAAGGTCTGGGACCAGCGCGTCTTCCGCGATCTCGACAACAGCCGTGAACTGGGCACGCGCAACATCAAGGTCGCGCTGCGCCGCCTGCGTCGCTTCGCGCGCGAGGGCGCGGCGGACGAGCTGGATGTCGATGCGACGATCGCCGGCACGGCGCGGCGCGGCTGGCTCGACGTCGCGATGCGGCCGGAGCGGCGCAATGCCGTCAAGCTGTTGCTGTTTCTCGATGTCGGCGGGTCGATGGATCCGCATATCCGGCTGTGCGAGGAACTGTTCTCCGCCGCGACCGCCGAATTCCGCAACCAAGAATTCTTCTACTTCCACAATTGCCCCTATGAGGGCGTGTGGAAGGACAATCGTCGCCGGTTTCAGGAGCGGACGCCGTTATGGGACGTGCTCCACCGCTATGGCCACGACTATAAGCTGCTGCTGGTCGGCGATGCCGCGATGAGCCCCTATGAGATCAGCCATGCCGGCGGATCGGTCGAACATATGAACGAGGAAGCCGGCGCGGTGTGGATGCGCCGCCTGACCGCCACCTATCCGGCGGCGGCCTGGCTCAACCCGCTGCCCGTCGTGCAATGGGGCTACACGGCCTCCATCGCGATGATGCGCGAGTTGATGGGCGACCGCATGTATCCGCTGACGCTCGACGGGATCGATGCCGCGATGCGCGAACTGACGCGCAAGCGCTGATCGTCAGCGCGGCGGGGCGATCGTGATCCGCGCGGCCGCGTCCAGCCCGCCCTGGTGCGCGGGGCAACGGGCGTAGCGGAAGCGCTTGTCGGTGCAGAGCCACACTTCGTCCAGCGCGCCGGCTCGCGTGCCCGTGACGCGCATCATGTCGGCGCGCAGCCCGGGATTTGCCGCCGCGATCGCCTGCGCCAGCGTCCCCGCCGTCAGCGGCGACCGTGACAGCCGCGCCATGTCGGGGAAGCGCAGCGCGCGGAACATCGCGGTCGATCGCGCGAAATAGCGGTCCGGCGTGTAGCCGGCCATGCAGGTACCGTGCTTCGACCATTCGTGCTGCAACAATTGCGCCGAGGGGGTCGAACACAGGTTGCGGCGGATCACCCGCCGCGACAGCAGCGGCGTCGCACGGCAATATTGCGGCCAGTCCTTGCCCACGCCATCCGGCCACAGTCCGTGCAGCACGAAGCCGAAGCGATTGTCCGATCCGCATTGGAAGCGCGCCGACCCGCTGTCGCCGCGCGTGCGGCAGAATTCGGGGCTCCAGCTGATCGCCAGCGTATAGCTGCCGATCGGCAGGCGGCGCACGGGCTGGCTGGCAGAGGGCAGCTCGGGATGCGGGCGCGGAATCGTCGCCGGGATCGCGCAGGACAGCGCCTGCGCCATCGCCGTAGCCGGCATGACCAGCGCCAGCGCGCTCATCGCCAACGTCAGCATCTTGGTCATCGATCCTCTCCGTCCAGCGCAACGGCCTCGCCGAACCACGATTGCGCATCCGGCCGAAACAATTGGATCGTCGCGACGATCCCCAGTGTAAGAATGATCAGCGACAGCAACAGCGCGAGGACCGGCACCGATCCGCGCAGAACCACGGTCACGTTGACCAGAAAGCGCAGCGTCGCCAGTCCGGTCAGCACCGTCACCGCCCATTTGGCGGCCAGGCTGGCGCGGCGGGCGACCAGATACCACAGCCCCAGCGTAATCGCGCTGCTGACCAGAAGGGCCGCGGGCAGCAACCATCCGAACGGCGCCGTCGTGGCATTCACCGCCAGCCGGTCCGCCGTGCCCTGCCAGCTCACCGCCCAGCCGATCAGCCCGACCAGGAACGAGGCGAGGTACAGCCGCTCGAACCGCACGATCGACGGGGGCCGCGTGCCAGCCGCGAAGAAGGTGCGAACCTGCGCCGCGATGCCCCCCTTGGCGGCCGCGGGCGCTCCCGACTTCTTGCGCTTACGCGATCCGTTCATGCCACCGCTCCGGTCATATGCTGGCGAAATCCAGCCCGATGTCGGCGGCCGGCGCGGACTGGGTGATGCGCCCGACGCTGACGTAATCCACGCCCGTGCGCGCGATCGCGCCGATCGTCTCCAGCGTGACGCCGCCGGACGCCTCGGTCGGGACGCGCCCCGCGACGATCGCCACCGCCTCGCCAAGTATTGCGGGCGCCATGTTGTCAAGCAGCAGGTGGGTCGCGCCGGCCGCCAGCGCCGGTGTGATCTGGTCGATGCGGTCGACCTCGACGATGATCGTCGCTATGCCCGCCGCCTTGGCCAGCGCTGCTGCCGGCCCGACCCCGCCCGCGACCGCGACGTGATTGTCCTTGATCATCGCCGCGTCCCACAATCCCATGCGATGGTTCTTCGCACCGCCGGTCCGCGTCGCATATTTCTCCAGCCGGCGCAGTCCCGGGATCGTCTTGCGCGTATCCAGCAGGGTCGCGCCGCTGCCCGCGATCGCATCGACATAGGCGGCGGTCAGCGTGGCGATTCCGGACAGATGCTGGACGGTATTGAGCGCGGACCGTTCCGCGGTCAGCAGCGCCCGCGCCTGCCCCGTAATCCGCATCAGCGTCGTGCCCGCGGCGACGCGGTCGCCATCCGCCACCAGCGTCTCGACCTGCGCCGCCGGGTCGAGGTGGCGGAAGAACGCCTCCGCCAGCGGGAGGCCGCAGACGGTGATCGCGTCGCGGCTGTCCATGACCGCGACGAACCGCGCGGTCTCCGGGATCACCGCGGCCGATGTCACGTCGCCGCCGTCCCCCAGATCCTCCGCCAGCGTCGCCGTCACGAACGCGTCGGTATCGAAACCGTCCAGCACGAACGTCATGGCAGCCGCTCGTCGGGCTGGACGCCCCACAGCCGGTCGGTCTGCACGAACCCGGCCTGACCCTTCACATCGAACCGGCACCAACCGTTGCCGCACCGGCTGACACGCCCCACGACGCCTGGCTGCGCCCGCCACACGATCGTCGGGCCACCCGGCCGGTCGCGCAGTTCGGCCGGCTCGGTCCCGCGCACGATCGCGGTACGCCGCGTGCTGATCAGCGCGTTGAGCATCCAGCCCTGCGTGCCGTCGGGATCCTCCACCCGGCGCCATTCCTTAAACGCCTCCAGCACCCGTACCGGCAGGTCGGCACGGACATAGATCCAGCTGGCCGGGAAGTTGCGCCCCGGCCCGGTGCGCATCCGCGCACGCGACGCCGCGATCGAGCCGAGGAACGGCGGCTTCGGCTGCTCGGTCGCCGCCTCCGCCACCGGAGCGGCGAGCAGCGCCAGACCGGCCGCCGCCGCCGCGATCGAGAAATTGCCCCTGTTCACCCCCGCCCTCTAGCCGCGCTTCGCCCGTGGCATCAACCGTTGACGCACGCGCGGCCATCCGCCAATCCCCCATTATGGCCGATACGCGACGCTGCGCCCATCCGAAGGTGATCGTCACGCGCGCGCTGCCCGACGTGACGATGCGGCGGCTGCACGAATTGTTCGACGTGCGCGGCAATGCCGACGATACGCCGATGACGCGCGCGCACCTCGCCGCGGCGATGGCCGAGGGCGACGTGCTGGTGCCCGCCGTCACCGACGTGATCGACGCCGCGTTGATCGACGGCGCGGGCGATCGATTGCGGCTGATCGCCAATTTCGGCGCCGGCGTGAACCATATCGATCTGAAGGCGGCCCGCGCGCGGCGGATCATCGTCACCAACACCCCCGGCGTCCTGACCGAGGATACCGCCGACATGACGATGGCGCTGATCCTGTCGGTGCCGCGCCGGCTGGCGGAGGGGGAGAAGCTCGTCCGGTCGGGCGAGTGGAAGGGGTGGAGCCCCGGCGGAATGCTCGGCTATCGCATCGGCGGCAAGGCGCTGGGAATCGTCGGCATGGGTCGAATCGGTCAGGCGGTGGCGCGTCGCGCGCGCGCCTTCGGGCTATCGATCCACTATCACAATCGCCACCGGCTGCCGAAGGTCGTGGAGGCGGAACTCAACGCCGCCTGGCACCCGAATCTTGACGAGATGCTCGGCGCGATCGACATATTGACGATCCACACGCCGCTGAACGCCGACAGCCGCGACCTGATCGACGCGCGGCGGATCGCCCTGCTGCGCGCGCATGTGTTCGTCATCAACGCCAGTCGTGGCGGCATCCTCGACGAGGACGCGCTGGTCGATGCGCTGGAGGGCGGACGGCTGGCCGGCGCCGGTCTCGACGTGTGGCGCCATGAACCGGAGATCGACCCGCGCCTGCTGGCACTCTCCAATGTCGTGATGACCCCGCACATGGGATCGGCGACATGGGAGGGGCGCGTCGCATCGGGCGAGAAGGTGATCGCCAATATCCGCATGTGGGCCGACGGGCATCGCCCGCCCGATCAAGTGCTGGAGGGCTGGGCCTGACGCTGTCGCCGCTGCGTGACGAAACATGTCCGCGCGGAACCTGTGGGAGCGGCCGGCATTGGGTCGGCATCCCTCAGCACAGGAACAACATCATGAAAAAGATCGCAATGTCCGCCCTGCTCGCCACCGCCGCCGTGTCGATGTCGGCGTGTTCGACGTTGCGCGGCGCGGCGATCGGCGGCGCGGGCGGCGCCGGCGTCGCGGCTGCGACGGGCGGCAGTGTCGAGAAGGGCGCGGCGGTCGGCGGCGTCGGTGGCGCGGTGGTCGGCACCGTCGTCGACTGACACGCGACACCATCGCGACTATCACGACGGCGCGTCACCGACGACGGGTGGCGCGCCGTTTCATGTCGGGGAGTAAGGATGATCGGGATGTTGGCGGCAGCGGCGGTAATGGTGGCCTGCCCGGCGGTCCACGATGGCACGCCGCTGCAAGGCGTCGCGATCTTCGACGGCGCTGTGTCGGACAATGCCATTCTCGCCCCCGACACGACGCGACGCGACACGAGCGGCACGGTACAGACGTGGCGGGTCGAGGGCGTATATCGCGACGGGCGCACGCTCCACCTGCGCTGCGACTATGCCGGGCGTTCGTCGGTGACGCTGGCCGTGCCGCACCCGGTCCGCCTATGCCGCATGACATGGCGTGGGCCGCGCCGGCACCTCGCCTGCGCTTGATGGCGCGGGCGCCGGTCACCTGGAGTCCGATCCAGCAGGGCGGGATCGGGGCGATGACCGTCATTCGACCTGACCGGCAACGACTCTAATCGAGCAGGTCCGCCCGATCCAAATCCTTCGCCCGCCCGAACGACCGCAGGATCGCCGCCAGCTCAACGCGCTCCGGCACGTATACGGCGCCCAGCGCGACGCGCGTCGCCGGACGCACCACCCGCCACCCACCGCCCAGGAACACCTCTAGGTCGCCCATCACCTCGACCGGCATCGCGCCACCCTCAAGGCGTGCGAATGGCGCGGAGCGGAAGCGATCGCTCGCGCCGCCGATCGTCACCGTCCCCTGCCACCCGTCCAACACCATCGCCGCGTCGCGCGCGCTGACCAGCAGGTCGATATCCGCTACTGACGTCACGGCGCCGTGCAGGCGCACCGCCGCGCTGCCGATCACCCACCAAGGATCCCGCGCCGGCCGCAGCGCCGCCGCGACCTGCGTCAGCGCGGCGCCCAGCATCAGTCGCCGGTCAGGATGCGATCGACCAGTTGCTTGACGGTCGGCACGAAGCCGTTCGAGTAGAACGGATCGCGCTTGAAGTTGTACGCCGCATGGCCGGCGAACATCAGGTTGGCGTCGGTATCGCCGCCGTGCGCGATGTCCTGCAGCGTCTTCTGGATGCAGAAGCTGCGCGGATCGGCCAGCCGTCCGGTCGAATTCGTTTCGGTATCCGCCCAACTCGAGAACAGGCACTGGCTGAGGCAGCCCATGCAATCGGCCTGATCCTTGCGGATCTCGCCCTTTTCCTGCGGGGTCACGAACACCAACGTATTGTCGGGCGTCTTCAGCGCATCGGTGAAACCGGCGCCAAACCATTCGCGCGCGCGCAGCAGGTCGCCGCGTGTCACCCAGAAGTTCTTGCCCTTCACGCCGACGTCGAGCTGGAAGACATGATCGCCGGCTTCCTGCCTCGAAAAGGCGATCTGCCGCTCCGACCGCGCCTCCAGCGCGCGCAGGAACGGATTGCGCACCGCCGACGAATAGAAGCCGGTCGGAGAGAAGCGATGCAGCAGCACCTCGCCTTCCTCGATCTGCGTCAGCTTCGCCTTCCACTCCTCAGGGATCGGGCTTTCCTGCGTCAGCAGCGGGCGCGTGCCGTACTGAAAGGCGATCTGCCCCAGTTCCGGATTGTCGATCCACTCGTTCCAGTCGCGCAAGTACCAGACGCCGCCCGCCATCACGATCGGCGTCGTGTCCGGTATGCCGCCCTCGCGCATCGTCTCGCGCAGCGCCTTGACGCGCGGATACGGATCCTCGGGCTTCAGCGGGTCTTCGGCGTTCGACAGGCCGTTGTGCCCGCCGGCCAGCCACGGATCCTCGTACACGACCGCCGCCAGCCACTCGCTCGCCTTGGAATAGGCGCGCTTCCATAGCGCGCGAAACGCGCGGCCCGAACTGACGATCGGCAGATAGTTGACGTTGTACGACGCCGCGATCTCGCTCAGCTTGTACGGCATCCCCGCGCCGCAGGTGACGCCTGCCACCATGCCGCGCGTCCGTTCCAGCACGCCATGCAGCACGCGTGGCGCGCCGCCCATTTCCCAGAGGACGTTGATGTTGATCGCGCCCTTGCCGCCCGCGATCTCCCAGGCGCGCTGCACCTGCTGCACCGCGCCCTCGATCGCATAGGCGATCAGTTCCTCGTGCCGGTCACGTCGCGTCAGCGCGCGATAGATCTGCGGAATGATCTTGCCGTCGGGATCGTAACTGTCGGCATTGACCGCCGACACGGTGCCGATCCCGCCGGCGGCGGCCCATGCGCCGGCCGATGCATGATTGGTGGCGGCAACCCCTTTGCCTCCTTCCACCAGCGGCCAGACTTCGCGGCCCGCGTACACGATCGGCTTCAGCCCCTTGAACACGCCATTTCCCACTACACGAATGATGGAACGGCCTCATATAAAGCAATCGGGCCGCAACGCGACCAAAATGCGACTCAACCCAACGAACCCGGCCGCCCCGCGGCATCGGCGTACAGCCGCGCGGAGCGCTCGATCATCGTCGCCGCGTCATGCCCGGCGGCCGCGCGGTACCGATTGGCGGCACCGATCCGGGCCCGCAGCGCCGCATCGACCGCCAGCACCTGGATCGCGTCGCGCACCTGCACCTCGCCGGCATGCGCGGCCAGACAGGCGTGATTGTCGGGCGACAACATCGCCGCCGCCGCGCTGCCGTCCAGCGCGACGACCGGCAGCCCCGCCGCCATCGCCTCGACCACGATCGGCGGCGCGCCCAGCGTCATCGGCAGCAACAACAGGTCGAACCCGCCCAGATAGCGCGACGGCGGCGCCACGGCGCCGGGCAGCACCAGCCGGTCGTCGATCCCCATCGCCAGCGCGGCGCGCTCGATGTCGGCACGCGCCGGCCCGTCGCCGACCACCACCAGCCGGAACCGCCCGGCAAGGCCAGCGACCGCGCGCACCAGCAGCGCGACATTGTCGCGCCCCGACAGGTCGGCGACGATCCCGATCACCGTCTCGCGCGCGGTGCGGCGGAACGACGCGATCAGCTTCGGGTCCGGGCCGCCACCCTGGCCGGACAGCTCCACGCCGTCCGGGATCACTTGGACGTGCGCCACCGGCACCTTCCAACGCGTGACCGCGATCCGCGCCGCCGCGTCGCCGGTCACGACCAGCCCGGCGGCGGCAGGCAGCGCGATACGTCGATACAGCCGCGCGCCGAGCGGTTCGCCCGCGCAGGGATCCTCGTGGTGGATGATCGGCGGCGTGTCACGCGCGAACGCTCGCCGCGCCATCACCGCATCGATCGCGCCGGCGCCATAGCTCAGCACCAGGTCATGGCCGCGCATCGCGCGCGCGATCCGTTCGTAACGCGCGACCGACACGCCACCGGCCAGCGGTGGCGGATCCTGCGCGATCGTCGCGCGAACGCCGGCGGGCAGCGGGTCGTGTTCTTCGGCGGCGATCGTGTGCCGCGCGCGCGCCGCGAAGGCATCGATCAGCCGGACCACACGCCGGCTCCACCCGTCCGCATCCTCGGGGGCGAAGCGGGGCAGGACATGCAGGATCGACAGCGGCTGTGACATAGCGGCCACATAGCTCCTCAAATGCTGCCGTGCACCACGATATCCGCTTTCCCTTACGCAACCCGGGCGTCAGATCGCCGTTAGTCACGCCGACTAACAGGAGAACCTATCATGAAGCTCGCTTCGTTCGTCGCGGCCGCCGCCGCCATGACCCTTTCCGCCGCCCCCGCGCTCGCGGCACCGGTCGCCAATCCCGCCGCGTCGCTGTCGGTCGCCAAGTCGGCGCGCGCCGCGACCGCCACGCAGGGCAAGAGCAAGCTTGCCGCCCCGGGCGCGATCGTCGGCCTGGTGCTGGCGGCGGCCGTCGTCGCTGGCGGCGTGATCATCGCGGTCGACGACAACAATTCGGACAGCAACTGATGTTGCCGGCTGGTGTCGCACCCGCGACACCAGCCCTGTCGCCAAAGGGACGCGTTCAACCGAGCGCGGCCTTCGGTATATGTGTGATCCGGCACGCCAGATCGGCCTCGCCGCTCGCCACGATCCAGTGCGCGCCGCCGTCGGCGATCCCGGTCGTAAAGACCACGTCGTTGACGTACATCAACTCCTCCAGCGGCCGGCACAACGCGGGCGAAGGATTGAGGAGCGGCGTATCGCTCGTGGCCAGCGCCTTCGACGGATCGTCGCGATCCAAGAGCGTCCAGTAAGTGCGGTAGATGCCCACCACCCCGGACGGCTCCACACCATGCCACAGCGACAGCCATCCCTGCTGTCCGTGCACCTCCGCCAGTACCGGCGGCGCGCCGCCGCCCATCCGCGCGGTCGCCATCGTCTTGGCATGCGGACGGATGCCCGGCCGGTCGTACGGTTTCCAGTGCAGCGCATCGGGTGAGGTCGCCAGATTGATCGACGGCCCCGCGCGCCATTCCGCCTCAGGCGGATAGGCGAAATACAGGTCGCCCAGCGGCCGCGTCTGCGCCCAGAACTTGCCCGCGACCTTCCCCTCGAAGATCAGCATGTCCTTGTTCTGGTGATCGAGGACGATCCCCTCCAGCGTCCAGTCGAGCGCATCGTCGCTGGTGTAGAGCGTGGTCGAATGTCGCTCCGGGCTGACCGAACAGGTCGTCATGTAATAGCGTCCGTCGACGTGGCTGATCCGCGCATCCTCGACACCGTAACATTGGTAGCTGGTGCGCGGCGCGATCGCGCGGTCGTAATGGACAGCCACCACCGTCTTGCCCTCGGCATCCAGCTCGACCGGCAGCAGCCATGACAGCGAGGTCAGCGCCATCACCTTCCACCCGCCGCCGCGCATCATGAACTTGCGCGGATCGGACGTGTCGACCAGCGACAGCGGCCAGGCGTCCAGCTTGTATTCGCCCTCGTCCCAGCGGATCGCATGAATTTGCTGATCGCGGATCGGGTGACGCAGCGCCTCCGCAACCCGCACCATCATCAGCAGATTGCCATTGGGCAACCGCGTCATCCCCGGATTGAACGCCCCCAGCACATAGGTCTCGGCATCGATCCGCCCGGCGAGCGGAGAGCGCGACAGATCGACGTCATGCGGCGTGAAGACCAGCGCATCATAGGAGAAGTCCGCCATCATTCCTCCTCCTGCACGCGCGGGCTGATCGTCAGCCGCTGGATCACCGTGCGGCGCGGTTGCGTCAGCAGATACTGGACGCCGACCGCAATGTCCTCGGCGCGCAGCATCTGTCCGCCCTCGATCATCTCGCGCTGCTGGTCGGGCTGGATGTCGGGCAATTGCATGTCCGATCCGGTCAGCCCCGGCTCGACCAGCGCCACGCGGATATCCTTGTTGCCCAGTTCGCGCCGCAGCGCGATCGAGAAGCCCTGCAACCCGTGCTTGATCCCCGCATAGACGGTCGAATGCGGCCCCAGCGCATAGGCGCTGGTCGAGCCGATCATCACGATATCGCCCCCCGCCCCCATGTCGGCAGCGGCCCGGTGCGCCATTAACAGATAGTGCGTGAAGTTGAGCGCGATCGCGTGGCGCACGCCCGCCTCGTCCATCTCGGTCAGCCCCTCGGCGGCCTCTGCGGCATTGGCGACCACCACGTCATATCCGCCCAGCGCCGCAAGCCCCGCGTTGAGGAACGCCGCAACATTATCGGGCTCCGACAGGTCGAACAGCGCGCCCTCGCCCTCCCCGACCGCGCGGATATCGCGGAGCGCCTCGTCCAGATGCGCCTGCTCCGTTCCGCCGATGAAGACCCGCGCGCCCTCCTGCGCCAGCAACCGCGCGATCGCGCGACCGATGCCGGTCGTCCCGCCGCTGATGATCGCGCGCCGTCCGGCCAGCGGCAGCACCTGGGTATGGGCATCGCTCATGATCGTCGACCTCACCTGTTTCGTGCGAGGCCCATGAGCGATCCAGTCAGGCCGCCGGTTCCGCGACCCGCGCCAGCAACCGCCGGATCGACGACAGGACCTCCGGCTCGTCCAGCATCGGCGCGTGCCCGACACGCGGCACTGTCACCAGATCGCCCTCCGGCAGCGCGGCCACCATCCGCTCCGCGACCGAGGCCGACAGGATATCGCTCAGGCCTCCACGCACCACCAGCACCGGCACGGCGGCCAGCCCCGCCAGCGCGCGCCACATGTCCGGCCCCGCCTCGCCGCCGGGCAGGCGGAACGGCTCGGCGATCTTCATGTCGTAATCCAGCACGATCCGCCCCGACGAACTCAGCCGGTACAGCCGCTTGGCCATCGCCAGCCATTGCTCGATCGTCCAGTCGGGATAGGCGGCGGCATTGTTCTCCTGCACCCCGCGCGCGGCATGCATCCACGTCGGGAAGTTGCTCGACTTGCCGACATAGCCGCGAATCCGCGCCAGCCCCGCCGCCTCGATCTCCGGGCCGACGTCGTTCAGCACCGCGCCCGCGATCCGCCCCGGCACCATCCCCGCCAGCAACATCGTCACGATCCCGCCCAGCGAGGTGCCGATGCTGACGAACCGCGCGATCTTCTGCTCGGTCAACAGCGCGACGACGTCCTGCGCGTACGTGAGCGGGACGTAGGTCATCGGGTCCTTGGCATAGGCGCTGTCGCCACGCCCGCGAAACTCGACCGCGATCACCCGCCGCCCGGGCGAGAGCGCGCGCGCCAGATCGGCGAAGTCGCGCGCGTTCCGCGTCAGCCCCGGCAGGCAGATGACCGGCGGCGCATCGTCGGCACCGGGGTAATCGCGCGCATGGAGCCGCAGGCCATCCGCCGACCACCAATAGATGTCCTGATATTCCGCCATCGCTTGCGCCTTCCGTCGACCAGCCCCCATATCGCGGGATGCCCTTTTCCCCGCAAGCATATCGCCCCGAGCGTTCGATCACCGCGCTTGGCGAGCCCTTCTACGATGCGGTCGCCCCCGCGCGTTTCCCGCAGACGCGGCTGCGTTTCCGCAACGACCGCGTCGCGGCGCAGGTCGGACTCGACGCGCTGACCGACGACGAATGGGTGGCGCATTTCGGTCGGCTGGAACCGCTGCCCGGCTCGCTCGAACAGCCGCTGGCGCTGCGTTACCACGGGCATCAGTTCCGCGTGTACAATCCCGACATCGGCGACGGGCGCGGCTTCACCTTCGCACAGCTCCGCGACGCGTCCGGCCGCTTGATGGACCTCGGCACCAAGGGGTCGGGCCAGACGCCGTGGAGCCGCTTCGGCGACGGGCGCCTCACGCTGAAGGGCGGCGTGCGCGAGGTGCTCGCGACCGAAATGCTGGAGGCGCTGAACGTGCCGACCTCGCGCAGCTTCTCGCTGATCGAAACCGGCGAGGAACTGGAACGCAACGACGAACCCTCGCCGACGCGCGGCAGCGTGCTGGTGCGGCTCAGCCATTCGCATATCCGCATCGGCACCTTCCAGCGGCTCGCCTACCACCGCGACGAGGAGGCGATGCGCCGCCTCGTGGGTTATGTCCTGCGTGAATTGTATGGCGAGGACAGCGACGATCCCGTTCGGCTGCTGGATCTGGTCGTCACACGCACCGCGACGCTGGCGGCGCGCTACATGGCGGCCGGGTTCGTCCATGGCGTCCTCAACAGCGACAATATCAACGTCACCGGGGAGAGCTTCGACTATGGCCCGTGGCGGTTCGCACCCGTCTGGGACCCGGCATTCGTCGCCGCCTATTTCGACCACGCCGGGCTCTACGCCTTCGGTCGCCAGCCCGAGGCGATCCTGTGGGATGTGATGCAGCTCGCCGGCTCGCTGCGGCTGCTCGCCGAATCCGAACCGCTGATCGCCGCGCTCGATCGCTTCGCCGAACTCTACCAGCCCGCCATCGCGGAAGCGGTGCTCTGGCGGCTGGGGCGCACGCCGCGCGGCGCGGGAGAGGATCGCGCCACGGTGCAGGCGGTCGAGCGCGCCTTGCGGGCGACCGGCATCGGCATCGACCGCTTTTTCTTCGATGCCTTCGCGCAGGATCTGCCCGCCGGCTACGGCGAGGACTGGGCGGAGGTGCGCGCCGCCCTCGCTGGCTATGCACCCCGCCGCGCGCGCGATCACGGCTATTGGCAGGGCGAACCCTGCGCGATGCTGATCGATGAGGTGGAGGCGATCTGGGCGCCCATCGCCGCCTCCGACGACTGGCGCACTTTCCATACCAAGGTCGATGCGATCCGGGCCATGGGCGAAGCGATGGCATGACGATCCCCCTTCCGCTTGCCGCAAACTCCCGGCAAAGACGGCGGCATGGCTGAGCTGATCTCATTCGAACCCGCGACCGGTGCCGAGCTTTGGCGCAGCGCGACCAGCGATGTGGACGCGGAGGTCGCCGCCGCGCGTGCGGGCTTCGTCCCCTGGGCCGCCAAGTCGCTGGCGTTCCGGATCGAGACGATGCGCCGCTTCGCCAACATCGTGCGCCAGCGCGCCGACGCCTTCGCCGACCTGATCGCGCGCGAAACCGGCAAGCCGTTATGGGAGGCGCGCACCGAGGTCGACACCGTCATCGGCAAGGTTGATATCTCCGTCACCGCTTATGCGGAGCGGACGGCGCAGCGGCGGATGGACGCGCCGATGAACACGCGCATGGCGCTTCGGCACAAGCCGCATGGCGTTCTGGCGGTGCTGGGGCCGTACAATTTCCCCGCGCATCTGCCCAACGGCCATATCGTCCCGGCGCTGATCGCCGGCAATGCGATCGTCTTCAAGCCGTCGGAAAAGACCCCGGCGACCGGCGCTTTCCTGGTCGATTGCTACCGGGCGGCGGGCGTGCCGGAGGAAACGGTCCGGCTGGTGATCGGCGGACCCGACGAAGGGCGCGCGCTTGCCGCGCACGACGATATCGACGGCCTGCTGTTCACCGGCTCGGCGCGCACCGGCATCGCGCTCAACCGCGCCTTCGCCGAAAAGCCCGAGAAAATCCTCGCACTGGAAATGGGCGGCAACAACCCGGTCGTGGTGTGGGACGCGCCCGATCTCCACGCCGCCGCCGTGCTGGTCGTCCAGTCTGCCTTCACCACCGCCGGCCAGCGTTGCACCGCCGCGCGCCGGCTGATCGTGCAGGAGTCGCTTGCCGCACCGTTGCTGACCGAACTGGAGCAACTGACCCGCCGCCTGATCGTGGGGGCGCCGCACGACGATCCGCAACCGTTCATGGGGCCGGTGATCGATCAGGACACGGCCGAGGGCCTGACCGAAAGTTTCCTGGCGCTGATGATGAAGGGCGGCCGACCGATCCGTCACATGGCGCAGCCGGTCCCCGGCCGCCCCTTCGTCACCCCCGGCATCATCGACGTCACCGACGTCGCGGAGCGCCCCGATATCGAACTGTTCGGCCCGTTGTTGCAGGTCGTCCGCACCGACGATTTCGACGCCGCGATCGCGGAGGCGAACAACACCCGCTACGGCCTGTCGGCCTCGCTGATCAGCCAGACGCCGGCGCTGTTCGACCGCTTCTGGGCCGGCGCGCGCGCGGGCATCGTCAACTGGAACCGCCCGACCAACGGCGCGTCCTCGTCGGCGCCGTTCGGCGGAATCGGCTGGTCGGGCAATCACCGCCCCAGCGCCTATTACGCCGCCGATTACTGCGCCTATCCGGTCGTCTCCAACGAGGCGGACGCGGCACGCGCCACGATCGGCATCGGCCTGGCCGACGCCTGACCCCTGTTCACAAGGACGTTACGATGGCCACCGGACTGGTCGCACTGCTCGACGATATCGCCGGCCTGACCCGGCTGGCGGCGGCGTCGCTCGACGACGTGGGCGCCGCCGCGACCAAGGCGGGCACGAAGGCGGCGGGCGTGGTCATCGACGACACCGCCGTCACCCCGCGCTACGTCGTCGGCCTGTCGCCCAAGCGCGAACTGCCGATCATCGGCAAGATCGCGCTCGGCTCGATCCGCAACAAGCTGCTGTTCCTGCTTCCCGCCGCGCTGATCCTCAGCGCGGTCGCGCCCTGGGCGCTGCCGCCGCTGCTGATGCTCGGCGGCGCTTTCCTCTGCTTCGAGGGCGCGGAGAAGGTGATTGAGGCGCTGTCCGGCGGGCATGGCGAAGACGTGGACGAAATCGTCACCGATCCGGTCGCGCTGGAGAAGCAGAAGGTCGCCGGCGCCATCCGCACCGACTTCATCCTGTCGGCGGAGATCATGGTGATCGCGCTGCGCGAGGTTGCTGACCAGCCCCTGCTGACGCAGGCGGTGACGCTGGCGCTCGTCGCGCTGGCGATCACCGCGGGCGTGTACGGCGTGGTCGCGCTGATCGTGAAGGCGGATGACGTCGGCCTCTATCTCGCGCGGCGTTCGTCAGCGGTGGCGCAGGCGATCGGACGCGGACTGGTGAAGGGCGTGCCGGTGCTGATGAGCGCGCTGGCGATTATCGGCACGGCGGCGATGATCTGGGTCGGCGGCGGGCTGCTGCTGCACAGCGGGGAGGAGATCGGGCTGACCGCGCCCGCGCATCTCGTCCACGATCTGGCGGAGGGTGCCGGCGGCGGCGCGATCGGCTGGGTCGTCACCGCCGCGCTGTCGGGCGTGCTGGGGCTGATCGTCGGCGGCGTGATCGCGCTGGTCATGCACAAGGTCCACGCCGCGCGGCACTGACCGCACCCGCAAACCAATCCTACGCCCCCGCCAAGCATCGCTCGATTGCGCGCCCCCGCCGCTTCGCCCATCTGCGACGTCATCATGGCGACGCTTCTCGATCCCGACGCGCAGGGCCGCGTCATCCTCGTCGGTGCCGGCCCGGGCGATCCCGGTCTGCTGACCGTTCGTGCGGTGGAGGCGCTGCGCAGCGCCGACGTGGTGGTACACGACGGGTTGATCGACCCGCGCGTGCTCGACATCGCGCCGCCCGGCGCGCACCGCATCTCCGTCGCCAAGCGTCGTGCGCGCCACACCCTGCCGCAGGAGGCGATCAACGCGCTGATCGTCGCGCATGTCATGGCGGGCAGCGTCGTCGTCCGGCTGAAGGGCGGCGATCCGTTCATCTTCGGACGCGGCGGCGAGGAGGTCGAGGCGGTCCGCGCCGCCGGACTGACCGTCGAGGTGATCCCCGGCGTGTCGGCGGCGCTCGGCTGCGCGGCGGAGGCGATGCTGCCGCTGACGCACCGCGACCACAGCTCGGCGGTGACGTTCGTCGCCGGACAGTGCAAGGGGCTGACCGATCAGGACTGGTCCGGCCTCGCCGGTCAGGGTCGCACGCTCGTGATCTACATGGGCGTCGCCACGGCGGAGGCGATCGCCGACAAGCTGATCGCGGATGGCGTCGCGCCCGACATGCCGGTTGCGGTGCTGGAGAAGGGCACGCTGCCGGGCCACCGCGCGCTGCGCACCCTGCTCGCCGATCTCGGCGCGATGGTCGCGCGCGAGAAGGTGGCGAGCCCGGCGATCATCGTCGTCGGTGAAGTGGTGGAACTGTCCGACGCCGAAAACCGGCTGGCGGGCTATGCGAAGGTGGCGGAGACGATGGCATGAAGCTGGTGACCGGCAACGATCTGGCGACCGGCGACGTGATCTGGTGGACCGGCAGCGGCTGGACCCGCCACATCGCCGAGGCGGGCGACGCGGGCGATCAGGGCGAGGCGATCGCGCGGCAGGAAGAAGCGGCGCGCCGCGTCAACGGCCCCTATGTGATCGAGGCGAGCGAGACCCCCGACGGTCCCCGCCCCGCGCATATCAAGGATCGCATCCGCGCGCTCGGCCCGACGGTGCGCCCCGACCTGACGCTGAAGCCCGCCGATCCGAATGCCGGTAGCTGGGTGATCTGACCATCCTCCCGTCATCGGGAGGGTCATGAAAGCAAGACGATGTACAAGTACGACGAATACGACCAGTCGATCGTCGACGCCCGCGTCGACGAGTTCCGCGACCAGTGCCGCCGCCGCCTGTCGGGCGAGTTGAGCGAGGACCAGTTCAAGCCGCTGCGGCTGATGAACGGGCTGTACCTGCAACTGCACGCCTACATGCTGCGCGTCGCGGTGCCCTATGGCACGCTCGACAGCCGGCAGATGCGCATGCTGGCGCATGTCGCGCGCAAGTATGACCGCGGCTACGGGCATTTCACTACGCGGCAGAACATCCAGTACAATTGGATCAAGCTGGAGGACGCCGCCGACATCCTTGCCGAGCTGGCCACGGTCGAGATGCACGCGATCCAGACCAGCGGCAACTGCATCCGCAACATCAGTTCGGACCAGTTCGCCGGCGCCGCCGCCGACGAAGTGACCGATCCGCGCCCGTTTGCGGAATTGCTGCGCCAATGGAGCACCTTCCACCCCGAGTTCAGCTATCTGCCCCGCAAGTTCAAGATCGCGGTGATCGCGGCCGACGAGGATCGCGCCGCGATGCGCCTCCACGACATCGGGCTGCAACTGCTGGAACGCGACGGCGTATTGGGCGCGAAGGTGTTCGTCGGCGGCGGCATGGGCCGCACCCCGATGATCGCGCCGGAGATCAAGGACTTCGTCCCCGCCGATCAGCTGATGAGCTATCTGGAGGCGTGCCTGCGCGTCTATAACCGCTACGGCCGGCGCGACAATATCTACAAGGCGCGCATCAAGATCCTGATCCACGAACTGGGCGCGGACAAGTACCGGGCCGAGGTGGAGGAGGAGTTCGCGCAGGTCCGGCAACTCGGCATCGACCCGCCCGCCGCCGAACTGGCGCGGATCAGCGCGATGTTCGCAGCCCCCGCGTTCGCCGCCGACGATGGCGCGGTGGCGGATCGCAGCGACCCGGATTTCGCGGTGTGGCTCGACCAGAACGTGCGCGCACACAAGCAGCCGGGGCATGCGATCGTGACGATCTCGCTCAAGCCGATCGGCGGCATCCCCGGCGATGCGTCGGCGGAGCAGATCGACGTGATGGCTGATCTCGCCGAGCGCTACAGCTTCGACGAACTGCGCGTGACACATGCGCAGAACATCGTCCTGCCGCACGTCCGCATCGCCGATCTGAAGGCAGTCTGGGAGGCGCTGGTCGAGGCGCAGCTGGCCGAGGCGAACCTCGACCTCATCAGCGACATCATCGCCTGCCCGGGCTTGGATTATTGCGCGCTCGCCAACGCCCGCTCGATCCCGCTGGCGCAGAAGATCGGGCAGCGCTTCGCCGACCTCGGGCGGCAGCGCGACCTGGGCGAGCTGAAGCTGAAGATCAGCGGCTGCATCAACGCCTGCGGTCACCATCACGCCGGGCACATCGGCATTCTGGGCGTCGATCGGAAGGGCACCGAGAACTACCAGCTGCTGCTGGGTGGTTCGGGCGCGGAGGACGTGTCGCTGGGCAAGATCACCGGCCCCGGCTTCGACGAGGACGGCGTGGTCGATGCGATCGAGCGCGTGACCGACACCTATGTCCGCATCCGCGAAACCGGCGAGCGCTTCGTCGACACCTATCGCCGCGTGGGCATGCAGCCGTTCAAGGAGGCGATCTATGGCTGACGCATTCGAAGTCGACGTGATCGACGACCGCGCGCACCTGCGCTTCCGCGACGAGGCCGCGCATGAGGAACCGGCAGTGACGCTCGACGCGTTCCTGGCCGATCAGTCGAACGCCACCGCCGTCCGCGTCGAACCCGGCGACGATGCGCGCGCACTGATCCCGCTGCTCGATCGCATTGCGCTGGTCGAGGTGTCGTTCCCGACGTTCCGCGACGGTCGCGGCTATTCGGTCGCACGCATCCTGCGCGAGGCGGGGTACACGGGCGAGTTGCGCGCCGAGGGCGACGTGCTGGTCGACCAGATCCCGCTGATGCGCCGTTGCGGCTTCGACGCCTTCGCGCCGCGCGCCGCGGTCGATCCGGTCGTGCTGAAACGCTCGCTGGAGCGCTACGATCACGTCTATCAAAAGGCTGCCGATGGGGCGGCCCCGGTCTGGAAATTGCGCCATGGGTGAGCCTGCCCACGACCTCGACATCATCGACGTCCGACCCGCCTTCACCGCCGCCGATGCCGCCGCGATGCAGGAGCGTTTCGAGGGCGTGTCGGCACCCGACATGCTGCGCGAGCTGCTGACCGGCGAACTCCACGGCCGGATCGCCGCCGTGTCCTCGTTCGGCGCGGAATCGGCGGTGCTGCTGCACATGATCGCGCAGGTCGACCGCGACGTGCCGGTGATCTTCACCAATACGCAGAAGATGTTCGGCGAGACCCTGGCCTATCGCGACGAACTGTCGGAGCGGCTGGGGATGACCGACCTGCGCGTACTCCGTCCCGATCCGCGCCTGCTGCGGCTGAAGGACGAGAAGGGGCTGCGCTGGTCCTACGATCCCGACGGCTGCTGCGACCTGCGCAAGGTCGAGCCGCTGCGCCGCGCGCTGTTGCCGTTCCAGTCGTGGATCTCGGGCCGCAAGGGTTTCCAGGCCAGCACGCGCAAGGCGCTCCCGCGCTTCGAGGAGGACGAGGGTCGGCTGAAGATCAACCCGCTCGCCGACTGGTCCAAGGAGAAGCTGGACGGCTATTTCGCCGACCACGATTTGCCGCGCCATCCGCTGGAGGCGCAGGGCTATCTGTCGATCGGCTGCGCACCCTGCACCTCGAAGGTCCGCCCCGGCGAAGACCCGCGCGCCGGCCGCTGGCGCGGCTGGGACAAGGTGGAGTGCGGCATCCACGTCGCGGAAAAGCCGGGGGAAGAACCGGCGTTCTGACGATGCCGTCGCCCCTGCGCAGGCAGGGGCCCATGTCTGTCGAGTGTGTGGCCAAGGCTGACCCACTCACGACGCTGATGTGTCGACCGACACTCAAGACGAAACAGCCATAGGCCCCTGCCTCCGCAGGGGCGACGACCCGTTTATGTCCGCCCTCCCCCCTCCCCATAGGCCGGCAACGCCAGCTTGAAACGGATCGCCGCCGCGCGCAGCGTGAACCCCGCCAGCGCGGCGATCAGCGCCGCATGCCACGGCACCATCCCCAGTTCGCGAAGCCCCACATAGCATCCGGCCGCCAGCGCCGCGGCGGTCACGTACAGTTCCGGCCGCATCAGGATCGACGGCTCGCCCGCCAGCACGTCGCGGATGATCCCGCCCACGCATCCCGTCACGACCCCCATCAGCGCGGCGGGCAGTGGCGGCACGCCGTACCCCAGCGCCTTGGCGGCGCCATAGACGGCATAGGCCGCCAGCCCGACTGCATCGAACCAGTCGAGCGCCGCGCCGCGCCACCAGCGTTCCGGCGTGACCCAGATCACCGCCGCCATCAACAGGCACACCGCCGCGACGCGCGTGTCGTGCACCCAGAACACCGGCGCTCCGATCAACAGGTCGCGCACCGTCCCGCCCCCCACGCCGGTCACGAGCGCGAAAAAGGCCAGTGTCACCGGCGTCTGCGCGCGGCGTGCGGCGGCCAATGCGCCCGAGGCGGCGAACACCGCCAGCCCCGCGACGTCCAGCCATGGCGCGAACGCCGGCAACAGGACGCCGGCGTCGAGCGGCCCGGAACCCATCGGCACGCTCACCCGCCCTCGCGCTCGATCAGATAGTTCATCCGCGCGCCCGCGATCGGCCGCGCGCGATCGTCCTGCCAGGCCACCGCCTCGACGGTAGCGACGCGGCTGCCCAGCCGGGTGATCGTGCCGGTCGCGCGTGTCACATGGTCGCGGCCGCCGCGCAGGAAATCGACCGTGGCGTTGATCGGCTTGATCCGCGCCCCCGCCTCTCCCGCCAGCGCGTGGCGCAGCGTCGCGATCGCCGCCACCTCCAGCAATCCGGAGATCGCGCCGCCCTGCAGATAGCCGGGGCGTCCCACCACATGCTGGCCGAACGGCATCACGATGACCGGGGTGCCGTCGTCGCCCTGCTCCAAGGTTACACCCAGCAGTTTCGCATAAGGCGGCAGCATCATGCCGTCACCTTCGGATAGCTGCCCGAGGTCACCATGAACGTCGCGGCGACATGCGCCACCGGATCGTCGATGTCGCCGTCGTGCGCGATGCCGCGCGTGAACGCGATCGACCGCGCGACGCGGAGGCATTCGGCGCGCCCGATCACCATGTGGTGCGGTCGTGCGGGGCGCAGATAGTCGATCCGCAGGTCCATCGTCGCATGCGGGACGAATTCGCGCACCCGGCTCCACACCGCCAGGCTGGTCGCGATATCCATCAGCGCGATGATCGGGCCGGAGGCGATCACCCCCGTCCGCTCGTCGCCGACCAGATCGTCGGAATAGGGCTGCGCGACCTCGATCCAATCGTCGCCATGCGCGTGATACTTCACGCCCAGCCGCCCGCTGTGCCCGGCCACGCCGCGGTTTTCGAGCAGGAAGCGCGCGATAGTGGAGGTGTCCCAGGTCATTCCCCGCCCTCTACACGCCCGTCGCGTCCGCGCAATGTTGCATCGTTTTAACTAACGCCGACCCCGCCGCCGCGTCGAAGATCGCCCGCGAACGGAGGACGACCATGCCCATCGATATCGAAGAGATCGCCGACCTGCCCACGCCGGTCGCCAACAGCGGCGCGATCCGCGCGCTGGAGCAGGTCGCCGACCATACCTGCGAATATATCATCGCGATCGTCATCATGACCGACAAGAAGAACCAGCCCTGATGCTGCCATCGCCGGCGCAGCTGGACGCCGCCAATGCCCGGGCGCGGGCCGTCGCGCGCGCATGGCGGGCCGACGCGCCGTTGCGGCATGTCGAGGCGGCGTTCGCGGGCATGCGCGCCGACGATATCGCGGCGGTCGGCGCGGCCGCGGTGGCGCTGCTGTCCGATCCGTCCTGGATCGCGCCGCTGTTCGCGCCGCTGGTCGCCGCACTGGCCGAGGATCCGTGGTTCGAGCCGCCGTGGCGCGTCACGCGCGATCCGCTGCGCACCACCGTCCAGCTGCTCGACCTGCCGGCGGGCACGCTGAGCGCGACCGTGTTCGACGGCACGGCGCTGGCCCGGCCCGCCGGCACCGCGACACTGGCCGCCAGCGGGCGGTTGGTCGTCGCGCGCTACCACCGCGCGGGCGGCGCGCGCCTGCTGCGCTGGTCCGCCGGTCGCGCCGACGACACGTTCAGCGCCGCCGCCGCGCCGCCGCTCGTTCCCCTCCCCCCGCTGCCGCTTGCCGATGGCGATGTCGTGGCGATCGACGGTCGCACCGACGCGCACTGGATCGAGGGCGGCGGGGGTGAGGTGGTCGCCGTCACCTTCGCGACGCGCGCCGCCGGATTGATGCGCGAATATGACCGGGCGACCGGTCGCCTGCGCCGTGCCGCCACCACCGACGAGGATGAATCGCGCACGCGGCTGCTGTTGACGCTGCTGCGCATCGACGGGCGGCGCGATGCGGCCCCGTGCTTCGCCGCCGCGACGCACGCCCCCGCCTTCCACCTTCGCTGGAGCGCGATGCGTGAATTGCTGGCGCTTGATCCTGCCGCCGCGCTGCCGCGCCTGCGCGAACTCGCGCTCTCCGACCCGCATGGGGAGGTGCGCGCCACCGCGCGATCGGTGTTGCCGATGGTGGAGGCGCGGCTGTGCCACGCCTGATCGATCCGGGCACCGATCCCGCGATCACCCTCGACGCGCTGGTTGAGACGCTGGAGCAGGAACACTGGGATCCGCGCGACGAGGATTCGTTCGCGGCAATGGGCCCGTGGCTCGCGCGACTGGGCCGCAACCGCCGCTTCCTGTCCGACCTCGCCATCGTCGAGCTGGAGCGGCGCTTCGCCGGGCAGCAGGACAGCGCCTATGGTGCGCAGGTGCTGATGCTGCGCCCGCCCGGCACCCGCTACGCGCTCCGCGCCAATTTCTGGCCGGCGCGCGAGGATGCGGTAGTGAAGGCGGGCGGCACCGCGCCATTCTTCTACGACCTGCCGCACGACCACAATTTCTCGTTCCTGACCGTCGGCTATCTCGGCCCGGGCTATTGGAGCGACTATTATCTGTTCGACGACGCGGTCGTCGGCGTGCCCGGCGAGCCCGCGCATCTGATCTTCGACCAGCGCGCGCGACTCGATCCGGGCAAGCTGATGCTGTACCGCGCGCACCGCGACGTTCATGTGCAATTGCCGCCCGACCAATTTTCGGTCTCGCTCAACATCTTGGGCGCGACCCCGGCGCAGGCGTGGCGGACACAATATCGGTTCGACGTTGCGACCGATACGGTGACGCAGGCGATGACCACCACCGCCTCCGAAGCGCTGGTGACGCTCGCCACCCGGCTCGGCGGCGACGCGGGCGTCGGGCTGGCGGCGGAACTGGCGCGCCGCCACCCGCATCCCCGGATGCGCGCCACCGCGCTGACCGCGCTGGCCGGCGCGCTCGCCCCGACCTCGCTGCACGAGGCGGCGGAGCGGGCGATGGACGATGCCAGCCCGCTGGTTGCCCATGCCGCGCGCACGCTGCTCGCGCGGATCGTCTCCATTTCGGACGGGGACGTCCGACGATGAGCACCCGCATCGGATAGAACGTACCGGAATGAGGGTCCGCGTGCTGATCGATCGCCCGGCGCTGCCGGCCGCGCTTCACGCGCTCGGCCTGCCGCTGACCGACGATCCGTGCGCGGTCGTGGCGATCGTGCGCGCCGACGCGCTGGCGGACGCGCATTGCTGCCCCGCTGCGCGCGTTCTCGCGGTCGCGCGGGACGAGGCGGAGGAGCTGGCGGCGCTCGCCGCCGGGGCCGACGATGCCGCGCGCGGGTCCGATGCGCTCGTCTCGCTCCGCGCCGCGCGCCTGATGGTGCCGCCGACCACGCTCGCGGTCGGCACGCTGCGCCTCGACCGTTTGTCTCGCACCGCCGCGCGTGCCGGCCGCGCGCTGCGTCTGTTGCCGCGCGAATATGCGCTGCTGGAGATGCTGGCGCGCCATGCCGGCACCACCGTCAGCCACGCCGCGCTACGCCGGGAGGTGTTCGGGCTGCCGTTCGATCCCGGCACCAACCTGCTGGCAGTCCATGTGTCACGGGTACGGCGGGCGCTGGACCACGGCCAGGCGCGCCCGATGCTGCTCACCGATCGCGGGCGGGGCTATCGCCTGATCGCTGACGGTGACCTGCCCTGTCCCGCGATGAACACTACGTTGTTACAGGTTCATGCAACTGCGTTAGGATGAACACGTTTCGCCATCATCACGATTTTGAACGAACGGGAGACAGTTCTGATGCGTAAATTCATGCTCGCCTTCGGGGCCATGGCCATGGTCGCCCCGTCGCTGGTCGCCACCACCGTCAGCGCCGACGCGCAACGCCGCTACAAATATCGCGAATGGCGCGGCAATGACGGCCGCCTGCGCTGCCGCAAGCCGGACGGCACGACCGGCCTCGTCGTCGGCGCGGTCGCCGGCGGCCTGCTGGGCCGCACGATCGACACGCGCGGCGACCGGACGCTCGGCACCGTGCTGGGCGGCGTCGGCGGCGCGCTGGCGGGTCGCGAGATTGAGCGCAGCGGCAAGCGTAACTGCCGCTGACGTTGATGACGGGCCGGCATTGAGCCTTTTGGCTTGATCGACGTTACAGAAGGCGCGGGCCGTGGCGACACGGCCCGCGCTTTTTCGTGTGACCACAAGGAGTGCAGGACATGCCCACCCGCAGCGGATCGGCGCGCTACGAAGGTTTCGGGAAGGACGGCAATGGCTGGACCTCCACCCAGTCCGGGGTTCTGAAGGATCAACGCTACGGCTTCGGCTCGCGCTTCGAGGATGGCCCGGGCACCAATCCCGAGGAGCTGATCGCGGCCGCCCATGCGAGCTGCTTCACGATGGCGCTCAGCTTCGCGCTCGCCGGGGCCGGCTATCACGACGGCACGCTGGAAACCGACGCGCGCGTCACGGTCGACAAAGACGGCGACGGCTTCACCATCACCTCCTCGAAACTCGAACTGAAGGCGAAAGTGCCCGGCATCGGCGAGGAAGAGTTCGCCAAGATCGCGGAGGGAGCGAAGGCGAACTGCCCCGTATCGAAGCTGCTGAAGGCAGAAATCAGCCTGACGCACCAGTTGAGCAATTGATGTCCCCAGAGTGAACGGAAAGTAGTTTCCCGTTCACGCAACCCCGCACCGCCGCCGTCGTTGGACCCGCATCCTCTTTCCGATAAGGAGAATTGTGATGCGTATCCTGCTGGCGGCGGTGCTTGGTGCGACCGCCCTCACTTCGGCTCCGGCGATGGCCCAGAACCCGCGCGACGCCAACCGCGAGTATCGCGACGACCTGCGCGATGCGCGGCGCGAATATCGTGAGGATCTGCGCGACGCCGACTCACGCCGCGACGTGCGCAACGCCCGCCGCGAATATCGCGACGAGGTGCGGGACGCGCGGCGCGAACGCAACGACCGCATCCGCGACTGGCGCGGCGCGCGGCGCTACGACTACAACCGCCTCGAACCCGGTCAGCGTCGTTACTACGCCGACCGCTATTATCGCGACGGGCGTTATTATCAGCAGCGCGCGCTGACCCGCAACGACCGCATCTATCGCGGCAACGACGGCCGCTACTACTGCCGTCGCAACGACGGGACCACTGGGCTGATCGTCGGCGGACTGGCAGGCGGCGCGCTCGGCAACATCATCGCGGGCGGTGGGTCGAAACTGCTCGGAACGCTGATCGGCGCTGGCGGCGGCGCCTTGCTGGGCCAGCAGGTCGACCGCGGCAACGTCGTCTGCCGCTAAAATCCGCTCCCTAGGTCGCAGGGTTAGCGTCCGGCTCGCACCGGATGCGCCCCCGGCCTCAGATCAGGCCACCGCCCAGCATCAGCCGTAAACCGAAGATCAGGATCAGCACCAGGTTCAGGTTGCGCCCGCTGTTGCTGGACGACAGCGCGCCGATCGCGGCGCCGACCACCGCGATCGGGATGACGAACCAGTAACCCCAGGCCAGGAAGGGCAGGAACGGCACGATCCCCAGCAGGAGGGCGACGAGGCCGATCATGATCGAGAGCAGATTGAACATGCTCCGCTACATGGGGCATCCCGTGGTGCCTTACAAGAGCAAGACACATTCGCGCTGGCACCTGAGGCGCCGATCGGCGACACCGCCGCGATGCCCTATATTCTTCTGATGATCGCGATCGTCGCCGAAGTCGTCGGCACGTCCGCGCTCAAGCAATCCGACGGCTTCTCGCGTCCGGCGCCGGCGCTGGTCGCGATCGTCTGCTACGCCATCGCCTTCTATATGCTGTCGCTCACCCTGCGCGCGCTGCCGACCGGCATCGCCTATGCGATCTGGTCCGGGGTAGGGATCGTGCTGGTCGCCGCGGTCGCCTGGATCCGGAACGGTCAGCGGCTCGATGCGCCCGCGCTGATCGGGATGACGCTCATTATCGCCGGCGTACTGGTCATGAACCTGTTCTCGGCCAGCACGCACGGCTGATTTCCCTTCATGCGCGAAAGCGATTAGGGCGGCGTCATGAACTCCCTGTTTCTCGTTTCGGCGGGCGGCGCGATCGGCTCCGCGGCCCGTTACCTCACCGGGCGCGCGATGACGCACGCGCTCGGCCCCGCGTGGCCGTGGGGCACGCTGACCGTCAACCTGCTCGGCGGGCTGCTGATGGGCCTGCTCGTCGGCGCGCTGACGCGGCTGTCCAACGGCGGGGAGCCGTGGCGGCTGCTGCTCGGCATCGGCGTGCTCGGCGGTTTCACGACCTTCTCGTCCTTCTCGCTCGACGTGGTCGGCATGATCGAGCGCGGCGCGTTCGGCGCGGCGCTGTCCTACGCCCTGCTGTCGGTGACCGGCTCGGTGCTGGCGCTGTTCCTCGGCCTTTCGATCGCACGGGTGCCGGCATGAGCGA
Organism: Sphingomonas endophytica; assembly: GCF_001476895.1. Classification (GTDB taxonomy): domain Bacteria; phylum Pseudomonadota; class Alphaproteobacteria; order Sphingomonadales; family Sphingomonadaceae; genus Sphingomonas; species Sphingomonas endophytica_A. The sequence continues at coordinate 1,240 of NZ_LDTB01000058.1, read as the reverse complement.
CAACGTCCGCCAGTTCACGGTCGGTTACGACGACGACGGCATTCGCGTCGACCGCTGGTTCAAGCGGCATCTGCCCGACACCAGCTTCACGCTCGTCGCCAAATGGGCGCGCACCGGGCAGTTGCGCGTCGATGGCGCGCGCGTCGGCCCCGGTGACCGCATCCAGGCCGGACAGGTGCTCCGCGTTCCGCCTGCCGAGCCGGAGCGCGCGGAGGGTCGCCCGAAATATGAACGCCCGCCGCTCAGCGACGACGAAGCCGCCTTCGCGCGCGAGATGGTGATCCACAAGGACAAGTCCGCGCTCGTCCTCAACAAGCCGCCCGGTCTGGCGACGCAGGGCGGCACCAAGACGACGCAGCATGTCGACGGCCTGCTCGACGCGCTCCAATATGAGGCGGAGGGGCGGCCGAAGCTGGTCCACCGCCTCGACAAGGACACGTCGGGCGCCTTGCTGGTCGCGCGCAACGCGCGGGCGGCGGCGTCCTTCGCCAAGAGCTTCTCCAGCCGGACCGCGCGCAAGATCTACTGGGCGCTGATCGTCGACGTTCCCTCGATCGACGACGGCATGATCGAGCTGCCGATCGCCAAGCAACCCGGCACCGGCGGCGAGAAGATGCACGTCGACGAGGAGAACGGTCAGCCCGCACGCACCCGCTATCGCGTGATCGAGCGCGCCGGCAACCGCGCCGCCTGGGTCGAGCTGCAACCCTTCACCGGGCGCACGCACCAGCTGCGCGTCCATATGGCGGCGATCGGCCACCCGATCGTCGGCGACGGCAAATACGGCGGCCCGGCGGCGTTCCTGACCGGCGGGATCAGCCGCAAGATGCACCTCCACGCCCGCCGCATCCGCGTCGACCATCCCGATGGCGGCGAGATCGATGTGACCGCCGAGTTGCCGACGCACTTCGCCGAAAGCCTGTCGCTCTTGGGGTTCGAGCCGATGGCCGGCGACATGATGCCGCTCGACGAGAAGCTGCTCCCGACCCGCGAGGAGAAGAAGGCCCACGCGCGCGCCCACGCCAAGTCGGTCCGCAAGGAACGTCGCGGCGAGCGGCGCGGACGCGGCGAAGGCGGCGGCGGGGCCAGCGGCGAACGTCGTGGTCGCGGTCGCGCCGCCCCCGCGAAGCCAAAACGGTAACGCTCACCCCCATCAAGGAGGCAACATCGTCATTGCGAGCGTAGCGAAGCAATCCAGAGCCGGACTAGGACGCGCGTGATTGCTTCGCTACGCTCGCAA
>NZ_LDTB01000057.1 GCF_001476895.1 Sphingomonas endophytica | reverse complement strand
GCGCCTTTTCGCGCACGCGCATGGGCGACCAGGGCCCGCGATGGGCCGACTTCGCCGACCCGCTCGACGCGATCGGCGCGAGGTTTGCGCGCGCCAAAGGCCGTGATGACGGCAAGCCACTGTCCGGCGACGACCGCCGCAGTCTCGACGTGCTGGGGTTGAAGCCCGACGCCGATCGCGCCGCGCTCCGAAAGCGTTATTCGGAGCTGGTCCGCCGCTATCATCCCGACCGCAACGGCGGCGACCGCAGCCATGAGGCGGCACTCGGCAAGGTCATCGCCGCCTATCAGCACCTCCGCAAGGCACCGGCCTTCGCATGAGCGATCAGATGATGTCGAGCACCAGCCCGAGTTCGCGCGCTTCGGCCGCCTCGATATACCAATTGTCGGGCGCGCGTCGCTTCAGCTCGTCCAGCGTCACCTTGCTCCCGCGCACGAGGTCGGCGAACCCCTCTTCCTGAATGCGGATCGAATCCTCGATCTCGTTCAGCTTGGCCTTGAGAACCGGCGCCAGAGTATTGAGCGGTCCCGACAATTGAACGGTGGAATTCATGATCCGCTCGTGAATCATGATGCGGGAATTGCGGGTCAGAAACCGCTTGTCGACCGGAAACGCCGACATGAACGTCGCCCCCGCCGAATAGACCGCGACCTTGCCGAGGAACAGCGCTTCACGCCCGGTATATTCGCGCAGCAACCGGATGGAATCACCCATCGCCCGCGCCATCTCTGGATCCCCGCCCAGGGTCGTGATCGACACCACGATCGGCCCACCACCGGGCGCCGCGAGCAGCTGGTCCTTGAACGTCGCATACATCATCTCGTTCACGGTCCCGTGAAGCTGGATGTGCGGCGCCGCGAGCAGCGGATAATTGGGAGCGTTATGATCGGTCATGCCGCGCTCAAGCGCCGGTCGACCGCTGCGGTTCCGTCGCTCCACGGCGGAGCGACGGAAATCCTTACATCCGGATCAATACACCCGCTTCTTCGGCTTGATGTACTCGACGTCGTCGGTGAGCGTATAGTCATGCACCGGGCGATAATCGATCGCGGTCGCCCCGCCCTTGCCGCCCCAGCCGTCGAACGTCGTGATCGTGTGCTTCATCCAGTTCGCGTCGTCGCGCTCGGGGAAATCCTCGTGCATGTGCGCACCACGGCTTTCCTTGCGGTTCTCGGCGCTCTTCATCGTCACCACCGCCTGGCCGATCAGATTGTCGAGCTCCATCGTCTCGACCAGATCGGTGTTCCAGATCAGCGAACGGTCCGCGACGCCGACGTCTTCCATGCCCTTGTAGATGGTGTCGATCTTCGCGACGCCTTCGGACAGCAGCGCCGAGTCTCGGAACACCGCGCAATGCCGCTGCATCGTCCGTTGCATCTCGGCGCGCAGCTTCGCGGTCGGGGTGCCACCCGCGGCATGGCGGAAGTGGTCGAGCCGCCCCAGCGCCATCTCTTCCGAGCCCTTGGGCAGCGGATTGTGCGGCGTGTTGGGCTTCAGCGTCTCCTTCAGCCGCAGGCCGGTCGCGCGACCGAACACCACCAGATCGATGAGCGAGTTGGAGCCGAGTCGGTTCGCGCCATGGACCGACACGCACGCCGCCTCGCCGACCGCGAACAGGCCGGGGACGACCGCATCCGGGTCGCCGTCCTTCAGCCGCACGACCTCGCCGTGATAATTACACGGGATGCCGCCCATGTTGTAATGGACGGTCGGCGTCACCGGCAGCGGCTGGCGCGTCAGGTCGACGCCCGCGAAGATCTTGCCCGTCTCGGTGATACCCGGCAGGCGCTCGTGCAGCACCTTGGGATCGATATGGTCGAGGTGCAGGAAGATGTGGTCCTTGTCCTTGCCGACGCCACGCCCTTCGCGCATTTCCATCGCCATCGACCGCGCCACGACGTCGCGGCTCGCAAGGTCTTTCGCCGACGGTGCGTAGCGCTCCATGAAGCGCTCGCCCTCGGAGTTGGTGAGGTAACCGCCCTCGCCACGCGCACCCTCGGTGATCAGCACGCCCGCGCCGTAGATGCCGGTCGGATGGAACTGCACGAACTCCATGTCCTGCAAGGCGAGGCCCGCCCGCAGCGCCATGCCGTTGCCGTCGCCGGTGCAGGTGTGCGCCGACGTCGCCGACTGGTACACGCGCCCGCCGCCGCCCGTCGCCAGCACGACCGCATGCGCACGGAAGCGGTGGATCGAGCCATCCTCCATGCACAAGGCGATCACGCCACGGCACGCGCCGTTTTCCATGATCAGGTCGAGCGCAAAATACTCGACGTAGAAGTCGGCGTCATACTTCAGCGACTGCTGGTAGAGCGCGTGCAGCATCGCGTGGCCGGTACGGTCGGCGGCGGCGCAGGTGCGCTGCACCGGCGGGCCTTCGCCCATGTTCTGCATGTGCCCGCCGAACGGCCGCTGGTAGATCGTGCCATTGTCGTTGCGGCTGAACGGCACGCCGGCGTGCTCCAGCTCGTACACCGCCGCCGGCGCCTCGCGGACCATATATTCGATCGCGTCCTGGTCGCCGAGCCAGTCGGAGCCCTTCACGGTGTCGAACATGTGCCACGACCAATGGTCCGGCGAGTTGTTGCCCAGCGACGCGGCGATCCCGCCCTGCGCCGCCACGGTGTGCGAGCGCGTCGGAAACACCTTGGTGATGCACGCGGTCTTCAACCCGCTCTCGGCGATCCCCATGGTGGCGCGCAGCCCCGAACCACCCGCGCCGACGACGACGGCGTCATAGGTGTGGTCGATGATCTTGTAGGCGTCAGCGGACATCAGGCGGTGGCTCCGAAAGCGACCTTGAGGATCGAGAAGATGGCGACACCGGCGGTGCCGACCGTGAACAGGGTGGCCAGCACCGTTAGGACGAAGCGGCTTTCCTTGTGCGAGTAATCCTCGATCACGATCTGCAGGCCGAGGCGGAAGTGATAAAAGACCGAGACGATGAACAGCACCATCGGCACCGCCGCCCATGCCGAGGACAGCCACAGCTTGACCGTGGCATGGTCATAGGACGGCAGCATCGCGATCGACGCCAGCAGCCAGACGAGCAACAGGAAGTTGCTGCCGGCGGTCAGCTTGTGATGCCACCAATGCTGCGCGCCGTGCCCGGCGCTGCCCAGCCCGCGGACCCGACCGATCTCGGTTCCCATCACTTCACCCCCAGAATGAGCCAGAAGCCGATCGTCAGCAACGTCGAGGCGACGAAGGTCAGGATCGCGAGCAGGCGGTTGATCTTCAGCTCGAATGCCGCGCCGGTATCCAGCACCAGGTGGCGGATGCCGCTCATCATGTGCTGGAACATCGACCAGGTCAGCCCTACGCCGACGATCCAGCCCAGGATGTTGAGCGACCCCGTCGAGGTGGTGAACACGTCGAGGAACACCCCATATGCATCCGGACCGGCGGCGATCGCGGCCAGCCACCAGACCAGCAGCAGTGTGCCGACCGTCGCCATGCCGCTGCCGGTGACGCGGTGCAGGATCGACACGGTCATCGCCGGACTCCAGCGATAATGGAGTTGCAGCGGGCCGCTGAACAGATGCGGGCTGCGCGGGCGGGCGGGTTTGGAGGCCAAGCGCGGGATTCCTCGGAAAACGAATTTGGGCCGGTCTATGCGGCGATGCGGCGCGCGATGCAAGCGCGGCGGACCGGATCCACCGCCGGGCTGCCTAACCGCATGTTAACACATCGCCGATAGCACGCAGACCGATCAATGCCTGCCGGGAGCACCTTCTTTGCCTAACGATCTGCCGCCGATCGGATCGGTTGCCGCTTCGCTGGACCTGAATGCGCGCTTCGCCGTGTTCGATCTCGACGGTCAGCTGGCCGCCTCCTCCGTGGCCGCTTGGGGGGTGCTGCGCGAGCACGCCCGCGGAATCGCGGCGGAATACTGGACGCACTGGAAGCGCTGCTTCGGCAATGCCTCGATATTCGCCGCGCACGAGAACGAGCGGATGGTGGACCTTGGCATGGCCTTTCTGGAAAACCGCTTCCTTCGCACCCGCGAACGTAGCTGGATCGAGGCGATCGAGCGCGGGGTCGCCGCCGCTTATGCCGGTGACGTCTCGCCGATGGCGCTCCTGTCGATGATCAGCGCGAGCGACCGTGCGGCGCTCGACGTGCTCATGACGCAGGTGCCGCGCGACGATCCACGTCTGCCCACGCTGGTCGACACGCTGATGCGGCTGTCGGCGCTGGAGGGCGAGATCACCGTCGCGATCTATTCGGTCTACAGCGAGTATAGCGCGCAGGGCGCGCGCGACCGCCTGGCCGCGGAGTTCAAGGACGGCATCGCCGTGACCGTCGAGGAAACCACGCGCGAGGGGCATAACCTGCGCGCGCAGGCGTCGGGCGCCTCATCCTCCGCGCGCGGCATGCTGGGCAAGACCAGCGAGGTCGCTGCCGCTGCCGAACAGTCCGCCGTCGCGATGCGCGACGCCGCCTCCACGGCCGCCGGCCTGATCCGCGCGATCGAGGACGCCCGCGCCGAGGTGGAGGTCGCCGCCGACATCGCCACCCGCGCCGCCTCGCAGGCCGGCGACGCGGTCAGTGTCTCGACCGCGCTCAGCGATCACGCCAAGTCGATCGAATCGATCCTGGGGCTGATCCGCGACATCGCGGGCCAGACCAACCTGCTGGCGCTCAACGCCACGATCGAGGCGGCGCGCGCCGGTGACGCCGGACGTGGCTTCGCCGTCGTCGCGCAGGAAGTGAAGAGCCTCGCCAACCAGACCGCCCGCGCCACCGACGACATCGCCGCAAAGATCGCCGCCATCCAGGCCGCCACCCGCGTCACCGTCGATACCTCCGCCTCGATCCGCCACACCGTCGCCGAGGTACAGGAGTCGGCCACCCGCATCCGGCATGCGATGGAAGCGCAGGCGCAGACGGTGACCGCGATCACCGCCGCCGTCGACGAGACCGCCCTCGCCGCCGACTCCATGTCGCACACGATCGCCACGATCCGCACCGATACCGAAACGGTCGCGACCGAGATCGACCGGCTCGGCACCGGATTCGACTCGCTGGCGGGGCGTCTGGGGACGCTGGATGCGCGCGCGGGAGAGTTCGCGAGCCGCGTTGCCGCGTGATCGAGTTCGGATCGGGGGGAATATGAAGGATCTGCTGCACCACGATCATCGTCCGATGGCGGAGCGGATGCGCGACTTTGGCTGGGATGGACCAGGCCTGTCGATCTGCGCGGAGATTGCGGAGATCCTGAGCGTGGACAATGGCTTCGAGCGTGTCGCGACAGCCTTCTGGGACTATCTTCGCGCGCTTCCCAGCATTCCTGCCGAGGTGCGCGACCTGCCGCCCGAGCAGGTTCGCCGACGCATCCGCGACAGCACCGAATATTGCCGGATGCGCTTCGTCACGGGCCTAGACGACAAATGGCACGCGATGGTCGTCGGACAGGTCGATGCCGCGCAGGCGTCGAAGGTGCCGCTGACGCTGCTGCTCGCCGCGCTGTCGCACGGCTATTCGACGCTGATGAAGATCGTCGCCGCCGCCATCGGCGACGACGCGCCGCGACTGGCCCGCATCTACGACATGGTGATGCGGATCGCGATGCTGGAATCCGATCTGATGGCCATGCAGCTCGGTCGTATCGGCGCCGCGCGCGCGGCCGAACGCCGCGCCGGGCGCATCGCGGCCTTCCGCACCAGCATCACCGACGGGATCGAGAGCATCGCGGCGGGAGGCGTCCTGGTCCGCGATCGCGCACGTGGCGCGGCGGGATCGGCGCGCGAGATGCTCGACCGGACCGACGAGGTCGCCGTCGCCGCCGAACAGTCCGCGCTGGCGATGCGCGATGCCGCCTCGACCGCCGGCGGGCTGATCCACGCCATCGCGCGCGTGCAGGCCGATATGCAGGTATACACCTCGCGACTGGGCGCGACGACCGAACTGGCCGAAAGCGCGGTGACCGCCACCACGGCGCTCAGCGATCACGCCAAGTCGATCGAATCGATCCTGGGGCTGATCCGCGACATCGCGGGCCAGACCAACCTGCTGGCGCTCAACGCCACGATCGAGGCGGCGCGCGCCGGTGACGCCGGGCGCGGCTTCGCCGTCGTCGCGCAGGAAGTGAAGAGCCTCGCCAACCAGACCGCCCGCGCCACCGACGACATCGCCGCAAAGATCGCCGCCATCCAGGCCGCCACCCGCGTCACCGTCGATACCTCCGCCTCGATCCGCGCCGGCGTCGCGGAACTGCGTTCGTCCACCGCGAACCTCGACGATGCGATGATCGATCAGGCCCGCACCGTGACCGCGATCACCGCCGCCGTCGATGAGACCGCGCTGACCGCCGACGCGATGTCGAACACCATCGCCGCGATCCGCCACGCCACCGATGATGTCACCGGCGAGATCACATCGCTGGTCGACGAATTCGACGCGATCAGCGTGCGCTTCGATGCGTTGCGAATCGCCGCCGACAGCTTCGCCGCCGTGGCATAGTCGCGTCGGCGGCGCTACATCGCCGCGCATGACGAACATTCTTCTTACCGGCGCCAGTCGCGGCATCGGCGCGGCGATCGCCGCCTCGCTCTCCGCCCTTCCCGACGTGACGGTGGCCGGACAGGGCACCGCCAGCGGGATCGCCGCCGACTTCGCCGACCCAGCCGCCCCCGACACGCTCTGGGCGGAGGCGCTGGAGCGGCTCGACGGCCGCATCGACGTGCTCGTCAACAATGCGGGCGTGTTCGAAGCCAATCCGGTCGACAGCGACGATGCCGATTGGCTTGCCGGCTGGGAGCGGACGCTGCGCATCAACCTGACCGCCGCGGCGCAGCTGTCGCGCCACGCCGTCCGCCACTGGCAGGGCAATGGCGGCGGCCGGCTGGTCAACATCGCCAGCCGCGCCGCCTATCGCGGCGATTCGCCCGCGCACTGGCATTATGCCGCCGCGAAGGCCGGGATGGTCGCGATGACCAAGACGATCGCGCGCGGCTATGCGGCGCAGAACATCCTCGCCTTCGCGATCTGCCCCGGCTTCACGATGACCGGCATGGCCGACGATTATCTCGCCAGCCGGGGCGGCGACAGGTTGCTGGCCGACATTCCGCTCGGCCGCGTGGCGCAGCCGGAGGAGGTCGCCGCCGTCGCGCGCTTCTGCGCGCTGGAGGCGCCGGCCTCGATGACCGGCGCCGTCCTCGACATCAATGGAGCCAGCTATGTCCGCTGATATCGATTCCTGGCGCGTCACCCTGCCCTGCACCCGCGCCGAGGCGGAGGCGATCGACGCCGCCGACGATCTCGCGATCGACGCGGTGCTGATGACCACCGAGGAGGTGGAGGACGATCGCGAGCACTGGCGGCTGGATGCCTATTGCGAGCATGAACCCGATGCCGCGATGCTCGCCGCGCTCACCGCCCTGGTGCCCAGTTCCACCGGCACCGCGCCGACCGTCACCCCGCTGACCGCGCAGGACTGGGTGACGATGAGCCAGGCGGGACTGGAGCCGATCAGCGAGGGGCGGTTCGTCGTCCACACCAGCGCGCATCCCGTCGCCGCCCCGGCCGGCGGCCGCGCGTTCCTGATCGACGCCGGTCAGGCGTTCGGCACCGGCCATCATGCCACGACGTCGGGCTGCCTTAAGATGCTCGACGGGCTGGTCGACCGGCGTTTCGCCAACGTCATCGATCTCGGCACCGGCACCGGCCTGCTCGCCTTCGCGGCCGCGCACCTCTGGCCTGTCGCGATCGTGACGGCGACCGATATCGATCCGGCCGCGATCGTCGTCACGCGGGAGAATATGGCGGTCAACGGCGTCGAGGCGATCGACCTGATCGTCGCCGATGGCGCGCTGTCCGACGCGATCGCCGCCAAGGCGCCGTATGACCTGCTGATCGCCAACATCCTCGCCGGTCCGCTGATCTCGATGGCACCGGAAGTCGCGGCGATCGCCGCCCCGCGCGCCGCGATCGTGCTGGCCGGACTGCTGGAGACGCAGCGCGCCGACGTGGAGGCCGCGTTCACCGCCTGCGGCTGCACCGTCGAGGCGGTCGATCGGCGCGGCGACTGGTCGATCCTGCGGCTGACCGCCGGCGACGCGCGCTACGTGCCGACCCGGCCGATCGACCCCAAGGGTCGCGATGGCTGGGCCCTCGATCTCTAGCCGCTCGGTGCCGCGTCGCCTGCTCGCCGGCATCGCCCGCTTCGTCGCGGTCATGCTGGCGATCGGCGGCGCCTATGTGGTGGCCGGCTGGTCGCTCGCGCTGATCCCGCGCAACGCCGGCTGGCGACCTGCGGGGCAGGGCGTGACGATCTGGGTGGAGGACAATGGCGTCCACACCAGCCTGGTTCTGCCCAAGCAGGCGGCCGGTATCGACTGGCGCGCTGACTTTCCCGCGCGCGACCTGCGCGATCCGCGGTACGGCGACCATGCCTATGTCGCGGTCGGCTGGGGCGAGCGGCACTTCTACCTCGGCACGCCCACCTGGTCCGATGTCAGGGCCTCGACCGTGCTGCGCGCCGCTTTGGGCAGCGACGACACCCTGCTCCACGTCGAGCATGTCGCCCGCCCGACGACCGGCGATGACGCGCGGGAGGTCACGCTGAGCGTCACCGCCTATCGTCGTCTGGCGGCCGCGATCCGCGCCAGTCGTGGCACGGGCGGGGTCATCGCGGGCTATGATCGCTATGACGTTTTCTATCCGGCAATCGGCCGCTACGACGCGCTGCACACCTGCAACGACTGGACCAGCGACACGCTCGCCCGCGTCGGCGTCCGCGTCGGCTGGTGGACGCCGTTCGCGGGCGGCGTGATGCGCTGGTTCCCGCGATAGGCGTCAGCCGTTTGCCGCACCGGTCTGGTTCGCCATCTCGCCGCGCGTGGCCACAAGCGTCGGTGCCGGCCCCGTCGCCGGCCGCAAGCCCTCGCGCTCGGACGCGGGCACCGGCGCGGTCGGATCGGGCCGGAAGGCGTCGGGCGCACGCGTCGTGCCGGGGGTACCGGCGTCCGCCGCCAAGTCGGCGGCGGCATGTTCGGCATCGCCCTTCGGGAAGAACCGGTCGAGCCACCCGAGGCTGAGGGCCGCGCCCAGTCCCGCGGCGACCGCGCCGACCGCCGTGGCCGCCGCAATGGCCGTATTGCGCCGAACGTGATCCGAGGCCGGCTTGCGCGTCTGCTGCTGCTTTCTCTGTGTCATGCCCGCCTCAACGGTTCGATCGCGAAGCACGTTCCCGCCCGCTCGCCCACCACCCGGGTCCATACCTTCGCCAGTGCCGCCGGCTGGCGAGGTGCCGGCACCCGCCGCAGGCCCAGCAACTCGACCGCGCGCGACGCCACCAGCGGCGCGGGCGACGCCCCGGTTCCGTCCTGCGTCGATCGCTGCTAGGCCCCGGGAAACGCTTACGGAGGGCCATGATGTCGACCCGCGAAGACCTGATCCTCCAGACGCTGGAACCCGCGACGCACGATCTCGGCGGTTTCAAGGTCTATCGCACGTTGCCGCATCGGGAGCGGACGATGGTCGGTCCGTTCTTGTTCTTCGATCAGATGGGGCCGGCGCACCTGCCCGCCGGTGACGGCGTCGACGTCCGCCCGCATCCGCATATCGGCCTGTCGACCGTCACCTATCTGTTCGAAGGCGCGTTCCAGCACCGCGATTCGCTCGGCACCGACGTGCGGATCACGCCGGGCGCGGTGAACCTGATGACGGCCGGAGCGGGCATCGTCCACTCGGAGCGGTCGCCCGCCGACGTCCGCGCCGACGGCCCGCGTCTCGACGGCATCCAGACCTGGCTGGCGCTGCCCGACGGTCAAGAGGATCGCGCCGCCGCCTTCGAACATGTCGCGGTCGGCGACATGCCGATCGTCGAGACGCGCGGCGCCACGGCGCGGATCATCATGGGCAAGCTGTGGGGCGCGTCCTCGCCCGTCACCGCCTATGCCGAGACGATCTATGCCGATATCCAGCTCGCGCCCGGCGGATCGGCGCCGATCGACGACAGCACCGACGAGCGCGCGATCTACCTCGCCAGCGGCGACGCGACGCTCGACGGCCTGACGCTGGAGCCGCAGCGCCTGTACGTGCTGCGTCCCGGCACTGCGGCGACGTTGCATTCCCAGCGCGGCGCGCGCGCGATGCTGGCCGGCGGCGCGGCCTTCGCGACCCCGCGCCACGTGTGGTGGAACTTCGTCCACTCGTCGCGCGACGCGATCCGCGAGGCGAAGCGCGCGTGGAAGGCGGGCGAGTTCGGCGCGGTCCCCGGCGACGCGGAGGAGCGGATCCCGCTCCCCGAGGTGCCGAAGACCGTCAGCTATCCGTGAGCTTCGCGCCGTCCAGCGTCGCCTCCCGCCGCGTCTGCTCCCGCGCGTCGGCGGCCTTCTCGGCCTTGGTCCGGCCGAAGGCGACGCGGTTGGCGGCGGCCTGCGCCTCGTGATCGGTGCGCGCCTTGGCCTTGCGCGCGCGCTTCAGCGAGACGACGTCGCCCATCTCAGTCGATCCGTACCTGCTTGCCGATCGCATCCAGCAAACCGTTGACGAACCCCGCCTCGCGCTTCTGATAGAAAGCGTGCGCGACATCGACATAGGAGCTGATCGCCGCGCCCACCGGCACGTCGGCACGCGCCAGCAGTTCATAGGTGCCGGCGCGCAGGATCGCCTTCATCGGCTTGTCCAGCCGCTCCAGCGACCAGCCGGCGGTCAGCCGCGCCTCGACCAGCGCGTCGATCTCCGCGCGGCGGGCCGACACGCCCTTCACCACATCGTCGAAGAACGCGACGTCGGCGTCGGCATATTCGACTTCCTCGATCGTCGCGCCCAGCCGATGCTGGTGGAATTCGTGGAGCAGCGCCGGAATCGCGGTGCCCTCCATCTCATGCTGATAGAGCGCCTGGACGGCGGCGAGGCGCGCGGCGGCGCGGGCCTTGGTACGAGCAGCGGTGCGGGACATAAGCCGCGCGCCATAATCGCTTGTCGCGCGTTCGTCACCCCCTGGCGCGCGACTGACCTCGATCAGCCACTTTTCTCGCAACGCTCCGCCCGCCCGTCTCGTTCGGGTCGGGTGGTTTCACCGAGGAGACGGAACATGGGCCTGTTCACCAAGGATATCGAAACGCTGGACGACCTGTTCCTGCACCAGTTGCAGGACATCTATTATGCGGAAAATCAGATCACCAAGGCGCTGCCGAAGATGATCGACAAGGCGACCGCGCCGGAGCTGAGGAAAGGCTTCGAGACGCACCTGCGCGAAACCGAGGGGCAGATCGCGCGGCTGGAACAGGTGTTCGAGGCACTGGACCAGAAGCCGAAGGCCGTCACCTGCCCCGCGATCGACGGCATCATCAAGGAAGCCAATGAAGTCGCGGGCGAGGTCGCGGACAAGGCGGTGCTCGACGCCGCGCTGATCGCCTCGGCGCAGGCGGTCGAACATTATGAGATCACCCGCTACGGCACGCTGATCGCCTGGGCGAAGCAGCTTGGCCACACCGAGGTCGTCTCGCTGTTGCAGGCCACGCTCGATGAGGAAAAGGCCACCGACGACAAGCTGACGACGCTGGCCGAGAAGAAGGCCAACAGGAAGGCCGAACTGGCAAGCGCCTGAACGGGCTGGGGCGGCCGACCCGCGCCGCCCCATTTCACCGTCGCCCCTGCGCAGGCAGGGCCTATCGCTGTATATTCGGTCGGCCCGACTGACACTCCAGCCTGTCAAATTGTGTCAGACCCAATTCCAGACGAGTGCCTCCTGCCTGCGCAGGGCGACGCGTCCCCCCCCTACCGGTTCGTCCGTATCCTCAGCGACACCGACTGCGCGTGTGCCGGCAACCCCTCGGCCTTCGCCAGCGCGATCGTCGCCGGCCCAAGTTCGTTCAGCGCGGTTTCGTCGAGTTGCAGGAAACTGGTCCGCTTCATGAAATCGGTCACGCCCAGCCCGCTGGCGAAGCGCGCGCGCCGCCCGGTCGGCAGGACGTGGTTCGGCCCCGCGACATAATCGCCGATCGCCTCGGGCGTGTGCCGCCCCAGGAACGCCGAGCCGGCATGGCGCAGCCGGTCGAACAGCGCCTGCGGATCGTCGCACGCCAGCTCGACATGCTCGGGCGCCAGCCGGTCGACCAGCGGGATCGCATCGACCAACGACGGCACGATCACGATCGCACCATTGTCCTCCCACGCCACGCGCGCCACCGGCTGCGTCGGCAGCGCCTGCAACTGCCGCTCGACGGCCTCGGCAACCCGGTCGCCGAACGCGGAATCGTCCGTGAACAGGATCGACTGCGTGGTCGTGTCATGCTCGGCCTGGCTCAACAGGTCGGCGGCGATCCATTCGGGATCGTTCGCGCCGTCGGCGACGACGACGATCTCGCTCGGCCCCGCCACCATGTCGATCCCGACGACGCCGTACACCTGCCGCTTCGCCTCCGCGACCCAGGCGTTGCCCGGCCCGGTCACGACATCGACGCGCGCGATCCGCTCGGTGCCGTAGGCCAGCGCCGCGATCGCCTGCGCGCCCCCGACGCGCCATACCTCGTCCGCGCCGACCAGATGCGCGGCGGCCAGCACCAGCGGATTGACCTCGCCATTCGGCGTCGGCGTCACCACCACCAGCCGCTCGACCCCCGCCACCCGCGCCGGGATCGCGTTCATCAGCAACGTCGAGGGGTAGGCGGCGCGCCCGCCGGGCACATAGACCCCCGCCGCATCCACCGCGCGCCACCGCGCGCCCAGCCGGACGCCCGCCGCGTCGGTGAAGCTCGTATCCTCGGGCCGCTGCTTCTCATGATAGACGCGGATGCGCGACGCCGCGAGTTCCAGCGCGGCGCGCAATTCCGGCTCCAGCCCCTCGAACGCCGCCGCGCACGCCGCCGCGTCGATCCGCCAGCCGCTGTCGTTCAGGTCGTGACGGTCCAGCTTCTGCGTGAAGGCGTGCAGCGCCGCATCGCCGTCGTCGCGCACCGCGCGCACGATCGTCGCCACGTCGCGCGCGACATCGCTCGCCGCCTCGCGCCGCGCATCGACCAACGTGTCGAAACGGCTCGCGAAATCGCCGTCACGCGTGTCGAGCCGGATCATGCCGCCACCGCCGCGCGAAACGCCTCGACCAGCGGGAAGACATGCGCGCGCGTCTTCATCGCCGCGCGATTGACGATCAGCCGCGCCGACACGTCCATCAACCGCTCCACCTCGACCAGCCCGTTTTCCTTCAGCGTCCGCCCCGACGACACCAGATCGACGATCCGGCTGGCGAGGCCCAGCGTCGGTGCCAGTTCCATCGCGCCGTTCAGCTTGATGCACTCCGCCTGCACGCCGCGCCGCGCGAAATGCTGCGCGGTGACGTGCGGATATTTGGTCGCGACGCGCACGTGGCTCCACCCGCGCGGATCGTCGCCCGCCGCCATGTCGACCGGCTCGGCGACCGACAGGCGGCAATGGCCGATGTTCAGATCGACTGGCGCGTACAGTTCGGCATAGTCGAATTCCGCCAGCACGTCGGACCCGACGATCCCCAGCTGCGCCGCGCCATGCGCGACGAAGGTCGCGACGTCGAAGGCACGGACGCGGATCAGCTCGATCCCCTCGCGGTCGGTGCGGAAGCGCAGCGCGCGGCTCTTCTCGTCGCCGAAGGCGGGTTCGGGCACGACACCGGCACGCGCCAGCAGCGGCAGCGCTTCTTCCAGGATGCGCCCCTTGGGAACGGCGATGACGATCGGTTCGGACATGCGGCGGCTTTACGGAGGCACCGCGAGCGGCGCAATGAGGCTGCATGGCCGACGAGTCCACCAACCGCGCCGCTTTCGAGGTGCAGGCGGAATATTGCGATGCGATGGCATCGCCGCTGACCGCGCGTCTGTGCCGCGCGCTGGGTCGGGTGCTGAGCCGCGAGACGGCGGTCGGCGCGCGGCTGCTCGACTGGCCGGGCGAGCCGGTCGCGGATGCGACGGTCCTGCGCATCGTCGGCGGGCTGCACGCCTTGGCGCGGCGCGGGGCGGCCGATCCGTTCACGGCGTCCGATACGGAACTGGCCGCGATCCTGTCGGCGCATGACGACGCGTTGCTGCCGTGGCTCGATGGCCCGCCGCAGACCAACGAGGCACAGCGCTCGGCGGGGCTGATGACCGGGCTGCTCCACGTCGCCACGGCCTTCGGCCCGGACGTCGAGGTGCTGGAGATCGGGTCGAGTGCCGGGCTGAACCTGCTGATCGGCCGGATGCGCTTCGATCTGGGCGGAGTGCGGGTGGGCGCGGACGACTCGCCCCTGATGATTGCACCCGAATGGCGCGGCCCCCCGCCTCCGCCCGCTGACGTCTCGGTGGAGCGCGCAGGCGGCGTCGACATCGCCCCGGTCGACGTTAACGATCCCGCGCAGGCAGAGCGGCTGGCGGGCTATGTCTGGATCGACGCCGCCGAGCGACAGGAACGGCTGGCGACCGCGATCGACATGGTCCGCACCCACGGCGTCGATCTGGTTCAGGGCGACGCCGCCGACTGGGTCGAGGCACGGCTGGCCGAGCCGCAGGAGGCCGGACGCACGCGCGTGCTGATGCATTCGGTGGTGTGGCAATACCTCCCCGCCGCGTCGCGTGACCGCATCCGCGCGGCGATGGCCACGGCCGGAGCACGCGCCACCTCCGACCGCCCGCTGGCGTGGGTGATGATGGAGCCGAACCGCGACCTCCACCGGCATGAGGTGCGGGTGCGATGCTGGCCGTCGGACGCAGCGATGCGGCTGGTGGCGCTGACCCACGCCCATGGAGCGTGGGTGGAGGGATTGCCCGAACCCTACGAGATCCGCGACTATGTGATGCGTCGTGGCGCATATGAGTAAGTACGCGGCCGCACCCACCGCGTCATTCCCGCGAAGGCGGGAATCCAGACACGCAGGTTCATCGGCACAATCGATACGGCTTCGCTTCGGGATCCCCGCCTTCGCGACGGCTCTGCGAAAACCCACCCGTCATGCCGGAGGTGTTCCGGCATCCACGGTGCCGGATGCGCTCAAGCCGTCGCGTTCGCGACCCCGTGGCCCCCGGGACACGTCCGGGGTGACGCCATATCCGGGGCGAGGTCTCGCCTGCGCTGGGATGACGATAGTGGCTGCGCCATGACCGAAACCGACTTCCTCACCCATCTCCGCTCGCTCCCGCTCCACCCGGGCGCGCACGGCCTGACCGACGACACCGCCACCCTCGGCGGCCTTGTCGTGACCACCGACACGCTGGTCGAAGACGTCCACTTCCTCGCCACCGACCCGCCCGGCGACGTGGCGTGGAAGCTGGTCGCGACCAACCTGTCGGACCTCGCCGCCAAGGGTGCGCTGGTCGAGGGCATTCTCCTCAACTACCCGCTCGGCGACACCGGCTACGACCGCGCCTTCCTCGCCGGACTCGCCGACGTTCTCGCCGTTCATGACTGCCCGCTGATCGGCGGCGACACCGTGACGCTCCCGCCGGGCGCGCCGCGTGTCCTGACCGTCACCGCCTTCGGTCGCGACGCCGCCGCCCCGCCGCGATCCGGCGCGAAGGCTGGCGACGCGCTCTACGTCACCGGCACGATCGGCGATGCGGGCGCCGGGCTCGTCATCGCGCTCGCCGGCCATGGCGACGCCCGGCTGCTCGCCCGCTACCGCCGCCCCACTCCGCGCCTCGCCGAAGGCCGCGCGCTCGCCCCGCTCGTCCATGCGATGATGGACGTGTCGGACGGCCTGCTGATCGACGCCGCGCGGATGGCCGCCGCCAGCGATCTAGCCGTCGCGATCGACCTCGACGCCGTCCCGCTCGCCCCCGGCGTCATCGATCCGCTGAAGGCCGCCACGGCGGGCGACGATTACGAATTGCTCTTCGCCGCCGCCCCCGACCTTGCGCTCCCGGTTCCCGCCGCTCGCCTCGGCACGTTTTCTCCTGGGCGCGGCCTGACGCTGACGCAGGATAAACGATTGATTCCACTTCCCGATCATCTCGGATATCAGCACGGCTTGCGCTGACCCGCACACCTGTTAGCCTCCATTCCCCGCGCGACGTACCGGCGACAGACCGGACGCGCCAACAGGAGGGATGTGAGGCATGACGATCGTCTACCTTGCCATCGTCTGCGGCGTGATCGCCGTACTCTATGGCTTCGTCACCAGTCGGCAGGTGCTGTCCGCGTCGCCGGGCAATGAACGGATGCAGGATATCGCCAGCGCCATTCAGGAGGGCGCGCGCGCCTATCTCGGGCGGCAATATACCACGATCGCGATCGTCGGCGCGGTCGTCACGATCGTGCTGGCGGTGACGCTCGGCCTGCTGTCGACGATCGGCTTCGTCATCGGCGCGCTGCTGTCGGGGCTGGCGGGGTTCGTCGGCATGAACATTTCGGTGCGCGCCAACGTCCGGACCGCCGAGGCGGCGCGCGGATCGTTGCAGGGCGGGTTGACGATGGCGTTCCGCTCCGGCGCGGTGACGGGGATGCTGGTCGCGGGGCTCGGGCTGCTCGCGATCGCGCTGTTCTTCTGGTATCTGACCGGCCCGGCGGGCCTTCTTCCCAACGATCGCAAGATCGTCGAGGCGTTGACCGCGCTCGCGTTCGGCGCGTCGCTGATCTCGATCTTCGCGCGGCTGGGCGGCGGCATCTTCACCAAGGCGGCGGACGTCGGCGCCGATCTGGTCGGCAAGGTCGAGGCGGGCATCCCCGAGGACGATCCCCGCAACCCGGCGGTGATCGCCGACAACGTCGGCGATAACGTCGGCGACTGCGCGGGCATGGCCGCCGATCTCTTCGAAACCTATGTCGTGACGCTGGGCGTGACGATGGTGTCGATCGCGCTGCTGATCCGCGCCGACGCGGGCGAGCTGATGCGGTTGATGAGCCTGCCGCTCGCCATCGGCGGCGTGTGCATCATCACCTCGATCATCGGGACGTACATGGTCCGGCTTGGGCGCGGCGGCTCGATCATGGGCGCGCTGTACAAGGGGTTCTGGACCTCCGCGCTGCTGTCGGTACCCGCGATCTGGGTAGTGACGCAATGGACGCTGGGCGACATGCACAAGCTGCTCGGCGGCGCGGCATTCCTAGACGCCGATCGCGACGCGGCGTTCGACGCGATCACCACCGGTGCGACCGACACGGCCACCCCGGCGGCGATGGCCTTTACCGGCACCGACCTGTTCTGGTGCATGATGATCGGGCTGGCCGTCACCGGGCTGATCGTGTGGATCACCGAATATTACACCGGCACCAACTATCGCCCGGTCAAGTCGATCGCCCGCGCCAGCGAGACCGGCCACGGGACCAACGTGATCCAGGGCCTCGCAATCAGCCTGGAGGCGACCGCGCTGCCCACGATCGTGATCGTGATCGCGGTGATCGCCGCCTACAAGCTGGCCGGGATCATCGGCATCGCGTTCGGCGCGACCGCGATGCTGGCGCTGGCGGGGATGGTCGTCGCGTTGGATGCCTATGGTCCGGTCACCGACAACGCCGGGGGCATCGCGGAGATGGCCGGGCTGGAGGATGAGGTCCGCGAGCGCACCGACGCGCTCGATGCGGTCGGCAACACCACCAAGGCGGTGACGAAAGGCTATGCGATCGGCTCGGCCGGGCTGGCGGCGCTGGTGCTGTTCGGCGCGTACACCACCGATCTGGCGACCTATTTCCCCGACCTCACCGTCGATTTCTCGCTGAGCAACCCATACGTCATCGTCGGGCTGCTGCTCGGCGCCTTGCTGCCGTATCTGTTCGGCGCCTTCGGAATGACCGCCGTGGGGCGCGCGGCGGGCGCGGTGGTCGAGGAGGTGCGCGGGCAGTTCCGCGACAATCCCGGCATCATGCAGGGCACCAGCCGCCCCAATTACGGCCGTACCGTCGATCTCGTCACCCGCGCCGCGATCCGCGAGATGATCGTGCCGTCGCTGCTGCCGGTGCTGTCGCCGATCGCGCTCTACTACATCGTCACGGCCGTCGACGGTCAGGCGAGCGGTTTTGCGGCGCTGGGCGCGATGCTGCTGGGCGTGATCGTCTCCGGCCTGTTCGTCGCGCTGTCGATGACCAGCGGCGGCGGCGCATGGGACAATGCCAAGAAATACATCGAGGACGGCAACCACGGCGGCAAGGGTTCGGAGGCGCACAAGGCCGCCGTCACCGGCGATACGGTCGGCGATCCCTACAAGGACACCGCCGGTCCCGCGGTGAACCCGATGATCAAGATCACCAACATCGTCGCGCTGCTGCTGTTGGCGGCGCTGGCGGGGCACGGCTGACCGCCGCCCCGCCCGTCGTCGCCCCGGCTTGCGCCGGGGCGACGACGGCGACAAATGCAAGCCTCAACGGCTCCATTCCGACGCGATCTGGCGGCGAAGCATCCGGCGTGACGCCAGACGGACGCGACACCCTCGCCATCACCCGCTCCACTCGCGCGCATGTCCACCGCGAACCGCCCCGCCAATCACCTCTATTATGGCGACAACCTCGACGTGCTTCGCCGCGAGATCGGTGACGGCACGGTCGACCTGATCTATCTCGACCCGCCGTTCAACTCGAACGCCAATTACAACATCCTCTTCCGCTCCCCGACCGGCGACCGCGCCGATGCGCAGATCGAGGCTTTCGAGGACACTTGGCACTGGAACGATCGGGCCGAGGACGCCTTCGACCAGGTCGCGCGCAGCGGCCATACCAAGGCGTTCGACCTGCTGAACGCGATGCGCGGTTTCCTGGGCGACAACGACATGATGGCCTATCTGGCGATGATGGCGGTGCGGCTGGTGGAACTCCACCGCGTCCTGAAGCCGACCGGCAGCCTGTACCTGCACTGCGATCCGACCGCGAGCCATTACCTGAAGCTGCTGCTGGACGGGGTGTTCGGGGCCAACACATACCAAGCCGAGATAATCTGGCGACGAACCAACTCGCGCAGCACCGCTGGTAAGTGGCCGAGATTACATGATGTGATCCTGCATTATGCCGAAACAACCGGCGCGACGTTCCATCAGCAAGTAACCCCAGGTGACGTCACAAAGGTGCCGCATACGCTCATCACCGGGCCAGACGGCCGCAAGTACAATACATTTGAACTGACCGGGGCCGGAATTACGCAGAGTGGGGAGAGTGGAACGCCGTGGCGAGGCTTCGATCCCGGTAAAATGGGAAGACATTGGGGATACAGTCTGTCCCAGCTCGAAGAATGGGCCGCCGGCAATCTGATACACTTTCCCGCCAACGGCGGCTTTCCCCGACGAAGAGCCGAGGATCCCTTCGATCCGCTGAATCGCCGCGTAACTGTCGGTGATGTGTGGAGCGACATTGATCGGCTGAATCAGACGGCGAAGGAACGCCTCGGCTACCCCACCCAGAAACCGCTCGCGCTGCTCGAACGGATCATCGCCGCCTCATCGAACGAAGGCGATGTCGTGCTCGACCCGTTCTGCGGCTGCGGCACCGCCGTCCACGCCGCGCAGAAGCTGCACCGGCAGTGGATCGGCATCGACGTCACCCATCTCGCCATTTCATTGATCGAAAAGCGGATGCAGGCCGCCTTCCCCGGCGTCGCCTTCACCGTCGAGGGCACGCCCAAGGATCTCGCCTCGGCCGAGGATCTCGCCCGGCGCGACAAATACCAGTTCCAATGGTGGGCGGTGTCGATGGTCGACGCCATGCCCTACGGCGGGCGAAAGAAGGGCGCCGATGGCGGGATCGACGGCATCCTGTATTTCAAGCCCGATGGCCGCCGCACCGAACGCGCGCTGGTGTCGGTGAAGGGCGGCGATCACGTCGGCGTGCCGATGATCCGCGACCTGCATTCCGCGATGGTGCGCGAGAAGGCGACCGCCGCCGTCTTCGTCACCAAGGCGCTGCCGACCAAGCCGATGGAAAAGGAAGCCGCCGCTGCGGGCCGCTTCACCGCGCCCGCCACGGGCAAGAGCTATCCGCGTCTCCAGATCATCACGCTGGCCGAGTTGTTCGCCGGTCGCCGCCCCGACCTGCCGTACATCGACCCCTCGGCGGCATTCCGCCGCGCACCGCGTGAGAACGGCGCGCGGCAGGGGTCGCTGCTATAAGCCTATTTGCCGTCGGTCGCGCCGTCGATCGCGGAGCCGGCCTTGTCCGCGGTGCTTTCGACGCTCTTCGCCGCCGAGGTGATGGCGTTGTTCTTGGCGGTTTCGCTGTCGTTGCGCACGACCAGAAAATAGGCCGCGACCGCCAGCACGATCAGCACCGCCAGTCCGATCAGCACCCCGCCGCCGCCACCGCCGCGCCGTTCGATGATCGTGGTATGCGGGGTCTGCGTCACGCGATCGTCACTCATGGCTCTCTCCCTTCGTCGTGGTGGAGCCATGAATGCGACAGCGTCAGCAATGTTCCGTTACCGTAAGGGCTTAGAACGGCAGCTTGAACCCCGGCGGCAGCGGCAGGCCGCTGGTCATCTTCGACATCTCGGTCGACGACGCCGCATCCGCCTTGGCGCGGGCATCGTTGATGGCGGCGGCGATCAGGTCTTCCAGCATCTGCTTCTCGGAAGGGACGATCAGCGAATCGTCCAGCGCGACGCTGATGATCCGCCCCTTGGCCGACGCCTTGATCTTCACCAGCCCGCCGCCCGCGACGCCCTCGACCTCGATCGTGTCCAGGCTGTCCTGTGCCTTCTGCAATTCGTTCTGGACGTTCTGGGCCATCGCCAGAATGTCGTTGAGGTCCTTCATATCGTGCTCCGTTCAGGTGATGCTTCGTTGAGCGGGTTTCGGGTCGATCAGTTCCGCGCCCGGAAAGGCGTCGAAGGCGGCGGCGACCACCGGATGCGCGCGCGCCGCGTCATGCCGCGCCTGCACCACGTCCTGTTCGGCCTCGTACATCGTCGGCGCCCCCGGGGCGTCGGCCATCGCGATCTTCCACGGCGTGCCCGTCGCTTCGCGCAGCACCGCCGCCAGCTCGGTCAGCGTGTCGGTGGACAGCGGCCGCGTCCCGCTCAGCACGATCTCCGGCGCGTCGAATCGTACCACGCTCGCCCCGCGCCGCATCCGGACCAGCAGGTCCAGCTTGCCGCGCTCGTCCAGCAACGCCAGCACGCCCGCGAAATCGCGCGGCAGCCGGTTCTCCGGCTCCGGCGGCGCGGCGGCAGGCGCCGCCAGCGCGGGGGCGGCCGCCGCGACCGGCACCTCGCCCCCCGCGATCCGCCGCGCCAGTTCGCCCGGATCGGGCAGGGTAGAGGCATGGATCGCGCGCAGGATCGCCATTTCGGCGGTCTCGATCGGCAACGCGGCGCGCGCCACCTCCTCGTGCCCCTTCAGGAACAATTGCCACAGCCGGTGCAGCGCCGGGAACGACAGCTTGCCCGCCCAGTCGCGATAGGCCGCGCGCTCCTCGACCGGCTGCGACGGATCGTCGGGCGCGCCGACCTTCACCTGCGTCACGCCGTGCACCGCCTCCAGCAGCGCGCGCATCACGCCCAGCGGGTCGACTCCCAGATCATATTGCCGCCGCAAGGCCGTCAGCGCCCCCGGCGCATCGGCCGCCAGCACCAGCGCCAGCAGGTCGCGCACGGCATTGCGATCCGACAGGCCCAGCATCTCGCGCACCGCGTCGGCGCGCACGCCGCCGCCTTCCAGATCGGCATGGGCGATCGCCTGATCGAGGATCGACAAGCCGTCGCGCGCCGACCCCTCCGCCGCGCGCGCGATCAGCGCCAGCGCCTCCGCGTCCGCCTCGGCGCCCTCCGCCGCGACGACCCGCGCGAAGTGCTCGGTCAGCAGTTGCGCCGGGATGCGCCGCAGATCGAACCGCTGGCACCGCGACAGCACCGTCACCGGCACCTTGTTCACCTCGGTCGTGGCGAACAGGAATTTCACATGCGCCGGCGGTTCCTCCAGCGTCTTCAAAAGCCCGTTGAACGCCGCCTTCGACAGCATGTGGACTTCATCGATGATATAGATCTTGTAGCGTGCCGACACGGCGGCATAGCGCGATGCCTCGATGATCTCGCGCACGTCGTCGATGCCGGTATGGCTGGCGGCGTCCATCTCGATCACGTCGATATGACGCCCTTCCGCGATCGCGCGGCACGGCTCGCACACCCCGCATGGCGCGATCGTCGGCCCGCCCTGCCCGTCCGGAGCGATACAGTTCAGCGCCTTGGCGATCAGCCGCGCCGTGGAGGTCTTCCCCACGCCGCGCACGCCCGTCAGCAGGAAGGCGTGCGCGATCCGGTCGCGCTTGATCGCATTGCCCAGCGTCTGGACCATCGCGTCCTGCCCGATCAGCGCCTCGAAGGTCTGCGGGCGATATTTGCGCGCCAGCACGCGATAAGGCTGCGCGCTGGCCGCCGGTTGCGGCGGCGCACCGAGGTCGAGGGAGTCGGACATCGCGGGCGGATATAGGCGGCGGGGCACGGCTTGTCGAAGGCTTGTGACGCGCCGTCTGACGGCGAACCGTCGCCCCTGCGAAGGCAGGGGCCCATGTCTGCACCGTGTCGCGAGCGGGTGGCCACGAACGACGACAACAATGTGTCGGATAAAGAAAGCCCGCCGCGGCAACGCCGCGTCGTCGGTCGGGGCCCTGCCCCGCCGGCCGCGCTTGCGCGTCTGGCGACCAGCATGGTCGCCTGCGCGCGGCGCGGTGGGAGCCGGAACGACCCGCGGCGAAATCGTTGTGGCTGCTTCCGTCAGGACCTGACCAGGTTGGCGACGACCACGTCCGCCCGACTCCCACGCGCCCTATGGCGGAGTCGGGCGGACGGATCAAGCCGTCAGCTTAGCGACGGACGCGGAAGCACTGCCGCTGCGGTCCGTAATAGCCGTCCACCCACTGGCAGACGGTGCGCGCGCGCGGTCGACCGCGATAGCCGTTCCACGCATAGCGATTGTCCCGCCAACCGCGATCCCCGCGCCAGCCCCGGTCGCCCCGCCAGCCGCGATCGTCGCGCCAGCCGCGTCGGTCGTCCCAGCCCCGGCGGTCGTCCCAGCCGCGCCGGTCGTCCCAATGGTGGCGCGGCCCGGGGCCGTGCCCCGGATGCGCCATCGCCGCGCTCGGCACCAGCGTCGTCGCCGCCATCAGGCCCGCGAAGCTCAAGGTCATCAGTTTCATACGCTCTACTCCCGAAATCCCCTGCCCTGTGCGCAAGGTGCTCCGGCGGCGCTGCACCGACCCTGAACCCTATGGTAAGCTGACAGAAAGCTTGTCGAGCGCGGGGGTCAGCACGATCTGGCACGCCAGCCGGCTGGTGCGCCGCGCATCGGCGACCAGATCGAGCATGTCCTCCTCTTCCTCGCGCGCGGGCGTCAGGCGGTCGAACCAGTCGGCGGCAACGATCACATGGCAGGTCGCGCACGCCAGATCGCCGTTGCACGTCCCCTCCAGCGCAAGGCCGTTGCGCCGGGCGACGTCCAGCAACCGCTCCCCCGCCGTCGCCGCCCATTCGCGTCCGTCGATCATCACCCTCATGCCGGCACCCGCTGCGCGTCCGCTGCCGCCACCAGCCGGTCGAGCGCCGCCACCAGTTCCTTCTCGGTCGTATAGCGCCCGAACCCGATACGGATCGTCGAGCGCGCCTCCGCATCGCTCAACCCGATCGCGCGCAGCACATGGCTGGTCCGCCCCGATCCGCTCGCGCACGCCGATCCCGCCGAAAAGGCGACGTCGCGCACGTCGCTCATCAACCGCGCGACATCCAGCCCGTCGCGCCGCACGCTCAGATTGCCCGGCCAGCGACCGTCCGCATCGCCGTTCAGCGTCCACCCCGACAGCCGGTCGCGCGCGAGGGCGAACAGCCGCGCGACCCCCGCCGCATCGGCGTCGAACCGCGCGCGCGCCAGCGCCGCCGCCGCGCCGAATCCCGCGCACAGCGCCGGGCTGAGCGTTCCCGAGCGCCCGCCTTCCTGATCGCCACCGTGCAGCAGCGGCGCCAGCCTCACCCCGTCGCGGATCCACAAGGCGCCGATCCCCTTGGGTCCGTGGATCTTGTGCGCGGAGATCGCGACCAGATCGCATCCGTCCGGGACCGCCACCCGCCCATAGCCCTGCACCGCATCGCAGAGCAGCAGCGCACCGAGCGGCCTCACCCCCGCCGCGATCGCGGCGACCGGCTGGATCGTCCCGATCTCGTTATTGACCAGCATCACCGCGACCAGGCGCGCGCCGCTCTCGCGCACCGCCTCCGCCACCGCCCCCGGGTCGACGCGCCCGGCACGATCGACCGGCAGCACGACGCTCGCCCTCCCGCTCGCCGCCACCGTATCCAGCACGGCGGCATGTTCGGTCGCCTGCGTGACGATCGCGCCGCCCCCGCTCCTGTCGATCCCCTTGATCGCCCAGTTCAGCGCCTCGGTCGCGCCGCTGGTGAACACCACCCGGCCTCCCGGCGGCATCAGCGCGGCGACCTGCGCGCGCGCCACCTCCACCGCCGCCCTGGCCGCGCGCCCGGCGCGGTGTGGCGAATGCGGATTGGCGTGCTGGTCGCGCAACCACGGCAGCATCGCATCGAACGCCTCCGGCGCGAGCGGCGTCGTCGCCTGATAATCGAGATACGTCACGCCGCGAACCGTCCGGTCGCCCGCATCACTCCCCGCCACGCCGCGATGAAGCGCTCGACGTCATCGTCGCAGGTCGTCCGCCCGAAGCTGACCCGCACCACCTCGCGCGACGCCTCCTCGCTCCACCCCATCGCGCGCAGCACATGGCTGGGCTTCAGGCTCCCGCTCGCGCACGCGCTCCCCGCCGACACCGCGATGCCGGCCAGATCGAACCGGATCAATTGCGCCGCCGACGCGACGCCCGGCATCCGATACGCCCCGATCGCCGGATGCCGCTCTGCTGCATCGGCAACCACCTCGCCCCCCGACCGCCGGATCGCGTCGTCCAGCCGCGCGCGCCGTGCCGAGTGATCCGGCTCCGCCTCGCCCAGCGCCGCCGCATAGCCCAGCACACCGGGCAAGTTCTCGGTCCCCGGCCGATAGCCGCGCTCCTGCCCCCCGCTCGGATGCAGCAGCGCCACATCGCGCACCAGCAGCGCCCCCGTCCCCGGCGGCCCGCCGCGCTTGTGCGCCGACACCGCCACGAAATCGGCATGCTCCGCCAGCACATCGCCCGCCGGCATCTGCGCCGCATCGGCCAGCAACTGCCCGCCGCCCGCGTGCACCGCCTCGGCGATGGCGGCGATCGGCTGGATCACCCCCGTCTCGCTGTTGCACCATTGCACCGCCACCAGTGCCCCGGCCACATCGCCCAGCGCGCCCGGATCGACCCGCCCCAGTGCATCGACCGGCAGCACCCCGGCCTGTCCCGCCGCGCGCAGCACCGCGTCATGCTCGACCGCCGACACGATCCGCCGCGCCGCCACCGACCGCCCCAGCGCGATCGCCAGCGACTCGCTCGCCCCGCTGGTCAGCAACACCTCATGCCGCCAGCCGTATGCCGCCGCGATCCGCCCGCGCGCCGCCTCCAGCGCCGCGCGCGCCGCGCGTCCGGCGGCGTGCGGCGAGGACGGATTGGCCCATATCGCCATCCCCTCGCGCACCGCCGCGACGGCGGCGGGGGTCATCGGAGTCGTGGCGGCGTGGTCGAGGTACAGCGGCTCGGTCAAGACACATTCCATTATCGGCGGCGCGCTCTATATACGCCGTTTCCGCTCGGCCCCAACGCCCGACGCCCCAAACTCAAGGTCGCCATGCCCGAAGTCATCTTTCCCGGACCCGAAGGCCGTATCGAGGGCCGCTTCGCCCCCGCCCCCCGTCCGCGCGCGCCCGTCGCGATGATCCTCCACCCGCATCCCAATGCGGGCGGCACGATGAACAACAAGATCGTGCAGGAACTCTACAAGACGTTCCAGCGGCGTGGTTTCGCCACGCTGCGCTTCAACTTCCGTGGTGTGGGCAAGAGCCAGGGCACGTTCGACAACGGCATCGGCGAACTGTCCGACGCCGCCGCCGCGCTCGACTGGGTGCAGAGCTTCCACCCGGAGGCGCAGACGACCTGGATCGCC
This sequence comes from Sphingomonas endophytica, assembly GCF_001476895.1. GTDB lineage: Bacteria > Pseudomonadota > Alphaproteobacteria > Sphingomonadales > Sphingomonadaceae > Sphingomonas > Sphingomonas endophytica_A. The sequence goes on along the minus strand of NZ_LDTB01000057.1, from coordinate 438 downwards.
GGCTTCTCGTTCGGCGCGTGGATCGGGATGCAGCTCCTGATGCGCCGCCCGGAGATCCGAGGCTTCATCTCGATCGCGCCGCCCGCCAACCTCTACGACTTCTCGTTCCTGGCCCCGTGTCCGTCGTCGGGCATCATCATCCAGGGCGCCGAGGACGAGGTCGCCACCCCGCTCGCTTCGCAGAAGCTGGTCGACAAGCTGCGCACGCAAAAGCACATCACGATCCACCACGACGTGATCCCGCGCGCCAACCACTTCTTCGAGCACGAAATGCCCGACCTGATGAAGTCGGTCGACAATTACCTCGACATGCGGCTGGATCCGAACTCGCCGATCAAGTGAGTCGCGCGGAAGCGCAGGCGGCCGTCTGCGCCCGCCTTCCGCGGCTCACCGGCGGGCGGCGCAAAGCGCCGACCGACGACGCGGGCTTTGCCCGCG
>NZ_LDTB01000056.1 GCF_001476895.1 Sphingomonas endophytica | reverse complement strand
GCCAGCGGGGCGGGCGGGGTCAGGCGCATGTCGCGATCTCCTCCAGCGAGCGGCGCAGCTTCTGCAATTGCGCGAGGAATTGTTCGATCTCCGCCATCGGCCAGTCGGCGAGGCAGCGGTTCCAGTAGTCGATCACCTTCGCCTGACAGCGGTTCGTCACCGCCTCGCCCTCGGCGGTCAGCGACAGGTGGACGACGCGGCGGTCGTCGGGGCTACGGGTCCGTTCGACCCAGCCGCGTGCTTCCAGCGCATCCATCATCCGTGTCATCGCACCCTTGTCGTGCGCCATGTCGCGCGCCAGCACCGCGCACGTCGGTTCGATATGATGGCGGATCCCCATCAGCGCCGACCATTGCGAACTGTTGAGTCCGTCGGGCGCGAACGCGCGGTCCAGCACCGTCATGCCGAGCTGGTTGCACACCTTCATGATGTAGCCGATCGACCGTTCGGGCGTGTAGTCGTCAGGATGGTAGAAGGTCATATCGATTGCCTTGGCAACCATTGCCGAGGCAGTCAATGCCTTTGTTTCGTCGCGTTGCCCGGGTGCGCGGCTTGCGGGGGGCGGCGCGCGCGCTATGGTTTCGATCGACACCTTGTCCCTGTGGGAGCTTCACTGTTGGCTTATCGTGCGTTTCTGACGGCCGGCTGCGCGCTGGCGGTTCTCTCCCAGGCGGCAGCGGCCCAGACGGCGGCCCAGACGGCGGCGGTGCCCGCCCCAGCGCCGGTATCCCAGCTGGTGAAGGCGGTGGACATTCCGTACCAGGAATTCACGCTGAAGAACGGCCTGCGCGTGATCGTCCATACCGATCGCAAAGCGCCGATCGTCGCGGTCAGTGTCTGGTACGACGTCGGATCGAAGCATGAGCCGAAGGGCAAGACCGGCTTCGCGCACCTGTTCGAGCATCTGATGTTCAACGGGAGCGAAAATGCGCCGGGCGATTTCTTCGAGCCGCTGCAACAGGTCGGCGCGACCGATTTCAACGGCACGACCTATTTCGACCGCACCAATTATTTCGAGACGGTGCCGACCAAGGCGCTGGCGCGCGCGCTGTATCTCGAGTCGGATCGCATGGGGCACCTGACCGGCGCGATCACGCAAGGCGTGCTGGATGAGCAGCGCGGCGTGGTGCAGAACGAGAAGCGTCAGGGCGACAACCAGCCCTATGGCCTGCTCCGTTACAAGGCGACCGAGGGGCTGTTCCCGGCCGATCATCCCTATGGCCACACCACGATCGGATCGATGGCCGATCTGGACGCCGCGAGCCTGGCGGACGTGAAGAACTGGTTCCGCAGCCATTACGGCCCGAACAATGCGGTGCTGGTGCTGGCGGGCGATATCGATGTCGCGACCGCCCGGCCGCTGGTGGAGAGGTATTTCGGCGATATCCCGCGTGGGCCGGAAAGCGTCGCGCCGCCCGCGCCGGTTCCGACCGGGCTGCCCGGCCCGGCCAAGGAAGTGATGAAGGACCGCGTCGCCGCGACGATGGTGTTCAAGGAATGGGCGGTCCCGGGCCTGAACGACAAGGATGCGGCCGGCTTGCAGGTTGCGGCGGGCGTGCTGGGTGGCCTCGCCAGCTCGCGCTTCGACAATGTGCTGGTGAAGGGCGAGAAGCTGGCGGTGCAGGCGTCGGCCGAGTACGAGCCGTTCGCGCAGGTCGGCACGTTCCAGCTGACCGCGATCGTCCGCCCGGGTGTCGACGCCAATCTGGTGTCGCAGCGGCTGGACCAGCTGGTCGCCGAGTTCCTGAAGACCGGCCCGACCGCCGATGAGGTCAACCGCTACGTCACCAGCACCTTGTCCAGCCGCATCGACGGGCTGGAGGCGGTCGGCGGCTTCGGCGGGAAGGCGACCGCGCTGGCCGAGGGCGCGCTCTATTCCAACGATCCGGGCTTCTACAAGAAGCAGCTCGCGGCGCTGGCGGCGCAGACCCCGGCGAGCGTGAAGGCGGCGGCCGACCGCTGGCTGTCGCGCCCGTCCTATGAACTGCAGATCGTGAATGGCGAACGCGATGCCTATGCCGATGCCAAGGCGGTGCCGCCCGCCAAGGTGGTCGAGGCGCCGACTCCGGCGGTGAAGGGCGATCGCGGCCCGCTGCCCGAGGTGGGCGAGATCGCCGGGCTGTCGTTCCCGAAGGTCGAGCGGACGAAGCTGTCGAACGGGATCGAGCTGATCTACGCCAATCGTTCGGTCGTGCCGATCACCCAGGCGGTGCTCAGCTTCGACGCCGGTGTGGCCGCCGATGTCGCGGACAAGCTGGGGACGCAGCAGCTGACGCTGGCGATGATGGACGAGGGCACGAAGGGGCTGAACTCGATCCAGATCGCGGAGGCGCGCGAGCGGCTGGGCGCGGCGATCGACAGCGGCAGCAGCGCGGATCGCACCACGCTGTCGCTGCGCGTGCCGAGCGCCAATCTGGCGGCGGGGACGCAGCTGTGGGCCGATATCGCGCGCGCGCCGTCCTTTCCGGAAAGCGAGCTGGGTCGCGTCAAGAACCAGCAGCTGGCCGGGATCGCGCAGGAACTGACCAGCCCGCAGGGGCTGGTGCAGCGCGTCCTGCCGAAACTGGTATCGGCCGGCTCGCCCTACGCCAAGGCGCAGGGATCGGGCGATGCGGCGGCGGTGCAGTCGCTGACGCGCGCCGATCTGGTCGCGTTCCAGCAGGCGTGGCTGCGGCCCGACAAGGCGAAGATCTTCGTCGTGTCCGACCGACCGCTCGCCGAGGTGCGGCAGGTGATGGAGGCGCGCTTCGGCGACTGGAAGCCGAGCGGCACGCCCGGCACCAAGACCTTCCCGGCGACGGTGAACGGCGTCACCCCGCGCATCGTCCTGATCGACCGGCCCGACAGCCCGCAGTCGCTGATCGCGGGAGCGTCGCCGACCGGGCTGAAGGGCACCGACGACCTGCTGCCGCTGGAGGTCGGCAACGACGCGCTGGGCGGCAGCTTCCTGGGACGGCTGAACATGGACCTGCGCGAGGATCGCCATTGGTCCTACGGCGTGCAGGGCAATTACAGCCGCAAGGCGATGGCGGTGCCCTATGTCGTCTATGCGCCGGTACAGGCCGACCAGACCGGCCCGGCGGTCGCCGCGCTGCGCGACGACGTGACGCAATATGTCACGACGAAGCCGATGACGCAGGACGAATTCACGCGCGCGATCAACTCGGGCACCCGCTCGCTGTCGGGCGATTTCGAGACGTCGGACAATGTGCTGGCGGCGATGCAATCGAACGACCTCTATGGCCGCCCCGACGATTATTACGCGACGATCACGCAGAAATATCGCGCGCTGACGCTGCCGCAGGTGACGCAGGCGACCAAGGCGGTGATCGATCCGGCGCGCTTCGTCTGGGTGGTGGTCGGCGAGGCGGCCAAGGTGAAGCCGCAGCTTGACACATTGGGGCTGCCGGTGGAGGTCATGCCGGCCGCCGCGGTCGCCGGAACGCCTCCGGCATCCGTGGCGAAATAAGGGAGTCCAAGGACATGGCCGGAGTGGATGGAACGTACGACTGCACGGTGAAGTCCCCGCTGGGCGACCAGAAGCTGACGCTGACGGTCACGCAATCGGGTGGCGAGTTCACCGGACAGGCGTCGGGCGCGATGGGATCGTCGGACGTGCACGGCACGGTCGAGGGCAACACGCTGGCCTGGAAGCAGCAGATGACGGTGCCGATGCCGATGACGCTCGACATCACCGCGACCGTCGATGGCGATGCGATCACCGGCAGCGTCGGCGCGGGCGCGTTCGGCAGCTTCCCGCTGAACGGGACGCGCACCGCCTGATCCTCGAACGATCGCGGGCTGACGGGCGGCGCGGAAGGGACACCCCTTTCCGCGCCGTACGACTATCGGGCGCTGGCGCTTTGCGCGCGGGCACGCCAAACTTGCGTTTCGTTACGGGGAGATACGCGGTGGATGCGGGACGCAGGGAGATGATGGCGATGATGGCGATCGGCGGCGCGGGACTGGCGGCGACGCTGCCTGGCGAGGCGGCGGAGGCAAAGGCCGGGGCGGGGGCGGCGACCGTGCCCGCCAAGGTGCTGCACCATGTCTTCTTCTGGCTAAAGGATGCAGGCTCGACCGCCGATCGTGACCGCCTGATCGCGGGGCTGCGCACGCTGGCGGCGATCCCGGTCATCCGCGCGCTCCACATCGGCGTGCCCGCGGACACCGAGGCGCGCGACGTGGTGGACGGCAGCTATCAGGTGTCGGAGCTGATGTTCTTCGACACGGTCGCCGACCAGAAGGCGTATCAGGACCATCCGATCCACCGCCAGTTCGTCGCCGATTGCGAAAAGCTGTGGCGCAAGGTGGTGGTGTACGATACGCTGGGGGTGTGATGATGAGGCGCTGTTGGGGTGTCGCGATCGGCCTGCTGGTGACGCCGGCGGCCTGGGCTCAGGAGCCGGCGACGCGCACCATTCAGGTGACGGGCGCGGGGGTGGTGCAAACGCCGCCCGACGTCGCGATGCTCAACATCTGGCTGCGGGGCGAGGGTACGACTCCCGATGCCGCGACCGGCGATCTCGCGGCGAAGCAAAAGGCCGTCGCGGCCGGGCTGGCCGGCTTCCTCGGTGGTGACAGCGACCTCACGACCGGCAACGTCACCGTCATCCAGGCGCGCGGCAAGGCGTGCGAGGACGGGCGCGGGTACAACAGCACGCCGCGCCTCAGCGCCGGCGATTGCACCGTCACCGGCTATATCGCCACCATGCAGAGCGCGGTGCGCACGCACCGGGTCGACAAGGCGGCCACCGCCGCCGGGCTCGCCTCCCGACTGGGCGCGAGCGATGCGCGGCTGGACGGGTTCGCCTTGTCGGACCTCGACGGGGCGCGGGCGCGCGCACGGGCGGCGGCGATCGGGAATGCCCGCCGACAGGCGACGGCGCTGGCGAGCGGAGCGGGGGTGCGGCTGGGACCGATCATTCGGCTCAGCGACCAGATGGGATATAGTCCGGACGCGGGCGAGGTCCGCTTCGCCGCCAGCGCGCCGCCGCCACCGCCACCGCCTCCTGTTCCGCCGCCGATCCAGATCGACGCGAAGCCGCGACCGATCGAAACACGGGCGCAGGTCTATGTCACGTACGCGATCACCGACTGAGGGGAGGGAAGGCCGGCGCTATCGCTCCAGCCGGGTCACGTGCCCCATCTTGCGGCCCTCGCGCGTTTCGCGCTTGCCGTAGAGGTGGAGATAGGTGTCGCGCGCGGCGACATAGTCGGGCCAGCGTTCCCAGTCGGCACCGATCAGGTTTTCCATCTCGACGCGCTGCGCCACCAACGCGGTGTCGCCGAGCGGCAAACCGCAGATCGCGCGGACGTGGTTGGCGAACTGCGAGGTCGCCGCGCCCTCGATCGTCCAATGCCCCGAATTGTGGACGCGCGGTGCCATTTCGTTGAACACCGGGCCGTCCGCCGCGGCGAAGAACTCGCAGGTCAGGACGCCGACATGGCCCAGCGCCTCGGCGATGCGGCCGGTCAGCGCCGCCGCCTCGGTCCATTGCGCGGCGATCGCGGCGGGTGCCGGCAGCGTGGAGCGATGGAGGATCGCGTTGCGATGCTCGTTCCACGGCGGCGGATAGCTGGTGACGGTGCCGTCGCTCCCGCGCACCAGGATGATCGAGAATTCGTGGCTGAAGGTGATGAACGCCTCCAGCACCGCCGGCCCGCCGATCGCTTCCCACGCCGCATCGGCGTCGGCGGGCGACGACAGCCGCATCTGGCCCTTGCCGTCATAGCCGAAGCGCGTCGTCTTCAGCACCGCCGGGCAGCCGATCGCGGCGAGCGCGGCGTCCAGTTCCTCGCGCGAGTCGACCGCCGCCCAGCGCGCGGGGCGCCCGCCGACCTGCTCGACGAACCGCTTCTCGCGCACACGGTCCTGCGCGACTTCAAGGCTGAGCGGCGAGGGATGGACCGGCACGCGCTCTGCCAGCCATTGCACCGGTAGCGCCGAGATATTCTCGAACTCGTAGGTGACGACGTCGCATTGCGCGGCGAAGTCGGCGAGCACGACCTTGTTGTGATAATCGGCGCGGGTCAGCGCGGAGGCGGTCTGCGCCGCGACGCTCTCGCGATCCGGGGCGAGGACATGGGTGCGATAGCCGAGATCGGCCGCCGCGCTGGCGATCATGCGGCCGAGCTGACCGCCGCCGAGGATGCCGATCGTGCTGCCGGGCGGGATCACGCTCATGCCGGATCGACCGCGACGCTATCGGTCTGCTTCGCGCGCCAGTCCCGAACCCGCTGCGACAGCGCGTCGTCGGACAGGGCCAGGATCGCGGCGGCCAGCAGCGCGGCGTTGATCGCGCCCGACTTGCCGATCGCCAGCGTGCCGACGGGGATGCCGCCGGGCATCTGCACGATCGAGAGCAGGCTATCCATGCCCTTCAGCGCCTTCGACTCGACCGGCACGCCCAGCACCGGCAGATGCGTCATCGACGCCGCCATGCCGGGCAGATGCGCCGCGCCGCCCGCGCCGGCGATGATGACCTTCAACCCGCGATCGGCCGCGCCGGTGGCGTAGTCGTAGAGCCGCTGCGGGGTGCGATGTGCGGACACCACCTTGCATTCATGGGCCACGCCCAGCGCGTCGAGCGTCTCGCTCGCGTGCCGCATCGTTTCCCAATCCGAGGTGGAGCCCATGATGATGCCGACGTGCGCCATCGGGCGCGGTTAGCCGGAGGGGGCGGGGAGGGCAATCGGCAAAGTTCACCTGATGTCGCCTCTGCGCAGGCGGGCTCGAAGTCGCGCGATCGGCAATATTGCCTTGCGGTCGTCCCTGCGGAGGCAGGGGTCTATTGCTGTCGCGTTTGTCGGTGTGTTCGACACACGAGCGACGAGAGGCGTCGCCGTTGATTCTCGGTACGATACAGACATGGGCCCCTGCCTGCGCAGGGGCGACGGTGGGGTCTTGATGGAGCGGCAGCGCCCCCAGGCGGTTTGCTGTCGGTAATCTTTCGACACCCCGGCTTCGCTGGGGTGACGTCGGTAGATTGAATCACGCCGCCAGCTTCATCCCCTGCATCGCCTCCGCCGCGAGCGCGATCGAGTGGCGGCGCGCCTGGTGGTCGTACACGGCGCTGGTCAGCATCAGCTCGTCCACGCCGGTCCGCGCGACGAATGCCGCGATCCCGCGCGCCACGTCGTCGCGCGTCCCGATCGCGCTGGCCGACAGCGCATGGTCGAGGATCGCGGCATGTTGCGGCGGGAGCGAGGCGCGATAGCCGGGGACGGGCGGCTTCATCCGCCCCGGATTGCCGGTGCGCAGCGCCACGAACTGCTGCTGCTGCGAACTGGCGAGCAATTCCGCTTCCTCGCGCGTGTCGGCGGCGAAGACGTTGAAGCCGGCCATGGCATAGGGCTTGGCCAGCGTCGGCGAGGGGCGGAAGTCGCGGCGGTAGATGTCGAGCGCCTGATCGAGCGCGTCGGGCGCGAAGTGCGAGGCGAAGGCATAGGGGAGCCCCAGCATCGCGGCGAGTTGCGCGCCGAACAGGCTGGAGCCAAGGATCCACATTTCCGGCTTCGCGCCCGCGCCGGGGGTGGCGGTGATGCCGGTGCGGCCGTCATCGGCGAAATAGCTCTGCAACTCCACGACATCGCGCGGAAATTCGTTGGCGTCGCTGTTCAGGTTCCGGCGCAGCGCATGGGCGACGCGCTGGTCCGAGCCGGGCGCGCGGCCGAGCCCGAGGTCGATGCGTCCGGGAAACAGCGCGTCGAGCGTGCCGAACTGCTCGGCGATCTGGAGCGGGGCGGAATTGGGCAGCATGATCCCGCCCGCGCCGATGCGGATATGCTTCGTCGCATGGCCGACATGCGCGATCACCACGGCGGTCGCGGCGGAGGCGATGCCGGTCATGCCGTGATGCTCCGCCACCCAATAGCGGTGGAAGCCGAGCGCCTCGGCATGGGCGGCGAGATCGGCGGCATGGGCGAGCGATTGCGCGACCGATCCACCTTCGGTGACGGGGACGAGGTCGAGGAGGGAATAGAGGGTCATGAGCGAAAGGTGGGGACGGGGGTGGGTTAGCGCCAGCAACGGTGTGCTATCGCGCGCGATAGGCTGGGTTTGTCGACGATATTCGTCACACTCGCCGTCGTCCGTCATTCCCGCCGTCTTTCGTCATTCCCGCCGTCTTTCGTCATTCCCGCGCAGGCGGGAATCCAGACGCGCAGGTCTTCGCAAGGGTCGCAAGGTCAGAGGTTCTGGATTCCCGCCTTCGCGGGAATGACGAAGAAGGGAGCGGCAGGCGTAGGGCGCGGAATGACGGAGCAGCGGCGGGGATGACGTGCCCATTCAAAGTCTCTAGACGCGCGGCCATGCAGCCCGACTTCGCGCACGTCGATACGTGGATCTTCGATCTCGACAACACGCTCTATCCGGCGCGCGCCGATCTGTTCGCGCATATCGATCGCCGGATGACCGCGTTCATCGCCGACTTCCTGAGCGTCGATCCGGTCGAGGCGCGGCGCATCCAGAAGGAATATTTCCTCGGCCACGGCACGACGCTCGCCGGGCTGATGGCCGATCATGACGTCGATCCGCACGCCTTCCTGGCGTACGTCCACGATATCGAAATGGACGCGCTGGAGGAAAACGCCCCGCTCGCCGCCGGGCTGGCGCAGCTGCCGGGGCGCAAACTGGTCTTCACCAACGGCGACCGGCCCTATGCGCTGAAGGTGCTGGAGCGGCTGGGGCTGGGGCAGAGTTTCGAGGCGGTGCACGACATCGTCGCGATGGACCTGACGCCCAAGCCCGCCGCCAGCGCCTATGTGGGGCTGTGCACCGCATTCGATATCGCGCCGACCCGCGCGCTGTTCGTCGAGGACATGGCGCGCAACCTGAAACCCGCCAAGGCGATCGGGATGACCACCGTCTGGGTGGACAACGGGTCCGAGCAGGACCACGACGCCGACCGATCCTATGTCGACCACCGCGTGACCGACGTCACCGCGTGGGTCCAATCCCTGTTGGAGGACCAATGACCGCCGAGCTTTCCGCCACGATCGACGCCGCGTGGGAGAACCGCGCCGAGCTGGGACTGACCACCGGGGGTGAGGTGCGCGTCGCGGTCGATCGCGCGCTGGCGCTGCTCGACGCCGGGCAGGCGCGCGTTGCCGAGCCGGATGGGGCGGGCGGCTGGCGCGTCAATCAGTGGCTGAAGAAGGCGGTGCTGCTCAGCTTCCGGCTGAACGACAATGCGCTGATCGACAACGGGCCGGGCGCGGGCCACTGGTTCGACAAGGTGCCGAGCAAGTTCTCGGGGTGGAGCGAGGCCGAGTTCCGCACCGCCGGCTTCCGCGCGGTTCCGGGCAGCGTGGTGCGGCGCGGGGCGTTCGTGGGCAAGGGCGCGATCCTGATGCCGAGCTTCGTCAACATCGGCGCCCATGTCGGTGAGGGCACGATGGTCGACACCTGGGCGACCGTCGGCAGCTGCGCGCAGATCGGCAAGAACGTCCACCTGTCGGGCGGCGCGGGAATCGGCGGCGTGCTGGAGCCGTTGCAGGCCGATCCGGTCATCATCGGCGACGGCGCGTTCATCGGCGCGCGCGCCGAGGTCGCCGAGGGCGTGCGCGTCGGCGAGGGCGCGGTCCTGTCGATGGGTGTCTATCTGGGCGCATCGACCAAGATCATCGATCGCGAGACGGGCGAGACGTTCCGTGGCGAGGTGCCGCCCTATGCGGTGGTGGTGCCGGGCTCGATCGGCGGCGGCGAGGGCAAGCCGGCGCTGTATTGCGCGGTGATCGTCAAGCGGGTGGATGCGCAGACGCGCAGCAAGACCAGCATCAACGACCTGTTGCGGGATTGATCGGGTAGAACGTCTGTCATCCCGGCGCAGGCCGGGATCCATGTATCCGCAAGAGCCGACGTCGACGCGCTTGCGGGTCGCTGGACCCCGGCCTTCGCCGGGGTGACGGAAGGTAATTGCGTGCGCGCCACATTGGACCGTCGTGTATAACATGTAAAACAAAATGCCTCGACAGCGTAACGTCAGCCGCCTATCCGTGCCGCAGGACAGGAAAAGGACGCCGATATGCCGACCGCCAGCAAGGTTCTCGACCGTGTGCTCGTGCTGGAAATGGTGCGCGTGACGGAGGCTGCGGCGATCGCCGCCTCGACGCTGACCGGGCGCGGGGACGAGAAGGCGGCGGACGCCGCAGCGGTCGAGGCGATGCGCGCCGCGCTCAACGAACTCGACATGGACGGCACGGTCGTGATCGGCGAGGGCGAGCGCGACGAGGCGCCGATGCTGTACATCGGCGAGAAGGTCGGCACCGGCAACGGCCCGGCGATCGATATCGCGCTCGATCCGCTGGAAGGGACGACGATCTGCGCCAAGTCGGGCCCGAACAGCCTGGCGGTGCTGGCGATCGCCGAGGCGGGCGGGCTGCTGAACGCGCCGGACGTCTATATGGACAAGCTGGCGGTCGGGCCGGGGCTGCCCGCCGGGGTGATCGATCTCGATCGCACGCCGACCGAGAACGTCCGGGCGATCGCCGCCGCCAAGGGCGTCCAGCCGAAGGACATCATCGCCTGCGTGCTCGACCGTCCGCGCCACGAGGCGTTGATCGCGGAGCTGCGCGGGATCGGCTGCGGCGTGGTGCTGATCGGCGACGGCGACGTCGCGGGGGTGATCGCGACCAGCGACCCGGACACGACGATCGACGTCTATATGGGATCGGGCGGCGCGCCGGAGGGCGTGCTGGCGTGCGCGGCGCTGCGCTGCGTCGGCGGACAGTTCAAGGGGCGGCTGCTGTTCCGCAACGACGACGAACGCGCCCGCGCCCGCAAATGGGGGATCGAGGATCTCGACCGTCAGTACGACCTGAAGGAGCTGGCGAAGGGCGATTGCATCTTCGCGGCGACCGGCGTGACCGATGGCTCGCTGCTGGAGGGCGTGAAGCGCCACGGCGGCAAGATGACGACGGAGAGCGTGGTGATGCGCGCTTCGTCGGGCACGGTGCGCTGGGTGAAGGGCGAGCATCGCCTCGACCAGTGATCGTGGCGACGTGATGGCGGCGGCGGCGCTGACGGTCGCGCTGGCCAGTCTCGCGCTGTTGCTGCATGGCGCGCGTTGGGGGTATTGGCCACGTCCGGCGGAGGGGGCCTCCGGCGCGGTGCGGCACCGGCATTTCGCGCGGTTGGCGCTGCGGTCGCTGGTGCATTTCGGCATGGTGGCGGTGGTGCTGCTCGCGGCGGGTGGGCGGCTGGGGACGGTCGTGGCCTTCCCGCCCGAGTTCGGTGCCGCGCGGGCAATGGCCGTCCGCTGGATCGGGCAGCCGTCGTGGCAGCCGCTCGCGCTCGGCGCACTGGCGGGGGCGATCATCGCGGCGGTGCTGGAGCGGCGCGGGCGACGCGTGGCGCTGGGCGACCTGCGCGCGGTGACCCCGGTGCGGCGTGCGGAACTCGGCTGGGGCGTGCTGCTGGCGGTCGAGGCGGGCGTGACCGAGGAAGTGTTCTTTCGACTGCTGCTGCCGTTGCTGATCGCGCAACTGAGCGGCTCGGCGGTGGCGGGGTTCGTCGTGGCGACCGTCCTGTTCGGCTATGCGCATCGCTATCAGGGCGTGCCCGGTATTGCGGGCACATTGTTGGCGGGCGTGTTGCTGACGCTCATCTACCTTCTTTCCGGGCATTTGTGGGTCGCGATGCTGGTCCATGCCGCAATCGATCTCAACGGACTGGTCGTGCGCCCGTGGCTGTCGGGAAGGCTGCGTTAGGACCGTCCGTGGATGCGGGTGCGGAGCGGATCCGCGCGAAATTCCCTTGAGCCACAAATGACGTTGACGTAAACGGCAGGCAATCAGATCATCCAATCGAGAGGCTGAATGCGATGACCGAAGTCGTGATTGCGGGTTACGCCCGTTCGCCGTTCCATCTGGCGGGGAAGGGCGCGCTGGCGCGGGTACGGCCGGACGATCTGGCGGCGCAGACGATCCGCGGGCTGATCGAGAAGACCGGGGTCGATGCCAGCCTGATCGAGGATATCGTGCTGGGCTGCGCCTTCCCGGAGGGCGAGCAGGGCTTGAACGTCGCGCGGATGATCGGGCTGCTCGCCGATCTGCCGCTGTCGGTGGGGGGCATGACCGTCAACCGTTTCTGCGGATCGTCGATGAGCGCGATCCATATCGCCATGGGGCAGATCGCGGTCGGCGCGGGCGAGGCGTATATCTGCGCTGGGCTGGAATCGATGAGCCGCGTGCCGATGGGCGGGTACAACCCGCTGCCCAATCCCGACCTCGCCGCCAAGAGCGCGGGCGCCTATATGGGCATGGGCCAGACCGCCGAGAACGTCGCGGAGAAGTATCAGATCACCCGCGCCGAGCAGGAAGCGTTCGCGGTGAAGAGCCAGCAGAAGGCCGGGGCGGCGCGTGCCGACGGGCGGCTGGCCGATGAGATCGTGCCGATCCAGTCGAAGGCGGGCGTGGTCGATCAGGACGGGACGTTGCGCCCCGACACCACCGTCGAGGCGCTGGCGGGGCTGAAGCCGGCTTTCTCTCAGGACGGGTCGGTGACGGCGGGGACATCCTCGCCGCTGACCGACGGCGCGAGCGCGGTGCTGGTGACGTCGGAGGAGTTCGCCAGGAAGCACGGCCTGCCGATCCTCGCGAAGATCAAGGCGATCAGCGTATCGGGTTGCGATCCCGAAACGATGGGGCTGGGGCCGATCGGCGCATCCAGAAAGGCGCTGGAGCGCGCCGGGATTTCGGCGAGCGATCTGGACGTGGTCGAGATCAACGAGGCGTTCGCGAGCCAGGCGATCGCGTGCATCCGCGATCTCGGCCTGAAGGAAGAGACGATCAACCTCGACGGCGGCGCGATCGCGATCGGGCACCCGCTGGGCGCGACCGGCGCGCGGATCGTCGGCAAGGCGGCGGCGCTGCTGGCGCGCGAAGGCAAGCGCTACGCGTTGGCGACGCAGTGCATCGGCGGCGGGCAGGGCATCGCCACCGTGCTGGAGCGCGTGTGATGGCGGACACTGTAAAAAAAGTCTGTGTCATCGGCGCGGGCGTGATGGGGGCCGGGATCGCCGCGCAGGTCGCCAATGCGGGCGTGCCGGTGCTGCTGCTCGATATCCCCGCCAAGGACGGCGCGGATCGTGACGCGGTGGCCAAGGGCGCGGTCGCCAAGATGCTCAAGACCGAGCCGGCGCCGTTCATGTCGAAGGCGGCGGCGAAGCTGGTCGAGACCGGCAATATCGACGACCATCTGGCGCGGGTCGCGGAATGCGACTGGATCGTCGAGGCGATCGTCGAGCGGCTGGATATCAAGCAGTCGCTCTATGCCAGGCTGGAAGAGCTGAAGCGACCGGGGACGGCGGTGTCGTCGAACACCTCGACGATCCCGCTGGAGCGGCTCGTCGAGGGGCGCAGCGCGCAGTTCCGGCAGGACTTCCTCATCACGCACTTCTTCAACCCGCCGCGCTACATGCGGCTGGTCGAGATCGTGCGCGGGGCGGATACCGACGCGGGCGTCGCGGAAAAGGTCGAGGCGTTCGTCGATCGCTTCATGGGCAAGCGCATCGTGCGCGCGAAGGACACGCCGGGGTTCATCGCCAACCGCATCGGGACCTACTGGCTGGCGGTGGCGGTGAATGCCGCGATCGATCAGGGCCTGACCGTCGAGGAGGCGGACCAGATCGGCGGACGGCCGATGGGGGTGCCGAAAACGGGCATCTTCGCGCTGATCGATCTGGTCGGCGTCGATCTGATGCCGCTGCTCGCCAAGAGCCTGTCGGACACGCTGCCGCAGGGTGACCCGTATTTCGCGACGGTGCGCCCGCTGCCGCTGGTCGACCGGATGATTGCGGAGGGATTCACGGGTCGCAAGGGCAAGGGCGGTTTCTACCGGCTCGACAAGGGCGCGGACGGCAAGCGCACCAAGCTGGCGATCGACCTGGCCACGGGTGAGTACCGGCCCGAGGCGAAGCCGGAAGCGCTGTCCCCGGCGGCGGAGAAGGATCTCGCCGCGCTGGTGACGGTGCCGGGCAAGGTCGGCGATTATGCGTGGACGATCCTCGGCCATGTGCTGAGCTATGCCGCAATGCTGGTCGGCGAGGCCGCCGACGACGTGGTCGCGATCGATGACGCGATGAAGCTCGGCTATAACTGGAAGTTCGGGCCGTTCGAGCTGATCGACCGGCTGGGGCCGGGCAAGCTGGCCGAGCGGCTGCGTGCCGACGGGCGCGACGTGCCTGCGATCCTCGATGTGGCGGGCGAGCGGCCCTTCTACCGCGTCGAGGGCGGGGTGCGGCAATATCTGGGCGCGGACGGCGATTATCACGACGTGCCGCGTCCCGAGGGCGTGTTGTTGCTGGAGGACGTCAAGCGGCGGTCGGAGCCGGTGGCGAAGAGCGCGTCGGCGGCGCTGTGGGATGTCGGCGACGGCGTGCTGTGCCTGGAATTCACCGCGAAGATGAACGCGCTGGACGGTGAGGTCGCGAGCCTGATCCAGCAGGCGATCCCGATCGTGCAGGAGCGCTTCAAGGCGCTGGTGATCTATAACGAAGGCAGTAATTTCTCGGCGGGCGCCAACCTTGGACTCGCGCTGTTCGCGGTGAAGGCGGGCGCGTGGGGCGAGATCGAGAAATTGATCGTCGGCGGGCAGCAGGCGTTCAAGGCGCTGAAGTACGCGCCGTTCCCGGTGGTGAGTGCGCCGGCGGGCATGGCGCTGGGCGGCGGGTGCGAGGTGCTGCTCCATTCGGACGCGGTGCAGGCGCATGCCGAAAGCTATATCGGGCTGGTCGAGGCCGGGGTCGGGCTGGTGCCCGGCTGGGGCGGGCATGGCGAATTGCTCGACCGGCTGGCCAAGTCGAAGGGCATGCCGCGCGGGCCGATGCCGGCGGTGATGAAGGCGTTCGAGCTGATTTCCACCGCGCAGGTGTCGCGGTCGGCGGCGCAGGCCAGGGAAATGGCGTTCCTGCGTCCGAGCGACGGGATCACGATGAACCGCGACCGGCTATTGGCCGATGCCAAGGCGAAAGCGCTGGCGCTGGTCGACGGCTATAGCTCGCCCGAGCCGCCGACGTACCGCCTGCCGGGGGCCAGCGGGCGCACCGGACTGGCGGGCGCGGTCGCCGACTTCCGGCGCAAGGGCATGGCCACCGCCTATGACGAGGTCGTCGCCGGGCGGCTGGCCAACGTGCTGACCGGGGGCGAGGCCGATCTGGTCGATACCGTCACCGAGCAGCAGTTGCTGGATCTCGAACGCGCCGCGTTCATGGAAAGCGCGCACGACGAACGCACCCATGCGCGCGTCGAGAGCATGTTGATGACCGGCAAGCCGTTGCGCAACTGATCCGGTCGCTTCCAACCCCCTCCGCCGGCCGGGCCGGGGCGGAGGGACATTCAACCCGCGTTCAGCGTTGCGCGGCGCAAGGATACCGGCCCGGACATAAAAAGACATGAGGATCGCCATGAAAACCCCTTCCACATACAACCGTCATCGCATCGCGCTTTCGGTCGCCGTCCTTTCGGGCGCGAGCGCCATCGCCGGAACCGCGCACGCGCAGGCCTTCTACCTTCAGGAACAGGCCGCACGCGCGGCGGGACGCGCCTTTTCCGGCGAGACGGCCGACACCGGCGCGGCGTCGCTGTGGTGGAACCCGGCGGCGATCGCGGGCATCGACCGCGCCGAGGCGACGGTCAGCGCCTCGGCGATCCTGCCGTCGGGTGACGTGATCGACAACGGCACCGCGATCCGTCGGCCGGGCGGCACGTTCGCGCCGGTCGGGGGATCGGCGCGGTCGCGCGATCCGATCAACAAGGGCGTGCTGCCGTCGGGCGCGATCGCGGTGCCGCTGGGCGACCGGCTGGCGGTCGGGCTGGCGGTGACGTCGCCCTACAGCTTCACCACCGATTATCCGGGCGACAGCTGGGCGCGGTACAGTGCGGACCGCACCTATCTGCGCACCTTCGACATCCAGCCGTCGGCGGCGATCGCCGTCACCGACTGGCTGCGCGTCGGCGGCGCGGTGAACGTCGAGCATGTCGAGGCGAGCCTGGGCAATGCGCTGCCCAACCTGTCCGCCGCGCTGGCGGACGGCAACCAGACGCTGAAGGGCGACGGCTGGGACGTGGGCTGGAGCGCCGGGTTCCAGATGCACAACGACTGGGCGACGGTCGGCGTCAGCTACAAGTCGGCGATCGAGCACACGCTGAAGGGCGACCTGACCGTGTCGGGCCTGCTGGGGCCGCTGGCGACGCAGAACCGCTCGCTGAACGGGGTCGAGGCGCGCTTCTACACGCCCGCGCAGATCATGGTCGGCGGGCGGTTCAAGGTGAGCGACGCGCTGACGCTGAACGCGCAGACGATCCGCTATACCTGGGAGAAGTTCGACGCGATCCGGCTGGGTGCGCCGGTGAATGCCGCGATCCCGGAGAATTATCGCAGCACCTGGAGCTATGCCGGCGGCTTCGACTATCTGGTGTCGCCGCGCCTGACGCTGCGCGCGGGCGTGCAGCGCGCGCTGACTCCGACGCGCGACGGCGAGCGCGATGCGCGCGTGCCGGATTCGAACCGCTGGAATTATGCGGTCGGCGGGTCGTTCGACGTGACGCCGAACTTCACGATCGACGCGGCGGCGAATTACGTCGACTTCGCTGACACCACCATCGACCGGCGGACGGCGGCCTATGCGGGAACGGCCGCGCAGACGCCGATCCTGGTCAACGGGCGGCTGGAGAATGCCAAGGCCGTCGTGCTGTCGCTGGGCGGGCGCGTGCGGTTCTGACGCGAGGCGAGGCGGGAGGGAGGGCCCGCGGTGGCGCTCTCCCGTTCGTGATTGCGAGCGGAGCAATCCAGAGCCGCATCGGGACGTCCGGGATTGCTTCGCGATGCTCGCAATGACGGAGGAAGCGATTACGCCTCCGCCATCTCGCGCACCAGTTCGCCGGCGCGCTCCAGCCGCGCGAGGGGATCGTCGATCCGTTCGCGCAGCAGGAAGCGGCGATCCTTTTCTTCCAGCCCGAACGCCGCCGCGTCGATCGCGGTGCCGTTGTGCGGCTCCAGCGCCAGCGCGGCGGGGCCGGCGCTGACCTTCGCGATCCCCGCCGCGCGCGCATCGACGCGCAGCCGGGCGGTCGCCAGCAGGGTGCGCGCTTCGTCCGGGATCGCGCCGAAGCGATCCTCCAGTTCGTCCTCCAGCGCGTCGAGCGCGTCGCCATCGGTGATCCGCGCCAGCCGCGTGTAGATCGTGACGCGCAGTTCCTCATCGGGAATCCACGTCTCGGGCAGGCGCCCTTCGACCCCGACCTGCAATTCCGGCGTCCAGCGCTCGACCTCCTCGCCGCGCGCGCGGCGCAGCGCGCCCTCCAGCAATTGCTGGTAGAGGTCGATGCCGATGAGTTTCATGTGCCCCGCCTGCGTTTCGCCCAGCAGGTCGCCCGCGCCGCGCATGTCGAGGTCGCGCGCGCTGATCGCGAAGCCGGCGCCGAGCCGGTCGAACGCCTCCAGCGTGCGGAGCCGCTTGAGCGTGCGCGGCGCGATCGCATGATCCGGGTCGGTGAACAGCAGCACCTGACCGCGCCGGCTGCCGCGACCGACGCGCCCGCGCAACTGATGAAGCTGCGACAGCCCGAACCGGTCGGCGTGCGCGATCACCATCGTGTTGGCGCGGGGCACGTCGAGCCCCGCCTCGATGATGTTGGTGGCGAGCAGCACGTCGCCGTCGCCGCGCCCGAAGCGCACCATCGCCGCGTCGATGTCATCGGCGGGCAGCTTGCCATGCGCCTGTAGCACGTCGAGTTCGGGGACCAGCCTGCCGAGTTGTTCGGCGAGCGGCGCCATGTCGGCGATCCGGGGCACGACGACGAAGCTCTGCCCGCCCCGGCTCTTTTCGCGGAGCAGCGCGGCGCGCAGCGTCTCGGGCGAGAAGGCGCTGACCGCGGTGCGGATCGGCTGGCGGCGCGCGGGCGGGGTGGCGATCACTGACAGTTGCTGGAGCCCGACCAGCGCCGATTGCAGCGTGCGCGGGATCGGGGTGGCGGACAGGGTGAGGACGTGCCCCGCCGACAGCGCGCGCAGCCTGTCCTTGTCCGCCGCGCCGAACCGCTGTTCCTCGTCGATCACGACCAGGGCGAGGCTGTCGTAGGCGACGCCCTTGCCCGCGACCGCGCCGGTGCCGACGACCACTCCGATCGAGCCGTCGGCCAGCCCGGCTTTGACGCGCTTCTTCTCGGCGGCGCTCGACAGCCGGGACAGGCCGGCGACTTCGATCCCGGTCCCCTCGAAGCGCGCGGTGAAGGTGTCGAGATGCTGGCGGGCGAGGACCGTCGTGGGGGCGGCGACCGCGACCTGATGCCCGGCGAGCGCCGCCAGCGCGGCGGCGCGGAGCGCCACCTCGGTCTTGCCATAGCCGACATCGCCGATCACCAGCCGGTCCATCGCGCGTCCGGCGGCGAGATCGGCGCGCACGGCGGCGATCGCCTTCGCCTGATCGGCGGTTTCGGTGAAGGCGAAGCCGGACGCGAAGCGCTCGTAGGCGGCGGGATCGGGATCGAGCACCGGGGCGTCGCGCCCGGCGCGTTCGGCGGCGAGCGCGGTAAGGTCGCGCGCGCTCTGCGCGATGGCGGCGTCGATCTCGCCGCGCCGCTTCTGCCAGCTCGACCCGTCGAGCCGGTCGAGCGTGACCGCATCCGCTTCCGCCCCGTAGCGCCAGAGACGATCGGCCTCCGCGACCGGCACCAGCCGCACGCCGTCATTGGCATAGGTCAGGCGGATCGCGTCGCCGCCGTCGTCGGGAAGCTGCTCCAGCCCGGCGACGACGCCGATGCCGTGGTCTTCGTGCACGACGACATCGCCGATCCGGATCTCGCCGAATTCGAACAGCCCGGTATCGGTGGCGGCGCCGGCCACCTGCTCACGTTCGGCCCGGCTGCCGAGCAGGTCGGCGGCGGCGATCGCCAGCACGCCCGCGCGCCGGAAGCCGCGATCGGCCGCGAGTTCGAGCATCAGCAGCGCCCCGCGTTTCGCCTTGGCGACCTTGCGCCAGTCGGCGACGGTGACGGGGTCGTCCTTCAACGCCTTGGCGACGCGGCGGCGCAGGAAGCGCAGGTCGCGCGCGCTGCCGAGCAGGACGACGCGCGTTCCCTCCTCACACTCCTTGCGGACCAGGGTGGCGAAGGCCCGCAACGGCGCCTTGCGTTCGGCGAAGCGCGGCGGGGGCTCGCCCTCGCGGGTCAGGACGATCGGGGTACGATCGGCGAGCGCGGCCTGCCACATGGCGTCGTTGACGACATCGCGGAGCGCGCGCTGCGGCATGCGGCGCGTGGCGTCGGCGACCAGCGTCAGGAAGCGGCGTCGGCGCTCGTCGGCATCCGGATCGACGATCACCTGCGCGCCGGGCAGGTGATCGAGCAGCGTGGTGCGATCGTCACCGGGCACGGGCTCCGCGACGCGGCCCAGCTCACGTTCGGCGATGTCGTCGATCGAGCGCTGGTCGGCGGGGTCGTAGCAACGCAGCGCCACGACCGTTCCGTTGGCGACCTCGATCCGCAGCGGCAGCGCGGCGTCGGCCGGGAAGACGTCCAGCACCTGTCCGCGCAGCGCGACCTCACCGGGTTCGTCGACCCGCTCGTCGGCGATATAGCCGAGCGCGGTCAGTTCCTCGAACAAGGTCGGCAGGTCGAGCGCCGCGCCATGCCGGACGGTCGGCGGCACCGAGTCGAAGGCGGCGGG
The DNA here is from genome assembly GCF_001476895.1 of Sphingomonas endophytica. Taxonomy (GTDB): domain Bacteria; phylum Pseudomonadota; class Alphaproteobacteria; order Sphingomonadales; family Sphingomonadaceae; genus Sphingomonas; species Sphingomonas endophytica_A. The sequence goes on along the minus strand of NZ_LDTB01000056.1, from coordinate 27,178 downwards.
CGGCGGATAGGCGCGGGCCAGTGCCTCGCCGGTGGTGATGAGCGCGACCGGTGCGCGCTGCGTCTCGGCGACCAGCCGGCGCGCGCGGCGCAGTGCCGAAACGCGCTGGCCGACATTGGCGGGGGAAGGGGGCGCATCCTCGCCCGGCAGCGCGTCGCTGCCGGGGCAGAGGATGACGGTCGCATCGGGCGCGGCGGCGGCAAGCGCCTGCGCGACCATCGCGGCGCGCACCTCGTCCACCATCGCGGCGATCAGGTCGCCCTGCGCCAGCGCCTCGGCAAGCATCGCGGCGGTTTCGGCAATGGCGGGCAGGGTGCGGCGGGAACGGCCCGGCGCCGCGCGACGTTCCGCGACAAACGTCTTGTCGCAGATCAGGACCGGGTCAGCGGCGGTTCAGCGGCGATGGTGCAGGGAGACGATCATGAAAAGCCTCCTCACTCTGGCGGCACTGTCCGTCACGTTCGCCGCCCCCGCGCAGGCCAAGCGGCTCTCCCCCGATGCGCAGCTCGCCGACCTGCTGAAAGGACGCGTGGCCGGCGCGCCGGTGCAATGCATCCCGACCAACGTCACCAATTCGCAGCAGATCGTCACCGGGCGGGCGATCGTGTGGCGGGTCGGATCGAAACTATACGTCAACGTGCCGCGTGCGCGCGCCGAGACGCTGCGCGACGATGACGTGCTGATCACCCAGCAATGGGGATCGCAGCTCTGCCGCAACGATCAGGTCCGGACCATGAACCCGATGAGCCGCATTCCGGGCGGCGTGCTGTTGCTGGGCGACTTCGTACCGTACACGAAGTCGGCCGGCGGCTGACCCCGGATCGATCGCGTCAGGCGGCCTGACGGTAGTCGGTGTCGTTGGCTGCGGTGCGCGCGCGCGCGTCGTTGCGGTACTGCGCGATCAGATAGATCAGATAAAGCATGACGGCCTCGCTAATGGCTGAAGTGCTGCGGCGCAGCGAACGACCGGCATGTGAACGAGCGTGACGGTTGCGGCAAATGCAACGTGGATCATCGCGCGTGCAGCGCGTGCAAGCGTCAGCGATCCTTGCTTGCCCCCCGGCCAACGAAGAAGCCGCCGCCCGGTATCCCGGACGGCGGCTTCGTCATGTCAGGCGCGGGCCCGACCGAGGATCACTCCTCGTTCAGATACTCGCCCGCGTCGGCGTCCGTGCCGGTGCCGGAGGGGACGACCGCCGCCAGCGGATCGCTGCCGGTGCCGACCTCCTCGCGCGGCGAGCGCGCTTCCTCGGCCGCGCGGGTCTGCGAGGCGGTGCCAGCCGAGCCGGCCGCGACCATCGCGTCCTGCAACTTGCGCTGCTGGGCGCGCAGCGCCGCGTCGCGCGACGAGGCCGCGACGCGCAGGCGGTTCATGCCCGCGCCGGTGCCCGCCGGAATCAGGCGGCCGACGATCACGTTCTCCTTCAGGCCCATCAGCGTGTCCTGCTTGCCCTGGACCGCCGCCTCGGTGAGGACGCGGGTGGTCTCCTGGAACGATGCCGCCGAGATGAAGCTGCGGGTCTGCAGCGACGCCTTGGTGATGCCCAGCAGGATCGGCTTGCCCTGCGCACGCGCCTGGCCGTCCTCCAGCTTGTCGTTGATCGCGTCCATTTCCTCGCGATCGACCTGCTCGCCCACCAGCAACGTGGTGTCGCCGGACTCGATGATCTCGACCTTCTGCAGCATCTGACGAACGATCGTCTCGATGTGCTTGTCGTTGATCTTCACGCCCTGCAGACGATAGACTTCCTGGATTTCGCTGACCAGATATTCGGCCAGCGGCTCGATGCCGAGCACTTCCAGGATGTCGTGCGGGTCGGGCGAGCCGCCGATCAGGTTGTCGCCACGCTTGACGTAGTCGCCTTCCTGAACGTCGATCACCTTCGACTTGGGCACCAGATACTCGACGACCTCGCCGCCGTCCTCCGGCTGGATGCCGATCTTGCGCTTCGCCTTATAGTCCTTGCCGAACACCACGCGGCCGGAGACCTTGGCGATGATCGCATTTTCCTTCGGCTTGCGCGCCTCGAACAGCTCGGCGACGCGCGGCAGACCGCCGGTGATGTCGCGGGTCTTGGCGCTTTCGCGCGCGACACGCGCCAGCACGTCGCCGGCATGGACGGTGGCATTGTCCTCCACCGACAGCACCGCGCCCGGCGCCAGCAGGTAACGCGCGGCCTCGCCCGACCCTTCGTCGAGGAGGGTCATGCGCGGACGCAGATCATCCTTCGACTTGGACGTCACGCGATATTCGATCACCACGCGCTGCGCGATGCCGGTCGCCTCGTCGACCTGCTCGGTCAGGGTCTTGCCTTCGATCAGGTCCTGGAACTTCACGGTGCCGCCGGTTTCCGTGATCACCGGCATGGTGAACGGATCCCATTCCGCCATCCGGTCGCCCTTGCTGATGATGTGGCCATCATCGAACATGACGTACGCGCCGTACGGAATCTTGTGCACCGCCAGTTCGCGGCCGTCCATGTCGACGATCGCGATCTCGCCCGAGCGGCTGAGCACCACACGACGGCCGCGCTGGTCCTCGATGATGCGCAGGTCGCGGAACTCGACGGTGCCGTCGACCGGCGCCTCCAGGTTCGACTGCTCGTTGAGCTGCGCCGCGCCGCCGATGTGGAAGGTCCGCATCGTCAGCTGCGTGCCCGGCTCACCGATCGACTGCGCCGCGATGACGCCGACCGCCTCGCCGATGTTGACCGGCGTACCGCGGGCGAGGTCACGCCCGTAGCACTTGCCGCACACGCCGATCTTGCTTTCGCAGACCAGCGGCGAGCGGATCTTCATCGCCTGCACGCCCAGCGCCTCGATCTGCGCGACCATCGGCTCGTCCAGCAGCGTGCCGACCGGGATGACGACCTTGCCGGTCTTGGCATCCACGACGTCCTCCGCCGTGGTCCGGCCCAGGATACGCTCGCCCAGCGACGCGATCGTCGAGCCGCCCTGCACGATCGCCTTCATCTCCAGCGCGCGCTCGGTGCCGCAATCCTCCTCGATGATGACGCAATCCTGCGACACGTCGACGAGACGGCGGGTCAGATACCCCGAGTTCGCGGTCTTCAACGCCGTATCCGCCAAGCCCTTGCGCGCGCCGTGGGTGGAGTTGAAATATTCGAGGACGGTCAGGCCTTCCTTGAAGTTCGAGATGATCGGCGTCTCGATGATCTCGCCCGACGGCTTGGCCATCAGGCCGCGCATACCCGCCAGCTGCTTGATCTGCGCAGGGGACCCACGCGCACCGGAGTGGGCCATCATGTAGATCGAGTTGATGTCGCGCTCGCGGCCGACCATCGGGCCGTCCTCGTAATGGCGCACCGCCTTGATCTCGTTCATCATCGAGTTCGCGACCTGGTCGCCGCAACGGCTCCAGGCGTCGATGACCTTGTTGTACTTCTCCTGCTGCGTGATCAGGCCATCCTGATACTGCTGCTCGAAGTCCTTCACGAGATCGCGGGTCTCGTCGACCAGCTTGTCCTTGTCCGGCGCGATCAGCATGTCGTCCTTGCCGAACGAGATGCCGGCGCGGAACGCGTGACGGAAGCCCAGCGCCATGATCGCGTCCGCGAACAGCACCGTCTCCTTCTGGCCGGTGTGACGATAGACCTCGTCGATGACCTCGCCGACGTCCTTCTTGGTCAGGACGCGGTTGACGACGTCGAACGGCACCTTGTGGCTCTTGGGCAGGCACTCGCCCAGCAGCATGCGACCCGGGGTGGTCTCATAGCGCTTCAGATACTGGTTGCCCTGCTCGTCGGTCTGCGGAACGCGGCTGACGATCTTGGTGTGGAGCGTCACGGCACCCGCGAAGAGCGCCTGATGCACCTCGGCCATGTCGCCCAGCATCATGCCCTCGCCCGGCTCCTTCTGCTTCTCCAGCGAGAGATAGTAGAGGCCCAGCACCATGTCCTGCGACGGCACGATGATCGGCTTGCCGTTCGCGGGCGACAGGATGTTGTTGGTCGACATCATCAGGACGCGCGCTTCCAGCTGCGCCTCGAGGCTCAGCGGAACGTGAACGGCCATCTGGTCGCCGTCGAAGTCGGCGTTGAACGCCGAGCAGACCAGCGGGTGAAGCTGGATCGCCTTGCCCTCGATCAGCACCGGCTCGAACGCCTGGATGCCGAGGCGGTGGAGCGTCGGCGCGCGGTTCAGCAGCACCGGATGCTCGCGGATCACCTCGTCCAGGATGTCCCAGACTTCCTTGCGCTCCTTCTCGACCCACTTCTTCGCCTGCTTCAGCGTCATGCTGAGGCCCTTGGCGTCGAGGCGCGCGTAGATGAACGGCTTGAACAGTTCGAGCGCCATCTTCTTCGGCAGGCCGCACTGGTGCAGCTTCAGCTCCGGCCCGGTCACGATGACCGAACGGCCCGAATAGTCGACGCGCTTGCCGAGCAGGTTCTGGCGGAAGCGGCCCTGCTTGCCCTTCAGCATGTCGGACAGCGACTTCAGCGGACGCTTGTTGGCGCCCGTGATCGTGCGACCGCGACGGCCGTTGTCGAACAGCGCGTCGACCGCTTCCTGCAGCATGCGCTTTTCGTTGCGGACGATGATGTCCGGCGCGCGCAGCTCCATCAGGCGCTTCAGGCGGTTGTTGCGGTTGATGACGCGGCGGTACAGGTCGTTCAGATCCGACGTCGCGAAACGACCGCCGTCCAGCGGCACCAGCGGGCGCAGCTCGGGCGGAATGACCGGCACGACCTCGAGGATCATCCATTCCGGACGGTTGCCCGATTCCAGGAAGCTCTCGACGACCTTCAGGCGCTTGATGATCTTCTTGGGCTTCAGCTCCGACTTGGTCGTCGCCAGCTCTTCCAGAAGCTGCACCTTCTCGCCCTCGAGATCGAGGCTTTCGAGCATGATGCGGACCGCTTCGGCGCCGATCCCGGCCGAGAAGGCGTCCTCGCCATATTCGTCCTGCGCCTCGAGCAGTTCGTCCTCGGTGAGAAGCTGGTACTTCTCCAGCGGGGTCAGGCCCGGCTCGATGACGATATACGCCTCGAAGTACAGCACGCGCTCCAGCTGCTTCAACTGCATGTCGAGCAGCAAGCCGATGCGCGACGGCAGCGACTTCAGGAACCAGATGTGCGCGACCGGCGCGGCGAGCTCGATATGGCCCATCCGCTCACGGCGGACCTTCGACACCGTGACTTCGACACCGCACTTTTCGCAGACGATGCCCTTGTACTTCATGCGCTTGTACTTGCCGCACAGGCATTCGTAGTCCTTGATCGGACCGAAGATGCGCGCGCAGAACAGGCCGTCACGCTCGGGCTTGAACGTGCGATAGTTGATCGTCTCGGGCTTCTTGATCTCGCCGAAGGACCAGCTGCGGATCTTGTCCGGCGACGCGATCCCGATCTGGATCTGGTCGAAGGTTTCCGGCTTCGCGAGCGGATTGGCGAAATTGGTCAGTTCGTTCATGTCTTTGTCCCTCTAGGGGTAGGCAGTCCGGGCGGGGGCGGGGAGGGCGCCGCATTCGTCATGCGGCACCCGTTACCTCACTCCGCGGCCTCGGCCATGCCGTCGTCCTCGGCCTCTTCCATCGACCGAAGGTCGACGTTGAGACCCAGCGAGCGCATTTCCTTGACGAGCACGTTGAAGCTCTCCGGAATGCCGGCCTCGAACGTGTCGTCGCCCTTGACGATCGCCTCATAGACCTTGGTGCGGCCGACCACGTCGTCCGACTTCACCGTCAGCATTTCCTGGAGCGTGTACGCCGCGCCATACGCCTGGAGCGCCCAGACTTCCATTTCGCCGAAGCGCTGGCCGCCGAACTGCGCCTTGCCGCCCAGCGGCTGCTGGGTGACGAGCGAGTACGGCCCGATCGACCGGGCGTGGATCTTGTCGTCCACCAGGTGGTGCAGCTTGAGCATGTAGATGATGCCCACGGTCACCTTGCGGTCGAACTTGTCGCCCGTGCGGCCGTCGAACAGGTCCGACTGACCCGACGGATCGAGACCCGCCAGCTCCAGCATGTCGGACACGTCACGCTCGACCGCGCCGTCGAACACCGGCGTGCCCATCGGGACGCCCGGGGTCAGGTTCTGCGCCAGCTCGATGATCTCGCCCGCATCGCGCGAGTCGATGTCGTCGAGATAATGCTCGCCATAGACGGTGCGCAGACGATCCTTGACCGCGTCGGGCATCTCGCCCGCCTTGGCGTCCGGGTTCGCCTCCCGCCAGTCCTCCAGCGCGTGCTTGATCTGCTGACCGAGGCCACGCGCGGCCCAGCCGAGGTGCGTCTCGAAGATCTGCCCAACGTTCATGCGGCTCGGCACGCCCAGCGGGTTGAGCACGAGGTCGACCGGCGTCCCATCGGCGAGGAACGGCATGTCCTCCGCCGGCAGGATGCGGCTGATGACGCCCTTGTTGCCGTGACGGCCGGCCATCTTGTCGCCCGGCTGCAGCTTGCGCTTCACCGCGACGAAGACCTTGACCATCTTCAGCACGCCCGGCGGCAGCTCGTCGCCACGCTCCAGCTTCTCGCGGCGATCCTCGAACTTGTCGCGGATGCGCTTGGCGGCTTCGTCATACTGGCCCTTCACGGCCTCCAGGTTCGCCTGCACGGCATCGTCCTGGACCGCGAACTTCCACCAGTCATGGCGCTCGACCGAGTCGAGCACGTCCATGTCGATGGTCACGCCCTTCTTGACGCCCTTCGGTGCGCCGGTCGCGACCTGCCCCAGCAGCATCTCGCGCAGACGCGACCAGGTCGCGCGGTTGAGGATCGTGCGCTCGTCGTCCGAGTCCTTCTTCAGGCGCTCGATCTCCTCGCGCTCGATCGCCATCGCACGCTCGTCCTTGTCGATGCCGTGGCGATTGAAGACGCGGACGTCGACGATCGTACCGGCAACGCCCGGCGGCAGGCGCAGCGACGTGTCGCGCACGTCCGACGCCTTTTCACCGAAGATCGCGCGGAGCAGCTTCTCCTCGGGCGTCATCGGGCTCTCGCCCTTCGGCGTGATCTTGCCGACCAGGATGTCGCCCGGCTCCACTTCGGCGCCGACGTACACGATGCCCGCCTCGTCGAGGTTGCGCAGCGCTTCCTCGCCGACGTTCGGGATGTCGCGGGTGATGTCCTCCGGCCCGAGCTTCGTGTCGCGGGCCATCACCTCGAACTCGTCGATGTGGATCGACGTGAACACGTCGTCCTTCACGATCCGCTCGCTGATGAGGATCGAGTCCTCGTAGTTGTAGCCGTTCCAGGGCATGAACGCGACCAGCGCGTTGCGGCCCAGCGCCAGCTCGCCGAACTCGGTCGACGGGCCGTCGGCGATCACGTCACCGGCGTTGACCACGTCGCCCACCTTCACCAGCGGACGCTGGTTGATGCAGGTCGACTGGTTCGAACGCTGGAACTTCATCAGCGTGTAGATGTCGACGCCCGACTTCGCGGAGTCGATCTCGCCGGTCGCGCGGACGACGATACGCGCCGCGTCGACCTGATCGACGATGCCCGCCCGCTTGGCCGAGATCGCCGCGCCCGAATCGCGCGCCACGGTCTCTTCCATGCCGGTGCCGACGAACGGCGCCTCGGCGCGCACCAGCGGCACGGCCTGACGCTGCATGTTCGAGCCCATGAGCGCGCGGTTCGCGTCGTCGTTCTCCAGGAACGGGATCAGCGAGGCCGCGACCGACACGAGCTGCTTCGGCGACACGTCCATCAGCGTCACCGTTTCCGGCAGCGCCATCAGGAATTCGCCCGCCTGCCGAGCGGAGACCAGCTCCTCGGCGAACGAGCCGTCCTCGTTCAGCTCCGCCGACGCCTGCGCGACGGTGTGCTTCTGCTCTTCCATCGCCGACAGATAGACGACCTCGTTCGTCACCTTGCCGTCGACGATCTTGCGGTACGGCGTCTCGATGAAGCCGTACTTGTTGACGCGCGCGAAGGTCGACAGCGAGTTGATCAGACCGATGTTCGGGCCTTCCGGCGTCTCGATCGGGCAGATACGGCCATAGTGGGTCGGGTGGACGTCGCGCACCTCGAAGCCCGCGCGCTCACGCGTCAGGCCGCCCGGCCCGAGCGCCGAGACGCGACGCTTGTGCGTCACTTCGGAGAGCGGGTTGGTCTGGTCCATGAACTGCGACAGCTGCGACGAACCGAAGAACTCGCGCACCGCGGCGACCGCGGGCTTCGCGTTGATCAGGTCGTTCGGCATCACGGTCGAGACGTCGACCGAGGACATGCGCTCCTTCACGGCGCGCTCCATGCGGAGCAGGCCGACGCGATACTGGTTCTCCAGCAGCTCGCCCACCGAACGGACGCGGCGGTTGCCGAGATTGTCGATGTCGTCGATCTCGCCCTTGCCGTCCTTCAGGTCGACCAGCGTCTTGACGACCGCCAGGATGTCCTCGGTGCGCAGCGTCGTCACCGTGTCCTCGGCGTCGAGGTCGAGGCGCATGTTCAGCTTGACGCGACCCACCGCCGACAGGTCGTAGCGATCGGGATCGAAGAACAGGCCGGCGAACAGCGACTCCGCCGTCTCCAGCGTCGGCGGCTCGCCGGGGCGCATGACGCGGTAGATGTCGCTCAGCGCCTGCTCGCGCTCCTCGGCCTTGTCGGCCTTCAGCGTGTTGCGGATCCACGGACCCGTCGCGACATGATCGATGTCGAGCAGTTCGATCCGGTCGATGCCCGCCTGGTCGAGCTTCTCGAGATTGTCCGGGCCGATCTCGTCACCGGCCTCGACATAGATCTCGCCGGTGTTGTCGTTGATGAGGTCATAGGCGCTGTAGCGGCCGTAGATCTCCTCGGTCGGGATCAGCAGCGTCTCCAGACCGTCCTTGCCCGCCTTGTTGGCGGCGCGCGGCGTGATCTTGGTGCCGGCGGCGAAGATCACCTCGCCCGACTTGGCGTCGACGATGTCGAACGTCGGCTTCACGCCGCGCCAGTTCTCGGCCTGGAACGGGATCTGCCAGCCGCCTTCGCCGCGCACGAACGTCAGGCGGTTGTAGAAGTGGTTAAGGATCTCCTCGCCGTTCATCCCCAGCGCGTACAGCAGCGCGGTGACCGGCAGCTTGCGCTTGCGGTCGATACGGACGTTGACGATGTCCTTGGCGTCGAACTCGAAATCGAGCCACGAGCCGCGATACGGGATCACGCGCGCGGCGAAGAGGTACTTGCCCGACGCGTGGGTCTTGCCACGGTCATGGTCGAACAGCACGCCCGGCGAGCGGTGCATCTGCGACACGATGACGCGCTCGGTCCCGTTGATGAAGAAGGTGCCGTTCTCGGTCATGAGCGGCATGTCGCCCATGTACACGTCCTGCTCCTTGATATCGAGCACCGAACGGGTTTCCGTATCCGGATCCACCTCGAACACGATCAGGCGAAGCGTCACGCGCATCGGCGCGGCATAGGTGATGCCGCGCTGGCGGCATTCCTCGACGTCGAACTTCGGCGGCTCCAGCTCATAGTTGACGAAGTCCAGCTCGGCGGTGCCGGCGAAGTCGCGGATCGGGAACACGCTGCGCAGCGTCTTCTCCAGGCCCGAGACATAGCCGATCGACGGGTCGGAGCGCAGGAACTGTTCGTAGCTCTCGCGCTGGACCTCGATCAGGTTCGGCATCTGCACCACTTCGTGGATGTTGCCGAAAACCTTGCGGATACGACGCTTGCGCGTACCCGCCTTGTCGGTCCGCGCGGTGCCCGCGTCGATCGGATTGGTCGCCATAAAAGCTTGTGCCTCGTCAGCCGTTATTCACGAGCGCCAGCAACACTGAAAGGCCGCACGTCTGATCCCGAACAACGGGAGACGGCAGCCGGTCAGCGTCCTGTTTTCCAATGCCCCCATTCGTGCGACACGCTGCGCGACGGCGTGCCATATCCCGGAGCGGTGGAGATTGGCCGCGATATAGGATCATGGCGCACCAGCGTCAACCGCGACCCGAACGCGCCCGGTGGCGCTTGCCGACAGTAACCGGGTTGCGAGTGTCCAGGGGACGGTTGCCGAAAAATGGATGAATTGTAACTTAAGATGCTTGGGAGGGCAGTAATGCTCTGGTATCCAAGAAGAGCGTGCAGAACCGTGAAGGTCGTCGGTCGCACGAGTCCATAGTTTGCGTCAGCGGGTGTCGCGCTCCTTTGCGGGAAGCGTGCGGCTGTATTTGCTTGTCCGTCGCATCGTGCGGCGAGGAACGATGGTGCACGTCCAGTGCATGTCCAACGGGAGGGTAGAGCATGTCGAAGATGAGCATAAGCGCGGGCATCGCCGCGCTGGGTTTGATGATCGGTGCGCCGGCGCAGGCGGCCAAGCTGGAGCTGGGGCTGGCGATCGACGAGTCGGGCAGCATCACGTCTTCGGACTTCAACCTGCAGAAACAGGGTTATATCGCGGCATTGTCCGATCCGACGGTTCTGCCGCTCGACGGATCGGTCGCGATCGGCGTGGTCAAGTTCAGCTCGAACGTCGTCACCGTCTTCACGATGCAGGAGATCACGAGCGCCAATTTCGCGTCGCTGAAGGCGGCGCTCGCTGCGATGCAGCAGCGTGGCGGCGGCACGAACATCGGCGCCGCCATCACGACGCTGACCGATCAGATCTTCGGCAATGCGATCCAGTCCGACCGACAGGTCATCGACGTGTCGACGGACGGCGAGGATAATGGCGGCTCGCTGGCCTCGGCGCAGCAGGCGGCGCTGGCGAAGGGCCTGGACCAGATCAACTGCCTCGGGATCGGCGCGGGGGCGCGCTGCGCACCGGTGCAGGCGGGGGTCGGCTCGTTCTCGATCAACGCCAACTTCAACACGTTCGAGGACGCGCTGCGCCGGAAGATCAAGATCGAGGTGAGCGGCGGTGTGCCTGAGCCGGCGACCTGGGCGATGATGATCATGGGCTTCGGCGTCGTCGGTGCCGCGATGCGTCGCCGCCGTGTCGCGCTGCCGATCGCCCGTCAGGCCTGAGGGCGGACATGAAAAAGGGGCGGCACCCGGGTCGGGTGTCGCCCCTTTTCTGCTGGCGGCCGCGTCATCAGAGAGTGGAAGGTGAACGATGTCCCGCATCGTTCAGATTATGCCGGGGGCATGATCGGCCTTTCACTCCGATAACGTCGAACGAGCGGGCTTGGGCCGCTCGCCGGCCGGCCTTGCGGTCGAGCGGGCCTGGGCCCGCTCCACCGCTTCGGCTTACTTCAGCTCGACGGTCGCGCCGGCTTCTTCCAGCTGCTTCTTGACCTTCTCGGCCTCGTCCTTGCTCACGCCTTCCTTGACGGGCTTCGGCGCGCCTTCGACCAGCGCCTTGGCTTCGGTCAGGCCCAGGCCGGTGATCGCGCGGACTTCCTTGATGACGTTGATCTTCTTGCCACCGTCGCCGGTCAGGATCACGTCGAACTCGGTCTTCTCTTCAGCGGCCGGGGCGCCAGCGCCGCCGCCAGCTGCCGGAGCAGCCGCAACCGCCGCAGCGGCCGAAACGCCCCACTTCTCTTCGAGCAGCTTCGACAGCTCGGCCGCTTCCAGGACGGTCAGTTCGCTCAGCTGGTCAACCAGCGCGTTCAGGTCTGCCATGATCTTACTTCCTATCAAACGGGGACAGGTGCCCCATATTCCAACACATCAACAGGATGCTGCCCGAAATCAGGCCGCTTCCTTCTCCGAATAAGCTGCCAGCACGCGCGCGATCTGCGCGGCCGGGGCCTGGGTGATGGTCGCCAGCTTCGTGGCAGGCGCCACGATGAGGCCGACGATCTTCGCACGCAGCTCGTCCAGCGACGGCAGCGTGGCCAGTGCCTGCACGCCCGCCACGTCGAGCGGGGTCGCGCCCATCGCACCGCCGACGATCTCGAACTTGTCGGTCGTCTTGGCGAATTCGGCGGCAACCTTCGCGGCCGCGACCGGATCGGTCGAGGTCGCCAGGCCGACCGGACCGGTCAGCATGTCGCTGATCGAGCCATAGTCGGTGCCGTCGAGTGCGATCCTGGCAAGCTTGTTCTTCGAGACCTTGTAGGTCGCGCCGGCATCCCGCATCCGGTTGCGCAAGTCGGTCGACTGCGCCACCGTCATCCCGAGATTGCGGGTGACAACCACCACGCCGACCTCGGAGAAGGTACGGTTGAGCTCGGCGACGGCCGCGGTCTTCTGACTACGATCCATGCCATTCTCCACATTGGGAAGGGGCGTGCCGAAACACGCAAGCCCTTCCGGGTACGAACCTCCGGTCCTGCGGGTGCAGGGCCGGGGGCATTGTCCAGCGATGGGGAATGACCGGCTACCGGCCATGCTGATTCAGCATGACAAGGGTGGCGTCGATCCTGTCCCCGTCTCGGTGGGGAATTAAGGCCGCGAGGGGCCACCCACTGTCTCGGACGGTGTGCCGGGCAAGACCCGGCGACCGGGCGCTCTTAGCCGTTTCCGGTCACGCGTCAAGCCCTGGCGGTGATGTCATCGATCTGACGCGGATTTGTCGCGCGGATGTCGCCGATCCTTCACGCCCGTGCCTTTTGCCGCCGCCAATGACGACCGCGTAACCGCATCCGGGGAACGATCGTGAACAACCTTATCATCGGCAACGATTACGACGGTGACGTCGACGCCAATCCTTCGACCACGACCACGCTGGGCGAACTGGTCGAGCAGCGTTATTCGCGGCGTCAGATGATGGGCGGGATGAGCGCGATGACCACCGCCGCCTTCGGTGCCTCGCTCCTCGCGGGCTGCGGCGAGAGCGATGACAAGGCCGACGTCATCACCGTCACCGACGGCACGACCGTCCAGACGCAGGGCGGACGGGTCGTGACGCTGACGTCCAGCGCCACCGCCAACGCCGCGACGACCGCCTGGACGCAGGTCGGCGGCCCGACCGTCGCGCTCCAGACCAGCGGCAATTCGGTGAGCTTCGTCGCGCCGAACGTCACGACCACGACCAATATCGTGCTGCAGTTCACCGCCAGCAACGGCACCGGCAGCAGCAGCGAGCGCTCGACCGTCGTCGTCAGCCCCGCGACGCTGGCGTTCGCGGCGGTGGCCAAGAACAAGAACGACATCGTGACCGTGCCGTCGGGGTACACCGTGTCGGTGCTGTATCGCGCCGGCGACCCGATCGCCTCGGGCGTCGCCGCCTTCGCCAACGACGGAACCGACACCAATTACGCGCAGCGCGCGGGCGACAATCACGACGGCATGAGCTATTTCGGGCTCGCCGCCAGCGGCAACACGCCGGATGCGTCCAACAACACGCGCGGCCTGCTGGCGATCAACCACGAATATATCAATCCCGGTTACATGCACGTCGGCGCGCCGACGACCACGACCGACGCGAACGGCGTCGCGCGTCGTCCGGAGGCGGAGGTCCTCAAGGAGATCGAGGCGCACGGCGTGTCGGTGGTCGAGGTCGCCCGCGCGGGCAACACGGGCGCGTGGAGCTATGTCCCGAACAGCGCGCTCAACCGCCGCGTGACCCCCAATACGCCGGTCGCGTTCAGCGGTCCGGTGAAGGGCGACGCGATGCTGCGCACCGTCTATTCCAAGGACGGCACCACCGGGCGCGGCACGATCAACAATTGCGCGAACGGCGCGCTGCCGTGGGGCGATTACGCGACCTGCGAGGAGAATTGGGCGGGCTATTTCGCGCGCGCGTCGACCGATGCCTCGGTCCGGACCGCGACGGGCAATGCCAAGCAGGTGACGTCGCTGTCGCGCTACGGCGTCGGCACCAACAGCCGCTACGGCTGGCAGACGGTCGCCGCGACGGACCCCACCAGCACGATCTTCTCGCGCTGGAACGCCTCGGCGGTCGCGGCCAATGCGGCGGACGGCACCGCCGATTTCCGCAACGAGCCGTTCACCTTCGGCTGGGTGGTCGAGATCGACCCGTACAATCCGGCCTCGACCCCGCGCAAGCGCACCGCGCTGGGCCGCATGGCGCATGAAGGCGTGATGGCGGGCCGGATGGTCGCGGGCGTGAAGCCGGCCTTCTACATGGGCGACGACGGCCGCAACGAATATATCTACAAGTTCGTGTCGGCGACCGCCTGGTCGACGGCGGATGCGACCCCGACGGATCGTCTGGCGACCGGCGACAAGTATCTCGACACCGGCACGCTGTACGTGGCGAAGTTCAACGCCGACGGCACCGGCCAGTGGCTGCCCTTGGTGTTCGGGCAGAACGGGCTGGACGCGAACAACACGCGCTATCCCTTCGCCAGTCAGGCCGACGTGCTCGCCAACGCGCGCCTCGCCGGCGACGCGCTGGGCGCGACGCCGATGGATCGGCCGGAATGGACCGCGGTGAACCCGGTCAACGGCGAGATGTATTGCACGCTGACCAACAATTCGAATCGCCGCGGCGTGGCGTCGAGCAGCAGCCAGCGGTCGATCGATGCCGCCAATCCCCGGTCCTATGTCGACACGCGCACCGATGGTGGCACCAGCACGGGCAACGCAAACGGCCATGTCGTCCGGCTGCGCGAGGCGAACGACTCGACCGAATCGACCAGCTTCACCTGGGACGTCTATGCGTTCGGCGCACGTTCGACCGCCGACGCGAACAACGTCAATCTGTCGGGGCTGGACGATACCAACGACTTCTCCTCGCCGGACGGGCTGTGGTTCGGGCTGCCGACCAACGCGGGCGGGCAGGCGTCGCCGCTGCTGTTCGTGCAGACCGACGACGGTGCCTATACCGACGTCACCAACTGCATGATGCTGATCGGGATGCCCGGCCGCGTCGGGGACGGCACGACCAGGACCGTGACCAGTTCGTTCGGCGGCACCGCCACGGCGACCGCGCGCGTCGGTGCGGCGCCGGGCGCGAAGCTGAAGCGCTTCCTGGTCGGGCCGAAGGAGTGCGAGATCACCGGCATCACCTCGACCGCCGACGGCCGCTCGATCTTCATCAACGTCCAGCACCCGGGCGAGGACGGCGACTACGCCAACATCACCTCGCACTGGCCGCAGAGCCAGGCGACGGGCACCGGCACCGGCCGCCCGCGCGCGGCGACCGTGGTCATCACCAAGAACGACGGCGGCGTCGTCGGGCTGTAAGCGCGGCGTTCCGGTGTCGCTCCGCCCGCGAGGGTAGGGCGGTATCGGGCCGGAGACGAAAACGGCGACCGTGGCGCGGAGCCACGGTCGCCGTTTTCCAGGGAGCGTGATGCTATCGGGGGAAAGGGCCCGGTTCCTACCACCGATCGTCATGGCGAACGCAGCGAAGCAATCCAGGGCGTCCTGATCTCACCCCGGTGGCGTCGCCGCGCCCGCCATGACGAAAAGCGTTAGCGCCGCGGGCGCGGCCCACCGCGCGGCGCGCCGCCGCCGTGGCGACGCTGCGGCGGCGCACCGGCGTTGCGGATCGGGGCGGCATTCGCGGGCATCGGCTCGATACGGACGCCGCTCTCGTCCTCGCCGTCCGCATTGGCGGTGGCCTTCACCGCCGCCGCGAAGCGCGCCGCCAAGGCGCGCGGCACCTGGAACTGCGTTTCGGTCGCGCCGATGCGGATCGCGCCGATCTCCGCCTTGGTCACGTGGCCGCGACGGCACAGCAGCGGCAGCACCCAGCGCGGGTCGGCGTTCTGGCGGCGGCCGACGTTCATGTGGAACCACACCACGTCGTCGAAGCCGTCGCGATGCCCCTTCTGCTGACGCTCGGTCATCTCGCTGCGATCGGCGAGCTCCTCGGGGGCGGGCAGCGCGGCGCGCTGCGCGGCGACCAAGGCGGCCGCGATCTCCTCCGGCGTGCGCTGCGTCAGCAGTTCGGCGGCCAGCGCCTTGTCGTCGTCATCGACCTCGACCGGCGCGAGCAGCCGTTCCAGCAGCCGCTCGCGATCCTTGGCGCGGATCGCCTCGGCGCTCGGCACGTCGCCCCATTCGGCGGCGATGCGCGCGCCGCGCAGCATCATCTCGACACGACGACGGCGCGGATAGGGGACGATCAGCACCGCCGTTCCCTTCTTGCCGGCGCGCCCGGTGCGCCCCGACCGGTGCTGCAACACCTCGGCATCGCGCGGCATCTCGACGTGGATGACGAGGCTGAGCGTCGGCAGGTCGATCCCGCGCGCGGCGACGTCGGTCGCGACGCAGACGCGCGCGCGGCGATCACGCAGCGCCTGCAACGCATGGTTGCGCTCGTTCTGCGAATGCTCGCCCGACAGGGCGACCGCCGCGAAGCCGCGCTCGACCAGCCCGGCGTGCAGGTGGCGCACGTTGTCGCGGGTCGCGCAGAACAGGATCGCGGTTTCCGCCTCGTAGTAACGCAGCAGGTTGATGACCGCATGTTCGATCTCGGACGGCGCGACCGTGACCGCGCGATAGGTGATGTCACCGTGCCCGCGCTGCTCGCTGACCGTCGAGATACGCAGCGCGTCGCGCTGATACGCCTTGGCCAGCGCCACGATCGGGCGCGGCAGCGTCGCGGAGAACAACAGGGTGCGGCGCTCGGTCGGCGTCTGGTCGAGCAGCGCCTGGAGATCGTCGCGGAAGCCCATGTCGAGCATCTCGTCCGCCTCGTCGAGGACGGCGGCGCGGATCTTCGACAGGTTCAGCGCGCCGCGCTCGGCATGGTCGCGCAGGCGGCCCGGCGTGCCGACGACGATATGCGCGCCGTGGTTCAGCGCGCGGCGCTCGCGGCTGGCGTCCATGCCGCCGACGCAGGTCGCGATGCGCGCGCCGGCGTAGAGCCAGGTCAGTTCCTTGGCGACCTGCAACGCCAGTTCGCGCGTCGGTGCGATGACCAGCGCCAGCGGCGGACCGGCGGGGGGCAGGTTGCCGTCCTCGCCCAGCAATTGTTCGGCCATGGCGAGGCCGAAGGCGACGGTCTTGCCGGAGCCGGTCTGCGCGGAGACGAGCAGGTCGCGGCCATGCGCGACCTCGGCGGTCACCTCGGCCTGAACGGGGGTGAGCGTGGCATATCCACGCGTGGCGAGCGCGCTGGCGAGCGCGGGGGGGAGATTCGGGAAGTCCATGAAGAACCCTCCATGCGCCTTTCGCCAGACGATTGCCAGCGGGAACGCAGCCCGATCGTGTGACGTTTCCGCAAGGTCTTTATACTTCGGGATATTTCATATGACGCTCCCTGCCGATCCGGTGTGGTTCATCACCGGCTGCTCGACCGGGTTCGGGCGCGAGCTGGCGCGGCTGGTGCTGGCGCGCGGATGGCGCGCGGTGGTGACGGCACGCGACGCGGGCCGGGTGGCCGATCTTGCGGAGGGGCAGGGCGACCGCGCGCTGCCGCTGGCGCTCGACGTGACCGACCCCGCCGCGATCGCCGAAGCGGTCACGCGGGCGGAGGCGCAATTCGGGCGGGTCGACGTGCTCGTGAACAACGCCGGCTATGGCTATCAGTCGAGCATCGAGGAGGGCGAGGATGCCGAGATCCGCGCGCAGTTCGACGCCAATGTCTTCGGCCTGTTCGCGATGACGCGCGCCGTCCTGCCGGGGATGCGCGCGCGACGGCAGGGCGCGATCATCAACATCACCTCCGTCGCCGGTCTGATCGGCTTTCCGTCGTCGGGCTATTACGCGGCGTCGAAACATGCGGTGGAGGGTTTCTCCGACGCACTGGCCGCCGAGGTCGCCCCGCTGGGCATCGCCGTGACCTGCGTCGAGCCGGGACCGTTCCGCACCGACTGGGCGGGCCGCTCGCTACGCCAGACGGAGAGCCGCATCGCCGATTACGCCGACACCGCCGCCGCGCGCATGGCCGCGACGAAGGGCTATTCGGGCAACCAGCCCGGGGACCCGGTGCGCGCCGCCGAGGCGATGATCGCGGCGGTCGAGCAGGAGCGGCCGCCGCGCCATCTGGTGCTCGGCAAATGGGGCTTCGACCATGTGACCGAGCGGTTGCGCGCGCGGCTGTCGGAGATCGAGGGCGCGCGCGACGTGGCGCTGGGGGCGGACTATCCCACCGGGGGGTGAGCGCGGCCGTCGCGACCCTCACCTCGTCATGCCGGACATGTTCCGGCATCCACCGACCCGCAGACCCACCATCTGTTGATCGTGCGGAGCAGTGGACCTCGGAACATGTCCGCCCCGGACGCCACGACCGTTCGGATATACCCTACCAGCGATAATTGAAGCTGACGCTGATCCGCTCCGCTTTCGCCGCGCTGGTCATCACCTCGTGCCGCAGCCAGCTTTCCCAGAGGAACAGCGATCCGGCGCGCGGTTCGGCATAGACGAAGGTGCCGTCGCGCGGCGGCGCGGCCATCAGCATCGGCAGACGCGGATCTTCCAGCTTCAGCGCGCCCGACCCCTCCGGCACCGCGACATAGACGGTGCCGGACACGACGCTGTGCGGGTGGATGTGGCCGGAATGCGTGCCGCCCGGCTTCATGACGTTCACCCACAGGCTGTCGAGCTTCAGCTTGCGCCCGCCCAGATCGAAGCCCGCCTCCTTGGCGAAGGCGGCGACGTGTCGGTCGAGCGCCTTCTTCAGGTCGGCGAAGACCGGGTCGCGCAGCGGCAGGTCGTTCAGCGAGGCGTAGCTGGTATAGCCGCGATAGCCATGCGCCTTCGACCAGCGGCGGCCGGCGGTGTCGTCCTGCGCCAGTGCGCGGCACGATTCGTCGAGTTCGGCGAGCAGCGTGGCGTCGCCCAGATCGGCTTCGTAGAACAGGGTCGGGAACAGCTGGCGGATCGGCATCGGTCGTTGTCCGGGGCGGGAGAGGGCTTCCGCATGGCGGGCCGCCGCCCGTCAGGCAAGCGGATCAGCTCTTCAGGCGCCAGCCGGTGCGGAAGATCGTCACCACCGCCGCGAGGCACAGCGCCGCAAACCCGGCGGTCACGGCGATGCACAGGCCGAACGACACGTCGCTCACCCCGAAGAACGTCCAGCGGAAGCCGTTGATGAGGTACGCGATCGGGTTGAACAGCGTCACCGTCCGCCACGGTTCGGGCAGCACGTCGATCGAGTAGAAGGCGCCGCCAAGGAAGGTCAGCGGTGTGACGACCAGCAGCGGGATGATCTGCAATTGCTCGAACCCGTTCGCCCAGATGCCCAGGCAGAAGCCGAACAGCGAGAAGCTGGCCGCGACCAGCAGCAGGTACAGCACCATCGCCACCGGATGCGCGATGTGCAGGTCGACGAACAGATGCGCGGTCAGGAAGATCACGAACCCGATCACCATCGACTTGGTCGCCGCCGCGCCGACATAGCCCAGCACCGTCTCCACCGCCGACAGCGGGGCGGAGAGCAGCTCGTAGATCGTGCCCGTGAACTTGGGCATGTAGATGCCCAGGCTGGCGTTGAAGATGCTTTCGGAAAAGATCGTCAGCAGCATCAGCCCCGGCACGATGAATGCGCCGTAACTGACCCCGTCGACGCCGCGCATCTGCGACCCGATCGCCGCGCCGAACACGATGAAATAGAGCGTGGTGGTGATGACGGGCGTCGCGAGGCTGGTCCAGATCGTCCGCCCGAACCGCGCCATCTCGAACCGGTACAGCGCCCAGATGCCATGCAGGTTCATGCGCGTTCCCCGACCAGATCGACGAAAATGTCTTCAAGGCTCGACTTGCGCGTCTCCAGATCCCGGAACGCGATCTGTTCCTGCGCCAGCCGCTCCAGCAGCCGCGGGATGCCGGTGTCCTCCGCCTTGGCATCGAACACGTAGCGCAGCGTGTGGCCCTCGTTCTCCAGCGTCAGCGGCCAGTCCGACAGCGCGGGCGGCACCGCGTCCAGCGGCTCGACCAGTGTCAGGTCCATCTGTCGCTTGCCGAGCTTGGCCATCAGCGCGTTCTTCTCCTCGACCAGCAGCAGCTTGCCGCCGGTGATGACCCCGACCCGATCGGCCATTTCCTCGGCTTCCTCGATGTAATGCGTGGTCAGGATGATTGTCGCGCCGTCGGCGCGCAGACGATGCACCAGCTTCCACATGTCGCGGCGCAGCGCGACGTCGACCCCGGCGGTCGGTTCGTCCAGGAACAGGATATCGGGTTCGTGCGCCAGCGCCTTGGCGATCAGCACGCGGCGCTTCATCCCGCCCGACAGATCCTTGATCCGGGCGTGGCGCTTATCCCAGAGCGACAGGTCGCGCAGCACCTGTTCGATATAGACGGAATGGCCCGAGCGTCCGAACAGCCGCCGTGAGAAGGTGACCGTGGCCAGCACCGTTTCGAACTGGTCGGTCGCCAGTTCCTGCGGCACCAGCCCGATCGCGCGGCGTGCCGCCTTGTAATCGCGCACCACGTCGTGCCCGGCCACCGTCACCGAGCCTGAGGAGGGGGTGACAATGCCGCAGATGATGCTGATCAGGGTGGTCTTTCCCGCCCCGTTCGGACCGAGCAGGGCGAAGATCTCGCCCCGATTGACGGTCAGATCGACGGTGCCGAGCGCGGTCGGACCATTCCTGTAGGTCTTTGACACACCCGCGACGGTCAGGATCGGTTCCGGCATTCGCCCCCCTTCACATGCTGTCATGCGCTACGTTGCGGCGCGCGCGTGGTTCCGTGACCGGATCGATGCGGCGATGGCGGTCGGGCGCACGAAAGTCTATGAAAAGATGGCGGGACCGGAAGCGGGAGGATCGGAATGACGGAGCGGGCGGCGAGGCTCGGATCGGGCCAGGGGGCGGCGACGGCGATTTTGCCGGTCGTCGTGGTCGGATCGGCCGCGATGGCCGCGCGCACGTCGCTCGCCGCCGCCTATCCGTTGGCGGCGCTGCTGCTGTTCCTCTGGATCGTCGCCGACACGACGATGCTGGCGTTGCTCGCCCGGGCGTCCGGGAAACCCGGGTGGCGGCCGGTGCTGGGGGTGCTGGCGGGGGCGAGCCTGACGGTCGCGGTCAGCAGTCCGCCGCCGCTGCGCGCCGCGTTGCTGGCGATGCCGTGGCTCATCGTGGGCATGGCGGGGCTGGTGCTGGCGCATGTCGGTGTCGCGGCGCGGCAGGCGGGACGCGTCTGGCGTGCGCCCATGGCCGGTCTGCGCGAGCGATGGGAGCGGATCGCCGCGACGCTGCTGCCGCCCGCGCTGCTGCGATTGGCGACGGCGGAGTTGACGGTGCTGCACATGGCGTTGTTCCGCTGGGGCGGGGCGGGGGACGTGCCGGCGGAGGCGCGCGCCTTCGCCTATCACCGCCATCTCGCGCCGATGTGCGCGGCGCTGCTGATCCTGTCGGTGATCGAGATGACGGTCTACCACCTGCTGCTGAGTCACTGGAGCCGGACGGGCGCGATCGTGATGTTCGTGCTGAGCGACCTTGGCTTCGTCTACCTGCTGGGCTTCATCAAGTCGTTCCGCTTCCGCCCGATCCTGTTGACCCCGGACGGCGTGCGGGTGCGCGCCGGGTTCCTGATCGACCGCCTGGTGCCGCTGGAGGCGATCGCCGGGGTGGACGGCGATGTGCGCGGGGAGGAGGTGCGGGCGACTACGACGCTGAATGCGGCGCTGCTGGCATGGCCGAACGTGATGCTGCGGCTCCACCAGCCGCTATCGCGCGCTTCGCTGCTGCGCCGCAAGCCGGCCGTCGAGCGCGTTGCGTTCCGGCTCGACGACCCCGAGCCGTTCGTGCGGATGCTGCGCTGGCGACTGGGGCAGGGGAACTGAGGCGATCGGTTAGATCGACCTCACGACGCCCGCGCCTTCGCCACCGCCTCCTGCAGGCGATCAAGCGGGAGTGCGCCGGACAGCAGCTGATCGCCGACCACCCACGCCGGGGTGCCGGTCACGCCCAGCTTCGCGGCGGTTTCGAGATTGTCGCGGATCACCGCATCGATATCGGCGGGCGCCTTCGCCAGATCGACGCCGCTGGCGCGCGCCGCCTGCGCGATCGTCGCGTCGCTGACCGGGCCGGCGGCGTAGAGCGCGTCATGGAACGCCTTGAACCTGCCCTGTGCGGCGGCAGTCAGCGAGGCGCGGGCGGCGGTGCGGCTGCTGTCGGCCAGCACCGGCAGTTCCTTGAACACGACCCGCAGGTTCTTGTCGGCGGCGACCAGCTTCTCGATCGTCGGCAGGCTGGCGCGGCAGAAGCCGCAATTATAGTCGTAATATTCGACCAGCGTCACATCGCCCTTCGGATTGCCGATCCAGGCATTGCCGTACGGCTCCTCGATCTTGCCGCGATTGGCGGCGACCGCCTTGCCGGACTCCCGCTGTTGCAGTTTTTCAATTGCTTCGGGGATCAGGTCGGGATGCGCGAGCACATAGTCGCGCACGATCCGCCCGACCCGCGCCTCGTCCATCGCCCCCGGTGCGGCACGATCCGCCAACCACATGCCGCCGGCCCCGAACAACAGGCCGATCGCGACCAGCCCCAACACCATCAACCGGTTCAACGCCGTCTCTTCTTTCCGTTCTTGTCGACCTCGTTCTGGGCGGTCATCGCGATATCCTGTGCGCGGATCCAGTCGGGCGTGTTCTTGGGGATGCCGGCCATCGCATAGCGTGCGCGGTCGACGGCGGTGCGGTCGTCGCCCATCATGCTGGCGCGCTCCGCACTGGCGAGCGCGGCGCGCGCCTCGTCGCCGGTCAGTTCATAGACGGTGCCGAGCTGGAACCACGCGAACGGATTCTCGTCGTCCCTTGCCACGGCGGTGCGCAGCACACGCTTGGCCTCGTCGTAGTTTTTCGGATCCTCGGTCGCGATCAGCGCATGGCCATAGGTGGTGGCGATCAGCGGGTTGGAGCGCGAGCCCTCGGTGGCGCGCTTCAGCGGCGCAAGCGCCAGCTTCGGCTTGCCCGCTTCCAGCAGGATCTGGCCCATGATCTCCTGAAAATACGGATCGTTCGGCTCGCTGGCGACCAGCGCCTCGGCCTCGGCATCCGCTTTCTCCGGATAGCCGGCGCGGTGATAGGCATAAGCGCGCGCGTAATGCGCATAGAGCGACTGGTCGCTGTCGGGATACTTCTGCAATGCCTGCGGCGGCGGCATCAGATAGCCGTCGAGCTTGGCGCGGACACGCAGGAAACGCTCCTGCAAGCGCGGATCGGCGGGCTTGTTCCACGCCTTCGATGCCTGGACATCGGCGGTCAGCGTCTGGACGCGGGTGCCCGACAGCGGGTGCGATTGCATGAAGGGGTCGATGTTCTTCGTGCCATAGCGATATTCCTGCTGTTGCAGCTTCTTGAAGAACTCCAGCATCCCCTTGCCGGTGATCCCGGCGGTGTCGAGATAGCGGACCGCCGAGGCGTCGGCCGTCGCCTCCTGCACGCGGCTGAAGGCGAGGAACTTGCCCATCGCCACCTGCTGTCCGGCCGCGAGGATGCCGGCGCCGGCCTCTCCGCCGCCCGCCGCCATCGCCGCCAGCCCGAGGACCATCGACAGCAGGTAGACGCCCATCGCCGGCTTTTGCGCCTGCGCGCCGGTAATGACATGGCCATCGGCGATATGCCCCAACTCGTGCGCGATCACGCCTTGCACCTGATTGGCGCTGTCGGCCTGCTGGAGCAGTCCGGTGTGGATATAGACGGTCTGGCCCCCCGCGACGAACGCGTTGATCGAATCGTCGTTGACCAGCGCGAACGA
This sequence comes from Sphingomonas endophytica, assembly GCF_001476895.1. Lineage (GTDB taxonomy): Bacteria > Pseudomonadota > Alphaproteobacteria > Sphingomonadales > Sphingomonadaceae > Sphingomonas > Sphingomonas endophytica_A. The sequence goes on along the minus strand of NZ_LDTB01000056.1, from coordinate 3,775 downwards.
CACGTCGGTCGGGCGCAGTCCCGCCGCCGTCACCAGCGGCGCCGACATGTCGTGGAGCAATGCCTCGGTTTCGGCATCGCGCAGCAACGACTGCGCCTGGGCGGGTTGCGCGATCAGCAGGATCGCGCCCGTGACGGCGGCGACGATGCGGTTCAGCCTACGCATCGCGCCGCCGGATCATGAGGAGGAATACCGGCATCGGCCGGGCCTGTGCGCCGGTTCCGCTGAACCGCCGCTGAAGGCCCGGCCGTGCGCGTCACGCGCCGAAGGTGCGCTGCCACCAGCCGCGACGCGGCTGCGCGGCGGCGTCGTCGGTCGCCCCGGTCGCGACCGGAGCTTCCGGCGCCTCCTCGGCGGCCGTCTCCGGCGCGGCGGCCGCGGCGGCCGCGGCGTCCGCGACCGGCTCGGCGACCTTCTTCTTGCGGGTCCGCTTCGGCTTGGCCGGCGCTTCCTCCGCGACGGGCGCGGGGAGCGCATCGGCGACCGGAGCGGCGTCGGCAGCCTCGGCCACCGTCGCGTCCGCCTTCTTGCGACGCGTGCGCTTCGGCTTGGCCGGCGCCTCCTCCGCAGCCGGTTCGACCGGCGTGGGCGCTTCCTCGACGACCGGGGTCGCGGCGGCAGCCGCGCGACCGCGCTTGCGGGCCGGGGCCGGTGCCTGTTCGGCGGCGACGCGCGCCCGCGGGCGCCGACGCGTCTTCGGGGCAGCCTCTTCCGCGACCGGCTCCTCCGCCACGGCCGGTTCGGCCTCGACGTCCGCTTCCACCTCTGCCTCGGCAGCGGCGGGGGCCTCCTCGACGGCGCTCTCGGTCACGGCTCCATCGGCAGCAGCCCGATCGCCCTCGCGACGACGACCGCGACGACCGCGACGACGACGACGGCCGCCCTCGCGCTCGGCGTCCTCGCTGTCGCCGGCGTCACCCTCTCCCCCGAAAGTCGTCTCGACCGGCTCGTCCTCGTCCGCCTCGGCGGCAACGGCGTCTTCGGCACCCGTCTCGGCCTCACCGCCCTCGACACGATCGCGACCGCGACGGCCGCGACGACGACGCCGGCGCCGCCCGTTGCGCCCGCCTTCGCCCTCGGAAGCCGGAGCCGCCTCGACGGTCTCCTCCTCTTCCTTCAGCTCTTCCTCTTCCTCGTCGACCTCGTCCTCGACCAGGTCGTCGAGATCGTCCTCGACGATCGGGCGCGAGAACTTCGGCGGATGCGCGGGCGGCGGGCCGGATGCCTCGACCGACATGCGCGCGCCTTCCTCTTCGCCGTCCGGGATGATCTCGACGGTCACGCCGTAGCGGTCCTCGATCTCGGCGATGTCCGACCGCTTGCGGTTAAGGACGTACACCGCCGCCTCGTTGCTGCACCGGAGCGTCAGGATCGAGCCGCGACCGCGCGCCGCCTCATCCTCCAGCAGCCGCAGCGCCGACAGGCCCGACGACGAGGCGGTGCGGACGAAGCCGGTGCCCTCGCAATGCGGGCACGGGCGGGTCGATGCCTCGAGAACGCCGGTGCGCAGTCGCTGGCGGCTCATCTCCATCAGGCCAAAGCCCGAGATACGGCCGACCTGGATGCGCGCGCGATCGTTCTTCAGCGCCTCCTTCATCGCCTTCTCGACCTTACGGACGTTCGATCCGTTATCCATGTCGATGAAGTCGATGACGACCAGACCCGCCATGTCGCGAAGCCGGAGCTGACGCGCGATTTCCTGCGCCGCTTCCAGATTGGTCGCGGTGGCGGTCTGCTCGATATTGTGCTCGCGGGTCGAGCGTCCCGAGTTGATGTCGATCGACACCAGCGCCTCGGTCGGGTTGATGACCAGATAGCCGCCCGACTTCAGCTGGACGACCGGGTGGTACATCGCGGCAAGCTGATCCTCGACGCCCGCGCGCTGGTACAGCGGCACCGGGTCGCTGTAATGCTTCACCTTCTTGGCGTGCGTCGGCATCAGCAGCCGCATGAATTCGCGCGCCTGGCGATAGCCGTCGTCGCCCTCGACGATGACTTCGTCGATGTCCTTGTTGTAGATGTCGCGGATCGCGCGCTTCATCAGGTCGCTGTCGCCATAGACCAGCGCCGGCGCGCTCGACGTCAGCGTCTTTTCGCGTATCTCGTCCCACAGGCGGGCGAGATAGTCGAAATCGCGCTTGATCTCGGTCTTGGTGCGCTGAAGCCCCGCGGTGCGGACGATGCAGCCCATCGACGCCGGAAGCTGGAGATCGGCCATGATCGTCTTCAGCCGCTTGCGATCGGCGGCGTTGCTGATCTTCCGGCTGATCCCGCCGCCGTGCGACGTGTTGGGCATCAGCACGCAGTAACGGCCCGCCAGCGACAGATAGGTCGTCAGCGCGGCGCCCTTGTTGCCGCGCTCTTCCTTGACGACCTGCACCAGCAGCACCTGGCGGCGATGGATGACGTCCTGGATCTTGTAGCGACGGCGCAGGTTCATGCGGCGCTGGCGCAGCGCCTCGACCTGATCGTCGTTGCCGCCCGACCGGCCACGGCGTGGCGCGGGGGCGTCGCCCTCGGCAGTCTCGTCATGCTCGCCATCGTCATGATGGTCGTCGTCGTGATCGGCGTCGTCGTCGAAATCGCCGTCATCGAGCGCGTCCTGCTCGGCACGCAGCGCGGCCTCCTCGGCGGCGTGCTCTGCCTCTTCACGCAGCAGCGCGTCGCGATCCTCCTTGGGGATCTGGTAATAATCCGGGTGGATTTCGCTGAACGCCAGGAAGCCGTGGCGATTGCCGCCGTAATCGACGAACGCGGCCTGCAGCGACGGCTCGACGCGCGTCACCTTGGCGAGATAGATGTTGCCCTTGAGCTGCTTGCGCTCGGCACTTTCGAAATCGAATTCCTCGATCCGGTTACCCTTGACGACGGCCACGCGGGTTTCTTCCCGGTGGCGTGCGTCGATCAGCATACGCGTGGTCATTGAAAACTCTCCGCGCGCCGCCCTCCGCCAGTGGGGAAGGGGCGCGATGATAAGGCGCGGCCGACCGCCCGATGGGGTCGGCGGCGCGGATGATGATGATGTCTGCTGCGGTTCGCGATGCCGCCCGCTCCACCGAGCGGGACTGGCCGACCGCGATCGTGCCGCCGCCGGCACGAGCCGGGCGGAACAGCGATCGGGCGGAATGCGGCATTGCGAGCGTCAACCTGATGACCCCGGAGCCGGCATGTCGCCGGTCGGGCAGTGGCACCGGAGCTGCGTCGCGCGACCTTCGCGCAACATTCCGGTCATCGCGTGACGTAGCATTGCATTGCCCGCTCTTCAACAGGCTCGTTTTTCTTGTCGAATGTCGTTAACCACCCGCACACGCAACGCACGCTAACGCCACGACGCACGAACATAACGCACGCGGGAAGGAGCGATGGGGGCACGAGGAACGACACGACGCGCACGATGCGCCGCGCTGGCGATCGGCCTGACGCTGACGATCGCGACGGCAGCCGGGGCGGTCGGGCCGCAGCTTGACTTTCTGCCGTGGAAGTCGCGCGGGGATGCGCCGCCGCGCAAGGTGACGGTGCCGGTGCCACCCCCTGCGCGCGGGGTGCGCCTGCCCCGGATCGCGGGGCCGGCGGGGCGACCGCTGGTGGTGATCGATGCCGGGCATGGCGGTAACGATCCGGGCGCGATCAACCCCGCGACCGGACTGCGCGAGAAGGACGTGACGCTGAAGATCGCGCGCGCGATCCGCGACGCGCTGATCGAGGGCGGGCGGGCGCGGGTGGGGCTGAACCGCGACGACGATCGCTTCATCATGCTGCGCGAGCGGTTCGGGAT
>NZ_LDTB01000055.1 GCF_001476895.1 Sphingomonas endophytica | reverse complement strand
AGAAGCTGGTCCAGCACGTCCCTGTCGATTGCCATACCGATGGTCCCTTCCATTCCATCCTATGGCCTCCCGCACAAAATTCCTGACAGTCCCGCAGAAGTTCGCCTCCGTCCACGCCGATGTTCACAATCACTTCAGCCTGGAACGCCACCTCATCAATCGACAGACCTACCGGGAACGACGCTCCGCCGCACTGGCGGAGTGGCAGGCACTCGTCAGCTGAACGTCGCCATCAAAGACCCAAATGCATCGTGTGGAGACGGGTTCGCATTAGACTGACAGCACCGTGAGGACGGCTCTCGTTGTAGTCGCGCCGCCAGGCCTCGATCTTTGCCCGCGCGTCCTCCAGAGACAGGAACCAGTGCGTGTTCAAGCACTCGTCCCGAAGGCGGCCGTTGAACGACTCCACGAACGCGTTGTCCGTTGGTTTGCCCGGCCGGCTGAAGTCCAGCGTGACGCCGTTCTCATACGCCCAGCGGTCGAGCGCCTTCGAGATGAACTCGGGCCCATTGTCCACCCGAATGGTTCTGGGTGCACCGCGGATCGACGAGATCCGCGCCATAACCTCGACCACCTGCTCACCCTTGATGCCTTGGTCGACGTGGATCGCCAGCGCCTCACGGGTGAACGCGTCCACCACCGTCAGCGCCCGCAGGCGCCGGCCGTCGAACAGCGCGTCCGAGACGAAGTCCATCGACCACATCTCGTTGGCCGCCGCGGCCGCAGGTTGTCGGTCGCGGTTGACGGCGCTGACGTTGCGACGGGGTTTCTTGAGCCGAAGGCTCAGTCCATCGTCCCGGTAGAGCCGGTAGACCCGCTTGTGATTTACGAACCAGCCCTCCCTGCGCAGCAGGATGTAGATCCTGAAGTACCCGTACCGCGTCCGCGTCGCCGCCAGATCACGGATACGCAGCATCAGCGGCGCCTGGTCCGGCCGATGCGACACGTAGCGCACCGACGACCGGTCGACGCCCAGCGCCGAGCAGCTGCGCCGCTCGCTGACGCCGTGGGACGCCTGGACGTGCGCGACGAGCTCGCGCCGTCGTCCAGGCGTCAGGGCTTTTTTGCCAGAACGTCCTGCAGAATATGCTTGTCGAGGCTTAGATCCGCGACGAGCTGCTTGAGCTTGCGGTTCTCCTCCTCAAGCAGCTTCAGGCGCCGCAGCTCGCCTACCCCAAGCCCGCCGTACACCTTCTTCCAGCGGTAGAAGGTCTGCTCCGAAATCCCCATCCGGCGGATCACCTCCGCCACAGACGTGCCCGTCTCCGCCTGCTTCAGCGCGAACGCGATTTGCTCCTCAGTATGCCTCGTCTTCTTCATGTCCCAACTCCTCGCCCGCAGGCTTCAAAGGGCCGGAAAACTCTCACTCAACATGGATGAAAAAACAGGGAGGACGTCACTAGGTGTGCGTGACAGGCGGGGGGCGGCGGTGGCTTGGGGAAGGTTTTGCTGGTTGATGAAGGTGTTTCGTGCGGTGAGATGCTCGTCGCGTGTCGCTTCCTGAGCCGATAGGACGGGTGTTACGCACGCATCGGTGTCGCGGAACAGCTGTATCCAGTGGTCACGGGGAGCGGTCAGGAACGTGTTTTCGAGCGTTTCGGTCGTCTTCGGCCAATCCTGTTCGCGTTGGGACAGGCCGGCGTCGGTCAGGCCTAGAATGTCGAGCAGTTGCGACCAGAACGCCGGTTCGATCGCGCCCACGGCGACCTCGCGATCGTCCGCGCATTTGTAGGTGCGATAGAAGGGTGCGCTGCCGCCGAGCATGTTGTGCGCGCGGTCGAGCGAGAGGCGGCCGGACGGCAGCAGGCCGGTGAACATCGTCATGAGGTGGCTGACCCCGTCGACAATCGCGGCGTCGACCACCTGTCCTTGCCCGGATCGCTCCCGCTCCCACAAGGCGGCGAGGATGCCGAAGGCGAGGAACATCGATCCGCCGCCGAAATCGCCGACCAGGTTGAGCGGCGGAATCGCGCGGCGGCCCGGTTCGCCGATCGCGTCCAGTGCGCCGGTCAGCGCGATGTAGTTGATGTCGTGCCCGGCGCGGCGCGCCAGCGGACCGTCCTGTCCCCAGCCGGTCATCCGGCCATAGACCAGCGCAGGATTGCGTGCGAGCACCACCTCCGGGCCGAGGCCGAGCCGTTCCATGACGCCGGGCCGGAACCCCTCGATGACCACGTCGGCACGGTCACACTGGTCGAGCGCGGCGGTGCGTCCGGCGTCGGTGCGGATGTCGAGCGTCATTGTGATGCGCCCGCGATCCATGATCGGGTTGGGCCAGCCGTTGCCGCCTTCGCGATCGATGCGGATCACCTCGGCGCCATGATCGGCGAGCATCATCGCGCAATGCGGGCCCGGCCCGATGCCGGCGAACTCGACCACGCGCAGCCCGGTGAGCGCGCCCATCTCAGGCAGCCGCGCGGAAGCCGGAGAGCCGCGCGGCGATGATCGCCTCCGCCTCGCCGACGATCCGCTCGATCAGCTCGCGACAGGTGGGCACGTCGTGGATCAGCCCCTGCACCTGTCCGGCCCAGACCAGCCCGGCATCGAGATCGCCGGTCTCCAGCGCGATGCGGCCCTTCGCACCCGATACGAGGGGGCGAATGTCCTCGAACACCGCCTCGGGTTGCGCGGAAATTGCGACCACCTTGTCGGACACGCTCGTCCTCGCGACGCGCCCGGTATTGTGGAAGCGGCGGAAGATCAGGTTCGTCGCACGCTCGTCATTGGCGACAATCAGCTGCTTGACCGCGTCGTGGATCGGCGCCTCGACCGTCGCGCAGAAGCGCGTCCCCATGTTGATCCCCTCCGCACCCAGCGCGAGCGCTGCGACCAGCCCGCGCCCATCGCCGAACCCGCCGCTGGCCAGCATCGGTACCGTCACCTTGTCCGCGGCGGCAGGGATCAGGATCAGCCCCGGAATATCGTCCTCGCCGGGATGGCCGGCGCATTCGAAACCGTCGATCGAGATCGCGTCGACGCCCATCCGCTCCGCCGACAATGCGTGGCGGACGGCTGTGCATTTGTGGATCACGGTCAGCCCGTGCGCCTTGAAATGCTCGACATGCTCCTGCGGACGATGTCCGGCGGTTTCGACGATGGTGACGCCCATGTCGATGATCGCCTGCCGGTATTCGGCATAGGGCGGGGGGCTGACCGAGGGGAGGATGGTCAGGTTCACGCCGAACGGCTTGTCGGTGAGCGTCCGGCAGCGCGCGATCTCACGACGCAAATCGTCAGGGGTCGGCTGGGTCAGCGCTGTCAGGATGCCCAGCCCGCCGGCGTTCGAGACCGCGGCAGCGAGTTCGGCGCGCCCGACCCACATCATCCCGCCCTGAACGATCGGATGTTCGATCCCGAGCAGCTCGGTAATGCGTGTCCGCAGCGCCATCACAGCGCCTCGACGATGGTCACGTTGGCGATCCCGCCGCCTTCGCACATCGTTTGCAGGCCGTAGCGCTTGCCACGGGCACGGAGCGCGTGGATCAGCGTCGTCATCAGCTTGGTGCCGCTTGCACCCAGCGGATGGCCGAGCGCGATCGCGCCGCCGTTGACGTTCAGCCTCGCCGGGTCCGCGCCGACGTGCCCGGCCCAGGCGAGCGGCACCGGCGCGAACGCTTCATTCACCTCGTAGAGGTCGATCGCATCGATCGACAGCCCGCTCTTCTTGAGCGCCTTGTCGGTGGCGAACAGCGGCTCCTCCAGCATGATGACCGGGTCGCCCGCGGTGACGGTCATGTCGACGATCCGCGCGATCGGGGTCAGGCCGTGTTCCTTGAGCGCGCGCTCGCTGACGACCAGCACGCCGCTCGCCCCGTCGCAGATCTGGCTGGCGTTGGCGGCGGAGATGACGCCGCCCTCCGCCAGCAGCTTCACCGCGCCAATGCTCTCCAGCGTCGCGTCGTAGCGGATGCCCTCGTCGCGGACGTGCGGTTCGCCATCGACCAGCACCGGGACGATCTCCGCATCGAACGCGCCCGCCTCGGTCGCGGCGGCGGCGCGGCGGTGGCTTTCCAGCGCGAAGCGGTCGAGCGCGACGCGGTCGAAGCCGTGCTTTCGCGCGATCATCTCCGCGCCCTTGAACTGGCTGAATTCCGCGATGCCGAAGCGTGCGGCGATGCTTTCGCTGACCGGGCCGATGCCGATCCCTTCCTTCTGGTGAAGCGACAGGTTCGAGAACATCGGCACGCGCGACATGCTCTCCGCGCCCGCCGCGATCACCACGTCCTGCGTGCCCGACATGACCGCCTGCGCAGCGAAGTGGATCGCCTGTTGCGACGATCCGCACTGGCGGTCGATCGTTACGGCGGGAACGCTGTCGGGCAGTTTCGAGGCGAAGACGACGTTGCGCCCGAACGCGAAGGACTGCTCCCCGGCCTGCGTGACGCAGCCGAGGATCACGTCGTCGATCGCCGCCGGGTCGATGCCGGTGCGATCGACCAACGCGTCGAGCACCGCCGCGCCGAGATCGGCGGGGTGGACGCCCGCCAGCCGGCCGTTGCGGCGGCCCCCGGCGGTTCGGACGGCATCGACGACATAGGCTTCGGCCATCGGATCAGGCTCCTTCGAACGAGGGTTTGCGGCGCGCGAGCAGGGCGGCGATGCCCTCGCGCGCTTCGGCTTGGTCGCCGGCGACGGCGATGGTCGCGGCTTCGCGATCGAGATGATCGGAGAAGGTGGCGGTGGCGCCGTCGAGGATCAGGGCGCGCGCCGCGCCGATCGCCGCGGTCGGTGCCGCCACCAGCCGCGCAGCGAAGTCGGCCACGACGGTGTCGAGGTTGGCGTCGTCGGCGAGGCAGGTGACCATGTCCAGCTGCGCTGCCTCTTCCGCCGAAACACGCTGGTTCGTGAGGATCATCGCCTGCGCGCGGCGCAGACCGACGATGCGCGGGAGCAGCCAGCTCATCCCGCCATCGGGCGTCAGGCCGATCGCGGTATAGGCGGCGGTAAAATGTGCGGAGCGTGCCGCGATCACCACGTCGCCGAGCAGCGCCAGACTGAGGCCCGCCCCGGCGGCGGGGCCGTTGACCGCCACGATCAGCGGCTTGGGCATCGTGGCCAATGTCCTGAGCGCGCTGTGGAGCGTGTCGGCCAGCGCGCGCAGGAACGCGTTGGCCGCATCGCCCGCCGCGGCCATCGCGGAGACGTCACCGCCCGCGCAGAACAGTCGGCCAGCGCCGGTCAGCACGACGCAGCGGATCGCGGGGTCGGCGGCGACGTCCGCCGCGACCTCGGCAAGCCGGTCCGCCAGCGCGGGATCGATGGCGTTGCCGCTTTCGGGACGGTTCAGCACGATGCGCGCGACCGCGCCGTCGCGGTGCAGGAGGACGGTGGTCATCGACAGGCCTCCATCGCGTCAAGGGCCAGACGGGCGACCTGCGGAAAGCTGGCGGCGCGGTTGCGTGCGTGCGCGGAGGCGGCGGTGCCGCGGATTACGCGGCCCTTGATCCCGTGGAAGATCGCCGCCAGCCGAAAGAAGTTGAACGCGACGTAGAAGTCGTGGTCCGGGATCGCCGCGCGCCCGGTGCGCGCGCAATAGGCCGCGATATAGTCCTGCTCGGTCGGAATGCCGAGCGCGGCGATGTCGGCGCCTGCAAGCCCCGCGACGATCTCGGGCGGCATCCGGTACATCATCGCGTGATAGGCGAAGTCGGCGAGCGGATGGCCGAGCGTCGACAATTCCCAGTCGAGCACCGCGAGGATGCGCGGTTCGGTCGGGTGGAAGATCATGTTGTCGCAGCGGAAATCGCCATGGACGATCCGCGTTTCGTCGTCGGTCGGGATGTTCGCAGGCAGCCACTCGACCAGCGCGTCCATCGCGGGGTCGCACCCGGCGTCGGTGTCTTCGCGATACTGCCGGGACCAGCGCGCGATCTGCCGTGCGAAGTAGTTGCCGAGGCGGCCGTAATCGCCGAGCCCGACCGCTTCGTAATCGACGCCGTGCAGCGCCGCGAGCGTGGCGTTCATCGCGTCGAAACAGGCGGCGCGATGCTCCCGCGACACGTCGGGGAAGGTGGCGTCCCAGAAGATGCGGCCCTCGACCAGTCCCATGACGAAGAAGGGCGTGCCGATCACGTCGTCGTCTGCGCAGACGCCATGGATCGGCGCGACCGGGACGTTCGTCTTCGCCAGTGCGGTGAGGATGCGCGCCTCACGCAGCACGTCGTGCGCACCCTTCAGCAGCGGGCCGGGCGGCTTGCGGCGCAGCACATAGGCGGCGGTCGGGGTGTGCAGCCGATAGGTCGGGTTGGACTGGCCGCCCTTGAATTGCTCGACCGTCAGCGGCCCTGCGAAGCCCACGACATGCTCCGCCATCCACGCGGCGAGCGCGGCTTCGTCGAAGCGATGCGCGTCGCGGACCGCGGTAGTGCCGGCGTTGGCGGCCTGGCTGAGCGCGCCGGTCATCGCCCGGTCCATGCGGGGGTGCGCTTTTCCGCGAACGCCGCCGGTCCCTCCACCGCGTCCTGCGACGTCATCATCGCGGCGGTGGCGGGATACTCCCATTGCTCGCGCAGGAAACGTTCGGCTGGGGTGTCGAGCCCGCGCAATACCGCTTCCTTGGTGGCGCGCACCGCCATCGGGCTGCACGCGAGGATCTCGGTTGCCCAGCGCCGCGCCGCCGCCAGCATGTCGCCATCGACGACCTCGTTGACGAAGCCGAGCCGCTGGCCTTCCTCCGCGCCGACGCGTCGCCCGGTCAGCATCATCCCCATCGCATTCTTGAGGCCGACGACGCGGGGCAGCCGCTGCAACCCGCCCGCCAGTGCCGCCAGCCCGACGCGTGGCTCGGGCAGCGCGAACGACGCCGAGCGTGCCGCGACGATCAGGTCGCAGGCCAGCGCGATCTCGAACCCGCCGCCCATCGCGACGCCGTTGACCGCGGCGATCACCGGCTTGGCCATGTCGAAGCGCGCGGTCAGCCCGGCGAAGCCGGTCGCCGGGGTCGACATGCCGCCGCCCGACGCCTGCTGCTTCAGATCGTGGCCGGCGCAGAACGCCTTCTCGCCCGCGCCGGTGATGATCGCGACCCATTGTTCGGGATCGGCGGCGAAGGCGTCGAACGCGGCGGCGAGTTCGTCATGTGCAGCGGCGTTCAGCGCGTTGTGCGCTTCCGGCCGGTCGATCGTGACGATCGTCAGCCGCCCCTCGCGCGTGACCTTGATGTAGCGGTACGTCATTTCGCGTCCTTCCGGTCGCGCTTGATCTTCTTGGCGAGGCTCCATTTGTGGACCTCGGTCGGGCCGTCGTAGATGCGGAAGGCGCGGATTTCGCGAAACACCTGCTCGACGATCGTGTCGCCCGTCACGCCCGTACCGCCCATCACCTGGACGCAGCGATCCGCGACGCGCATCAGCGCCTCCGACACCGCGACCTTGGCCATCGAGCTTTCCGCGCCGCCGGGCTCGCCGCCGTCGAGCACGTCGGCGCACCAGTCGACCATCAGCTCGGCCTGTTTCAGGTCGATCAGATTGTCGGCCAGCATGAAGCCGGCGCCCTCGTGGTCGATCAGCGGCTTGCCGAACGCGTGGCGCCGGCACGCGTAATCGGTCGCGATCTCGTTCGCGCGGACGCACGCCCCCAGCCAGCGCATGCAATGCGACAGCCGGGCGGGGGCGAGGCGGATCTGCGCGTACTTGAAGCCCTCGCCGCTGTGCCCCAGCATCTGGTCGGCGGGGACGCGGAGGTTGTCGATGCGTACCACCGCATGGCCGCCGGGCATCGAGTTGTCGATCGTGTCCAGCACGCGTTCGATCACGATCGCCGGATCGGGCAGGTCGACCAGGAACATGCACGCGCCGTCATTCGACTTCGCCATGACGATCCCTATCGCCGCGCCGTCCGCGCCGGTGATGAACGCCTTGCGCCCGTCGACGACCCAGTGATTGCCATCAAGCGTGGCGGTGGTCTGCATCATCGACGGGTCGGAGCCGGCACCGCCGTCCTCGGCGGGTTCGGTCATGAAGAACGCCGACCGCGCCTCGCCGCGCACCAGCGGGTCGAGGAAGCGGCGCTTCTGTTCCGGCGTGCCGACCTTGCCGAGCAGGTACATATTGCCCTCGTCGGGCGCGGCGGTGTTGACCGCCAGCGGGCCGAGTGGCGACAGGCCGGACTGGCGCAGGACATATGCAGTCTCGCGCTGCGTCAGGTGCGTGCCGTCGGGCAGGATGTGCGGGGTCAGCACCCCCGCCGCGCGCGCCTTCTCGCGCAGTTCGGTGACCAGTTCATCGCTCGGCCCGTGTGCGGTGCGGCGCGGGTCGTGTTCGTAGGACACGACCACTTCGCGCACGAACGCCGCGACCCGCGCGCCGATTTCCTCCGCGCGCGCGCTCATCGCGGCGCCATGCGGATCGCGCCGTCCAGCCGGATCGTCTCGCCGTTGAGCATCGGGTTGGTGACGATCGCCTCGACCAGCCGCGCATATTCGTCGGGCTGCCCGAGCCGCGAGGGGAAGGGCACCTGCGCGCCGAGCGAGTCCTGCGCCTCCTGCGGCAGCGTCGCGAGTAGCGGCGTCCAGAAGATGCCCGGCGCGATCGTCATCACGCGGATGCCGTAGCGCGCCAGCTCACGCGCGATCGGCAGCGTCATGCCGACCACGCCGCCCTTCGACGCGGCGTAGGCGGCCTGGCCGATCTGCCCGTCATAGGCCGCGACCGAGGCGGTGTTGACGACCACGCCGCGTTCCTCGCCGACCGGATCGGCGGCGTGCAGCGCGGCGGCGAACTTCGACAGCACGTTGAAGGTGCCGAGCAGGTTGATGGTCACGATCTTCGCGAACGACGCGAGCGGAAGCGGCTGGCCCTCGCGATCGATCACCTTCGCAGGCTGTCCGATCCCGGCGCAATTGACGAGGATGCGGGCCTTGCCGTTGACCGCCTCGGCCTCCGCGATGGCGTTCGCGACCGCGTCTTCGTCGGTCACGTCGACGCGCACGAAGTGGCCGCCGATCTCCGTCGCCAGCGCCTCGCCCATGTCGGCGTTCAGGTCGAAGATCGCGACCTTCGACCCGGCCGCGGCGAGTCGCCTCGCGGTGCCGCCGCCCAGCCCCGAAGCGCCGCCGGTGACGATGGCGGCCATGCCCTCAATCCGCATATCCCACTCTCTCCTGTATATTTTCGTTCGTCAGAGGCCGCGTGCGATCACCATTCGCTGGATGTCCGACGTGCCCTCGTAGATCTGGCAGACGCGCACATCGCGGTAGATCTTGGCGAGGCCATATTCCTCGAGATAACCGTAGCCGCCGAGCGTCTGGATCGCGCCCGAGACGATCGCCTCCGCCGCTTCGGACGCGAACAGCTTCGCCATCGACGCCGCCTGTAGCGCGGGTTGCCCGGCATCCTTCAGCGCGGCGGCGTGCAGCACCATCAGCCGTGCCGCCTCCAGCCGCGTGGCGAGATCGGCTAGCCGGAAGCCGACCGCCTGATGCTCGATGATCGGCTTGCCGAAACTCGCCCGGTCGCGCGCATAATCGATCGCAATGTCGAGCGCCGCCTGCGCCATCCCGACCGACTGCGCGGCGATGCCGATCCGCCCCGCCTCCAGATTGGACAGCGCGATCGCATAGCCGCGCCGCTCCGCGCCGAGCAGCGCGTCGTCGGGGACCATGCAGGCGTCGAAGCGCAAGGCGCAGGTGTCCGACGCGGCCTGTCCCAATTTGTGCTCGACCTTGTCGACCGAATAGCCTGGCGTGTCGGTCGGCACGAGGAACGCCGACATGCCCTTGCGCCCCGCCGCGGGGTCGGTGACCGCGATCACCATCGCCACCTTGGCGATCCGCCCCGAGGTGATGAACTGTTTCGCGCCATCGAGTTGCCAGCCGCCCGCGACCCGCGTCGCGCGGGTGCGCAGCGCGGCGGCGTCCGACCCGGCATCCGCCTCGGTGAGCGCAAACGCCCCGATGGCGTCGCCGGCGATCAGCGGGGGCAGCCAGCGCTCGCGTTGCGCGGGGGAGGCGTCCTTGAGCAGCCCCGACACCATGATCGAATTCTGGATCGACACGATCGTCGACAGCGCGCCGTCGGCGGCGGCGATCTCGATCAGCGCGAGCGCATAGGACACGTAATCCGCCGCCGCGCCGCCCAGCTCGGCAGGCGCGGTCATTCCTAGCAACCCCATCGCGCCCAGTTCGCGGAACAGCTCGGGCGGGAAGCCGCCCGCTGCCTCATAGGCGGCGCCGTGCGGGCGCACCTGTTCCTGCGCGAAGCTGCGCACCGTGTCGCGGATGGCGGTCTGGGTCTCGGAAAGAATCATCTACCGTTCCGACTAAATGCTACTGATGAGTAGGTTGCGTTCCCGCGGGTCGGGTGTCAATAGTCCGGCATGGCCAAAACGATGCCCGCCGAGCCGCCATCGCCGTTCCCCGACCGTGCGCAGCGGCTTGCCAGTCGCGCGGCGAAGCGCGACGCGCTGTTGCTGGCGGCGGTCAGGATGTTCAACGAACACGGCTTTCACGCGACGTCGCTCGATGATGTCGCGGCCAGCCTGGGCGTGTCGAAACCGACAATCTACCACCACCTCGGCAACAAGGATCAGGTGCTGCTGGAATGCGTGTCGATCGGGTTGGGGCAGTTGCGCGAGGCGGCGGCGGTCGCGGCGGCGGAGCCGGGGCGGGGGATCGACCGCCTGCGCGACTTCCTGATCCGTTATGCGCGGATCAACATGGATGATTTCGGACGCTGCGTGATCCGCACCGGCGACGAGGCGCTGTCGCCCGACAGTGCAGCGCGCTTCCGCAGCCTGAAGCGTGAGATCGACGATGCGCTGCGCGACCTGATCGCGGCGGGGATCGCGGACGGATCGGTCGTGGCGGATGATCCGAAGTTGCTGGCGTTCGCGCTGGCGGGCGCGCTCAACTGGCCCGCGCGCTGGTTCGTGCCCGGCGGTACGCTGGGCGCGACCGAGGTGGCGGAGCGGATGGTCGCGATGTTGATCGAGGGGGTCGCGCCGCGCTGACGATTGTTCGTCGCGCGCGCCGATTTCGACATTTCTTGCGCGGCGATTGCCGCCGGTCCGCACGCGTGGTTCCTCCGGGTACAAAATACGATGGAGAGGACAGATGCACCCGGCTGAACATGCCGTCCGGTGGCCGGACAAGGCGGCGGTCGTCATGGCCGAGAGCGGCGATCGCCTGAGCTATCGGCAACTCGACGAACGATCGAATGCCAGTGCGTGGCAGTTGCGCAGCTTGGGGCTGAAGCACGGCGACGTCGTCGCGACGCTGTTCGCCAACGCGCCGGAGGTGTTCGTGTTCGGCTGGGCCGCGCAGCGCACCGGGCTGTACCAGACCGCGATCTCGAACAAGCTGAGCGCGCGCGATATCGCCTATATCCTTGGTGACTCGGGGGCGAAGTTGCTGGTCGTATCGCCCACCTGCCGCGATCTGGCGCGCGAGGCGCTGGCCGGGCATCCCGAACTGGCGGCGTTCGTGTGGGACGGTGGTTACGACCGGTTCGGCGACTGGTCCGCGGCGGTGGCGGGGCATCCGGTTACCCCGATCGCCGACGAGAGTGCGGGGACCGACCTGCTCTATTCGTCGGGCACCACCGGGCGGCCGAAGGGCGTGATGCCCGAACTTCCCGACGGGCCGATCGCGCACGAAACGCCGCTGACGCGGATGGGGGCGGGGTTGTACGGCATGGATGCGGGGACGGTCTATCTGTCGACCTCGCCGCTCTACCACGCCGCGCCGCTGCGCTGGGCGATGACGGTGCAGCGGCTGGGCGGCACGGCGATCGTCATGGAGCGGTTCGAGCCGGAGGCGACGCTGGCGCTGATCGAGCGGCACTGCGTCACCCACGCCACGTTCGTGCCGACGCATTTCGTGCGGATGCTGAAACTGCCGGAGGAGGTGCGTGCGCGTTACGATCTGTCCTCGCTGCGGGCGGTCGTCCATGCCGCCGCGCCGTGCCCGGTGCCGGTCAAGCGGGCGATGATCGACTGGGTCGGGCCGATCCTCCACGAATATTATTCCGGGACCGAGAGTTGCGGCATCACCGCGCTGTCTAGCGAGGAATGGCTGCGCAAGCCGGGATCGGTAGGACGCGCGGTGCTGGGCACGTTGCATATCACCGACGATGACGGGAACGAGCTGCCGGTCGGGGCGACCGGCGACGTCTATTTCGGCGATGGGCCAGCCTTTCGCTATCTCAACGATCCCGCAAAGACCGCCGCGGCGCACGACCATCGCGGCTGGGCGACGCTGGGCGACGTCGGGCATGTCGACGAGGACGGCTATCTGTTCCTGTCTGATCGCAAGAGCTTCATGATCATCTCCGGCGGGGTGAACATCTACCCGCAGGAGATCGAGAATCTGCTCGTCACCCATCCGGCGGTCGCGGACGTCGCGGTGATCGGCGTGCCGTGCGAGGAGATGGGGGAGATGGTGCTGGCGGTGGTGCAGCCTGCGCCGGGTGTCGTGGCCGATGACGCTCTGGCCGCGGAGTTGCGGGCGTTTGCGCGGGTGGCGCTGGGGGGCGTGAAGACGCCGCGGCGGGTTGACTTCGTCGCCGAGCTGCCGCGTGAGCCGACTGGGAAATTGGTCAAGCGCACGCTGCGGGAGCGTTATCTGCGCCCGCAATGACGTGATGTCAGGTGGTCGCGAGCTCCTTTAGCGTGCGGGTCTTGTTCGCCAGCACCTCCGCTGAAATGCGCGCGCCAGCGATCACCAGCGCGCGTCCCTGCACGTAATCGCGAACCGCATTGACCGCGTCGATCGCGATCACCCGGCCCTCGCGCAGATAGACGATCGAGAAGCTGCGCTCCGCCGGCACCCCGCGCACCACCGCCTGGTCGAAGCCCGACGACAGCCCGACCGTCTGTAGCTTCAGGTCGTACTGGTTCGACCAGAACCACGGCACCGCGTCATACGCCGCTTCGCGCCCGATGATCGCGCGTGCGGCGACGGTAGCCTGGTCGGTGGCGTTCTGCACGGATTCGAGACGGATCGTCGCGCCGTCTGCAAAGCGGTTCGCATGCGCGGCGCAGTCGCCGATCGCATAGACATGCGGCAGGGTGGTGCGACAGCAGGCGTCGACCGCAACGCCGTTTCCGGTTGCCGCACCCGCATCGGCCAGCGGCGCAATCGCGGGGACGATGCCGATGCCGACGATCACCATATCGGCGCGCAGCACCTCGCCGCTCGCCAGCCGGACGCCGGTGACGCGGGTCTCGCCCTCGATACATCGCACCGCCGCGCCGAGCAGCACGCGCACGCCATGCGCGCGGTGTTCGCCCTCGTAGAAGCGCGACAGCGGTTCGCCCGCGACCCGCGCCAGCACACGGTCGAGCGCCTCGACCAGCGTCACCGACTTGCCGAATTTGGTCAGTGCCGCCGCCGCCTCCAGCCCGATATAGCCGCCGCCGACGATCACGACGTCGCGGGCGTCGGGCAGCTCCGCGAGCAGCCGGTCGACGTCCGCGCGCGTGCGGACGGCATGGAGGCCCGCCAGATGATGCCCCTCGCAGGTCAGCCGCCGCGGCTCGCCTCCGGTCGCCCAGATCAGGTCGCCATAGCCGATCACCTGCCCGCCGTCGGTGTGGACCGTCATCGCGGTGGGATCGACCGCCACGACGCGCGTGCCGGGCAACATGGTGACCTGTCGCTCTTCCCAGAAAGCGGCGGGGCGGATCAGGATGCGGTCGAACGGCTTGTCGCCGGCCAGATATTCCTTCGACAATGGCGGGCGTTCGTAGGGCAGGTCGGGCTCGGCACCGACGATCGCGATCGTGCCGGCGAACTTCTCCTGTCGCAGCGCGATCGCCGCCGCGGCCCCGGCGTGGCCGCCGCCGACGATCACGACGTCGAAGCGAGTATCGGTCATGGGATCAGCACCACCTTGACGCAATCGCCGCGCTTCTGCGCGTCGATCGCCGCGTTGATCTCGGCCAGCGGGAAGGTCGTGACCAGCCGGTCGAACGGGAAACGCCCGGCGCGATGTGCCGCGATCAGCTCCGGGATGAAGGTCTGCGGATCGCTGTTGCCCTCCATGATCCCGACCACGCGCTGGCCGTAGGTGATCATGCCCGCGATGTTGATCGCGACGGCGTCCTCCGCCTTGGGCGGCACGCCGACCAGCCCGAGCATCCCGCGCGGGGCGAGCGCAGCCAGCGCCGCCTCGATCGCGGCGACCCGCCCGCTGGTATCGAAGGCGAAGTCGACGCCGCCGGGCAGGATCGCGCGGATTGCTGCGGTGACGTCGCCTGCCGCCGGATCGACGACATGCGTCGCGCCGAGGTCGAGCGCGAGTTGTCGGCGCGCGGCGACCGGTTCGACCAGCACGATCGTCGCGCAGTCGCGGATCACTGCGCCCATCACCGCCGCGAGCCCGACCGGCCCGCCGCCGACGATCGCGATCGACGATCCCGCCGGGCACGCCATCGACCGCATTACGCCGCCCGCGCCGGTCTGGAACCCACAGCCCAGCGGGCCGAGGATCTCCAGCGGTGCATCGGGGTCGACGACCTTCACGACGTTGCGCGCCCGCACGACGGTGTACGCGGCGAAGCTCGACTGGCCGAAGAAGTGCGAGGACACCGGCGTGCCGCCAGCCGAGAAGGCCGTCGACCCGTCCTCCAGCCGCCCGCCGGCATAATTGAGTGGCGGGAAGTCGCTGCAATAACTGGGCAGCCCGTCGTCGCACCGCGCGCAATGCCCGCAGCTGGAGAAGCCCAGCACCACGCGGTCGCCCGGCTGCAATCCCGACACCTCCGCGCCGACCGCCTCGATGACCCCGGCGCCCTCATGCCCCAGCACCGCGGGGAGCGGATAGGGGACGAACTGGTCGCGGAACACCAGATCGGTGTGGCACAGCCCGACGCCGACGATGCGGACCAGCACCTCGTCCGCGCGCGGCGCCGCGACGTCGAGCGTCTCGATCGTGAAATCGGCATGCGGCTGACGCGCGACGGCGGCGATGGTCTGCATGAACGGCCCCTATTGGATGGTCTGTCGCCAGCCGCTCGGCGTCTGGCCGGCATATTGGCGGAAGGCACGGGTGAAATGGCTCTGGCTGGTGAAACCGAGCTGGTCGGCGATCGCGGCGATCGACAGGTCGGACGCGCCGAGCAGGTCCTGCGCCCGTTCCAGCCGCGCCTTCATCACATATTGATGCGGCGTGATGCCGGTCGCCTTCTTGAAGACGCGGCAGAAATGCGAGGAGGTGAGGCCGGCGCGCGCGGCGAGCGCCTCCAGCGTGTGCGGCTCTTCCGGCCGCGCGAGGATCTCGTTCATGATCTGGTGCATGCGATAGGCGGAGAAATCGGCGCTGGGGAAGGCGTGATCCCCGCTCGGCGTCGTGCCGCGTAGCGTGTGCGCCTTCAGCGCGTCGAGCAGCGTGCCGATATACGACACGCGCTCCTGCGTCGGGGCGGCATAGAGTTCGCCGAGGATCTGCCGCGTGAGCGCGATGCCGAGCGGATCGGCGAAGGCGAAGCGCATAGCGCGGAATTGATCGACCGCGCTCTGCTGCGTCAGCTCGGCGACCGGCACCGACACGGTCACGACGTCCAGCTCGCCATCGATCCGCCAGCCGGTGCTGACCCCCGCCGGCACGATCGTCGCGCAGCCGGGGATCGAGCGCGACTGGCTCCAGTGATCCGCCTCCCACAAGCGGGTGTCGGGCTTTCCGCCGACATGCACGACGAAGACCGGATCGACCAAAGCGGGCAGTTCGTAGCTGCCGATGAACTGCCGCCAGCGTGCGAATTGCCACGCGCCGATGTTCACGCTGCGGTCGGGCGCGCGGCCCAGCGTCCTGGTGATGATGTTTTCGTTGCTGGGCACCGCCGACACCTCCCTCTCCCTCATGCAGGCCGCAGGATGACGTCGAGGTTCTTCAGGCCGTTGATGAAGTTCGACCGGAACCGTCGCGGCGGCGCTTGCACCTCGAACGACGTAACACGGTCGGCCAGCATGTCGAAGGCGATCCGCAGCTGCATTTCGGCCAGCCGCGAACCGACGCAGACATGCTGGCCCGCGCCGAAGCCGACATGCTGCGCGCCCTTGCGGCGGACGTCGAAACGGTCGGCGTCCGGGAACACGTTTTCGTCGCGATTGGCGGAGATGTACCACAGCACGACCCTGTCGCCCTTCGCGATCTCCTGCCCGCCCACTATCGCGTCGGCCATCGCGGTGCGGCGCATGTGCATGACCGGGCTGGCGTAGCGGACCATTTCGGGCGCGGCGGTCTTCAACACGTCGCGGTCGGTGCGGATCGCCTGCCATTGTTCGGGGTGCGCGGAGAAGGCGGCGACGCTGTGGCTCAGCGAGTTGCGCGTCGTCTCGTTGCCGCCGACCAGCACCAGGATCAGATTACCGATGAAGTCGCGGAACGGCACCGGCACGCCATCGATCTCGGCATTGGCGAGCAGCGAGGCGATGTCAGACGTCGGCTCCGCACGTCGCGCCTCGAACAATTCCTGTCCGAAGGCGAAGAACTCGCCCAGCGTGGTGGCCATCGCCTCCGGGCTCTGGCGGAACTCCGGGTCGTCCTCGCCGACGAAGGCGTTGGTCCAGTCGTACAGCTTCGGCCACAGGTCGATCGACACGCCCAGCAATTCGGCGAGCGTCATCAACGGCAGTGGCGCGGAGAGCAACGGGACGAGGTCGACCGGCTCGCCCAGCGGGATCTCCGCCACCAGCCGCGTGACGCGTTCGCGGATCCGCGTCTCGATATCGCCGAGCCGCGCGGGCGACAGCGCCGGCATCACGAACTTGCGATAGCGGGTGTGTACCGGCGGATCGCGGGAGATGAACGGGATGCCGATCGCCGAGTCGCCGGCGCCGGTCAGCCCGACTTCGTTTTCGTTGAAGATGCGGTGGCCACCATTCTCGTAGGCGGAGGAGAACAGGAGCGGCTGGCGCGATACCTCGACGATATCGGCGTGGCGCATCACCGACCAGAAGCCGGCGCCGTCGGCTTCGGGGTTCCAGTGGACGGGATCGTCGCGGCGCAACTCGGCGAACACGTCCCACGGCACCCCGGCTTCGTAGAGCGCAGGGTCCTTCAGGTCGGGCGTCAGGATCGTGGCCATCAGAACGCCACCCGGATCGAGCCGCCATAGGTCCGCGGCGTGGAGGGGATCAGGAAGTTGTACGGGAAGCCCGCGCCGCGCAGGTCGAGGCCATAGGCATAGACGCGCGCATTCAGCAGGTTGTTGGCAAACGCCTTGAAGGTGAAGCGCCCGGTAGTCAGCGCTGCGGTGAGGTTGACCTTGGCATAGCCTTCCTGCTGCAATTCGCTGTTCCGCTGCCCGGTGCCGGCGGCGTTGATGTCGTTGAACGGCGAGAAATATTGCCGCGAGAAGTATGCGACGCTCGGCGAGATCGTCAGCCCGTCGTTGCCGTTCCTGAACAGCGACAGGTCGAACCCGCCCTGCGCGGTGAAGCGCGGCGCGAACGGCAGGTCGTTGCCGTCGAGCACGGTGTTCTGGAGGGTCAGCGACTTGTAGGTCGAGTGCAGGTAACCCGCCGCGGCGGTGACCGCGATGGCGGGCGACAGTCGCCAGCGTGCCTCGGCTTCGGCGCCGTACACTTGCGCCTTGGGCGCGTTGACCAGGAACGACACCGGGCCGGGGCGCGTGTCCTGCACCTGCTGGTTGCTGTAATCGTAGTAGAAGCCCGCCGCGCTGAGCGTCAGCGCATTGTCGAAGTAACGGCCCTTCAGCCCGACCTCGTACGCGTTCACCCGTTCGGGCGCGATGTAGTTGATGCCCGCCGACGAGGTATAGCCACCGCCGTTGAACGCGCCGGAGCGATAGCCGCGATTGTAGCTGGCATAGAGCAGCGTCCCGTTGTCGAACGTATAGGCCAGCGACACGCGCCCGGTCAGCGCATTGTTGCGTCCGTCGAGATCGAAGCGCGCATTCGGATCGTAGGCGCAGGTGCCCGCGACGCCGGGGCAGGGGACGGTGGTCGCCAGCGGGGTCTGTGGTCCGCCGATATCGCCCGCGAACAGATATGCCTGTCCATCGCGATACTGGCTGCGATCCCACGTATAGCGCGCGCCGAGCGTCAGGGTGAGCTTCTCGGTCAGGTCGTAGTCGCCCTGCGCGAACACCGCGTACGAGCGTCGCACCTGCCGGTAATGCTGGAAGAAGCCGCCGTTCACCCCCGGCCCCAGCGCCTGCCCGATGTTGAAGGTGTTGTCGGTGGTGACGGTGTCGCGACCGTAGAAGACGCCGCCGACCGCCTTCAGCCAGTCGCCGCTGTAGTTCAGCCGTGCTTCCTCGCTGAACTGCCCGAACTTCGACTGCCAGTTGATGTCCAGCACGTCGAGCGGCGAGCCGTCGGCGGCCTGTTGCAGGTTCTGGCGCCCGCCGTCGCCCGAGGTGATCGAGGTCAGCGTCAGCGTCGGCGACAGTTCGTAGGCGATCGTCGCCGACGCGCCATACGCCTGTGTGCGGTTCAGCCCGATGCGGTTTTCGTCGACCTGAAAGAAGCCGAGTCCGGTGCGATACGCCTCGATCCCGTGCACCGCGGCCTGCGTTCCGCGGTCGCGCCCGCCATAGGCCTTGATCTTGATGTCGAGCGGCCCGTCGCCGGGGCGGATGCGCAGCGTCGCGCGGCCCTGCAACGTGTCCTGCGAATTGGGGTCGCGCCCGCCGCGGAAGACGTTGTCGATCTGCCCGTCGCCCTTCGCGTAATTGGCGGCGACGCGCAGCCCGAGCTGATCCTCGACCATCGTCGTCTCGATCGCACCCTGCGCGGTGAAGGTGTTGAAATTGCCGTAGCCGGCCTCGGCATAGCCTTCGTTGCCGTGCAGCGTCGGCGACTTGGTGATGAAGTTGATCGCGCCGCCTGTGGTGTTGCGCCCGAACAACGTCCCCTGTGGGCCGCGCAGCACCTCGACGCGCTCCAGATCGAACAGCCCCATGCCGTGCGCGGTGCGGCTGGCGAGATAGACGTCGTCGACATAGACGCCGATCGGCGATGCCTGATTGGAATTATACTCGTTCGCGACGCTGATCCCGCGGAGCGAAAAGTTCGGCTGCGTCGCGCCATACGGGCTGCTGACCTGAAGGTTCGGTACCGCGGCGGCGAGGTTGGCGGAATTGGTGATGCCCTTGGTCGTGAGCGTGTTGCCGCCGATCGCCGAGATCGCGATCGGCACCGACAGGATCGATTGTTCGCGGCGCTGCGCGGTGACGATGATGTCCCCCTCGGCGCCGGGCTGATCGGGGGCCGGGCTCCGTTCGGTGGCGGCGGGTTCCGCCGTCTGCGCCAGGGCGAGCGCAGGAAATGCACAGGCTGCTCCTGCGAGCAGCGCCGCGGTGATCTTGGCCATGTCAGCCTCTCCTATGGTGGGGAGGCTCTGTGCCGGCCTCTTCCCTGTCATGGGGTGTAGCGCGTCGGGGGCGCGGCTGCTTTGCACGGCCTTGCGCGGCTTTTTGACAAATCCTGCGCGCGGTGAGGGGCGCGCGGCGATTTCTGCTAGTCGAATGGCGACGCGTTCCGCGATGGACGGAGGCGCAGCGCAGGAGAGCGAGATGGGTTTCGACGGTCCGTTCACGATGACGATCGGCGGTCGGGCGGTGGCGGGCGACGCCACGTTCGACGTGGTCAATCCCGCGACCGAGGCGGTGATCGGCGCTGCCCCCGACGCGACCCGCGCGCAACTGGACAACGCGGTCGCCGCCGCGCGTGCTGCGTTTCCCGGCTGGGCC
Source organism: Sphingomonas endophytica (assembly GCF_001476895.1). GTDB lineage: Bacteria > Pseudomonadota > Alphaproteobacteria > Sphingomonadales > Sphingomonadaceae > Sphingomonas > Sphingomonas endophytica_A. The sequence continues at coordinate 11,396 of NZ_LDTB01000055.1, read as the reverse complement.
GCAACCCCAATCGCAGAGCGCCGCGCGCTGATCGACCGGCTCGGCGATGCGGTGATGGCGGAGATCGACGGGTTCAAGCGGCTGCTGACCGCCGAGCAGGGCAAGCCGCACGCCGATGCGCAGAACGAGATCGGCGGCGCGGCGCTGTGGCTGAAGGGGGCGGCGACGCTCGACCTGCCCGTCACCGTCAACGAGGATTCCGCGGACCGCTACAGTGAGACGCGACACGTGCCGATCGGCGTGGTCGGGGCGATCGCGCCGTGGAATTTCCCGATAGTGCTGGCGATGTTCAAGGTCGGGCCGGCGTTGCTGGCGGGCAATACGATGGTGCTGAAACCGTCGCCGTTCACCCCGCTGACCACGCTGAAGTTCGGCGAGCTGGCGGCGACGATCCTGCCGCCGGGTGTGTTGAACGTCATCAGCGGTGGCGATGCGCTGGGGCCGTGGCTGACCGAACATCCCGGCATCGACAAGGTCAGCTTCACCGGATCGACCGCCACCGGACGACGCGTGATGCAGAGCGCGTCGGCGACGCTGAAGCGGGTGACGCTGGAACTGGGCGGCAACGACCCCGCGATCGTCCTGCCCGACGCCGATGTCGCGGCGGTGGCGGAGAAACTGTTCTGGGCGGCGTTCGCGAATAACGGCCAGATCTGTATCGCGACGAAGCGGATGTACGTCCACGAGGATATCTACGAGCCGCTGAAGGAGGCGCTGGTCGCCTATGCCGCGACGGTGAAGGTCGGGGATGGATCGGAGCAGGGGACGCGGCTCGGCCCGATCAACAACCGTCCGCAATATGAGCGCGTACTCGACCTGATCCGTGATGCGAAGGAACGCGGCTACACCTTCCTGACCGGCGGGGAGGCGAGCGGGACGCCGGGCTATTTCGTGCCGGTCACGATCATCGACAATCCGCCCGAGGACAGCCGGATCGTGCAGGAGGAACAGTTCGGCCCGGTCCTGCCGCTCCTGAAGTTCCGCGACGTCGAGGATGCGATCGCGCGCGCCAACGCCAGCGATTACGGGCTCGGCGCGTCGGTGTGGGGCAGCGACGAGGATGCCGCCTTCGCGGTGGCGGAGCGGATCGCCAGCGGTACCGTCTGGGTCAACGAGACGCAGCATTTGACCCCGCTCGCGGCGTTCGGTGGCGTCAAGCAATCGGGCGTCGGGGTCGAGGGCGGTGTCGAGGGGCTGCTGGAATATACGAACGTGAAGACGCTGGTTCGCCGACGCCAGTGAGGTGGCTCGACGTACGGTTTTCCGTCCGTCGACGTCGACACGCCCGCCTGATCTAATCGCCCCGCTTCAAGGAGGGTGCGACGATGCGGTTCGGCGGCAAGGTGGTGATCGTGACCGGCGGTGGGTCGGGGATCGGAGAGGCGACCGTCCGGCGGTTCGCGGGTGAAGGCGCCTCGGTGGTAGTCGGCGATGTGCGCGCCGAGGCGATGACCCGCGTGCTGGGCGAGCTAGGCGACGATCGTCATCTCGGCGTGGTGGTCGATGTGATCGACCCCGCCGCGATCGAGCGGATGATCGAACAGGCGGTCGCGCGGTTTGGGCGGATCGATACGCTGGTCAACAATGCCGGCATGGGATCGTTCGGGCGCGTGACCGAGATCGACATGGCGCATTGGGACGAGGTGATGCGCGTCGACGTCGCCTCGGTCTTCTGGGCCAGCCGACAGGCGATCCCGCATCTGGCGCGTACCGGCGGGTCGATCGTCAACGTCGCCTCCGCCTCTGGCATGGCCGCCGATTACGGGTTCGCGGCGTATAATGCGGCGAAGGCGGCGGTGCTGAACCTGACGCGTGCGATGGCGATCGACCATGCGCCGCAGGTGCGCGTCAATGCGGTCAGTCCGGGCTTGACCGCGACCCCGCTCGCCACCGGGCTGACCGGCAACCCGGCGGTGATGGCGGCGTATGACGGCGTGTTGCCGATGGGGCGGCCGGCGGCGCCCGCGGAGATCGCGGCGACGATCGCCTTCCTCGCCTCCGACGACGCCGCTTATGTGAACGGCCATAATCTGGTCGTCGACGGCGGGATGACCGCACACACCGGGCAGCCGAACTTTACGCGGCTGCTGGGCGAAGCGAGCCATCTGGCGGGCGCGGAGAGCGCCGTTCGCCGTTAATGCAGCCGCGCCGTATCGGTGCCGACCATCGCCGCGACCAGTGCCGCGCGGTTGTGGATCGACAATTTGGCGTAGATCCGGCGCAGGTGGTTTTCGACCGTATGTTCGGCCAGCCCGACCAGATAGGCGATCTCCTTGTTCTGTTTGCCCTGGCAGACGAGGGTCGCGATCTCCGCCTCGCGCGGGGACAGGCGGCCGAGTACCGCAGGCGCGGCGTCGGTGCGGTCGAAGTAACCGGCGCGCAGGCTGTTGAGGCCGTTGGCGTGACGCAGGACGTCGCGCAACATGAAGCTGCCGACCATGTCCTGCAGGCGGCGGGTCAGTGCGTCGAGCCGCGCCGCCGCGCCGCCATCAGGCGGCATCGCGGAGCGCCGGTAGTGATAGCCGATCGTGGCGTAGAGCCCGGACAGCAGCCGCCGCGTCGAGGCGCCGACGACATGGATGTCGTGTTCGTACATGAAGTGCCAGTAACGCGCCGGCGTCGCGCCCGACCGTAAACGGTCATCCTGTGCGAGCAGCACGCCGTCATAATCGGCGAGATCGTCGCGTTCCTTGATGGTCGGGTGCGTGAAGGGATCGTCGTGGAAGATCGTGTGCCGTTCGTAACGGTCCTTCGTCTCCGCGGAGATGTTGTGGTGGAACAGGTGCGACAGGCGCGGGGCGCCGCCGGTGCGGTCGCACAGGAAGATCGACGCGCTGTGCAGGCCGCAGCTGTCGATGATGTGGCGGGCGAAATCGCGCACGTCGCCCGGCAAGGTCGCTTCCATCGCACTCTCCTTCGCATCGCCCGTTCTGGCCGGGTCGATGGCTAGCGTCGCAGCCTAGCGCGATTGTCGGCACGCGGCCAGCGTCACCGTGCGGCGCCGTTGACGGATTCCCGTCAATGGCTCGTGCCGCCGCGACTTACGGATATCCGTCCGTGCCCGCCCGGCGCCCACTCCGATAGCATCGCGACCAGAAACGAACGGGAAGAGGATCGACGATGGCGGAGGCGGATCATATCCACGCGGCGACGGACGGCGGCACGGCGGTGGCCCGCGCCATGTCGGCGGCGGGCGTGACGACGATCTTCGCGCTGCATGGCGGGCATCTGGACGCGGCGTTCAAGGGGTTCCTCGACGAAGGCATCACGCTGGTCGATACGCGGCACGAGGCGTGCGCGGGCCATGCCGCGGAGGGCTGGGCTCGCGTTACCGGCGGGCTGGGCGTATGCATGATCACCGCCGGGCCGGGCTTCACCAATGCGCTGACGTCAATGGCGAACGCGCGGCTGGACGGGGTGCCGGTGCTGTTCATGGCGGGCGCGCCGCCGCTGCGCGAGGAGGCGCTCAACGTCCTTCAAGGCGGGATCGACCAGATCGCGATGGCGCGCCCGGTCGTGAAGCACGCCGTCCGCATCACCGACCCCGATCGTATCGCGGACCAGATCGCCAACGCGATCACGATCGCGCTGGGCGGGCGTCCCGGCCCGGTGTTCGTCGAGTTGCCGATCGATGTACTGGCTCGCCCGGCGCGGCTGCCCGCGGTGCTGCCGCGCCCGGTCACCGCGGCACCGACCGCGCCGTTGCCTGCACAGGTCAAGCAGGTCGTGCAGCTGCTGGAGCAGGCAAAGCGCCCGGTCGCGATCCTCGGATCGCTGGCGCGGTATCAGGCGACGCCGGCGCAGGCCGCGGCGTTCCTCGACACGCTCGGCATCCCGGTGGTGCAGTCGAGCCGCGCGCTCGGCCTCGTCGATCCGGCGCATCCCGGCTACGCGCACGATCCGGGCGCGATCGCCGCCGCGACGGCGGGCGGCGAGGCGCCCGACCTGATCCTGATGCTCGGTTCGCGTTTCGGGCTGTTCCTCGCCGGACGCACGCGCGCCTTCTTCCCGGACGATGCGACGATCGTGCAGGTCCATGCCGATGCCGCGGAATTCGGCCTGATCCACGCCCCCGCGCTGGCGACGACCGCGCATGTCGGGCCGTTCATGGATGCGGTGGCGGCGGCGTGGGACCGGTCCGCGGACCGCTTCCACGACTGGCGCGACACGATGCGCCGCGCGTCGCAGGCGATCGGCGGCGAGTTCAGCGAGGAGACGCGCTCGGGCAAGCTCAACCCCTATTTCGCGGCGCGCGCCGCGGTGGATGGCGCGCCCGCCGACACCAGCTTCGTGCTGGAGGGCGGCGAGGCCGGGTTGTGGGCGGGGTATCATGCGCGCGTCGCGCATCCCGGCGGGGTGTTGACGTTCGGGCAACTCGGCGCGCTCGGCACCGGCTTCGGTTTCGCGCTGGGTGCGGCCTACGCGCGGCCGGGCAAGCCGGTGGTGCAGATTACCGGCGACGGCGCGGTCGGTTTCCACTTGCAGGAATTCGAGACGATGGTGCGGCAGCGGTTGCCGATCGTCACCGTGGTGCTCAACAACAGCTGCTGGGGGCAGTCGATCCACGGGCAGCAGATCCTGTACGGCGAGAATTACAGCTGCATCTCGGTGCTGGGCGACATCAAGTATCACGAGATCGCACAGGGGTTCGGCTGTTACGGCGAGCGGGTGACGACGCTGGACGAGATCGGGCCGGCGATCGCGCGCGCGTTCGCCTCCGGCAAGCCGGGCTGCATCGACGTCACGGTCGACGCCGACCTCGTGCTGCCGATGACTGCCGCGATGCTGGGCGAGGCCGCGCCGGGCGAGGTGATGGTGCCCTATTACGAGAACTTCAAACTGTGAGGGCGGCGGTCCTGCATGGCGGGCGGATCACGCTGGAGGACGTCGCCGAACCGGTGCCTGCGCCCGGCCTGGTGCTTGCCGCGCCGCTGGCGTGCGGGGTGTGCGGGAGCGACCTGCACGCGCGCGATCACGCACCGCATTTGTGCGACCTGCTCCACCGTGCCGGCTTCCGCGGCTTCATGGACCCGGCGCAGCCGGTGGTGATGGGGCATGAATTCTGCGCCGAACTGCTCGAACCCGCAGCGGGGCTGCCGCGCGGGGCGCGGGTCGTGTCGCAGCCGTTTCTGGTCGATGCGCAGGGTGTCGCGCTGATCGGTTTCTCCAACCGCTACAATGGTGCGTTCGCGGAGCGGATGGTGTTGCAGGAGGATGCGCTGCTCGGCGTTCCCGACCACGTTCCGACGGATATCGCGGCGCTGACCGAGCCGCTGGCGGTCGCGGTCCATGCCGTGGCGGAGGCGGGCGTCGACGAACGGTGCGTGTTCGCGGTGCATGGCTGCGGCCCGGTCGGGCTGTTCGTGATCGCGCGGTTGCGGGCGCTGGGGCTGGGGCCGGTGCTGGCGGTCGATCTGGTCGCGTCGCGGCGCGCGATGGCGGAGCGGATGGGCGCGGACGCGGTGCTGTCGCCCGATGGCGATGCGGTGACGCGCTGGTGGGCGGCGCAGGGCCTCCACGCCGGATTGTCGGACAGCGTGGCGCGCGGCACGGGCGGGCGGCGCGCGGTGATCTTCGAGTGCGTCGGCAGGCCGGGAATGCTCGCCGCGCTGGCGGAAGGCGCGCCGATCGGCGCGACGATCGCAGTGGCGGGCGTGTGCATGCAGAGCGACGCCATCGAGCCGGCACTGCTGATCCAGAAGTCGATCCAGTTACGGTTCGTCTTTGCCTATTCCGCCGACGAGTTCCGCGCGGCGTTCGACATGATCGTCGCCGATCCCGCCGCGCTGGCGCCGATGGTGACCGGCGCGGTGACGATCGCCGCGGTCGATACCGCCTTCGCCGCGCTGACCGCGGGTGGCGAACAGATCAAGATGATGGTCCGCCCGGCCTGAGCCGGCGACCGCGAGGAGAGAGAGATGCGCGAAGCGTTGCAATTCTACATCGATGGCCGCTGGGTAGCGCCGCATGGGTCGACGGTGATCGACGTGATCGACCCCGCCGACGCCGGGGTGGCGGGGCGCGTCGCGATCGGTGATGCCGCCGACGTCGACGTGGCGGTCGCCGCCGCGCGGCGCGCGTTCGATGGCTTCTCGCGCACCAGCGTCACGGAGCGCGCCGAGCTGCTCGATGCGATCATCGCGGCCTATCAGAAGCGCGCGGGCGATTTCGCCGATGCGGTGACCGCGGAGATGGGCGCGCCCGCGTGGCTGGCGAGTGCGGCGCAGGTGCCGATCGGGCTGGCGCATCTTCAGGTCGCGCGGCAGCTGCTCGATGATTATGCTTTCTCCGAGCAGCGCGGTGCGACGCTGCTGGTCAAGGAACCGGTCGGCGTTTGCGGGTTCATCACGCCGTGGAACTGGCCGCTGAACCAGATCGCGTGCAAGGTCGCGCCGGCGCTGGCGGTCGGGTGCACGATGGTGCTGAAGCCATCGGAGGTCGCGCCGTTCACCGGGCATATCTTTGCCGAGGTGCTGGCGGAGGCAGGGGTGCCCGCCGGGGTCTTCAACCTCGTCCATGGCGACGGGCCGGGAGTCGGAGCGGCGCTGTCGTCGCATCCCGAGGTCGACATGGTGTCCTTCACCGGCTCGACCCGCGCCGGGGTGGAGGTGGCGCGCGCCGCCGCGCCGACCGTCAAGCGCGTGCATCAGGAGCTGGGCGGCAAGTCCGCCAATATCGTACTGCCCTCCGCCGATCTGGAACAGGCGGTGACCGGCGGGGTCGGTGCGATGATGGTCAATTCCGGCCAGTCGTGCAACGCGCCGTCGCGGATGCTGGTCCCAGCCGCCGCGATGCCGCGCGCGAAGGAGATCGCGGCGGAAGCGGCGGCGACGCACAACGTCGGCGCGCCGTCCAGCAATGCGCAGCTCGGCCCGGTGGTCAGCGGCGTGCAATGGGACAAGATCCAGCGGCTGATCCAGGCGGGCATCGACGAGGGCGCAACATTGGTGGCGGGCGGCCCCGGCCGGCCCGAGGGGCTGGAGCAGGGCTTCTACGTCCGCCCGACCGTGTTCGCCGACGTCACCAACGACATGGAGATCGCCCGCGAGGAAATCTTCGGACCGGTGCTGACGATCCTCGGCTATGACGATGTGGAACAGGCGATCGGGATCGCCAACGACACGCCCTACGGCCTGGCGGCCTATGTGCAGGGGGAGCAGCAGGAGGCGCAGGCGGTCGCGGCGCAGCTGCGCGCGGGGCAGGTGTATCTCAACTATCCCGAGCTGGACATGACCGCGCCGTTCGGCGGCTACAAGCAATCGGGCAACGGCCGCGAATGGGGCGCGCATGCCTTTGGCGAGTTCCTGGAGGTGAAGGCGGTGATGGGCGTCGCGGCTGCGGATCGCTGAGATGACGGCGACGCTGCCCGGCCTGCTGGCGGCGGCGGTCGCCGTCGATCCGCAGGCGCCCGCGATCCTGTACCGCGACGAACGGCTGTCGTTTGCCGATCTCGACCGGCGCAGCGCCGCCTTCGCGGGTGCGCTGCAACGGGCGGGGGTGGGGGCGGGCGAGCGGATGTTCCTGTGCCTGCAGAACGTGCCCGAGTTCGTCGTCGCGCTGCTCGGCGCGGCGCGGGCGGGGGTGGTGACGGTGCCGCTTAACCCGATGTATCGGCGACCGGAGATCGAGAAGCTCGCCGCCGATTGCAACCCGCGCGCGATCGTCGCGGAGGTCGATCATGCGCGCGACGTGCTGGGCGATGCGCTGCCGGGGTTGCATCGCTTCACCGTCGGCGAGGGCGGGACGTTTCCCGCTGATGGCGAGGCGGGGGCGGATGTGCCGGCCGATCCGCTGATGCTGGTCTATACCTCCGGCACGACCGGGCGACCGAAGGGGGCGGTGATAGACCACGGCCACCTGCTTGCGGGGGCGTCCTTCTACCGCGAGGCCGCAGCGCTGCGCCCCGGTGAGCCAATCCTTGCCGCGGCGCCGCTGTTCCATGTCACCGGCCTCAGCGGCCATATCGGTGCAGCGCTCGCCGCGCGTGCGCCGCTGATCCTGTGCTACCGCTTTCAGCCCGAGAATGTGCTCGACGCGATCGAGCGGCATCGCCCGGTCTTCACCGTCGCGGCGATCACTGCGCTGGCCGCGCTGATCGACTCGCCCGCGTTCGCGCCGGCGCGGGCGGCGAGTTTGCGGACGATCTTCTCCGGTGGTGCGCCGGTCGCGCCCGCGCTGCGTGAGCGTGTTCGGGCGGCGACCGGGGTGATGCTGCGCAACGTCTATGGCCTGACCGAGACGGTCGCGCCGGTGGTCGCCGCGCCGGCCGATCCGCCGGCGCCGGTCGATCGCGCGACCGGGGCGCTGTCGGTGGGCAAGGCGGTGGCGGGGGTGACACTGCGGGTGGTCGACGACGCCGGCGATGACGCGGCACCGGGCGAGGCGGGCGAGATCGTCGTGGCGGGGCCGAGCGTCGTCTCCCGATATTGGCGCGCGCCCGAAGCGACAGCCGAGGCGATGCGGCCCGACGGCTTCCGTACCGGCGATGTCGGGGTGCTGACGGACGGCTGGCTGTTCCTCGTCGATCGCAAGAAGGACATGATCGTCGCGTCGGGCTTCAAGGTGTGGCCGCGCGAGGTGGAGGATGTGCTGTACGCGCATCCGGCGATCCGCGAGGCGGCGGTCGTCGGCGTGCCCGATCCCTATCGCGGCGAGACGGTGAAGGCGGTGGTCAGCCTGCGCCCCGGCATGTCGCTGAACGAGGGCGAACTGGTCGCCTTCTGTCGCGAGCGGCTGGCGGCGTACAAGGTGCCGCGGCTGGTGGCATTCGTGGCGGCGCTGCCCAAGACCGCCACGGGCAAGATCCTGCGCCGCGAGCTGCGCGACTGACGCGGGCCACGACGCGGTTACGGATATCCGCTTATCGACGCCAACCGGGCCGCCCCATAGCCTCACCCCATCAGAGCCGAACGATCGGCCATATGCAGGAGAGGGCGGTATGATGTCGCGTTATTATCTGGGTGCGGCGGCGCTGGCGATACTGGCGCACGGCGGACACGCGCAGGCGCAGGTCGCCGCCACCACCGACACGCCCCCCGCCGACGCGGCGACTGGGCAGGCGCCCGACGACAGGGCCACGCAACAGGCCGGCGACATCATCGTCACCGCGCAACGTCGTTCGGAATCGCTGCTGAAGGTGCCGGTGGCGGTCACCGCGATCTCGCAGGACGATCTCGCCCGGCGCGGCATCGCCAACACCGCGCAGCTGACCGGCACCGTCCCGTCGCTTCAGGTCAACAGCCCGTATGGCGACTCGCAACCGAACTTCACGATCCGCGGGATCGGCGTCGCCAACGAACACAATCCCAATCAGGCTTCGCCGGTCGGCGTCTATTTCGACGACGCCTATATCGCGGCGCGCGCGGCGCACGGGCTGCAACTCTACGATCTTCAGCGGATCGAGGTGCTGCGCGGGCCGCAGGGGACGCTTTACGGGCGCAACACCACCGGCGGCGCGATCAACTTCATCTCGCGGCGTCCCGACCTCGAAGGATCGAGCGGCAATATTCAGGTCGGCTACGCCAATTACGACACCTTCACCGCGCAAGGGGCGGTGGAGACGACGCTGGCGAAGGACGTCGCCGGCCTGCGCCTGTCGTTCAACTATGCGAAGGGCGACGGCTATATCCGTAACATCGCGAGCGGTCAGCCCGACCTCAATTCGACGGACACGCTTGCGGGCCGCGCGATCCTGCGCGTGAAGCCGACCGAGCGGCTCGATATCGTCATCAAGGGCACTTACGGACGCACCAACCCGACGCAGGCGGCGGTGTTCAACCGCGGTACCGGGGCGGACGGGTTCAACCCGGTGCTGAACACCAGCCGCGCGGAGAAGGAGCTCGGCTTCTTCGAGGTCGACAGCCAGCGTGTAGGCCGCAGCTATATCAAGGCCTATGGCACCGAGGCGCTGATCAAATACACGCTGTCGGATGCGGTCGAGCTGACCTCGCTGACGTCATACGACCATCTGACGCAGAAGTTCACGCAGGAGGGCACCGGGCTGGAATCCCCGACGTTCCGCCAGCCGCTGGACACGCTGTACGGCAACGTCTTCGACATGTTCAATCAGGAGCTCCGCGTCGCCTATTCCAACGACCGCACGAACGTGCAGGCGGGGGTTTACTACGGTTACGACAAGGACGCGTCGGACAGCTATTACTGGTTGCTCGACGGTGCCGCGATGATCCGTCAGCGCTACGACCAGATCCGGCGGTCCTTTGCGGCGTTCGCGCAAGGCGACCAGAAGTTCGGCTCGCATGTGTCGGTGACGTTGGGGCTGCGCTACACCAAGGATCAGGGGCGGTATCAGGATTATGCGGCCTATGCGGTGCCGCAGCGCGCCTTTACCGGGACGCGCGACACCAGCGTGTTCGCGCCCGCGAGTGGCACGTTCTTCCTCGGCGGCTATGATACGGGGAGCGCGCGGATCACGTCGGGACCGACGCTGAAGCTGGACAGCGACGCGCTGACCGGGCGTGCGGCGATCAACTATAGCTTCGATAGCGGCCAGATCCTCTATGCCAGCTACAGCCGCGGTTACCGTGCGGCGGCGTTCTGCGGGCAGTGCTTCACCGGGCCGATCAACACGACCAAGCCGGAGCAGGTCGACGCGTACGAGATCGGCGCGAAGGGTCGGACGCTGAACGATCTGCTGTCGCTGTCCGTGTCCGCGTTCCTGATGAAATACCGCAACCAGCAGATCAACGAGCAGATCGGCGCGGAGACGATCCTGCGCAACGTCGACAAGAGCAAGATGCAGGGCGTCGAGATCGAGGCGAACCTGGCGCCGAGCAGCGACCTGCGGATCAATGCCTCCGCCTCGTTCCTCGACGCGCGTTATCAGGAACTGCGGCTGTCGGCGGGCGACCTGACGGGACGGCGGCTGCCGTATGCGCCCCGCTTCTCCGCAACCGGATCGGTCGACTGGACGCTGGCGCGCACGGGGGCGGGCCGGTTCCTGTTCACGCCGTCGTTTGTCTACACCGGGCTGGTATATTTTACGCCCTACAACCGCGTAGCCGGCAACGGGAACCTGCGGCAGGACGCCAATACGAAAGTCAACGCGCAGCTCAGCTACGAAACGGAGCGCTACACGGTGCGTGGCTGGGTGACGAACCTGACCAACGCGAAGACATTCGCCGACGGCCTCGACCTGCGCGCCTCGTTCGGCTTCGACTATCTGATCCAGAGCGCACCACGCACCTATGGAGCAAGTGTCGCCTTTCGTTTCTGAGGGGCGGCCACGACAGACGCCACGTCCCTCGATTTCGCGACAGCCGATGATGTCGGGCGAAACATCAAAGCTCGAGGCACCGTCAAACCACTGTACCTTATACACAACTTCCGATGCCGACGAAGAGGAAAGAGTAAACACACGGTGCGATCGACAACATGAA
>NZ_LDTB01000054.1 GCF_001476895.1 Sphingomonas endophytica | reverse complement strand
CCGTCACCCCGGCGGAGGCCCGGGCCCAGTGGCGGGTCGTATGCGAGATGCGGCAGCGTCCCCCAACTGGACCCCGGCCTTCGCCGGGGTGACGGGAAGGTAGATATGCTGGTCCTGTCCGGCATCGTCATCATCGCGGCGGGTTTCCTGCTCCGTTTTCACCCGATGCTGGTGATCGCGGTGTCGGCGCTGGCCACCGGCCTTGCCGCCGGGATCGATCCGCTCGCGATCCTTGCGGCATTCGGGAAGGCGTTCAACGACACGCGTTACGTCACGGTCGTCTATATCGTCCTGCCGGTCATCGGCCTGCTGGAGCGCGAAGGGTTGCAGGCCCGCGCCCGATCGCTGGTCGCGGGGTTGAAGGGGCTGACCGCCGGGCGGTTGCTGCTCGGCTATCTGCTGTTCCGGCAGATCACGGCCGCGCTGGGCCTCATCTCGATCGCCGGACCGGCCCAGACCGTCCGGCCGCTGGTCGCGCCGATGGCGGAGGCGGCGAGCGACGGCCTCGATCCTGAGCGCGTGCGCGCGATGGCGGCGGCGACCGACAATGTCGGGGTGTTCTTCGGCGAGGACATCTTCCTCGCGATCGGATCGATCCTGCTGATGAAGGGCGTGCTGGAGGGGTACGGCATCCGCATCGAGCCGCTGCACCTGTCGGTCTGGGCGATTCCGACCGCGATCGCGGCGTTCGTGATCCACGGCGCGCGGCTGTTGTGGATGGAGCGGCGGCGGTGATCGGGCTGAACCTGATCTATGCGGTCGCGGGCGCGATGTTCGCGATCTTCGCCGCGCTGGGGATCGCGGAGCGGCGCTGGGCGAATGGCGCGTTCCATGCGCTGATCGCGGTCAGTTTTCTGCTCGGCGACCGGATCGGCGATATCGGCAACGGCTGCCTCGTGCTGGCGCTGGTCGCGATCGCGGCGAGCGGGCGGATGCGGCGGCGGGCCGCTGCGCCCGCGCCGGTCGAGCGGAGCGGTTGGAGCGTCTTCGTCCCCGCGCTCGTCATCCCGGCCACCGCGCTGCTGGGCACGCTGGTGTTCAAGCAGGTGCCGGCGCTGGTCGATCCGAAACAGGCGACCTTGGTCGCGCTGACCTGCGGCGTGCTGATCGCGCTGGTGCTTTGCTACGTGCTTTACCGTCCTACGCCGGCCGCGCCGTTGATCGCGGGGCGCGGGTTGATGGATGACATCGGCTGGGTGGCGGTGCTGCCGCAGATGCTCGCCAGCCTCGGCGCGGTGTTCGCGCTGGCAGGCGTGGGCGACGTCGTCGGGGGGCTGGTCGGGCAGGCGATACCGGGCGGCAGCGTCTTCGGCGCGGTGCTGGCCTATGCGCTTGGCATGGCGCTGTTCACCATGGTGATGGGCAATGCCTTTGCCGCCTTTCCGGTGATGGCGGCGGCGGTCGGTATCCCGTTGCTGGTGCATCACTATGGCGCGAACCCGGCGCCGGTCGCGGCGATCGGGATGCTGGCGGGATTCTGCGGGACGTTGATGACGCCGATGGCGGCGAACTTCAATCTGATGCCCGCGGCGTTGCTCGAACTCAAGGACCGCAACGGGGTGATCCGCGCGCAGGTGCCGACCGCGCTGCCGCTGCTGGCGTTCAATATCCTGTTGTTGTGGTGGGTGGTGCGATGATCGATGCGGCAACGGCGGCGGGGTTCGCGCGGCTGACCCTGGGGCATGTCGGACAGCAATATCCTTACGCGCTCCAGCATGTCACATGCGTGCCGGGCGACCTGCGCGCGCCTGCCGACCAGCACCCGATCTTCCACGGCAGTTACGACTGGCATAGCTGCGTGCACGGCTGGTGGCAGTTGCTGACGATCGCGCGGCTGTACCCGCAAATTGCCGAGGTGGCGGAGATCCGCGCGCGCGCCGATGCCTTGTTCGTCGCGGAGAAGGTCGCGGGGGAAATCGCCTATTTCGAGCGCCCGGTCGCGGGCACGTTCGAGCGGCCGTACGGCTGGGCGTGGTTGCTGGCGCTGCATGCCGAGGCGGCGCGGCATGACGCGGGCTGGGCGGCGGCGCTGGAACCGCTGGCGCGGTCGATCGCGGCGCGGTTCGCCGCGCATCTGCCGCGGCTTACCTACGCGATCCGGGCGGGGGTGCATTCCAACACCGCGTTTGCCTGTACGTTGGCGCTCGACTGGGCGCGGGCACACGACGCCGAGCTGGCGCAGGTGATCGAGGTGCGGGCGCGGCACTGGTTCGGGCTGGATGTGGCGTGTCAGGCGTGGGAGCCGGGCGGGGACGAGTTCCTGTCACCCGCGCTATGCGAGGCGCTGTTGATGAGCCAAGTGCTGGGGGCGGGGTTTGCCGAATGGTTCGACACGTTCCTGCCGGATGCGGCGGCGGAGCAGCCGGGGACGCTGTTCGTGCCGGCCTTCGTTTCCGATCGGTCGGACGGGAAGATCGCGCATCTCGACGGGCTGAACCTGAGCCGGGCGTGGTGCTGGCGGGCGATTGCGGCGGCGCTGGGGGAGGGGCATCCGGTGGTGCCGGTCGCGGAGGCGGCGGCGGCGCGGCATCTGGAGGCGAGCCTGCCGCATCTGGATGACGACTATATGGGGACGCACTGGCTGGCGACATTTGCGTTACTGGCGATGATGTGAGCATCGTCATTGCGAGCGGAGCGAAGCAATCCAGGGCGTCCTGATCCGGCTCTGGATTGCTTCGCTCCGCTCGCAATGACGGAGGGGTTAGTCGACCCAGTCCAGTCCCAGGTCGCGGTAGATGCTGCGGTCTTCGTCCCAGTTCGGCTTGACCTTGACGTGCAGATAGAGGTGCACCGGGCGGTCGAGCAGAACGGCCAGTTCGGCGCGCGCCTTCGCCCCGATTTCCTTGATCCGCGCGCCGCCCTTGCCGAGCACGATCGCGCGCTGCGAGGGGCGCTCGACCATGATCTGCTGGTGGATTTCCGCCGATCCGTCCTCGCGATCGACGAACTTCTCGGTCTCGATCACGCTGGCATAGGGCAGTTCGGCATGGAGTTGCAGGTAGAGTTGCTCGCGCGTCACCTCGGCGGCCATCGCCCGCTCGGAGGCGTCGGAGACCTGATCCTCCGGGTAATGCCACGGACCCGGCGGAAGCGCCCTGGCGAGCGTCTGCTTGAAGTGCGCGACGCCGTCGCCGGTCTGCGCCGAGATGAAGAACGTTTCCGCGAACGGCAGCAGCCCGTTCAGCCGCTCGGCATGGAGCAGCAGCTTGGGCTTGTCGGCGAGGTCGACCTTGTTGAGGACGAGATAGATCGGCTCGGGACGGCCCTTCAGCGCCTCGACGATCTCGGTCACTTTCGGACCCAAGCCGCCCTTGCCGTCGACGACCAGGGCGATCACGTCCGCGCCCTCGGTCCCGCCCCAGGCGGCGGCGACCATCGCGCGGTCGAAGCGGCGGTTCGGCTCGAAGATGCCGGGCGTGTCGACCAGCAGCAGCTGCGTCTCGCCCTCGATCGCGACGCCCATCAACCGGGTGCGGGTCGTCTGCGCCTTGGGACTGACGATCGCGACCTTCTGCCCGACCAAGGCATTGACCAGGGTCGACTTTCCGGCGTTCGGCGCGCCGACGACCGCCACCAGCCCGCAATGTTGCGCCGTCGAATCTTGGGACGAATGTTGCGAATGTTGAGACGCTAGCGCGTTGGATTCAACATTCGCGGGGGTTTCAGGATCGGTCATTCGCCCGCAATGACACTCTTGAGCCGCGAGAAGAAGCCCTGGCTTTGCGGACATTCCTCACCGGTTTCGGTCTCGCGGAACTCCTCCAGCAGCACGCGCTGGCGCGTGGTGAGCTTGGTCGGCGTCTCGACCTCGATCTGGATGACCAGATCGCCGTGGCCGCGCCCTTGCAGCACCGGCATCCCGGCGCCGCGCTGCTTGAGCTGCTTGCCCGACTGGATGCCGGCCGGAATCTTCACCTCATGCCGCTTCCCGTCGAGGCCGGGGATCGCCATCACCCCGCCGAGCGCGGCGGTGGTGAAGCTGATCGGCGCGCGCGCGAACAGCGTCGTGCCGTCGCGCTCGAAGATCGCATGCCGCTTCACATGCAGGAAGATGTAGAGGTCGCCCGCCGGCGCGCCGCGCGCGCCCGCCTCGCCCTCGCCGGTCAGCCGAACGCGCGTACCCTCGTCCACCCCGGGCGGGATCGACACGGCGAGCGTCTTGGTCTTCTCGACACGACCCTCGCCACGGCAGTCGCCGCACGGATCGGTGATGACCTGACCCGAGCCGTGGCAGAGCGGACAGGCGCGTTCGACCACGAAAAAGCCCTGCTGCGCGCGGACCTTGCCGTGGCCGTGGCAATGCTGACAGGTGTGGGCGTGGGTGCCGGGCTTCGATCCGGTGCCGTGGCAGGTGTCGCATGGCGCGGAGATATCGACGGTGATCTCCGTCTCCTTGCCGTGGAACGCCTCCTCCAGCGTGATCTCCATGTCGTAGCGCAGGTCCGCGCCGCGCCGCGTCTGCTGACGCCCGCCGCCGCGCTGGCCGCCCATGAACTCGCCGAAGACGCTTTCGAAAATGTCGGAGAAGCCGCCGAAATCCTGCGCCTGATGCCCGCCGCCGCCGTTGCGGAACGCGGCATGCCCGAAACGGTCATAGGCGGCGCGCTTCTGCGGATCCTTCAGGCAGTCATAGGCTTCGCTGACCGCCTTGAACCGGGCCTCGGAATCCTTGCACCCGGCGTTCTTGTCCGGGTGATACTTCATCGCGAGCTTGCGATACGACGATTTGATCGTCGCGGCATCCGCGGTGCGCTCGCATTCGAGCAGCTCGTAATAGTCGATTTCGGTCATGCGGCCTCTAGGTCGGATCGGCATTCCGTCAGGGCGGTGCGGACGACCCGGGAATTAACGCCGTCATCCCCGCGAAGGTGGGGATCCAGACGCACCGACGCTGGGGTTTCAATCGCCACGTCAGAGGTTCTGGATCCCCGCCTGCGCGGGGATGACGGGTTGGAGTGGACGGTAGTAGTTTGCGAAGGGGCGGCCACGGCTGCTGACGTGCGATGCATGGTCGGCTTTCCTCACTACCCCTCTCCCAACCCTCTCCCCACCGGGGAGAGGGCCAGGATGTCACGTTACTTCGTGTCGTCGACTTCCGAGAATTCGGCGTCGACCACGTCATCCTTCTTCGCCTCGGGCGCGGCGTCACCCTGCGGGGCGGCATCGGCCTGCTGCTGCTTCTCGTAGATCGCCTGACCGAGCTTCATCGCGACCTGTGCCAGCGCCTGGCTCTTTTCGTTCATCTGCTCCGGGTCATTGCTCTCGACCGCCGCCTTCGCCGCGTCGATCGCCGACTGGATCTCGCCCTTGAGCGACTCGTCCACCTTGTCGCCATTGTCGGCCAGCTGACGCTCGGTGGTGTGGATCAGCGATTCGGCGTTGTTCTTCGCCTCGGCCGCCGCGCGACGCTTCTTGTCCTCCTCCGCGAAGGACTCGGCGTCGCGGACCATCTTGTCGATGTCGGCGTCCGACAGGCCACCCGATGCCTGGATGCGGATCTGCTGCTCCTTGCCGGTGCCCTTGTCCTTGGCCGACACGTTGACGATGCCGTTGGCGTCGATGTCGAACGTCACCTCGATCTGCGGCACGCCGCGCGGGGCGGGGGGGATGCCGAGCAGGTCGAACTGCCCGAGCAGCTTGTTGTCCGCCGCCATCTCGCGCTCGCCCTGGAAGACGCGGATCGTCACCGCCTGCTGATTGTCGTCAGCGGTCGAATAGGTCTGCGACTTCTTGGTCGGGATCGTGGTGTTGCGATCGATCATGCGCGTGAACACGCCGCCCAGCGTCTCGATGCCCAGCGACAGCGGGGTCACGTCGAGCAGCAGCACGTCCTTCACGTCGCCCTGCAGCACGCCCGCCTGGATCGCGGCGCCCATCGCGACGACCTCGTCCGGGTTGACGCCGGTGTGCGGGTCCTTGCCGAAGAACTGCTTCACGACCTCACGCACGCGCGGCATGCGGGTCATGCCGCCGACGAGCACGACTTCGCTGATCTCGCTGGCCGACACGCCCGCGTCCGCCAGCGCCTTCTTGCACGGGTCCAGCGTGCGCTTGATCAGATCCTCGACCAGACGCTCCAGATCGGCGCGCGTGATCGTCTTGACCAGGTGCTTCGGGCCGTTCTGGTCGGCGGTGATGAAGGGCAGGTTGACCTCGGTCGAGGCAGCCGACGACAACTCGATCTTCGCCTTCTCGGCGGCTTCCTTCAGACGCTGGAGCGCCAGCTTGTCCTTGGTGAGGTCGATGCCCTCATCCTTCTTGAAGCCCTCGGCCAGGTAATCGACGATCTTGTTGTCGAAATCCTCGCCGCCCAGGAAGGTGTCGCCGTTGGTGGCCTTCACCTCGAACACGCCGTCGCCGATCTCGAGGATCGAGACGTCGAACGTGCCGCCGCCGAGGTCATAGACCGCGATCGTCTTGCCGTCCTGCTTGTCGAGGCCGTACGCCAGCGCCGCCGCGGTCGGCTCGTTGATGATGCGCAGCACTTCGAGGCCGGCGATCTGCCCGGCGTCCTTGGTTGCCTGACGCTGGGCATCGTTGAAGTAGGCCGGAACGGTGATGACCGCCTGCGTGACCGTCTCGCCGAGGTACGATTCGGCGGTTTCCTTCATCTTCTGAAGCGTGAAGGCGCTGATCTGCGAGGGGCTGTAATCCTTGCCACCGGCCTGCACCCAGGCGTCGCCATTGGCACCCTTCACGATGTGATAGGGGACCAGCTCGGTATCCTTCTTGGTGACCGGATCGTCGAAGCGGCGGCCGATGAGGCGCTTCACCGCGAAGATCGTGTTGTCACCGTTGGTTACGGCCTGACGCTTCGCGGGCTGACCGATCAGCCGCTCGCCGTCCTTGGCGAAGGCGACGATCGACGGCGTGGTGCGCGCACCCTCCGCATTCTCGATGACCTTGGCCTTGCCGCCTTCCATGACCGCGACGCACGAATTGGTGGTGCCGAGGTCGATACCGATTACTTTTGCCATGAGTGCTTTACCTAGCCCCTGCATATTTGTGACTTCGAGTGCGGACACGCCCCGTTACGGCAGCGCAACCGCGTGTGACGAAGGGCGATATAGGTGGCGCGAACGGCCCCGCAAGATTGGTCCGTCATCTGACGCGGAACCATTGCCTGTTTGCCGCGTGGACCGTAGGAGGAGCCATCATGCAGACCGCCCGCATCTATCAGCGCCCGAAGAACGCCATGCAATCCGGCAAGGCCCGGACCGAGACGTGGCAGCTCGAATTCGAGCCCGGCGAGGCCAAGCAGCCCGATCCGCTGACCGGCTGGGCCGGCAGCGGCGACACGCGCGACCAGATCCGGCTGGCCTTCCCGTCGTGCGAGGCGGCGGTGGCCTATGCCGAGGCGCAGGGGTTGGCGTTCACGGTCATCCCGACGCCGACCAAGACGCTGAAGCTGCAGAGTTACGCGGACAATTTCCGCTGACGCCGTCGTCCCTGCGCAGGCGGGGGCGATGTCGATCGAGCGCCAGACGTCGATGCCAAAGCCGGTCGCCCCTGCGTAGGCAGGGGCCTATGTCTGTGTGGTTGGTGGAGAACGTCGCCACCTACGCGGTGCGTGTGTGTCGCTTGTATCGCGGGACGACAGAGACATGCGCCCCTGCCTGCGCAGGGGCGACGCTGGTGGTCAGGCGACCATCTCGTCCGCCAGCAGCACCAGCATCTTGACGTCCATCGCCACGCCCTCGGCGCGCTTCGTCGCGACGAAGGCGGCGATCTCGGCGCGCGGCACGAGATGGACCTCGATGTCCTCGTCCGCCTCGCCGCCACCGGGGCTGACCTTTTCCAGATCGTGCGCGCGCACCAGCGTGAAGCCCTCGCTGTTCATTCCCGGCGAGGAATGGAAGAACCCCAGATCCTCGATCCGTCCGGCGCGATAGCCGGTTTCCTCCTCCAGTTCGCGCGCGGCGCCGACCGCGACCGCCTCGCCCGCGTCGGTGTCGCCGATCAGCCCGGCCGGCAATTCGAGGCAGCGGCGCCCCAGCGGCACACGATATTGCTCGACCAGCACGACGCGGTCCGCGTCGTCGATCGCGACGATCACCGCGGCCTGGATGCCGCCGCGCCGCGCGACATATTCCCAGCCGCCCTGCGTGACGACCTTGATATAGCGGCCCTCCCAGGCGGTTTCGGGCGGAAAGGCGGCGTCGCGGTGCGGGGCGTGGGTCATGGCCGCGACTGCTACCGCAGCGCGCATGGCTTGGCGAAGCGAAAAAGCGCGCTTACCCCCTGTTCGCGAGAACAAGAGGGAAAGGCCGTCATATGCTCAAGGATTTCCGGGCGTTCATCGCGCGCGGCAACGTGCTGGACCTCGCGGTCGGCGTCATCATCGGCGGCGCGTTCGCGACGATCACCAAGTCGCTGACCGACGACATCATCATGCCGGTGGTCGGCGCGCTGTTCGGCGGGTTCGATTTCTCCAGCTATTTCATCCGGCTGGGCGCGATCCCGGCGGACTATAAGGGGTCGGTCGACAGCTACGCGCAGCTGAAGGCGGCGGGGGTGCCGCTGCTGGGCTATGGCGAGTTCCTGACCGTCGTCATCAACTTCGTGATCCTGGCGTTCATCGTGTTCCTGCTGATGCGCAGCGTGAACAAGGTGATCGCGACCGTCGAGCGCGAGAAGGCTGCCGGGACCGCCGAACCCGCCGCCGAGCCGGCGGAAGTGGTGCTGTTGCGCGAGATCCGCGACGAGTTGAAGGGACGCGGTGCGGTGCCGCCGACGGCCTGAACGCTGTCGCCCCCGCGCCGGCAGGGGCCATCGCTGCGTCTTCCGGGCGCACGGGTGACATAAATGCGCCGACGATATGAAAAAAGGGGCCGGGAGGATGTTCCTCCCGGCCCCTTTTCACCCGACAACGGCGATCAATGCGCCTCGGGCACCTCGACGATGCCGCGCCCCAGATGGCTGTGGCTGCGGCTGTAACCGAAGTAGATCACCAGCCCGATCGCGCCCCATACCGGCAGCACCAGCATCGCCGCCGACGGCAGGTTGAAGAACAGGAACACGCAGCCCAGGATCGTCAGCGGTCCCACCAGCCACAGGACGGGCGTGCGGAAGCTGCGCGGCTGGTGCGCGGCGGTTCGGCGCAGGATCATCACCGCGATCGCGACCATCATGAACGCATAGAGTGTGCCGGCATTGGCGATGTCGGCCAGCTGCCCGACCGGCAGGAAGGCCGCGGCGAAGGCGACGCCGACGCCGGTCATCGCCGTCACGATATGCGGGGTCTTCCACTTCGGATGGACGGTCGACAACCGCTCGGGGAGCAGGCCGTCGCGGCTCATCACGAAGAAGATGCGCGTCTGGCCGAACATCAGGATCAGGATCACCGACGGCAGCGCGACGAAGGCGGCGATGCCGAGCAGGTTGCCGACCCCCGACCAGCCGATCACGCGCAGGACGTGCGCCAGCGCCTCGCCCGAGCAGACCAACGCGTCCTTATGCTGCGGCAGCGCGCACTGACGCGCCAGTTCCTCCGACCCGGCCGGGAAGGGAATGCCGTTCGGCCCCATGATCGGCTGCCCGCCGATCGTCCCGATCGCGCCCGCCGCGACCAGGATGTAGAAGACGGTGCAGAACAGCAGCGAGCCGATCAGCCCGATCGGTACGTTGCGCTGCGGGTTCTTGGTTTCCTCGGCGGCGGTCGATACCGCGTCGAAGCCGACATAGGCGAAGAAGATCGTCGCCGCCGCGCCGACCGCGCCGACCCCGGTGCCGAAGCCGCCGAAGACGCCGGCCGGCAGGAAGGGATTGAAGCGATCGGTGCTGAAATAGTCGCTCGGCAGCGTCAGCGCGACGAACGCGCTCAATGCCGTTACCTTGATCGCGACCAGCACGGCGTTGACGCGCGCGCTTTCGGTCGTGCCGATCATCAGCAGCCAGGTGATGAGCAGCGCGATGACGATCGCGGGCAGGTTGATGAACCCGCCCGGCGCGCCGCCCAGCGCCAAGGGCGCCGCCGACAGCCATGCGGGCAGGTGTATCCCCATGAACTGGTTGAGGATCGTGCCGGTGAAATAGCCGGACCAGCCGACCGCGACCGCGCTGGCGGCAACCGCATATTCGAGAATCAGCGCCCAGCCGACCGTCCAGGCGAGCAACTCGCCCATCGTCGAATAGGTATAGGTATAGGCCGATCCCGCCACAGGAATCATCGCGGCAATCTCCGCATAGCACAGCGCCGCGACGATGCAGATCGCTCCCGCGATCGCGAAGGCGAGCATCAGGCCGGGACCGGCCTTCTGCGCGCCCGCCGCCGTCAGCACGAAGATGCCGGTGCCAATGACGCAGCCGATGCCGAACAAGGTGAGCTGGAACCAGCCCAACGTGCGGTGCAGCGATTTCTTCTCCGCCGTGGCGAGGATAGCGTCGAGAGGTTTGACGCGCCCGAAAATCATGTAGGTCGAAGCCCCCGGAAAGTCTGATGGCGGGAGCCTAGCGGCGGATCACGGGCGCGCAATAGTGTTGCGTCAATGTGACGGTATCAAACGCGACCGTCGTTCTGCACCAGCATGGGACCGAGCGCGCGGCCGCCGAGGATGTGGACGTGGAGGTGCGGCACCTCCTGATGCGAATCGAGCCCGGTGTTGGCGATCAGGCGGTAGCCGCCGGCCACCAGTCCCGCCTCGCGTGCGGCATGGCCGATCGCACGGGTGAAGCTGACGATCTCCGCCTCGCCGGCATTCGCGGAGAAATCGTCCCAGCTGACGTAGGAACCGCGCGGCACCGCCAGCAAATGCGTCGGCGCCCACGGCGCGATGTCGTGGAAGACGATGGTATGATCGTCCTCGTACACGCGCCGCGACGGGATCTCGCCGCGCAGCAGCCTGGCGAAGATGTTGCCGTCGTCATAGGGCAGGGTGGCGTCGACGCTCATCGGGGCATCCTTTATTCGGCGCGGAAGGACAGGGGGCGGGGGCCGCGCGCGGCCTTTTCCTCATGGCCGCTGGTCCCCTCTCGCCGCGCGAGTTCGGCGCGCACGTCGTCCAGCGTCAGACCGGCATCGGCGAGCAGCACGCAGAGGTGATAGATCAGGTCGGCGGCCTCCGGCACGATCTTGCGCGCGTCCGGCCCCATGGCGGCGATCACCGTCTCGGTCGCTTCCTCGCCCAGCTTCTGCGCGATCCGTCCGCGTCCGCGCGCGAACAGCGAGGCGGTGTAGGAACTGTCGGCGTCCGCGCCCCTGCGGGACGCGACGGTGGCGAAGAGACGGTCGAAGGTATCGCTCATGCCGGTGGGGTGCCGCGTCGGCGTGGCGGGGTCAATGGGGCGGGTTTCTGCGATTGACATGCAACAAGCGGCGCGAGCACGAGTTGCCCTGTCATGAGCCATACCCGCACCGAAACCGACTCGATCGGCCCGATCGAGGTTCCCGTCGACGCTTACTGGGGCGCGCAGACCGAGCGCAGCCTGGAGAATTTCCCGTTCGGCGCGCGCGAGCGGATGCCGATCGAGATCGTCCACGCGCTGGCGCTGGTCAAGCAGGCGGCGGCGCGCGTGAACCGTCGCCACGGCCTGTCGGCGGAAAAGGCGGATGCGATCGAACAGGCGGCGGCCGAGGTCGCGGGCGGCAAACTCGACGATCAGTTCCCGCTGGTGATCTGGCAGACCGGCAGCGGCACGCAGAGCAACATGAACGTCAACGAGGTGATCGCGGGGCGCGCCAACGAGATCCTGACCGGCACGCGCGGCGGCAAGTCGCCGGTCCATCCCAATGACGATGTGAATCGCGGGCAATCGTCGAACGACAGCTTCCCGACCGCGCTGCATATCGCCTGCTCGATCGCGGTGCGGCAGCGGCTGTTCCCGGCGGTCGAGCGGCTGCACGCGTCGCTGGACGCGCGCGCGACCGAGTGGCGCGATCTGGTCAAGATCGGGCGCACGCACCTGCAGGACGCCACGCCGCTGACGCTGGGTGACGAGTTTTCGGGTTACGCGCATCAACTGTACCGCTGTCTGCGGCGGATCGAGCCGGCGGTGGAGCATGGCACCGACCGGCTGGCGCAGGGCGGTACGGCTGTCGGCACCGGGCTGAACGCCCCCGCCGGCTTCGCCCGCGATTTTTGCGCGGAGTTGCGCGGGCTGACGGGAATCGCGTTCAGCCCGGCGGAGAATTTCTTCGAGGCGCTGGGCAGCAACGACCCGCTGGTGCATCTGTCGGGGACGCTGAACACGCTGGCGGTGGCGTGCACCAAGATCGCCAATGACATCCGCCTGCTCGGCTCAGGGCCACGCTGCGGTTTGGGCGAGCTGGACCTGCCGGCCAACGAGCCGGGCAGTTCGATCATGCCGGGCAAGGTCAATCCGACGCAGTGCGAGATGCTGACGATGGTCGCCGCGCAGGTGATGGGCAACCATGTCGCGATCACGGTCGGCGGCGCGCAGGGGCATCTGGAACTCAACGTCTTCAAGCCGATGATCGGGGCCAGCGTGCTGCGCTCGATCGACCTGCTGGCGACCGGGTGCGACAGTTTCGCCGAACGCTGCGTCGACGGCCTTCGCGCCAACGAGGCGCGGATCGCCGAGCTGCTCGACCGCTCGCTGATGCTCGTCACCGCGCTCGCGCCCGAGATCGGTTATGACGATGCCGCCAGGATCGCCAAGCACGCGCATCAGGAAGGGCTGACGCTCAAGGAGGCCGGGCTGGCGCTGGGGCTGGTCGATGCCGATACGTTCGAGCGCGTGGTGCGGCCGGAGACGATGCTGGGCCGCTGATCCACGACGGAACCCGAAGGCGGGACGCGGCATTGTTGTTGCGTAACGAACGAGGGTTTCCATCATGGGTGCAACGACGATCGGCGCGCTGATCGGAGGCGCGATCGACGCCATGTCGGGCGATGACAGCGCGGCGGACGGTGCGCTGTACGGTGCGATTACCGCCAACGTCCTGAAGCTCGTGCTGCCGGTCGCCGCGACCTATGCGGTGGGCTGGGGCGTGCTGAAGGGCATCGAGGTTCTGGGCGACACTATTTCGGAGAGGGTGAAGGCATGATTCGCACGATTTTGGGCGCGCTGGTCGGGCGCGAGCTGGACCGCCGTGACGGCAAGGGCGGCGCCGGCGGCGCGTTGCTGGGCATGATCGCGACGCGCGCGGTGACGCGCATGGGGCCGCTGGGCATGGCGCTGGGCGGTGCCTATGTCGCGAAAAAGGCCTATGATCGCCGCAAGGCGAGCAAGGCGGGCGCGACCGCCATCTAAAGGGCGCGGGTCGCCGACACGGCGCGGCGATCGCAGGGCGTCCGGCATGGCGGCATTGGCCGTCATGCCGGACGCCCTTTCGCATGTGGCATCGGGTCAGCGTCGATCTTGAAGCCGCTCGACGCGCCGCATATGACCCCGCCCGACACACAGGATAGGGGCATCCCGCATGAAGACCCGCGCCGCCGTCGCGTTCGAGGCGAAGAAGCCGCTGGAGATCGTCGAGCTCGATCTGGAAGGCCCGAAGGCGGGCGAGGTGCTGGTCGAGATCATGGCGACCGGCATCTGTCACACCGACGCCTATACGCTGGACGGGCTGGACAGCGAGGGGCTGTTCCCGAGCGTGCTGGGCCATGAAGGCTGCGGCGTGGTGCGCGAGGTCGGCGCGGGCGTGACCAGCGTGGTGCCGGGCGATCACGTCATCCCGCTGTACACGCCGGAATGCCGTCAGTGTAAGTCGTGCCTGTCGGGCAAGACGAACCTGTGCACCGCGATCCGCGCGACGCAAGGGAAAGGGCTGATGCCCGACGGCACGACCCGCTTCAGCTACAAGGGGCAGCCGATCTATCATTACATGGGCTGTTCGACCTTCTCGAACTTCACCGTCCTGCCCGAGATCGCGGTCGCGAAGATCCGTCCCGACGCGCCGTTCGATACCAGCTGCTATATCGGCTGCGGCGTCACGACAGGGGTCGGCGCGGTGGTGAACACCGCCAAGGTCCAGCCGGGCGAGAATGTCGTCGTCTTCGGCCTTGGCGGGATCGGCCTGAACGTCATCCAGGGCGCGAAGCTGGCGGGGGCAGGGCGGATCATCGGCGTCGATATCAACCCCGACCGCGAAGAATGGGGCCGCCGCTTCGGCATGACGCACTTCCTGAACAGCAAGGGCTTGTCGCGCGAGGAGACGATCGCGAAGGTGCTGGAGCTGACCGATGGAGGCGCGGACTACAGCTTCGACGCGACCGGCAATACCGAGGTGATGCGCACCGCGCTGGAGGCGTGTCACCGCGGCTGGGGCACGTCGATCATCATCGGCGTGGCCGAGGCGGGCAAGGAGATCGCGACGCGGCCGTTCCAGCTCGTCACCGGGCGGAACTGGCGCGGCACCGCGTTCGGGGGCGCAAAGGGCCGGACCGACGTGCCCAAGATCGTCGACTGGTACATGAACGGGATGATCGAGATCGACCCCATGATCACGCACCGGCTGACGCTGGACGAGATCAACAAGGGCTTCGACCTGATGCACGCGGGCGAAAGCATCCGCAGCGTCGTGGTGTATTGAGGGGAGGGAACGGATGTTTTCGCATGTGATGGTCGGGTCGAACGATCTGACGCGGTCGAAGGCCTTTTACGATGCGCTGTTCGCCGCGCTGGGCGGCAGGCCGGGGATGCAGGACGACAAGGGCCGCATCCTCTACATGCACGGCGGGGCGCTGTTCATGGTCTCGACCCCGATCGACGGCCAGCCGGCCTGCCATGCCAATGGCGGCACGATCGGTTTCGCCGTGACCGGGCCGGAACAGGCGCAGGCATGGCATGCGGCCGGCGTCGCGAACGGCGGCACCGCGATCGAAGACGCGCCGGGCGTGCGGACGACGCCGTTCGGGCCGCTCTATCTGGCCTATCTGCGCGATCCGGACGGCAACAAGCTGTGCGGCGCGTATCGCGTTCCCGCCTGACGTCTACGCCCGCCGCCGTCATCCCGGCGAAGGCCGGGATCCATTGTTCCGCGAACGCCAGGCCGTCTGAACGTGCGGCACGGTGGATCCCGGCCCGCGCCGGGATGACGGAAGGAAGAAGGACTTGATGATGGAAACCGTCTCTACCGCGAAAGCGCATGGCGGGACGCAGGGTGTGTATCGCCACGCCTCGACCGCGACCGGGACCGACATGACCTTCTCGGTCTATGTCCCCGATCACGCGCCGGGCGCGAAATTGCCGGTGGTGTGGTATTTGTCGGGGCTGACCTGCACCCATGCCAATGTCACCGACAAGGGCGAATATCGCCGCGCCTGCGCCGAGCACGGGCTGATCTTCGTCGCGCCCGACACGTCCCCACGCGGCGACGACGTGCCCGATGAGGATAGGTGGGATTTCGGCAAGGGCGCGGGCTTCTACGTCGATGCCACGCAGGCGCCGTGGTCGGCGTATTACCGCATGTGGTCCTATGTCACCGGGGAACTGCCCGCGCTGATCGCGTCCGCGTTTCCGGCGGACATGGCGCGGCAGTCGATCATGGGGCATTCGATGGGCGGGCACGGCGCGCTCACCACCGCGCTGCGCCACCCGGATCGCTTCCGTGCCGTCTCCGCCTTCGCGCCGATCGTCGCGCCGACGCAGGTGCCGTGGGGGGGCGCGCTCGACCGTTATCTGGGCGACGACATGGCGGCGAAGCGCCGGCATGATGCGGTGGCGCTGATCGAGGACGGCGCCCGGGTGAAGGAGTTGCTGGTCGATCAGGGCGATGCCGATTCGTTCCTGGCCGAGCAATTGCGCCCCGAATTGCTGGCGGAGGCGTGCGCGGCTGCGGGGATCGACCTGACGCTCAGGATGCGGTCGGGATACGACCATAGCTATCACTTCATCTCGACCTTCATGGCCGATCATCTGGCGTGGCATGCGGCGCGGCTCCGCGCCTGACCCCGCTTGACGCAGTGCGGCATGGCGGGGCATCAGCGCACATGCCTCATCGCTCGCCCGCCGATCCGCACAATATGAAGCGCCGTGGACTGTTGTTCGTCCTGTCCTCGCCATCCGGCGCGGGCAAGTCGACGATCGCGCGGATGCTGCTGGCCAGCGAGCCCGAATTGTCGCTGTCGGTGTCGGCCACCACGCGCGATATCCGCAACGGCGAGGAGGACGGCCGCGACTATCATTTCGTCTCGCTGGAAAAATTCCGCGAGATGGTCGCGAACCACGAATTCCTGGAATGGGCGCACGTCTTCGACCAGCGATACGGCACGCCGCGCGCGCCGGTCGACGCGATGCTGTCGGAGGGCAAGGACGTGCTGTTCGACATCGACTGGCAGGGCGCGCAGCAGCTGCACCAGATCGCCGGTGGCGACGTGGTGCGCGTGTTCATCCTGCCGCCGTCGATGGAGGAACTGCGCCGCCGTCTCGAAGGCCGCGCGACCGATGCGCAGGAGATCATCGAACGCCGCATGAGCCGCGCCGATGCCGAGATCAGCCACTGGGACGGCTATGACTATGTGCTGGTCAACGACGATGTCGAGTCGTGCTATGCCAAGGTGAAGACGATCCTGGCGGCGGAGCGGCTGAAGCGCTCGCGGCAGACGGGGCTGATCGGCTTCATCCGCAAGCTGCGCACCCCCGCCGGCTGACGGCGCGTTCCGTCGCGCCCGCGCGTCACCGCCAGAGCTCGGCCCGAAGCGATGCGACCGCCTCGCGCGCGTCGCCCGCATGGCTGCCACGTCGCGCGGCCAGTTGCATGAGCACGTTTTCATCGGCCAGTCGTCGCTGGATCACCGCCAGGATCGCCAGCGACTCCGACCGATAGCCCGCCCAGTCACCCGGGATCGCAGCGGTCGGCCATGCGGCGAGGAAGGCGGAAATCTGCTGCCGATACGCGGGGGTCGACTCCTTCAGCGCCTGAAGCCGCCGGGCGAACTCGCCGGTCGCGGTCGCTTCCGCGGTCGGCAGGACCGTGTTGTTGAGATGATCCAGGCGCTGGCGGCTGATACCGGCGATCCGCCAGCGCAGGCTCGCGATCGTCGGCAGGTCCACGATCGCGCCATCGCAGACATCCCGATGGTTCTGCATGGCGACGACCAGTTCCTCGTTCAGACGGGCCAGCTCTTTCCACATGTCGACCTCCGCTGCACGCTCACACCCTCTCTGTGCGGATCCGGTCCGTAACCTTGATTAACTTAACAAGTCGTGAGAGCGAGCGCCGGCTTCCGTCACGCGCCGAGCAGTGCCAGGAAGCGGGCAGCGGCGTCATAATCGCGGTGTTTGCCCTCCCGCGCCTGCGTGGCGAGCGAATCCTCGCCCCAGCGTTCGAGCTGCCAGTCCTCGTCGACCATCGCCGCCGACCACAAGGCATCGGCGTTCACCGCGCGTTCGGCCAGTGCCAGCGCCCCGATCAGCGAGCCCGTCAGCGTCACCAGCGGCGACAGGGCCGCCAACTGGAAGGCGTCGCGACGGGCCACCGTCTCTTCCAGTCGCGCCAGCGTCGCGGGCGGTTGCGGCCGGTGCATGATCCCGGTGACGATCGTGAAATGCACGTCGTAGCGCGTGCGCGCCCAGTCGAGCAGCGGATCCCATGCCGCCGCCTGTCGCGCGACCAGCTCCGCCGGGCCGTCCGCCCGATAGCAGAGCAGGTCGCTCTCCGCGTACCGCGCCAGATCGGCGACGAAGGCGTCGGGCGTGGCGGCGACCCGGTCGATCGCGGCATTGGCGAGGCCGGTCAGCGGCATCGCGCGCGGATCGATCGTGTCGCCGACCGCGCGCCATTCGTCGGCGATCGCCGCGGCCAGATCGGCGGTGGGCAGGGCCAGCGCGGCGCGGCCCGGCGTCCGGACGGGGCGCGCGTCCAACAGGATCGAACGATCGTCCGCAACGATCACGTCGGTCCAGAAACGCTTCACTTCGGGCTTCTCCAGCGGTGCGCGAGCGCGCGGGGGACGGTGGCGATCATCCAGAGCGCGCTCAGTACGATCGCGATGCCGAGCAGGCGCGGGGCCAGCGTCCCGGCGCGCGCCAGCAGGACGACGCCGAACAGCGCGCCTGCCGTGGCGGCCAGCCGGACGGCGACGATCGCGATCCAGCGCGGGAAGGCGGGATCGCTCATGCGCGGACGCAGCCGGGCAGGTCGATGCAGACGCGCGCCATCGCCTGCGCGCCCGCCGCCCGCAGCTGTTCCTCGCGGTGATAGCCCCAGGTGACGCCGATCGCGCGCGCACCGGCGGCGCGTGCCATCGCCATGTCGAAGCCGGTGTCGCCGATCATCGCCGTCATATGGGGCGCGGCGCCCGCCTGCGCCATCGCGGTGCGCAACATCGCCGGATCGGGTTTGGACGGGTGGCGATCGGCGGTCTGCAGGGTCACGAACCGGTCGGTCAGGCCATGCTGCGCCAGCACATGCGACAGTCCGCGATCGGATTTGCCCGTGGCGACCCCCAGCAGCCAGCCGTCGGCGGCGAGCGTGTCGAGCGCCTCGACGATCCCGTCGTACAGCGGCTCGGCATCGAGTTCGCCGTCCTCGCGCATCCGCCGGAAGATCGCCTTGTAATCCTCCGCCAGCGCGTGATGCAGATCGGCGGGGCCGGCGGGGTGCAGCATCGCCATCGCCTCGACCAGGCTGAGGCCGACGATCGCGCGGATCGCGGCGCGCGGCGGCGCGGCCAGCCCGGCGGCTTCATGGGCGCGCTCCATCGCGCGGCAGATGTTGGCCTGGCTGTCGACGAGCGTGCCGTCGCAATCGAAGACGGCGAGTCGGATGGACATGCCCGCCTGTTACTCGGTGAACCGTGAGAGGCAAGCGGCAGGGCGCGCGTTAACGACTTCGTAGTGGCTCGCGGATATGGTTAACCCGCCCACGGACGCCGGGGGGCGACCATGAACTTGTCGAGCCGAGGGGCGGGTAATGCTGGAAGCCGTCGCACTGACGTATGGAATGCTGCTGAGTTTCGTGCTGGCGGGCGCGACGCGCAACCGCAAGCTGGCACGCGCGAACCCGCCGATGCTGACCTATGTCGGCTATGTGCTGTTCGGCGTGACCTGCGGGATCGCGGTGGCGGCGGGGGGCTATGCGGCCTGGGGACTGGCGAACGGCGCGGTGACCGCGATCTGAGTGGCGGCGTGCCGCTCCGGCGGAATTCCGGGCCGCGCGACGCGCGATCATGAGCGCGCCGGCGCGGCGCGACTCGTCATCCGCGTTTGCGCGCCTGGGCATAAGTGCCCAGCACGCGCACCCATTTGGCATGGAACCCCAGTTCCTCCAGCGCGCGGTCGAATCCCGGGTCGCCGGGCCGCCCTTCCACATCGGCATAGAATTCGGTCGCGGCGAAGCTGCCCCCGCGCTGGTAGCTCTCCAGCTTCGTCATGTTGACGCCGTTGGTCGCGAATCCGCCCATCGCCTTGTACAGCGCGGCGGGAACGTTCTTCACCTCGAAGATGAAGGTCGTCATCCACGGCCCTTCGCCGGTCAGCGGCCGCGCCCCGCGCGCCAGCGTGACGAAGCGCGTCATATTGTGGTCGGCGTCCGCGATGTCGGTCGCCAGCAGGTCGAGCCCGTAGATCGCCGCCGCGCCCGGCGGGGCCAGCGCCGCGACCGCCGGATCGCCCAGTTCCGCGACCATCGCCGCCGCGCCGGCCGTGTCGGGATAGTTCACCGGCACGATGCCGTGCGCCTTCAGCCAGTGGCGGCATTGCCCCAGCGCCTGCGGATGGCTCATCGCGCTGGTCACGCCGTCGCGCGGGCCGCAGCCGATCAGCGCGTGACGGATCGGCAGGAAATGCTCGCCGGTGATGACCAGCCCGGATTCGGGCAGCAGGAAATGCATGTCGGCGACGCGGCCGTGCAGGGAATTCTCGATCGGGATGATCGCGCAATCGGCCGCGCCGGTCTTCACCGCGTCCAGCGCATCCTCGAAGCTGAAGCACGGCAGCGGCAGCGCCTCCGGGAACGCCTCCTGCACCGCGACATGGCTGTTCGCGCCCGGCGCGCCCTGGAACGCGACGGCGCGTTCGGGGGCGGCGGCGGCGGGGTCGGCCATCGCGGCGACGATCGGG